>NZ_LZSY01000040.1 GCF_001665625.1 Mycolicibacterium peregrinum | reverse complement strand
GCTCGGGGGGGGGCGGCGGGGTGCCGTTGGACGGACCACCCTTGGCCGGGCCGCCACGCAATGCACCCAGCCACGACTCGATCTCGCGATCTTCGCGCTGCGGAGGTCCCGCCGGACCTCCGGCAGGCCGTCCCGCCGGCGGCTGCGGGGTGCGCTCTGTGTTGGCGTTGGTGTTGCCGGTCGCGGTGTTGACCGTGTTGACGGCCGTGTTCACCGCGTTGCGCACGGCGTTACGGGCCATGGCGAACCGGGTGGTGGACGGCTCCTGGCTGGGCTGCGGTGGCTGCTGCTCGGGTTGCCGCTGCGGCGGGGTGATACGGGCGGTGCCCGCAGCCGAGGGGGCGTTGGTCCGAGGCATCAGCGGGCGCATCGGTTCGGCCGCCGGGTGCGTCGGATCGTGGGGCCGCGGTGGTGCCGGCAGGGCACCGGCACCGGCCAGTGCGCGGGGGTCCTCGCCGGAGTCCTGCGCCATCGGGCGCTTGCGCTCGTCGGGCAGTTCGGTCTCACCGAGGCCGAGCTTCTCCTGGATGCGTTTCATCCAGTGCGGAGCCCACCAGCAATCGTCGCCGAGCAGCTTCATGATGGCCGGCACCAGGAACATACGGATGACCGTGGCGTCCAACAGAAGTGCGATGAGCAGACCGAACGCCAGGTACTTCATCATCACCAGGTCGGAGAAGGCGAACGCACCGGCCACCACCGCCAGCACCAGGGCGGCACCGGTGATGAGGCGACCGGTGGTCGCGGTACCGATGCGGATGGCCTCGGCGGTCGACATGCCGCGTTCTCGGGCCTCCACCATGCGGGAGACCAGGAACACCTCGTAGTCGGTGGACAGACCCCAGATCACCGCGATGATCAGACCGATCATCGGTGCCATCAGTGGCTGTGGCGTGTAGTTCAATATCCCTGACCCGTGGCCGTCGACGAACATCCAGGTCAGGATGCCCATCGTCGAACCGAGCGTCAGGGCACTCATCAACGCGGCCTTGACCGGTAGCACGATCGATCCGAACGCCAGGAACATCAGCACCGTGGTGGTGATGACCAGGATCGTCACCATCAGCGGCAATCTGGAGAACAGACTGTGGATCGAGTCCTGTTCCAGGGCGGGGGTGCCACCAACGAACACGTCGATGCCATGTGGGGGCTGCAGGGCCCGGAGGTCCGAAATGTTCGTCGCCGCGTCGCCACGGTTGACCAGGCCGTTCTGGATCACCCGGACCGACTTGTCCTTCGAACCGCTGTCGGTGGCCGCGCGTTCCTTCCACATGGCGTCCGGATTGTTGTCCGGATCGGTGAAGCCCGAGACGGTCATCGCCTTGGCCCGCATGTCGGCGATCTGGGCGTCGGTGATCGGCTCACCGTCCTGGCGCTGCATCACCAGGGTGATCTGTTCGGTGCGGAACCCGGGGAAGAGCTTGTCGAACTGCTCCTGCGACTGGCGCACCGCGTTGTCCGGCGGCAGGTACTTCTCGCTGATACCCGCGAGCGTGAGCGAGCCGATCGGAAGGACCAGCAGGGTCATCACGACCAAGATCGGGGTGGCGAAGGCGATGGGCCGTTTCATCACGATGTTGACCAGTCGGCCCCAGAACCCTTGCTCGACTTCTTCGCGGGTCTTGGTCTTCTGGGTCTTCTCGGCGAACCAGTCGATGATCCGGCGGGAGAACGGCCAGTTGGCCAGGAACGGGATCTTCAGCAGCGTGGTGACGCCCAGGGCGTCGACGCGGGGTCCGAGGATGGCCAGGACGGCCGGCAGCACCGTGATCGACAGGAATGCCGCCAACATGACCGAGGCGATGATCGCGTAGGTGATCGACTTCAGGAACCCGAGCGGGATCAGCAGCAGTGGCAGCGAGGACGCCACGATGATCACCGCGGAGAACGCCACGGTTCGGCCGGAGGTCATCACCGATCTTCGTACTGCGGCCTCGGTGTCATAACCCTCGGCGAGTTCCTCTCGGAACCGGCTCACGATGAACAGGCCGTAGTCGATGGCGATACCGAAGCCCATCATCGTCACGACGGGCTGGGCGAAGAAGTGCACCGGTCCGAATTCGGCGGTGAACCGCAGAATGCCCAGCGCACCGCCGATGGTCAGGCCGCCGATGATCGCGGGGAGGGCGGCGGCAACCGCACCGCCGAAGACGAAGAACAGCACGACTGCCACCAAGGGCACGATCGCGAGCTCGGCCCGTTTCTGGTCGGTGCCGATGGTGCCGGTCAGTTCGCTGGCCAGCGGGTTGAGGCCGGCGAGTTTGATGTCGCCGCCGTTGACCTGTTGCAGATCGGGTTCGACGGCCTGGTAGTTCTTCAGGATCGCGTCGTCGTCGTCGCCCTTGAGGGGGACGCTGATGAAGGTGTGACGTCCGTCCTCGGTCTTCATCGCGGCGAGCGAGGCGACGTCAGGCGCCTTCAGCCAGCCGACCCAACCCTGGACCTGGTCCGGGTGGTCGGCGACGACTTTGTCGAGTTCTTCCGTGACCGTCTTCTGCCACGCCTTGTCGGTGACCTTTTTGTCATCCGGCGGCGTCAGGATCGCGACAACGTGGCTGGTTCGATCGCGGCCGTAGACCTCGTCGCCCAACAGCGACGCCTGGACCGACTGGCTGCCCTCGTCGTAGAAACCACTCTGGGTGACGTGCTCTCCGAGACTGGCGCCGTAGACGCCGCCACCTAGGCACAGCGCCACCATGACACCGATGACGATGTACCTGAACTGGTACACCGTTCGACCCCACCAGGCGAACACTTAGGCTCCTAACGCTTTAACATTTCGCTTCAAAACTTGTGGTGACCCGCGCATGGCTTCGACGAAGGTCTTCAGTTGTCATACCCGTGCGGTCAGTAGCGAGGACAGCGGCCGGAACGGCTGCAGCCATGCTCCCTGCTCGGGCAGCGAGTCCAGGCCGATCCGTGGCAACGGTTCCCGGAACACACCAGGAATGTCCTCCAGGTCGACAAACTCCAAGGTATCCGACGCTAACGCCCAGCTCGCATGTTCGCGAAATCCGAGCACCTGCACCGGGGTGCCCTCACGGGCTATTTCTTCGAGTGGATGCCGGAACGCCTGTCCGTCAGCCGAGGCAACCAGAACTGCTGCCAGTCCCTCGCTGCGACGCAGGGCGATGTGGTCGAGCATGTCGCTGTCGACATCGCTGTCGTCGTCGATCTTCGGTTTTGCGAAGACGGCGAAACCCACGTTACGCAACGCTTCCACCCATGGGCGCACCACATCGGCGCTACCTGGGGCGATGTTGGTGAAGACAGTGGCTTCGGGTTCCAGCGAGACATCTCCGTCATCGCCGCTTTCGGCGACCAGATCAGAGGCGTACGCGAGCAACCAGCGCCCCAACGCGTCGAAGCGGGGACGATGCGCGGCCGTCGGGCGGCCACCCAGGATCGCGCCAAGCCCCATGTCGAGATTCGGCGCATCCCACACCAGCAACACGCGGCGTGCGGGCGTGCCGTCCGGCGTGTCGGAACCTGCGCTCGATCGGGCCTCTACCTGCGCGGTGTCGTCGTGCATGTCTTCGGTCACACTCATGGCAGTTTCTCCCACACCAGCTCGGTGACGTCGGGACCGGCCAATGCCTTGCGCTCGTACTTGGTGACCGGACGCTCGACCGAGACGGGCAGGGCCGCGCCTGGCTCGACCCGGCGCAACCGGGGCTCGGCGTCGCCGACCTCGGCGATGTGCTCGGCATATCCCGCGTGATCGGTGGCCGCATGAAGGATTCCGCCGGGACGCAACCGGTCGGCGATCAGGGCCACCGTGGCCGGCTGCAGCAGGCGGCGCTTGTGGTGGCGGGCCTTGGGCCAGGGATCCGGGAAGTACACCCGGACGGCGGTCAGGGCCCCGCTGGTGAACATGTGCTCGAGCACGTCGACGCCGTCCCCCCGGACCAGGCGGATATTGGTGACGGGGGCCGACGTCTGGTTGGTGCGGTCGATAGCGCTCAGTAGTTGGGCCAGGCCCTTGCGGTAGACCTCGACCGCGACGACATCGAAATCGGGCTCGGCCTGGGCCATGGCCAGAGTGGAGGTACCGGTGCCGGAGCCGATCTCCAGGATCAGCGGGGCCGAGCGGCCGAACCAGACCGTGGTGTCGAGGTCGACGACCGGTTGCGAGTCCTCGTCACGGGCCTGGATGCCGAGCTCGGGCCACAGCCGCTCCCAGGTTTGTTGCTGGGCGGGCGACAGCGTCGACCGCCGGGTGCGGAAGCTGGTCACCCGGGGAAAACGGTGCGGCTGGGCAGGCGGCACGTCGGCCGCCTCATCTGCCGACGCCGGCCCACCGACGTCGGACCTGGACGGGTGCATCCGTCCATGGTCTCTTATCGGGGGCGGTGTGCCCGCATCGTGGTAGAGATTGATACCCAACAGTTGCCTCCAGCTGCCAGGGCTCAAACATCTGTTCGCGAGTCCGTCCGGGTCATGTCACGATTTTTCGTGAGGCACCGGGGTTGCGCCCGTCACCGCGTAGGGAAGGCCGCCAGATTTTCGCAGACGAGCTCACACGCTTTGCCGACCGTGACGGCGATGCGCGGTTGGCGGAGATCGTTGCGCGGGTGACGGCTCCCCTGACGGTGGGTGTGCGGGGACGTCGAGGCGTCGGCGTGAGCACAGTGGAGGACGCACTTGCCGGCGCAGGTCTGGAGATCGCCGAAAGCGGCGACGTCACGGTCGTCGTCATCGCGGAGGTGCTCAAACCCGAGGATGAGGCCCTGCTCGCAGCGTTGAACCGGGCGGGACGCCCGACGCTCGTCGTCCTCAACAAGGCCGACCTGGCCGGGTCCGGACCCGGCGGTCCTATCGCGACCGCCCGTCACCGGTCCAGACGTCTGCAGGAGTTGGCCGGAGTGCCGGTGACGCCGATGATCGCGCTGCTGAGCCGATCGGTCCTGCCGGAGCCGCTGGTAGACGCACTCCGACTGCTGGCGGCCGAACCCGCGGACCTGACGTCGGTGGACGCCTTCGTCTCTGTTCCGCACCGGGTGGACGGGCCGGTGCGCGCCGAGCTCCTGAACCGTCTCGACCGGTTCGGGATCGCGCACACCACGCTGGCGCTGAGCCGTGGCGCAACCGCCGAGAGCTTGCCGAAGTTGTTGCGGCGGCTCAGTGGGGTCGACCGGGTGGTCGCGGACATCGATACTGCGGCCGCTTCGGTCCGGTACCAACGGGTGCGGTGGGCGCTGGCTGAGCTGCGCGCGGTCGGCGGTCCGGCCGTGGGCCGCTTCCTGGCGGCCGACGAGACGGTGATCGCGCTGATGGCCGCGGCAGTGGACGTGGTGCAGGCCGATGGGCTGACGGTGGATCCCGGCGCCGGCCGTGACGCCCACCTGTGCCGGGCCCGGCACTGGCGGCGCTACCGTGACGGTCCGGTGAATGCCCTGCACCGTAGTTGTGGCGACGACATTGTGCGAGGGTCACTGAGACTGTTGGGTGCGGCGGGTAAGGAACGATGACCGACGTGGGTACGGCCCGGGACGAGGCCGTGGCGGATGCGGTGGCGGCGGCTGACGCCGTGGTGGCGGCGATCGATCCCGGCCTGAACTCGCCGGGGGTGGAGACCCGCGACGCGGTGCTGGTGGCCGGTCCGTGGTTGGCCGGATCGACCAGCGTGATGGCGGCGTTACGGGAGCGGATGCCGCAGACCACGTTCGTGGAATCCACCGAACTGGTCGCCGGTGAGGCGCCGGCGGCCGTCGTCTTCGTAGTTTCGGCGGCCGCCCCGATCACCGAATCCGACTGTGCCCTGGTTGATTTGGCGTCACGCTACACCGACCTGGTGATCGGTGTGGTGTCCAAGATCGATGCCTACCGCGACTGGCGCGACGTACGCGACGCAGACGCGGCGATCCTGAGTGGACGCGACGAGCGCTACGAGCGCATGCCCTGGGTGGGGGTTTCGGCGGCACCCGATCTCGGCGAACCGCAACTCGACGAACTCGTCGACCTGCTGTCCGGCCGGTTGGTCGATCCCGATATGGCTCGCCGGAACAGGTTGCGCGCCTGGGAAACTCGCCTGGAAGCAGTGATCGGCCGCTACGAGGCCGACGGGTCGGGGGCGGACCGCCAGGCGCGGGTGGATGTGCTGCGGGAGCGTCGCGCAGAGGTGGCCCGGGCCCGGAGGCTGACCCGCACCGAACGCAGCATCGCGCTGCGCAGTCAGATGCAGCAGGCCCGGGTTCAACTCGGCTACTTCGCCCGTAATCGCTGCAATTCGGTTCGCACCGAACTGCAGGAGGATGTCGCAGGCATCAGCCGTCGCCGGATCGCGACGTTCGAGGAGTACGCCCGTCAGCGCGCAGGCGAGGTTGTCGGCGAGGTCGACGAGGGCATCACCGCACACCTACGCGGCGTCGCGACAGAACTGGAGCTGGCCCTGCCCGAGCTGCCGGCTCAGCCGGCGGTAGCTGGATTGCCGGCTCAGCCGGCGGTGACTGGATTGCCGGCTCAGCCGGCGGTGCCCCACCTGCCGCCGCCACCGCTGAAATCCCGCACACCCGAGACCCGGCTGATGCTGGTTCTGGGTGCGGGGTTCGGACTGGGCGTCGCGGTGGCGGTCAGCCGGCTGCTGGTCGGTGCGGCGCCGCGGCTGGCCGTGGCCGGACTCGTGGTCGGCGCGGTGGTGGGACTGCTCCTGGCGGTCTGGGTGGTCGGCACCCGCGCGCTGTTGCACGACCGGGCGGTGCTGGATCGTTGGGTCGGCGAGATCACCACGACGCTGCGTTCGGCGGTGGAACAACTCGTCGCCACGCGGGTGCTCGCTGCGGAATCCGCACTTACCACCGAGCAGGCGGCCCGGGAGGAAGCCGACAGCGCCGCGGCGGCGGAGAAGACCGCCGCGATGGACGCCGAACTGCGGGAACATGCCATCGCCACCGCGCGGGCGGCGGCTCAGCGGGACCGGCGGATCCCGCCACTACAGCGCGCGCTGGACGCGGTCCGGGCCGATTTGTACGGCAACAGCGATGCTACTGACGAGTAACCAGCTGATAACGTTGATCTGAATCGTTCCTGTGAGTGATCGGACATACCACTGGTTCACCGTGGGTATGTCACCCGCGTTAACCTCTACCCAAGGGGTAGCCGTGATCGCGTCGTGACGCGGGTTGGGTTACACAAACCTACGCAGGAGAATTTGATGACCTCAGCGACCATTCCGGGTCTGGACACCGCACCGACGAAACATCAGGGACTGCTGGCCTGGGTTCAGGAGGTCGCAGAGTTGACTCAGCCTGACCGGGTGGTTTTCGCCGACGGGTCCGCCGAGGAGTACGACCGTCTGGCGGCCCACCTGGTCGAGGCGGGCACTTTCCAGAAGCTGAACGAAGAGAAGCAGCCGAACTCGTACCTGGCGCTCTCCGATCCGTCCGACGTCGCCCGCGTCGAATCACGCACCTTCATCTGCTCCGAGCGCGAGATCGATGCCGGCCCCACCAACAACTGGATGGATCCCACCGAGATGCGCGGGATCCTGGCCGACCTCTACCGCGGTTCGATGCGCGGCCGCACCATGTATGTGGTGCCGTTCTGCATGGGTCCGCTCGACGCCGAGGATCCCAAGCTCGGCGTGGAGATCACCGACTCCGAGTACGTCGTGGTCTCGATGCGCACCATGACCCGCATGGGCCAGGCCGCGCTCGACAAGATCGGTGACGACGGCTTCTTCGTCAAGGCGCTGCATTCGATCGGTGCACCGCTGGAGCCCGGTCAGAAGGATGTGCCGTGGCCGTGCAACGACACGAAGTACATCACCCACTTCCCGGAGACCCGCGAGATCATGAGCTTCGGCTCGGGTTACGGCGGTAACGCGCTGCTGGGCAAAAAGTGCTACTCGCTGCGCATCGCCTCGGCCATGGCGCATGACGAGGGCTGGCTCGCCGAGCACATGCTGATCGTCAAGCTGATCTCCCCGGAGAACAAGGCCTACTTCATCGCCGCGGCGTTCCCGTCGGCTTGTGGCAAGACCAACCTCGCGATGCTGCAGCCCACCATTCCCGGCTGGCGTGCCGAGACCGTCGGTGATGACATCGCCTGGATGCGGTTCGGCAAGGACGGCCGCCTCTACGCCGTCAACCCGGAGTTCGGTTTCTTCGGCGTCGCGCCCGGCACCAACTGGGATTCGAACCCGAACGCGATGAAGACGATTGCCGCGGGCAACACCGTCTTCACCAACGTCGCCAAGACCGACGACAACGACGTGTGGTGGGAAGGCCTGGAGGGCGAGCCCGACCACCTGATCGACTGGAAGGGCCAGGACTGGAACCTGCGCGAGGCGGAAACCAAAGCGGCGCACCCGAACTCGCGCTACTGCACCCCGATCTCCCAGTGCCCGACGCTGGCGCCGGAGTGGGACGACCCGCAGGGTGTGCCGATCTCGGCCATCCTGTTCGGTGGGCGTCGCAAGACTACGGTCCCGCTGGTGACCCAGGCCCGCGACTGGCAGCACGGCGTGTTCATCGGAGCCACTCTGGGTTCCGAGCAGACCGCCGCGGCCGAGGGCAAGGTCGGTACCGTGCGCCGCGACCCGATGGCCATGCTGCCGTTCCTGGGCTACAACGTCGGTGACTACTTCCAGCACTGGATCAACATCGGCAAGAACGCCGACGAGTCCAAGATGCCCGCGGTCTTCTTCGTGAACTGGTTCCGCCGTGGCGACGACGGCCGCTTCTTGTGGCCGGGCTTCGGTGAGAACAGCCGCGTGCTGAAGTGGGCCGTCGAGCGCATCGAGCACAAGGCCGACGGCAAGAGCACGCCGATCGGCATCGTGCCGACCGCGGCGGACCTGGACCTGTCCGGGCTCGACGTGGATCCCGCCGACGTGGACGAGGCCCTGGCCGTCAACGCCGAGGAGTGGAAGGCCGAGCTCCCGCTGATCGAAGAGTGGTTCGAGTTCGTCGGCGAGAAGCTGCCCACCGGCATCAAGGACGAGTTCGACGCTCTCAAGCACCGCCTGAGCGAAGAGGCCTAACCCTTTCCAGAACCGACTGGCCAGTTATTGCACGCAAGTTGCGAAAAAGCGTGCGATAACTGGCCTTTCGGCTGTCTAGGCGGGGGTCACGCGCGGGCCGGCCACCACATGCGCTCTCCCAGCAGGCTCATCGCGGCCGGAACCAGGTAGGTCCGCACCACGGTGATGTCGAGTAGCAGGCCGATGCCGATGGTGGATCCGATCTGCACCAGGTTGAGCACCGTCCCGCTGGTCAGGGCGAACATCGTGATCGCGAAAACCACTCCGGCGGTGGTGATCACGCTGCCGGTGCTGCCGAATCCTCGGATGATGCCGCTGGTCACTCCGCTGTGGGATTCCTCGCGGATCCGGGCGGCGAACAACATGCTGTAGTCGGCGCCGACGGCGACCAGGGCCATGAACGCCACCGGGAACACCGACCAGTCCAGGCTGATGCCGATCAGGTGTTGCCAGATCAGGGTCGACATTCCGGCCGCGGCGCCGAAGGACAGCACGACCGCGGCGATCATCAACACGGGCGCCACCAGGCTGCGCAGCATCACGATCAGTACCAGCAGCACGGCTGCCACCGCGACGACACCGAAAAGTGCGAAATCGCGCCAGGTTTGGTCGAGGTGGCGTTGGGACAGCGAAGCCAGGCCGGTCGAATTGATCTGGGCGTGCTCCAGCACGGTTCCCGTTGCGGCATTGTTCGCCGCTGCGATGACATCCGGCACCGCGCCCATGGCCTCGGCGCCGTACGGGTTGACCGACCAGACCACCATCATGCGGGCGCTGCGGCCGTCTGGGGAGATGAGCATTCGTTCACCTGCGGTGAACCGTCGGTCCGCGCGGCCCTCCTCGGGCAGGTAGAAACCCCGGCCCGCGCCGGTGCTCGTGTCGGCGGACATCCGATGAAGGAAGTCCGACGCGCGGTTGAGCCCCGCACTGAGTTCGGTGGTCAGCGCCATCATGGTGTCAGTGCCGGACTTGACCTGGCCCAGCCCGGTGGTGAGTTGGCCCAGACCGGTTGACAGTTCGTTGATTCCGGACATCAGCCGGTTGAGATCACCCCGCGTCTGCTCGGGCGTGCGGGTGCCCAGCTGGTCGAGCATGGTCCGCAGGCCTTTGATGCCCGCGCGAAGGTCGGGCAGCGTTTCCAGCGCGGTGCTCACCGGGCGCTCGGGGACCAGCGGGGCGGCGAGCGTCAATCCGGTGATCGCGAGCTGCGCCTTCCCGCCGGTGGCCGCGTTGAGGTCGGCGAATGCCTGCCGTGCGCGCATGCAGTCCGCTGCGCAGTCGGGGCCGGGGTCGGCTGCCGTGAGTGGGTCGAACACCGCGTGTACGGCTGCCGTGGGAACGGTCAATTTGTCACGGGTGGCATCGATCTCGTTCACCGCACCTTCCAGTGCGTCGGTGGCGCCGGACATGGTGCGCACGACCGCGGACACATCGAGCGATCCGTCAGAGACGGTGTCGACCACCCGGTTCGCGGATTCCAGGGTGCCGAGCAGGTTCCGGGTGAGCGTGACGAGATCGTGGGCGCCCTTGGCGAGTTCGGGCAGCCTTTCGGCGGCGCCGGCGGAGCCGTCGTGCAGCTGGGTGACCCCTGAGGCCAGGCGTTTCAGCTGCGGTATGGCCTGTTCGACGCGATTGTGGGCGTCCGCCAGACCGGCGCCGACTTGCGCGGTTTGAGACCCGATGGCCGTCTCGGGCAAGGGTTTTCCCTCGGGCCGGGTGATCGAGCGGACGTAGGCGACCTGGGGAAGGTTGCCGATGGACATGGCGATCAGGTCCAGCGCGGCCAGGTCATTGGTGTTGCGCATGTCGTGGTCAGCCCGGATGGTGACGAATTCCGGGGCTGCCTCGTTGACGCCCCAATGGCGGTAGACGGCCTCGTAGCCTCGCTTGCTGTCGGTGGCGCGCAACTGCATGGCGTTCTCGTCGATGTTCGGTTCGAACGTGAACAGCACTGAACTGGTGGCGAGCAGGAACGCCAACGATGCGGCGACGAGGGCCGGGGCCCGGCGGATGATGGCCGCACCGCGCTTGCGCCAGCGTCGTTCATCGAGGGGTCGGGGTTCGGCATAACCGCGCCGGCCCCACAGCGCCATGACCGCGGGGGTCAGCGTCAGACTGACCGCCGCCGCTATCGCGATCGCGAGCGCGATGGGCGGCCCGGCGGTGCGGAACATCCCGATCTTGGTGAAAATCATGGCCATTCCGGCCCCGGCAATGGTCAGGGCGGAGGCAATGACGATACCTGCGGTATGCGCGCCGGAGCGGGCCACCGCGTCGTCGACACCCAGCCCTCGTCGTCGGCCCTCGTGGTAGTTGGCCAGCAGGAAGATGCCGTAGTCCGTGGCCGCGCCCAGCACCATCGCGGTGACCAGCGCGATGGTGAAGTTCGAAACCGTCATCAGTTCGTGTCCGCCCAGCCACGATATGGCCGGCCGCGCCACGGCCAGCGAAATGCCCACGGTGAGAAGGGGAATCAGCGCGGTCAGGAGCGACCGGTAGACGGCGAGCAGTAGCAGCGTGATCAGCACGACCGATACCACGGTGATGATGGCCAGCGAGGTGTCGATGGCGGAGAACAGATCCGACAGTGTCGGTGCGGCGCCCGTGAAATGTACGTCGAGCCCGGCCGGGCGAGGAAGTTCTTCGACCACGGCACGGACGTTCTCGGTGGAGCGGTGCGCGCGGGTCGAGCCGACGTCCCCGGTGGTTGCCACGATCAGGTGGATGGCCTTCCCGTCGGGGCTCAGGCCGAGGTCCTCCAGTCCGCGGGTGCCGTAGGTATCGAGGACGTAGGCGACGTCGTCCTTGTCGGCCACCAGTCGCGATACCAGGTCGCGGTAGTAGTCGGTGTCGGCGGTGCCGAGGACCCGGTCGCTGGACACCACGATGCTGCCGACGGCAGTGGTGTCGGGGACGTCGAAGTCGCGCGACATCTGCCGGAGGGTTTCGGTGGTCGGACTCTCCGGGGTGAACGGCGCAGAGTGCTCGGCCACCGTTCGCTCGAGCTGGGGGATGGCCAGATTGAGCACGCCGGCCAGGGCCAGCCACGCCCCCAGGACCACCCATGCATACTTCGCGCAGACTCGGGCGAGTTTGCCGAAGATCGCCAGATTGTGCATTTCGGCATCGTAGACCAATCGGTCTACGCGGCGTCAACTAGGATGGACCGACTGGTCTATTCGGTGATGGAGAGGGGTGGCGGCGGTGGCGGGCCCGCGGGAACGTCTCATTCTGAGCGCGATCGAGTTGATGCGTGAGTACGGCGTTCACGGGACGGGCCTCAGCGATCTCCTGGAGCGCAGTAATACCGCCCGAGGCTCGATCTACCAGCACTTTCCGGCGGGAAAAACGGAACTGATGGAACAGGCGACGCTGGAGGCCGGGCGGATCATCACCGCCAGGATCGAGGAGTTGACGCAGGCCCTGCCCGCTGAGGACGTGATCGGCGCCTTCATCGAAGGCTGGAAGCACAATCTGATCGACAATGATTTCACCGGCGGATGTCCGATCGTGGCGGCCGCCCAGGCGGGGCCGGACGCCCTGGCAGTGCGCGAAGCTTCGGCAACGGTGTTTGCTGACTGGGCCAGAGTGATCGCTGCTTCGATCGAGTCCAAGGGAGTGGACGCCGCGACCGCCGTCTCACTCGGCAGCTTCATCGTCAGCTCCCTCGAAGGCGCCATCATCCAGTGCCGTAGCGCCAGGTCGCTGCAACCTCTCGACGACGCGAACACCAGCCTGACGCTGCTGTTGAGCCGGATTCTCTAGCGCTAGCAGACGCGCAGGTGCCCAAAACGGGCTGATTCCGGGGCTTTCATGTCTGGTCGGCGAGGGTCGTTCGGGCCAGGTCAATCTGTTCGAATGCATAATCGGCAATCTCGGTGGTGGTCATGGTGGCACCGGTCATCGCCAGTGATTGGTAGCGTTCCTCGCCGAGCACGTCGCGCAGATGGGCGATCGCGCCGCTGATCTCGGGAAAACTCGGGTATCCGATTGCAGCCGTGGTGAACCCCATGATGGTAGTCGCCGGCTCGTGAATGCCCAGCCGAACAAGCAGCGCCGCGAGCAACCCAAGCGTGACTCGCATGAGCTCGGTGGTTCCGGAATCGTAGTAGTGCCGGACGGTTTGGGCGATGTAACCAAACGCCTCGGCAAGCTCGCCGCGGTCGGCCGCGAGCCCCGCCAGAAGTCCCGCGATGATGGAAGTCTGCTGCCGGTCACCGCTTTCGTCGGCGATCACCAGTGCCCGGCGAAGGGCTTCGTACGCCGCAGTGGGATCGGACTCCCGCCGGGCCCAGCCGTATCCGAGCAGCGCCGCGCCCGCCAGGCTGGGATTGTCGGCGGCCGCGGCGGCCGCGAGCAGGTTCTCCGACACCGCCATTGCTTCGGCCGCGGCGCCGCAGACGGCCAGCGACACCACCATCACCGCCTCGCTGGCGGTGTGGCCGTCCGGACGCCGCGCAATGCTGGTCCGGCACCACTCAACTGCCCGCTCGGGCCGACCCGTCGTGCTGTACCCGGCGGCTACCACACACGAAAACGCGTCACCCACGTCGTCGAACTCTCCGCTGTCGATCGCCGCCCGGGCTGCGTCGGCGTATTCGTCGAAGTCGTTGAGTCGGCCCAATGCCGCACAGTTCGCAGCCCCCACGTACAACTGCGCCAGCCGCGGATGTCGTGCGGCTCTTGCGAGTGGGATCATCTCCTCGACCCAGGCGATGGGCTCCCACTGCTCGAGGAAGTACCCGAGGAAGATCGACGTCACCGCGATCGTGGCGGCGGTATCGAGGTCGCCGTGATCGGCCACCCATCGGAATGCTGCACGCAGGTTCGGTAGTTCGCCGGAGAACCATGCGTAGGACTCCCGCTGACGCGGGCTGTCCCACAGGGCAAGCACTTCGGGCTCCAGGTTTGCGAAGTAGCGCGCGTGCGCGGCGCGCACAGTTTCGCCGTCGCCTGAGCCGACGAGTTGTTCCTCGGCGAACTGGCGGATCGTCTCCAGCATCGAATAGCGGGTTCGCGCGGATGCCCGGTCGGCCACCAGCAGCGACTTGCGGACCAAGGCATCGAGGAGATCCAAGGTGATGAGTTCGTCGCCGGAACCCGATACCGCGCACGCTCCCGCCAGATCGAATCCGCCGGCGAACACTGAACACCTTGCCAGTAGGGCCTTTTCATCGCTTTGCAGGAGGTCGTAGGACCATTGCACAGCGTGGCGCAGCGTTTGGTGGCGCTCCAACCCGCGGCGTGCTCCGATGAGCAATCGGAAGCGATCATCGAGGCGGTCCCGCACCTCGGCAGCCGTCATCGACCCGGTGCGGGACGCTGCAAGCTCGATCGCCAACGGAATCCCGTCGAGCTTGCGGCAGATCTCGACTACTGCGGCGGCCTCCGCCGGTGCGGTGAACGTGGCGTACGGCGATACCGCCTGCGCCCGATCGATGAACAATGCGGCGGCGGCCGAATTGCTGCCCGCCCGGATATCCAACGACGGTACCGGCCAGAGCTGTTCGTCGTTGAGTCGTAGCCCTTCCCGGCTGGTGGCCAGGATTCCGACGGTGTCGGAATGGGCGAAGATCCGTTCGACCAGATCCGCTGTGGCATCCAGGACGTGTTCGCAATTGTCGAGCACCAGCAGCCGGGATCGGCCTTCCAACGCCACAGCGACACTGTCGGAGACGCTCAATCCTGCCTGTTGGGTGATGCCGAGCACGGCTGCGACCTCGTCAGGGACGGCCGCCGGATCACCGACTGCGGCAAGTTCGATGACGAACACCCCATCCGGGTACCTGTCTGCGGATCGTGAAGCCACTTCCAGTGCGAGTCGGGTCTTGCCGACACCGCCGACACCGGTCAACGTCACCACGCGGTGTGCTTTCAGGGTCGTGTCCAACTCATCGAGTTCGGCCGCACGGCCGATGAGGCTCGTGCTCGGCGTCCGCAGATTGCCCGGCTGGGCATCGATCGCATTCAACGGTGGGAACTCGGTGCGTAGGCCATCTGCCCGAACCTGGAACAGCTCAACAGGTTTGGTGATGTCGCGCAGCGTGCGGGTGCCAACCGAGATGAGGTTTACGTCGCTCAACATGCCGGATGTCACTCCGTCGAGCAGGATCTGTCCGCCGTGGCCGGCGGCCATGATGCGGGCCGCTCGGTTGAGCACCGGGCCGAAGTAGTCGTCGCCGCGCAATTGAGCTTCTCCGGTGGCGATACCCATTCGGACCGGCAATCCCAACTGCCGCTGCGCGGCCACCGCGGCCTCGACGGCGCCCGCTGGTGAGGTGAAGACAGCACACACCCCGTCGCCGGTGTGTTTGAACGCCTGTCCTTCATGCTCGGTTATCGTCCGATGCAGCACCTCATCGTGGACCTCGAGCGCCGCCCGCATGGCGTCACGGTCGGCCTCCCACCGTCGAGTGGATCCCTCGATATCGGTGAACAGAAACGTGAGGACTCCCGACGCCATGTCTGGGCCGTCCTCAGCGCCATTCGGTGAATCGCATCGGCGCTCCCCACGCTCGATCCGCTGGGCGTTCTGACATCGTAGGTCCGCCGCACCCGACCAGGGCCGTGATTAGCGGTGCGGGCGGCCTGAGTGCTTCTGCAGTCAAAGACCTGCTCACGGCCTGCGCGGTGGGTGTAACCCCGCCCTAATTGACACCTGTCAAGTGGCGCCCGTTACAGTGCCATCATGCAGATCCGCGAGCATGCCGAGGCCAACCCCGAAAAGCCGGCGATCATCCTCCACCCGACGGGAACCGTCGTCACCTTCGGTGAGCTCGAAGCCCGCGCGAATCGGCTGGCCCACTACTTCCGGCGGCAGGGTCTGCAAGAAGGCGATGTGGTCGCGATTCTCATGGAGAACAACGAGCACATGCACGCGGTGATGTGGGCGGCGCGCCGCAGCGGGCTGTACTACGTGCCGATCAACACGCATCTGACCGCCGCGGAGGCGGCCTACATCATCGACAACAGTGGAGCCAAGGCCATCGTCGGCTCCGCTGTCCTCAAGGACGTCCTGAGCGGTCTGGAGAAGGAGCTGCCCAACGGCTTGCCGGGCACCCTGCTGATCGCCGACGGAGCCGAATCGTCGGCGACCAGCGCCTCCGGCGAGCTCGACGGTTGGAAGCGCTACCCCGAGGCCGTCGCCGACCTGCCCGCCACCCCGATCGACGACGAGTTGGACGGCGATCTGCTGCAGTACTCGTCGGGCACGACGGGCCGGCCCAAGGGCATCAAGCGCGAACTGCCGCATGTGCCGCCGTCGGAAACCCCGGGCATGATGTCGGCGCTCGTCGGGTTCTGGATGCAACCGGACTCGGTCTATCTCAGTCCCGCGCCGCTGTACCACACGGCGCCGTCGGTGTGGTCGATGCAGACCCAGGCCGCCGGCATCACCACGGTGGTGCTCGAGAAGTTCGACGCCGAAGGTTGCCTGGAGGCGATCCAGAAGCACAAGGTCACCCAGGGACAGTTTGTGCCGGTGATGTTCACCCGCATGCTGAAACTGCCTGAGGATGTGCGTAATTCGTACGACCTGTCGAGTCTGCGGCGCGTGATGCACGCCGCCGCGCCGTGTCCGGTCGAGATCAAGAAGCAGATGATCGACTGGTGGGGTCCGATCGTCGACGAGTACTACGCCTCGTCCGAGGCCATCGGTGCGACGGTGATCTTCGCCGAGGACTGGCTGACGCACCCGGGTTCGGTCGGTAAGCCGATGAACGGTCTGGTGCACATCCTCGACGAGGACGGCAAGGAGCTGCCACCCGGTCAGGCCGGTGAGATCTTCTTCGAGGGCGGTGCCGATTTCGAGTACCTCAACGACGCCGAGAAGACCGCGTCCTCGCGGGATTCTCATGGCTGGAAGACCGTGGGCGACATCGGATATGTCGATGAGGACGGCTACCTGTACCTGACGGACCGGCGCCACCACATGATCATCTCGGGTGGGGTGAACATCTACCCGCAGGAAGCCGAGAACATGCTCGTCGTCCACCCCAAGGTGATGGATGCCGCGGTCTTCGGCATCCCGGACGACGAGATGGGGCAGAGCGTCAAGGGCGTGGTGCAGACCGTGGACCCGGCTGATGCCACCCCGGAATTCGCCGAAGAGCTGATGGGCTGGTTGCGTGAGCGGCTGACGCACTACAAGTGCCCGCGGACCATCTCGTTCGAGGCCGAGCTGCCCCGCACCGATACCGGCAAGCTGTACAAGCAGGGGCTGATAAACAAGTACTCGTGATCCACGAGCTGCCCGCGGGAATCCGGGTCGGGGTCGACACCCCGACCGATGCCGTGACGTTCACGTTGACCGAACGCCCCAGCACTGACCGGCGAGCGGTCACCGTGGAGTCGGTTCAACGGGCTCTGGACGAACTCATTGAGCGCTGCCAGACGTGGCCGCAGGCCGCCGCGGTGTGTGACGACGTGCTGCGTTCTTTCGATCCGGGCGGGCAGACCCGAGCCGGGGTGATCACTGAATCGCTGGCCTATTCAACGCTGCAGTCCGGAGGAGAGTTCGCCCGGTGGCTGGCCGATCGCGGACCGGCCACCGCGCCGCTGCTTCCCGACCCGGTGCAGGCCCACCGCGACGGGAACACCCTGCACGTCCGCTTCAACCGGCCCCAGCGGCACAACGCGTTCTCCACTGACGCCCGGGGCGCCCTGCTGGAGGCCCTCGAGGTGGCCCGGCTGGATCCGTCGGTCGACGAGGTGGTCCTCGGGGGCAATGGCCGATCCTTCTGCAGCGGAGGCGATCTGGCCGAGTTCGGCTCGTTCGACGACCCGGCGAGCGCCCACCTGGCCCGTACCCGGCACAGCCCGGCCCTGGTGCTCGATGAACTCACCGAAAGGCTGGGGCGGCGCTGCCGCGCCGAGGTGCACGGTCAGGTGCTGGGCAGCGGTCTGGAGATGGCTTCCTTCTGCGGGTGGGTCCGCTGCCACCCGGACGCCGTGATAGGACTGCCGGAACTGGCTCTGGGGCTGATTCCGGGCGCGGGCGGCACGGTGAGCATCACGCGGCGCATCGGCCGGTGGCGCACCGCGTATCTGGTGCTCTCCGGGCACACCATCGACGCCGCGACGGCCCAGGCGTGGGGCTTGGTCGATGAGGTGCGGCCCGAAACGGTGACTCCGCGGTGAGGGCGGTCCCTTCTCGCACTTCCGCGCCCTAGACGCAGGATCACCGTCGGTGAATGGCATAGTGCCAGATGTGAAACAGGGTGGTCCGTACTTCGATGACCTGGTGGTTGGCCAGGTATTCGACACCGCACCGTCGATGACGCTGACCGCCGGTGCGGCAGCGACGCACCAGGCGATCCTCGGCGACCGCTTGCGGCTGGCGCTCGATGCCGACCTCGCCACCGCGGTGACCGGCGAACCGGGGCCGCTGGCGCACCCCGGGTTGGTCTGCGATGTGGCGATCGGCCAGAGCACGCTGGTGACGCAGCGGGTCAAGGCGAACCTGTTCTACCGCGGCCTGGCGTTCCACCGCTGCCCGGTGATCGGTGACAGCCTGTACACCCGCACCGAAGTGGTTGGTCTCAAACAGAATTCGATGAAGCCGGGTCGTGCGGCCACCGGCCTGGCCGCCCTGCGGATGACGACCGTCGACCAGTTGGACCGCAAGGTTCTCGACTTCTACCGCTGTGCGATGTTGCCGCTGTCCGGCGATGACGTCGATACCGGACACGCCGACGATCTATCGGCGATCGGGGCCGATACCACCGCGCCGAACCCCACGGCAGGCTGGGATGCCGAGGCATTCCGCGCCCGGGTACCCGGGCCGCATTTCGATCCGGGCCGGTCCGGCGCGGTGCTGCACAGCACCGCAGATGTGGTCAGTAGCGCGCCGGAACTGGCCCGGCTGACCTTGAATATTGCTGCCACCCATCACGACTGGCGGGCGGGCGGTCAGCGCCTGGTGTACGGCGGACACACCATCGGGCTCGCGCTGGCCCAGGCCAACCGGTTGTTGCCCAACCTGGTGACAGTGCTGGGCTGGGAGTCCTGTGACCACACCGGTCCGGTGCACGAGGGCGACACCCTGTTCAGTGAGCTGCACGTGGAGTCGGCCGATGCCGGGGTGCTGCGGTTGCGCTCGCTGGTGTACGCGGCCGGCGGACCCGACGACCCCGATCGCCAGGTGCTGGACTGGCGGTTCAGCGCGTTGCAGTTCTGATGGCGGAGTTGGCGATTCCGAGGGCCCTGCTGAGGCAGGCCCAGGAGGTCGCCGACGGTTTCACGGCACACACCGGTGTCACGCTCGATGCCACCGAGCTGCTGACCGGACGCGCCGCACTGTTGGACATCGCGCCCCGGGGACAGATCTCGGCGGGTGGGGCGACGCATCTGTTGGCTGCTCGCGACGGATGGTGCGCCCTGACCCTCTCGCGCCCCGATGACATCGCTATGATCCCCGCACTGCTGCAGGCTGATTCGGTAGCCACCGATGCCTGGCCGGCGATCCGGAGATGGGTGGCGGAAACCAGCGCCGCGACGGTCGCCGAACGCGCTCGCCTGCTCGGATTGCCGGTCGGCGTACGGGGTGAAACCCGGCCGACGCCCCCGGTGGTGCGCCCGCTCGGCTCGGCCGGGCCCGCGTCGCTGGCCGGGGTGCTGGTGGCCGATCTGTCGTCGATGTGGGCCGGGCCGCTGTGCGGTCAGCTGCTCGTCCGGGCCGGGGCCACCGTGGTCAAGGTCGAAAGCTGGAGCCGGCCGGACGGCACCCGCGCCGGTGAGCCGGAATTCTTCGACTGGATGAACGGTGGAAAACTCTCGTACGCTACTGATTTCGACGATCCAAGTGAGCTGGCCGCACTGATCGACGTGGCCGATGTGGTGATCGAGGCCTCGCGACCGGCCGCGCTGGCCCGTCGCGGCCTGGGGCCCGACAGAGTCTCGGACAGGCCCGGGCGGATCTGGCTGCGCATCACCGGGCACGGTACCGATGGGGGCCGGGCCGACTGGGTGGCGTTCGGCGACGATGCTGCGGTGTCAGGTGGTCTGGTCGAATACCGGGACGGTGCACCGATGTTCAGCGGTGACGCCATCGCCGACCCTCTCACCGGACTGCACGCCGCTGCCGCGGTGGCGCAGTCGCGGGCACGTGGAGGCGGTGAACTGATCGAACTCTCGATGGCGGCGGTGGCTGCCGGATACCGCTCTTCGGACGATGACGCCACCCGGGTGCACGCGGTCCGTCCCACACCAGGTGCGGCAGGCCCCGAACTCGGAGCCCACAACGAGGCGGTGCGCCGGTTGGTGGCGGAACGGACCGATGCCCCATGCTGATTCGTCGTGCGACGTTGCTGGACGGAGCCGTGGTCGACATCCGGGTCGGCGAGACCATCGAGCAGGTCTCGGAGTCGCTGTCGCCCGAGCCCGGTGAAGAGGTGCTCGACGCGGCATCGGGTACCGTGATCCCAGGGCTGCACGATCACCATCTGCACGTGCATTCGGCTGCAGCCGAACAGGATTCGATCCGGGTCGGCCCAGCCGAGGTGGTCGGCGAGGCCGCACTGGCGCAGGCGCTGACGACCGCAGTGGTGGGCAGCGACGGCTGGATCCGGGCCGTCGGCTACCACGAGGCGGTGGCCGGCCCGTTGGACCGGCACATGCTGGACCGGTTGATACCGGGCACACCGGTACGGGTGCAGCATCGCAGCGGGGTGATGTGGACGGTGAATTCGCCCGGCCTCGCGGCCCTGGGATTGGGCGATCATCCCGATGGGCGGCTGCGCAGCGCGGACCCGACCTGGTCGGATGCATTGCAACGGCGTCCCACCCAGATCGCGGAGTTCAGCGCCCGCCTGGCCGGTTATGGCGTCACCGGCGTCACCGATGCGACCCCGGACCTTCAGCCGGCAGACCGCCCCATCGGGATGCGTCAGCGCGTGCACTACCTGGCACCGGGCAAGCGAATCCTGCACGATGACGGACTCGACCTGGATGAGTTGACGGCCTGGATTTCCGAGCGTCACCGTCGTGGTCAACCCGTGGCGGTGCATTGCGTGACGGCGGCCCAACTCGTCGTCACCATCGCCGCGCTACGCGCCGCGGGCAGTCACCCGGCCGACCGGATCGAGCATGCCGCGATGGTGCCCGAGGACTGTATCGACGACCTCGTCTCCCTAGGGATCACGGTGGTGACCCAACCCAATTTCGTCGCGGAGCGGGGCGACCAGTACCACGCGGATGTGCCTCGCGCCGAACACGATCAACTGTGGCGACTCGCGACGCTGCTGGCCGCCGGGGTCTCGGTGGCGCTGTCCACCGATGCGCCGTTCGGCGCCCCTGACCCATGGGCGGCCATGCGCGCTGCGGTGCACCGCCGCACCCCGCACGGTGTGGTGCTGAACCCGGTCGAACGGATCTCGGGGCGTCGTTCGTTGACGCTCTTCCTGGGCAGCGCCGGGAACCCGGCCCGGCCGCGCAGCATCGCCCCCGGCCAACCTGGCGACCTGTGCCTGCTGGCGGGCTCTCCGCAGCGCGTGGTGGATACGCTCGACGCCGATCTGGTGACCGCCACCATCATCGCCGGTGCGGTGGTGTTCCGGCGGTGACCCGCGACAGTGTGTGGCGGGTACCAGGCATGCCCGCATTGCTGGCCTGTGCCGCACTGGGATTCGCCGGCTTTTCCCTGCTGCTGCCGGTGGCCCCGATGTGGGCAGTCCGGATCGGCGCGGACAACTTCGGGGCCGGAGTGGTCAACGGCCTGCTCATGCTGTGCACCGTCATCGCGCAGTTGCTGGTCGGCCGGTTGTTGCGGCGCGCGGGATGGGCACTCACGCTGACGCTCGGGCTGGTGCTGCTGGGAGCGCCGGCACTGCTGCACCCGCTGGCCACGTCCCTGTGGCAGGTGTTGGTGCTGGCGGCGTTGCGTGGACTGGGTTTCGGCGTCCTGACGGTCTGTGGTGTCAGCGGTATCGCGGCGCTGATCCCGCAGGAGCGCCGCGGCCGGGCGATCGGCGCGTACGGGCTGGCCATCGCGGCACCGCAGTTCGTGCTCATCCCGCTGGCGCCGTGGCTGGCCGAGCATGTGGGCTATCAGCTGGTGTTCGTGCTGGCCGCCGCCCCGCTCCTGGGGCTACCGCTGGCTTTCGCCCGCCCGGCACCGATCCTGTCCCACGAGGCACACTCCGATCGGCTGCACGGTATCGGAGGACTGGTCGGACCGATCGCCGCACTCGTGGTGATCACCGCGGGCGGCGGCGGAATCCTGACCTTCGCCCCGCAACTGGGTGGCGCCACCACCGCATTCGCGGCGCTGCTCGGAATGACCGGGACGGCCGCGCTGGCCCGGTGGTGGATCGGGGGTGTCGCCGATCGTCACGGCCCGGCGAGATTCATCGCCCCGATGCTGGGAATCGGTGCGGTCGGCCTTGCGGTGATCGCGATCGGGATCGGTGTCGGCTCGACCGCCGGCGCAGCCGGCGTGATCTTCGGCTGTGTCCTGCTCGGGATCGCCTACGGGGCCCTGCAGAACCTCACTCTGGTGCAGGCGTTCGCCGCGACCGGTGAGCACGCGCGCGGTGCGGTCAGCGTGGCCTGGAATGTCGGGTTCGACACCGGTACCGGTCTCGGCTCTCTGGCTGTCGGGGCGCTGGCCACCTCCTTCTCCTTCACGACGGCATTCGCGGTGATGACAACCGCGTGTGTGGCGGTTGGGCTGATGTGGGTACTCACCCGCCATGACGGGCAATCAGGCCGCGGCGCCGCTGCTTGACGCGCTGCACGAGTACCACGCTTCCCACCGGTACGGGTTCTCGCCGCCGGGGCATCGCCAGGGCCGCGGGGTCGATCGGCGGGTGCTGCAGGTACTGGGTCGAGAGCCGTTCTTCAGCGATGTGCTGGCCAGTGGCGGTCTCGATGACCGGCGGATGAGCAATGGCTATCTGAAGCAGGCGGAGGACCTGATGGCCGAGGCCGTGGGAGCGCGGGTGGCCTGGTTCTCGACGTGCGGCAGTTCGCTGTCGGTCAAGGCCGCCATGATGGCGGTAGCCGGGTGCGACGGCAGCCTCATGCTCAGCCGGGACAGCCACAAGTCGGTGGTCGCCGGCCTGATCTTCTCGGGTCTGGTGCCCCGCTGGATCACCCCGCAGTGGGACGCCGAACGCCACCTCTCACACCCGCCGTCACCTCAACAGGTCGAGGAGGCCTGGCAGCGGCACCCGGATGCGTCCGCCGCACTGATCGTCAGCCCCAGCCCGTACGGCACCTGCGCCGATATCGAGGGCATCGCTCAGGTCTGCCACCGACGGGGCAAGCCGCTGATCGTCGATGAGGCGTGGGGCGCGCATCTGCCCTTCCACGAGGATCTACCGACGTGGGCGATGAACGCGGGTGCCGACGTTTGCGTGGTCAGTGTGCACAAGATGGGCGCCGGTTTCGAGCAGTTATCTGGGGTCAGATTCTGATGTTTACTGTTGTTCCCGCTGAGGCGATCTGATCTAGTCGGGCCTGATCGGAAAC
>NZ_LZSY01000039.1 GCF_001665625.1 Mycolicibacterium peregrinum | reverse complement strand
TGCGCCAGATAGTAGAGCTGGTCGATCTCGGCCTCGGAGAACGCCACGAAAGTGGTTTTGCGCACGATGTCGTTCATGCCCGCCGTCATCCGGTCGGGCAGTACCCGCGAGGCCAGTGCCGCCAGCCCGAGCAGCGTGAACGGGATGACCCAGTAACAGATGAACGACAACGGCGTCTTGGTGTCCAGGATCGTGGCGTCACCCTGCACCAACGGCGGTATCGCCGCGGAGATCGTCATCCCGGCGAACGCGCCCACCCAGATCCAGGTCAGGATCTTCACAATCCGTTGGAACAGATCACTTTCCACAACTCCGGGCGGCTGGCCCGCTGCGGCGAACTCCAGCACGAACGGCTTGCCGATCAGCTGACCGATCAGAGCGACCAGGAAGATCCCCGCGGTACTCAGTGGCTGTATCCAGCGCTCCATCACATCCTGGCTCAGCACCAGGGTCAGGATCGTCAGCACGATGAAGGTCGCGAGAGCACCGACCTCCAAGGTGCGCCCCGGTGCCCCGGAGATCCGGCTGATCGTGAATGTCGCGATGGCCGTGGCCAGCGCCACCAGCACGGCGACCAGGAACGGCACGTTGCCGACGAGAACCCAATAGATGATCCACGGCGCGAAGCCAAACAGGATGCCCACGAGCGCCTAGTCTAGGGGCTTACCGTTGTTCCGACGGCAACTACCCGTCGGTCGACTGTTCGTCACTCGTCCGGGTGTTGCGGCGCCATTCGGAGATCTTGCGGCCCATCGAGTCTGCCGCATTCGTCGCGGCCTGCCCCACTCCGTCGACCACCCCGCCCAAGCCGTCCCGGATGCCCCGGATCAGCGGGTCGTTGGACTGGTCGAAACCGTCCTTGTAGTGGCGTGCCGCCGCGCTGACGTCGTCAGCCCAACTCGCGTTCGCATCCTCGGACCGCAGCGGATAGTTGCCGGCCATGATCGCGCCGTATCCGCCGGTGTCGACCCACTTGGTCAGTGCCGCCGCCCGGAGCACCGAGAACGGATGCGTCTGCATTTCCAGATTGAGCAGTTTGAGCACCCCGTCGCGCATGTCGCCGGTCGCGTCATAATCACGGGCCTGGGCCAGGAACGCCTGCGAGTCGAGCTTGTCGAGGTGCCGGCCGGCCGCCAGCTTCAACTCGACCCGAATCGCCATGTCGAAGTCCTGTCCGCACAGCAGGCCCGCGCGATCGCCCGAAAGCTCGGATTTGCGTTGCCATTCCTGCAACGCCGCGACGATGGCCCGCAGCGCCCAGCCACCGATCGGGATGAAGCCGAACGACGAGGCCAACCGCAGCAGGTGGTGGAGCATCGTGCGGTACACGGCATGGCCGCTGAGCGCATGTCCCAGTTCGTGACCGATCACGAAGCGCATCTCGTCATGTGTCATCAGCTCGTACATGCCCGAGGTGATGACGATGAACGGGTCCTCCATGCCGATGCAGTACGCATTGGCTTCCGGCGACTGGATGATGAACATCTCCGGGCGTACCGGAGCGTCGAGCACCTGCACGCACTCGTCGAGCAACGCGTCGAGGTCGGCGAACTGCCGTGGACCCACCCGTGCCGAACTGGCCAGGTACAGCAGCCGGTGCTTGCGTTCGCGCAACATCCCCGACAGCACCTTGAGGACCTGATCGAATCCCTTCAGCCGACGCAGGGCGGTCAGCGCGGTCCGGTCCGCAGGATGCTCCCAGGCACGGGAACTGATACCGGGAAATACGGTCCGCGTGGTCGCAGGTGTCTGATCTGTCAATGCAGTGCGCCTTCCTCGTCGTCAGCTCAGAGCCTACGGAGGGTTGAGCCGCCTCGGACGCACAAGATCTCAGGTGTCAGGCGATGATGCGGACCAGATAGGGCGTCATCCCCTGGGCGCGCACCGGCGTGACCGCGACAGCCGGCTCGGTGCCCTGGATCATCTGGTTGTTGCCGAGGTAGAGCGCCACACTCTGGGTGCCCTCGGGGCCGTAGAAGATCAGGTCACCGGGTAACGCCTGCGCCGGGAGCACCTTCTGTCCGACCTTGTACTGCTCGCCGGACGACCGTGGCATCTTCACCCCGACTCCGCCGAAGGCATACACGATCAGACCAGAGGCGTCGAATCCCACCACGTTCGCCGACGGGTCCGGCGCCAGGCCGAGACCCGGGGTCAGAACCGGAGCGACCGGAGCGGTCACCGCCGGAGTCGAGAGGCCCGGGGTCAGTCCGCCACCCACCAGCGGCGGAGTGGCAGGAGCCAGGCCCGCGGCGGCGGGCAGGGAGCGGGCGACGCCACGGGTCGGCCCGTTCACGTCGCCACCGCCGTAGCTGAAGGGCACACCGCGCTGTGACATCGCGCGGGCAATCACCAGATCGACATAGCGTTGGTTGCCGGTCGGGCGTTCGATCGGCGCGGCGCCGGCCAGTCCGGGAGCCGCTACCAGGAATGCCAGACCGAACAGCAGGGCAAAGGTACGTCTCATCGAACATCAACTCTCTCGACCACCGGAGGATGACACCGACTGCTGGTCGCTGTCAGCCGGGTCAACCATTTGTACCGCTCAGTAACAGGTTTGCCCAATTAGATTGGCGCACAGACTCGATCAGATACAGGACCGTGACCCAACAGTTACCGGAGCGGTCCTGGGCGGCCGTTGTGCGGGCCGCTTCGGCGCCGCCGGGAGCACCGCGCGCCGCGGTGGGTGCCCTCCCCCTCGGCAAAGGGTCGGGGGGAGTTCCGATTTGGCCATGACCGGGGCGAAAATCGTTGTGGTGCAGGCCGGCCGAGAGGGCGCACCACGTTTGCGGATGACCTGACACCATGGTGGCATGCATTCCGACGCGTATCCGCAATCCTGGTCTTCCCGGCTCTGGGAGCCGATCGAGCCGATATTCACCGCGATCCTCGCGCACCCGTTCCTGACCGGCCTGACCGACGGCAGCCTGGACGACGCGGCCTTCGCCCACTACGTGGCACAGGACGTGCACTATCTGCGTGACTATGCCCGCGCGTTGGCCATCGTCGCCGCCAAAGCCCCCACGCTGGCCGAGACCGCGATGTTCTCCCGGCACGCCGCCGAGGTCTTCGATGTCGAGTTGGGCCTACACAGCGAGCTGCTTCCCGAATTGGGGCTGGACGTCGAGGCGCTGAACGCGACGCCGATCACCCCGACCACACGCGCCTACACGAGTTATCTGCTGGCCGCTGCCTACAGCGGCACCTTCGCCGAGGGGTTGGCGGCGGTCCTGCCCTGTTACTGGATCTACGCCCGCGTCGGGGCGGCGTTGCTGGATCGGGGTTCGCCCGATCGGCGTTATCAGCGTTGGATCGACAGCTACGGGGGCGACGAGTTCGCCGCCACTGTTGCCGAGGTGCTCGAGCTGACCGATCGGCTGGGACCGACACTGGGCGGGGCGGACGAGGCCGCCGCACGAGCCCATTTCGAGGTCACGGCCAAATACGAATGGATGTTCTTCGACGCGGCGTATCGCCGCGAGCACTGGCCGATCTGAGCGCCGGCCGGTTCCTCACCGGCGCGGGGCGCGCCGGTGAGGAGGGATGACGACGATCAGAGTGCGGCCAGCGCGGCGTCGTAGTCGGGTTCCTGAACGATCTCCGGCACCAGCTCCGTGTAGGCCACCTTGCCATCGGCGCCGATGACGACGACGGCGCGTCCCAGCAGACCGGCCATCGGACCGTCGGACATGGTTACTCCGTAATCCTCTCCGAAGCTGTCCCGGAAAGCCGACGCGGTGATGACGTTCTCGATGCCTTCGGCCCCGCAGAAACGGCTCAGCGCGAAGGGCAGGTCCTTCGACACGCACAAGACCGTGGCTCCGGCGGCAGCGGCCCGTTCGTTGAAGGTGCGCACGCTGGCGGCGCAAATCCCGGTGTCCACCGACGGGAAGATGTTCAGCAGCACCGACTTGCCCGCGAACTGGTCGTTGGTGACGGCACCGAGGTCGGTACCGGTGACCGAGAAGCTCGGGGCGGAGCTACCGACTGCCGGCAGGTCGCCGACCGTGTTGATGGGGTTTCCTTTGAAGGTGATCTGTGCCATGGGGCACAGTCTGTCAAAACCGTATGCCGAGCGGGCGGGCCGGGGTGCGACGATGGACCACGATGATCGATCTGCCAGGAGGCGTGCGTGCGATGGGCACGCGGGGACCGCAATGGCAATCATGGGTCGATGGCCTGCCACGACTGATCCGGACCCAGTTCGACGAATGGGACCTGCACGCCGACGGGCCCGCCGATCACGGCTACTGCTCGATCGTCCTACCGGTACGCACCGACGAGGGTGTGCCCGCAGTCCTCAAGGCCGCGTTCCCGGATGACGAGTCCGAACACGAACACCTCGCGTTACGACGGTGGGCGGGAGCCGGCGCGGTCCGGTTGCTGCGGGCCGATCCGCACCGGCGGACGATGCTGCTGGAACGGTTACACCACCGAAATCTCAACGAGCTCTGGGACATCGAGGCGTGTGAGATCGTCGCCGGGATCTACGGCCGGATCCATGTACCGCCACTGCCCCAGCTGCGGTCACTGGCCGACTACACGTCCCGGTCGACAGCTGACCTGGCACGTCTCCCCCGCAACGCCCCCGTTCCACGACGACTCGTGGAACAGGCGATCACGCTCGGCAGGGACCTGACCGCCGATTCCGGCGCCACCGGCACCGTGATCCACGGCGACCTGCACTACGAGAACGTCCTCGCCGGTGACCGCGAGCGATGGCTGGCGATCGACCCGAAGCCGATGAACGGCGACCCGCACTACGAGGTTGCGCCGATGCTGTGGAACCGATGGGACGAGCTGGCGGGTTACGTTCGCGACGGGGTCCGGCGCCGGCTGTCGGCCCTGGTCGACGCGGCCGGCCTGGATGCCGACCGGGCCCGGGCCTGGACCATCGTGCGGGTGATGCAGAACGCGATGTGGGAGCTGACCGAGACACCGGCACCCGACATCGACGAGCTGACCCGATGTGTGGCGATCGCCAAGGCCGTTCAGGACTGACGTTCGGGATTGAGTGGTCAGATGACCTTGTACGTGAGGTCGTAGAGTGCGCCGGCGCCGCTGAACTGCTGGGTGAGCTCGCCTCTACCCAACTCGTCCGAGCGGATGAATATCGAGCCCACGTCCTGCATCTCGTCGGTACGCACGTCCACCTCCCTCAACACGATCTCCAACTGACCGTCGAACGGCAGCAGTCGGTCCAGATCCACCACATCCCCCTGGCACATCGACACAGCCTTGAACTGAAACCCGTCAGCTCTGCTGATACTGAGCTCGTCGGTCCCCGCGGAGTCCTGGGTCTTCACGGCCCGGAGTTCCGACAGCTTGGCGAACAACGACATGGCATCCTCCGTTGGATCTTCCCGCCAGCGGTAGCTGACCACGTCGATTCTCGAGTCGCCGCCACGCCGCACACATGCGTAGTGCGCTACTTGAATCTGTTCGGCGGAGGGTGCTGCGCTCAGCCCCGCGATACCCCATCCGGGGTGGTATCAGAGCAGTTCACGATGCGGAAATGGCACACTCCAGACGCTCGCGCCACCACGCCACCCGGGCTGGGTCGGTGACCGCATACTGCTCGAGTCGGTCGGGCTGCGGCGCGGGCGGCATCGGCGCCACAGGCAGGTAGCCATCGACGGCGACCAGGGACCGCGAATCAGCGACGATATCGCCGGCGAGGAAGCCCCTGGTGCCCAACTCACACGCGAACGCCAACTCGGGTAACGCCCCCGCCAGCGCAAGCCCCGACCCGAGTCCGATGGTGGTCTCCAGCGTCGAGGTGACCACACACGGCAACCCGCAGGCCTCGGCGACGCGCAACGCGCGCCGGGCCCCACCCAAGGGTCCGGTGGCGAGCACGGCGATATCGGCCGCCTCACCGAGGCTCAGGCCCATCGGGTCGTCGGATTCGCGGATCGACTCCCCGGCCGCGATCGGCATATCGACCCTCCGTCTGACCTGCGCCAGCTCGTCGATCGTCGGGCACGGCTGCGTGACGAACTCCAGTCCGCCGGCCGCTCGATCGAGAGCGGCGATGGCGCTGACCGCGGTGTCCGGATCCCACCGTCCCTTGGCATCGCACCGCAGGACGCCACCCGCACCGAGCCCGTCGCGCACGGCACGGACCCGCTCAAGGTCCTCGGCCAATCCCCCGACACCCACTTCGACCGCCGCGGTCCGACAACCCGATGCGGCGGCAATCTCGCGCGCCCGTGCGGCGTCCACGGCGGGAATGGTGATCGCGATGGGCACTCGGCCGCGCACCGGATCGGGCCAGCCGACGGTTCCCGGCTCGGTGGCTGACGTCAGCCACCGGCCCAGCGCGCCCCCGTGCGGCAGCGGGCTGAACTCCCCCCACCCCTGCGGGCCTTCGATCAGCATTCCCTCGCGCACGGTGAGCCCACCGACCGGCTCGATGGTCGGGATGCCGAAAACCGGCGCACGGTCGAAGTCGATGAGGGTCTGCACAACCACGTGACGCTAGCGGACCGAACCGGGCGTGGGCAGACAACCCGCGGCTTAGACTGCGCCCGTAGGTCCGAAAGAGGTGCAGCTCATGAGGAGACAGCCAATGACGAGCGCAGTGTGGCGCGGGGTGTTCACCGTGGTGTCGGCCGCGGTGCTGTCGGCCGGTTCGATGGCAGTGGCCACGATCGTGACGCCGGCCCCGAGCTCGGCCTGCCCGCCCGGGGAAACCGGCGTCACCAACGGTTGTTCGCCTTTCTGCATACCGGGCAGACAGCTCGACACCGCGACCGGGCTGTGCCTGCCCGTGCCGCCCTCCCCGCCGTCCTCGAATGGCGTTGCGACACCGCTTTTCTAAGCCGATACGCTGGGCGTCATGGCGCAGGTACTGACGGTCAACGTGGCCCATCCACGACCCAACACCGCCGAGGGCCGGGCAGTCACCGGCATCGACAAACGTCCCGTCGACGGGGCGGTCGCGGTACGCGCGCCCGGCCCGATGCACGGCGGGCTCGGTAGCGGCCTCGTCGGCGACACGATCGGCGACCAACAGTTCCACGGCGGCGACGATCAGGCGGTGTACGCCTACGCCCGCGAGGATCTCGACAGCTGGCAGACCGAGCTGGACCGCGAGATCGCCAACGGCGTGTTCGGCGAGAACCTGACGACCGCGGGCATCGATGTCACCAACGCCGTCGTCGGTGAACGGTGGCGGGTCGGTTCCCACGGGCTGGAGCTCGAGGTGTCCCGGCCGCGCATCCCCTGCCGGACGTTCGCAAACTGGTTGCAGATCAACGGTTGGGTGAAAACCTTTACCAGGACGGCGATCCCGGGTGCGTATCTGCGCCTGGTTACGCCGGGACCGGTATCTGCCGGCGACGAGATCGTGGTGACCGATCGCCCTGACCATGGCATCACCGTCGGGTTCGTGTTCCGGGCGCTGACCTTGGAGCCCCAGCATCTGCCCACGATCCTGCAGGCTCCTGCTCTGCCGGAACCCCTCCGGGACCTCGCCGAACGCCGCACGTCCTCCAGCTGATCGACTCGGGTCCGCCTGTGGGACAGGCTATTCCGGCCACTTGTTGGCGAGGATTACTTCGACGAAGTCCTCCCGCACAAAAGTGTCGTCGAAGTGGGACAGCACGTCGGCGTTGACAGTGCCGAAGGTCGACCCGCGGCGCTGCCGTACCCCGTCGGTGAATGCCTGCAGGATGCGGTTCTTGAAGTCGGGCCGCGGATGCGCCGCGGTGACGGCACTCAGAACTTCCGGTGTCAGGTTGTCGAGGCCGATCCCGAGCACATCGGTTTCGACACCGGCTGTCACCAGCGCGATCTCAGGCTCGAGGAACTCGGGCACCCCCGGCGTGGTGTGCAGCGCGATGCCCAGCCAGACCTTGCGCGCGGCGGCCTCGTCGACCCCGCGCTGCAGCAGGAAGTCCCGTGCGGCGTCGGCGCCGTCGACCTCGAAGCGCAATTGTGACGACGTGCGGTACCCGTCGGTCAGCCCGATGTCGTGGAACATCGCACCGACGTACAGCAGCTCGAGATCTGGCTGCAGCCCTCGGCGCAGGCCCTGTAACGCACCGAAGTAGAACACCCGGCGGGAGTGATGGAACAGCAGGTCGTCCTCGACGTCGCGGATGTACTCGGTGGCCTCGCGCACCAGCGCGGTGTCCGGCAGTTCGATCCCGCCGATGTTGCCGGTCAGTGATGTTGTCATGGATGTCTCCTTCGGACTCGACTCAATGGGTGGGTGGGTTGAGGTGGTAGCGGGCCACGATGTCGTCGAACCATTCCGGCACCCCGTAGGTGAGGCCGTACTTGTTCGAGAGTTCGATGAACTCGGCGGTGGTGTGCAGGGGTGGGCCGTCCGGCCCGGGTTCGCCGGCGGAGGTCAGTAGCTCACCGAGTTCGCGGAAGTAGTTCTCGAATCCGTTTCCCGGCGTGATGACTTCGATGATGCGACCCGGCGTCGAACCCGCGTTCCACATGGCGTGCATCTGCCCGCGCGGCTTCGTGATGTAACCGCCCGGTCCCAGAACCACTTCACTGTCATCTGACCGGAACCCGATCTCGCCGGACAACACGATCGAGTGCTCGTCCTCGTTGGTATGGCGGTGCGCCGCGGTGATCATGCCCACCGCGAAAGGATGCTCGACAATCGAGACCAGGCCTCCGGTGGTTCGGCCGGTGAGCTTGAAAACTGCCCCGAAGCCAGGGATTTCAGCCGAATTCCCGGCCCCGGGCTGGACCACTGTGACGGTTGCACCTGCGGTGAATGACATGCGAACCTCCTTGTCGGCGTGCAACCAGTCTGCGCCGCGACCCAACCCTTCGAGAATGTCCGATCTGCCATCTTTCCCACAAAAAGCGACACAATGGATGCATGGCACAGGGTGGGGAACCACGGAAGATCGTGATCGTCGTCTTCGACGGGATGAAACTGCTGGATGCCGCCGGACCAGCCGAGGTCTTCGCCGAGGCCAACCGGTTCGGCGCCGACTACCGACTGCGGTTCGCGTCGGTCGACGGCGCCGACGTCATCACCTCGATCGGCACGAGGTTCGCGGTGACCGATCGAATCGCGCAGATCGATGGCGTGGACACCGTATTGGTCTCCGGCGGAGACAATCTCGTGGGCCGGCCGATCGATCCGAGCCTGGTGGCAGCACTGCGAGATGTGCCCGCACGGGCCCGACGGCTCGCGTCGATCTGCACCGGGTCCTTCATACTCGCCGAAGCCGGCCTGCTCGACGGCCGCCGGGCCACCACGCACTGGCGGCATGCGCGGCTACTGGCGCGCGCCTATCCCACGATCTCGGTCGAACCCGACGCCATCTTTGTCCGGGACGGGGCTGTCTACACATCAGCGGGAGTATCGGCGGGCATCGATCTGGCGTTGGCACTGGTGGAGTCGGACTACGGCGCTGAACTGGTGCGCGACGTCGCCCGGTCACTGGTCGTGTATCTCAAGCGAGCCGGCGGCCAGTCACAGTTCTCGACGCTGGTCGAGGCCGACGCGCCGGCAGAGTCGGCGCTGCGTCAGGTCACCGACGCGATCGCGGCCGATCCGACGGCCGACCACAGCGTGAAAAGCCTTGCGGCACTGGCTTCGTTGAGTACCCGACAGCTGACCCGTCTGTTTCACGCCGAGCTGGGCACCACACCGGCCCGTTACGTCGAAACTGTGCGGGTCGATGTCGCACGAGCAGCCCTCGACGCGGGACGCCAGGTGGGAGAAACCGCCCGCCTGGCCGGTTTCGGGAGTGCCGAGACCCTACGGCGGGTGTTCGTCAACCACCTCGGGGTGTCACCACGGGCCTACCGCGACCGGTTCCGCACCACCTCCGGCGGCTGAGCTCCGCGCTCAGACCCAGCGCGGAAGTTCCTTGCCGATCAGCGGAGCGATCTTGTCCGCCATGTAGGCGTGGCCGGCGTCGGTCGGGTGGATGCCGTCCGCCCCGATCAGCTCCGGGTTGTCGAAGAACCAGCGTTCGGCGATCGGATCGACGAACATGGCTCCCACCTGCCGGGCCTGATCGCGCAGGATGTCGCGGACGCCGAGCAGATTCGGCGGAACATCGGCGTTCACCCATGGCGGCCCGATCACCAGCATCCGAGCGGTGGGAGCGGCCTGCCGGGCCATCGTCAGCGCATCGTGGCTCAACCGTGTCACCGCACCCAGGTCGGCATCCTTGTCGTTGCGTGACCCGAAGAAAACGATCAATGCATCGTCGGGCTGCACCGCCCGTGGGGTCAGGTCGGCGAAGACGCTGCCGCGGTTACCGCGCGCCTCATAGCCGGCGCCGCCCTCGGCCACCACATCGGCGTCGACCTGCACACCGCGCTGTGCCAATTTCTGCCAGGCCAGCGGAGCCCAGTTCCTCGGCCCCATGCCACCCTCGGCGGGCATGCCAGTGGTGTAGGAGTCTCCGATCACCGCGATGTGGCTGATCTGGGGATCCAGGCCGGAGGTGACAAAGCGCCGCTGAGGGGCCTGCGCGAACAGCCCCACCAGGAGGGCGAGCGAGACGATGAAAGTGGTCAGACGACTCACTGCAACCTCCACTGCCGGCGAGACCCAATTCGTCCCGGACCGCGATACCGAGACAGCCTAAGGTGTGAACCTGGGCCGTAGATAGGCGGCTGGTGACACAGCGATAACAAGGGCATAACAACCTGTCGCGCAGCGGGTTTGGATGGTTACAACGGTCAGCCGGCGCGGGCTGGAACCTCGTCGGACCGGTCTGCGGAATCCGTGTCGATCCGGTGCAGTTTCGTGTTCGTCGAGTCGACCGGCCGGATGTCGACCATCCGGCGCATCCAGCGTCTGGCAGGCTCCTCCACGAGGTGATAGAGCGCGATCGCGCCGATCACCGAGATCACGAACAGGCCGAGCAGCGTCGTCTTACCCGAGAGTGTGGGTGTCAAGGTCAGCTCGAATTGCCGGGTGGTCCAGATCCAGGCGGTATGGACCAACTCGTGCACCATGTACAGGCCGAACGAGATTTGTCCGCCGTAGACAAGCAGTCGGGTGGACAACAATGCCGGCAGGCTGCCGACTCCGACCGCCAGGGCGACCACCTGCGGGACGAAGAGAATGTCGACCATGCCGCCCGCATCGCCGACGGTGTTCAACGGGTGCTTGTCGAAGAAGTACAGTCCGCCGACGATGGCGGCGCCCAACAGGATCGAGAGGTAGCCCGCACCCTTCTGGGTCCGATCTGTCAGATGAAGCTTGCGCACCGCCGCACATGCCAGTGCGCCGGCGGTGAACTGCATGACGATGCGGGGCAGCCAACTCCACGGGGTGTAGAAGTGGCCGGTGGCCATCAACAGCACGACCGGTGGGACCGCGGCGGCGATGGCCAGTAGGACCAGACTGCGCGCCCGGGTCGCGCGGGCGATCCGGAAGATGACCAGGATCAGCGCACCGAACAGCAGGTAAGCCAGCCACTCGGCGCTGATCGACCACGCCGGCCCATCCCAGCTCGAGCCGTCGAAGTACGGCTCGAACCACAGCTGGACGAGGAACAGCTGCCGCACATAGCTGACGGCGTTGTAACCGCTCGTGTCCTCCGGCGGGATATGCCCGACGTTGAGGGTGAAGATCAGCCACAGTGCTGCCAGGTGCAGCGTGACGAGGTATACCGGCCACACCCGCGACAACCGCAGCCAGAGGAAGTGCAACGTGGCCCGGGTGGACCACGTCGGCCCCATCCGGTCGATGTAGTTCCAGGTCAGGACGAATCCGCTGAGGATGAAGAACAGGTCGACGCCCTGGGCGCCGCGGTCGAGTACGGGGGCCAGGGCCTTGGTGACATCGGGTGCCACCTGGTAGAGGAGGGGCCGGAAGTGGAACAGGACCACCCACACCGCTGCAACGATGCGCAGACCCGTCAGGGCCTTGATCTCTGCGCCGCGCACAACACCCTTTTCCGTATCCACCGAGCTGTTTCGTCACGTTCCCGCCGCGGCTGGCCGGGCGGATCGACCCGCGATTCGCGCAACCGGCAGCTCTCGCAGACTAGCAGCGCGCCCGTGCGGGTTGCGCTTCCCGCGCGGTGTGCATCTGCTGGACGACACGCCGGGCTGCCCGAACACCGGCTCGGGTGATCTTGTGCAGCAAAGCAATTGCCCGCGTCGACGTCCTCGCGGATCCTCGTGGCCGGCGCCGACCCGGCGTGTCCGATTCCTGGCAGTCCGCTCAGTGCGCCGATAGGCTCGAATCACGTGATCTCTCGGGGAGGTGTGAGATGACCAGCATCATCGGCCGCTGCGCTGCGGGTATCGGCGCGGTACTGGCGCCGTTCGGTCTGATGGCAGTGGTTACGGTCGCCACACCAGCGGTCAGCTGGGCCGACTGCGGTGCCGGAGAATGGTGGGATCCGGTGGCGAATGTGTGCCGTCCGCCGGTCGTGCCGCTCGGATGTGAGAACGGCGCCTGGTGGGACCCGGTGGCCAATACGTGTCGACCGCCCGTGGTTCCTCCACCGCCGATGTGCGACAACGGCTGGTGGTGGGACCCGACCGGCAATGTCTGTCGGCCGCCGCTGATTCCGCCGGGCTGATCCTGCCGGGCAGGTCATCGAGCCCGAGCTGTCAGGGCATCGGCACCGAGGAACCGTCGTAGTTACGGGCGTTGTTGTTCAGGCTGTCCATCCACGCGCGCAGTTTGGCGCCGCCCACCAAGGCCGGGATGGTGCCGTTGGCCGGGGTGTCGGGGGCTGCGTCGGTTGGCTGCCACGGCTGGCAACCACTCGTCTTGAACGCCTTGTCGGTCGCCTCGATCGTGATGACCTGTGGCTTCTTCGTGAACGCGTTGTCGATGATGTCGCCGCCGTGCAGATCCGCCATGCGCTTCCAATAGCAGGTGCCACCCTCGACCGGCCCGGCCGAGGCGTAGTTGCCCGGCTGGATATCGGTACCGACCATGAACAGGCCGTCGTGGTCGATCGCTTTTCCGCCCGCCGCGGCCGCGGGGGCCGCTGGGGGGGCCGCGGGATCTGCCGGCGCCGCGTCGACGGGACCGGGGGGCGGGCCCGGCGCGGGCACGGGCCCCGGCGCGGGACCTGGAGCCGGAACGACCGGATCGGCACTGGCGATGCCAGTGAACGCCCCGCCTGCAGATACCACCAGGGCGGCAGCGAGGATCACGGCTTTCATCGGCTTCATGAAAACCCAGGGTACCGGGTACGGCGCGGTGGTCTGGCGCCCTTGGGCCGAGGTCTGCGTCGACAGATCCCGCCGGCGTGATCTGTGGCACGCTCGCGGGTGTGGAGCCTGCAAGTCCCGATCCCGATGCACCCCACCTGGCTGACGTGGTCCCGTCCGTGCTCGCTGCGATGGGCATACCCGGGTTCGACGCGCGGATCGTCTGGCCCGGTCCGATCCGCGGAGCATGCGTTCTGTTGATCGACGGACTCGGCGCCGAATTGCTCGCCGCCTATGCCGCCGACGCACCCGTACTCACCTCCATGTCAGATGCCGCCCACCGGACCCTGCACGTCGGGTTCCCGTCCACCACGGCAGCGGGGCTGGCGGCGATCGGCACCGGGAGCCGCTCGGGTGAGCACGGATTTGTCGGCTACTCCTTCCGGGTCCCAGAGGCCGGTCCAGAATTCGATGTGATGAACGCGCTGAGGTGGCGCCCCCATCCGTGGGGGCCCGACCTTCGCGACCGCGTGGTGCCCGAACAGATCCAACCGCTGCCCACCACGTTCGAACGGGCCGCGGCGGCCGGATTCGAGGTCTCGATCGTCTCGGGCGCCGAGCACGCCGGATCCGGTTTGACCCGGGCGCTGCTGCGCGGCGGACGCTATGTCGGCGTGCACGCTCTCGGCGATCTCGCCGCCGAGAGCATCGCGGCCGTCGCAGGCGGCGGCTTCTGTTACGGCTACCACGCCGACCTCGACCTGGTGGGCCACCTACACGGGCCCGGGTCGCCGGCCTGGCGGATGCAGTTGCGCCAGGTCGACCGCCTGGTGGAGTCGGTGCTGGAAGCTCTGCCGTCGGAATGCCTGCTGACAGTGGTGGCCGACCACGGAATGGTCGCCGTGGACCCAGCGGCGGCGATCGACGTCGACGAGTGCGAACCACTTCGCAACGGGGTGGTCGCGGTCGGTGGTGAAGCCCGCGCCCGGCACGTCTACACCGCCGCGGGCGCGGCCGACGACGTCCTCACCGCATGGCGGACCACCCTGGCGGATTCGGCGTGGGTGATGTCGCGGGACGAGGCCATCGGAGCGGGCTGGTTCGGCCCTCGGGTACGTGACGACGTCCGTTCCCGCATCGGCGATGTGGTCGCCGCCGCGCGCAGCTCAGCCGCGTTGCTGAGACGCCGAGTCGAACCCCTGGAGTCGGCATTGGTCGGCCATCACGGTTCGCTGACGAGCGCCGAGCAATATGTCCCGCTGCTGTCGGCGATCGGCTGAACCAACCGCGCACCCGAAACAGGCTTAGATGGGCTAAGATTCACCGCATGAAGCTTGCAGGGCTGGCAGTGATCGGTGCCGCGGCGGCAATCGCCTTCGCCGCTCCCGCACATGCCGAGATTGATACTGATTTCGCCAATGAGCTGCACACCTTCGGTATCTACGGGCAGCGGGACTACAACGCCTGGATCGCCAAGATCATGTG
>NZ_LZSY01000038.1 GCF_001665625.1 Mycolicibacterium peregrinum | reverse complement strand
TGGCAGGGTTCGTGCTCACGCTGCGGGATTCTGGGATCAGCGTCCAGATCCCAGATGTCATGAGCCCACCATGGCCGGTCGGTGCAGCGGACCGACACGTACAGGTGCAGGTGCTCGATGAAACTGGCCACGTTGCGCCGAAACCCGGCCGAGGGCAGCCGACCGGTGCGGCGCTCGAACTCGCGTACCCCGTGACGCACGATGGCCTCGGCGCTCAGATCAGCGACACTGACCGGGTAACGCCGGTGCCGTTGGTGGTAGTCGGCGGCGGCGATGCTCAGTGCACCGCTGGTCCATTTCAGCAGCGACGGTTCGATCTTGCGACGTTCTTCGTGTCCACACAGCCACACCCACCACGCGAGCTCCTCGCACAACCGTTGCGGCACACCCTGCGGGGTGAAGTCGTGGCCGTCCGGGGTGGGCCGGTAGCGCGGGTTGCGCTGAAAGACCGTGTTGGCCGGGCCGGTATCCAGGTGATAGACCAGCCTGCGCCACTGCGGCGGCACTTGTTGCCACTGCTGTGTCCACCGATCCCCGGCGGCACCGCGCGTCGGTGGGGTATGCGCTGGTGCAGGACTGTCATTGCCCGTCACGGTTCACCTTCCACCCAGCGACATAGTTCTTCCATTCGGCCAGCGTGCGCATCTCGGCGTCGGCGGTCACCCACCCGTAGGTCGACAACGTGGTCTGCACGTCGGCGTGACCGAGACGACGCATCACCACATGCACATCCACCCCAGCCAGCAACAACGCGGTGGCGTGGGTGTGGCGCAGCCAGTGCGGCGTCCACTGCTCAGGCAGCACGCCGGTTCGGCGCGCGGTGATCAGATCCACCTTGTCGTAGATGGTTTCCGGTCGCAGCGGGGCATAGCGCACGCCTCGCACCAGGTTGACAAACACGAAACACGACGCCAGATCGCCGACCGTGACATCCGCGCCGGCGGCCACCAACTGCCACACGTACTCGGTGTAGAGGGCGACCAGATCGTCGCCGATGTAAATCCGGCGCGGGCCCGATTTCGCGCGCACCCCGTGCGGATGATCATCACGGCCCGCCACCAGTATCGACGGGGTGCCGCCACCGGCGATATGAAAATCGCTGTGGCGCAGCGATAGTGCTTCACCGATGCGCATGCCGGTTTCGGCCAGCACGGCGAAGAACAAGCGGTCACGCAGCCCCGCCCCGCCGCCCGACCACTCACCGGAGACTGTCTGGACACTGCAGGCATCCAAGATGGCGTT
>NZ_LZSY01000037.1 GCF_001665625.1 Mycolicibacterium peregrinum | reverse complement strand
GTCGGCCAGGCGCTGCCAGGTCGCCTGGTCGAGGCCGAGGTCGGCCTCACCCTTGTCGCCGGCGATCACTTCGAGGTGGTCGGCGGCCAGTTTCCGGTAGTGCGCCAACAGCTTGGGGTCGCCGCTGTCGAAGGTCTTGTCGAGCCGTGCGCGGGCTTCCTCGTCGGACTTTGCGCGCACGAGGCAGATGACCTTGCCGTCAACCAGATCCATGCGCTCCAGCCAATCCAGGGCCAGGTAACGACCCAGGAAACCGGTTGCGCCGGTGAGTAGTACGGTGCGGATCTCACTGACCGGACCGGGTAGCCCCGGTGCGGCGGCCAACGTCGCGGCGTCGATGAACTTGTCCAACGTCAGATCCGACGCATGGACCTCGGTCGCGTTGCGACCGTGCACCGAGGTGAAGGTCGGCCGCAAATTGGTACCGGAGCGCTGAGCCTCGATGTACTCGGCGATGGTCCGAAGATCCGATGCCGGGCTGACGATGGCCGACACGGGCACCTCGACGTCGAAGATCTCCTGCAGCAGGTTTCCGAAGGTCAACGCGGACAGCGAATCCCCGCCCAGATCGGTGAAGTGGGCCTCGGGTGCGAGATCGGTTGTCGCAGCACCCAACAGGGCGCCTGCGGCCCGGCTCACGGTGTCGAGCACGGGAGCCTGGGCGCCATTGCGCCGCAGCTCGCTCAGTTCGTTGGCCTGCCCCTCGGCCAGTTCGGTGTACAGCTCCTCCAAACGCTCGCCGTAGTGACTCTTCAGGTTGGGACGAGCCAGCTTGCGGATACCGGTCAGCAGACCGTTCTCCAGGCTGAACGGCGTCGTCTCCACGAGGAAGTCACGAGGAACTTCGTACGACTGCAACCCGGCGGTGCGGGCCGCTTCCTGAAGTGAATCGCCGATCGCCTGCTTCGAGGCGGTGGGATCGGTGGGCACCACGACGGCCAGCAGATACGAGCGGGCGCTGTTGCCGTAGATGAAGATCTGGCGCACCAGCGGGCTGTCCCCGAAGACTGCCTCCAGCTTGGAGACGGTGACGAACTCGCCCTGCGAAAGCTTCAGGACGTTGTTGCGCCGGTCGAGGTACTCGACATGGTCAGGGCCGAGTTCGGCCACGATGTCACCGGTGCGGTAATAGCCGTCCTCGTCGAACATCTCGGCAGTGATCTCCGGACGCTTGTAGTACCCGGGGAACATCTGCTCGGACTTCACCAGCAGCTCGCCGCGCGGGTGGGGCTGGTCGGTGCGGAAGTAGCCCAGATCCGGGACGTCGACGAGCTTGTAGTCGATCACCGGCGGGCGCTGGATGTAGCCGTCGACGAAGACCGAACCGGCCTCGGTCGAGCCGTAGCCCTCCAGCAGGTGCATGTCGAGCAACCGCTCGACCCACGTTTTCATCTCGGCCGAGATCGGCGCGGAACCGGTCATCGCGGAGACGAATCGTCCGCCCAGCAGGTCCTCGCGGACCTCGGCGAGCACTGCGTCCTCACTGCCGCCGGAACGGTCGAGCCGGCTCTGGTACTCCTGGAACAGCATGTCCCAGATCCGCGGCACGAAGCTCAGCTGCGTCGGCCGCACGAGGGCGAGATCGTCGAGGAAGGTCGACAGGTCGCTGCGCGCGGCGAAGTATGCGGTGCCGCCCGAACTCAGCGTGCCGATCAGGATGCCGCGACCCATCACGTGGCTCATCGGCATGAAGTTGAGGGTGATCGCGGGCAGGGCAGCCTGGTTTTCGTCCCAGGTGGCCTTGGTGGCGATCTGCCACATGTTGGCGACCTTGCTCTCCGGGTACACGGCGCCCTTGGGGGTGCCGGTGCTGCCGGAGGTGTAGATCAGCATGGCCAGCGGGTCGGTTTGGCCGGAGACGTACAGCGGTGCATCGGCCAGCGACCGGCCACGGTCCAGGACGTCGGCCAGCGGCTCGACGACAACGTCGGTGCCGGCGAGCGCGGACTTGGCGGCCTCGAAGGCTTCGCGCTGTGCGTCTACCCGGGGCCGGTAGTCGAAGACCACCAGGCGGCGGGGCGCGGGACCGGAGCGCACCAATTCGACTGCGTCGTCGAGGAAATCGATGCTCGCTGCGATCACGGTCGGTTCGGTCTCGGCGACGATGGGCCGCAGGGTGGTGACAGGGGCGCTGGTCTGCAGCGGCACGGACACGGCGCCGAGCTCGATCAGCGCGGTATCGATGGTGGTGTAGTCCACGCTGGTGAAGCCGAGGATGGCGACGCGGTCGCCGGGCTTCACGGGGTGGTTGTGCCAGGCGTTGGTCACCGCTTGGACGCGGTCGCCCAACTGGCGGTAGGTGATGGTCTCAAACCGGGGGAGCAGCTGGGCCGACGTGCGGCCGTCGGCGTCGGTGACGTACTCGACCGCGCGCTGCCCGAGGGCGGGCCGGTCTGCGTACCCGGTGAAGATGCCTTTGACTACGGCGGGCAAACGCAGTTCTGGCTGGGCGACGGCGGCGTTGACGGCGTCGCTGGGGCGGGCATCGGCGAACTGGGCGTCGGTGTCATACAGGTGTGCGATGCGGCGTTGGAGCCGGTCCTCGCGTGTTTCGGTGGTCATATCGGTCCCCTGAGCAAATCAAAATAACTATGGTCGGCGCATTTGCCGCGCCTACTAACTACTACGTTAGTAAAACTAATTATATTTCGAGATCCCAGTCCGGTGGCTGCGAGATTGGTCACGCCCGGCGTGCGCCCGTCCCCCATCGCAGTGGGACGGGCGCACGGGGGGGTTAGAGCAGGCCGAGCTGCTGCAGGTTGGTGATGTACTTGACGATCACTGCCGGGCTGACATGCGGAATGTCCTTGTCCGGCCCGATCTTGGCTTCCTGCACCGCGGCCCGGAAGTGGTCCGTCGGGGCCAGGGCGCCCAACATCGGCCGCTCGGGCTTCTGGTAGTTGTGCAGCAGCGGCAGCAGGGAGGCCTGACGCTGCTTGTCCGGCAGGGCCCGCAGAGTGCTCTCGAAACGCTGGATCCACTGCCCGTAGTCGGCTATCCGCTCGATCGCGTAGCCCGCCTCGATCAGCCAGTCGGTGAACTCGTCCATGCCGAGGCCGTCGTCGTAGGGGTTCATCACGTGGTAGGTCTCGAAGCTCTCGACGGACTGTCCGCCCAGGGTTGAGATCGACTCGGCGATGAATTCCACCGGCAGGCCGTCGTAGTGCGAGCGCTGGCGCTTGCCGTCAGCGTCCAGCTCGTAGAACGAGCCCGGTGCGATACCGCTGGCGACGAGGCTGAACATCATGCGGGTGAACATGTCCGGCAGGTTCAGCTGACCCGAGTACGTCGTATCGGCCAGGATCATGTCGCAACGGAACACCGCCACCGGTAGCCCGCACAGATCGTTGGCCTCGCGCAGCAGGACCTCGCCGGCCCACTTGCTGTTGCCGTACCCGTTGGCGTAGCCGTCGTTGATCGCCCGGACCGCGCTCATCTGGCGGACGTCGACGTTCTCGACGAACTTCCCGGGCTCGATCTGATCGCCCACGCCGATGGTCGACACATAGGTGTACGGCTTGATCTTCGTGGTGAGCGCGATCTTGATGAGCTCAGCGGTGCCAAGGGCATTGGGTCCGAACAACTCGCTGTAGGGCAGCACGTGGTTGACCAGTGCGGCCGGGTCGACGAT
>NZ_LZSY01000036.1 GCF_001665625.1 Mycolicibacterium peregrinum | reverse complement strand
CAGCTCACCGGGCTCGGTGACTCCCGAGATCCGACCGCTGTAGGTCAGGGCGTAGCCGTAGGCCAGGTACAGGTCCTTGCGCGCGGCGAAATCGAACCTGGACTCAGCCGAATCTGTGGACAGCAGGCGATGAAAACCTTCTGCGCGCGACCACAGTTCCCGACCGGCCGGAGTCCGCCGGGTACCCACGCCCCCGGACCAGCCGCGCAGCGAGCACAGGAAGAACACTGCGAAGGGCAACCCCCACAATGTGATGCCGAACCAGAGGAAGAAACCGGCCAGCGCCGCGAAGAACGCCACCACATTGGCGACGCGGATCCACAATTCCTTACGACGCCTGACCGTGAATCCGCCGTCGAGTGCCCACTTCCGCACGGCAACGGCCATGTCGGCCTTGGCCTTGCTGAGCTTCTTCCCCGAAGCCGCGGTGTTCTTGGCGGAGAACTCGGCGCCCACCGACATCACCTTGAGTGCTGCGCCCACGTCGATGGCGACCGGATCCACTCCGGACCACTCGGCGGGCTTGGCCAGGCCCTTGATCTTCCAATGCTTGTCACTGACCTGCCGCAGCTCGACAAGCCCGCGCTCGGCGAGGTGGAACAGCGTCGCGCTGAGCCCGTTCTTCGGAATGGTCTCGGTGCGGATGTACTCGGTCTGCACCGGGCCGAGCCCTTCGGGTGGCGCGTACTGCACCGGGAATCCCGGTGGCGGTTCGACAGTGGTGCGCGTCCAGAAGTAGGCGAGCAGGCCCATCCCGACGGCCACCAGCGCGACCCACGCCAGTGCGGTCACCGACCGACCGAGGATGCGGTCCCAGGTGTATGGCCACGGCAGGCTCACCTGCGCCGGAGCGGCGATGTCGACTCCGGCGCGCAGCGTCACCGGCGTGTGGGGCTCCAGATTGGTCGCGGACAACCGCACGGTGTTGCCGTCGGTGCGCAGCTCCGTGCACGCACTGCCGACGCCGAATCCGACGCTGCAACCGGCACCGATCACCTCCGCCGGCAGGGTGACCGAGATGTCGGCCCGCTCGATCGTGTTGTTCCAGGCGGGCGCGACGACGTTCCAGTAGAACGCCGACCGCGCGTCGGGGTTGCCGGTGTTCGAGGCGAACTGACGGTGAGCGCCGTTGCGTCCCGGGTCGAGGACACCGTCGATCGTGTACCGGATCTCGAAAACGTGGCTGCCCCAGTTCAGCGTCGAGCCCGGGTCGCCGATCTTGGCCACCCGGAACCGTTTACCGGTTTCCCACAACAGTTCATACGGAACCGATGAGCCGTCCATCGTGATCGAGGTGATCTCGGGTATCTGCCGCAGCCGGGAGTTGTTCTGGTTGGCCACATCCCAGTACCGGAAGATGCCGTGCCGCCCGCCGGGAAAATCCCCGGTGATGGTCTCCACCGCGGTCATCCGACCGTCGGCGTCTACGGTGAAATCCGCACGGTAATCGGTGATCACCACCGGGTCGACGGGGCCGGGACCCGACGCGGACCCACCCGTGAACACGAGCGGCCACAGCAGACCAAAGGCGATGAGCCCCAACGCGAACAACCACGACCACACCCGGCGCATCGCAGCCTCCTGATTCGGCACTCACCGATAACGGGTGAAGTATCCGCCCTATCCGATGTGGAGCGGGTCGATTTGGATACGACATGGTTGCTGATCTTTGCGCGCGCTGAGCACCGCGGTGGCTCGGCGCAGCGCGGCCGCCAACTCCAGACCACCATCACGCGGCACCCGGACCAGCATCCGGCTCACCTCGGCATCGGAGGCCAGTCCCGGCGGGCGGCGGGCGCCGGGCGGCAGTTCCACCGGCCCGAGGACTTCCGCGGTGTCGGGCAGTTGGGCAGTGTCGAGCAGCGCCTCGACCGCCGTCGTCGTCCCGTCGATGGCCGCCATGTGCACCGCCGGCGGCAATCCCACCTCACCGCGGGCATCGAGTTCGGTGTCGGCATGTCCGACCGGATCCCACCGGATCAGCGCCTGCACGGTGGCGATCGCCGACTCGGCGACCACGGCCACCACACCGCCTTCGGTGCGCGGCCGCACCAGGGCCGCCGCAGCCATCCACCGGCGCATCGTGTCCTCGGCGGCCCGGAGATCCTGCCGGCCCAGCAGCGCCCACGCGTCGAGCAACAGGGCGGCGCCGTAGCCGCCGTCGGCCACGGGCTCCGCGCCGGGGGTGCTGACCACCAGGGCCGGGCCGGCCTTCACCGCATCGACCACGGCGTCGCCGCCGGAGGTGATCACCGACGTGCCGGGAAAGGCCCGGCCCAGCTCTTCGGCCGTCCGCCGGGCCCCGACCACGACCGCCCGGACCGCATCCGAACCGCAACGCACACAACGCAATGCTGGCTCGGCCCGGCCACACCAGCGACATTCGGCAGCCGCGCTCCCCCGGTCCGGCAGGGCCAGCGGGCCCGTGCAGTGCCGGCAGCGTGTCACCGCGCGGCATCGCGCACAGGCCAACGCGGGCACGTATCCGCGCCGCGGAACCTGGATGAGCACCGGGTGCTGCGCCTGCAACGCCGAACGGGCCGCCTGCAGCGCCATGGACGGCAGCCGCGCGCTGTGGGCGGCGGGATCGCGTTCCTGTGCGTAGCCGCTGTCCTCCAACGCGACGACTCGCGGTGCGGCGGCCCGCACCACCGGCCGAGCCGCCACCACATCGTGGGCCCAGCGGGTCCGCACCAGCGCCTGCGCCTCGGCGCTGCGCGCATAGCCACCGATGATCGCGGCACAGCGCACCTGGTGGGCGCGCAGCATGGCGACCTCGCGGGCGTGCGGATAGGGCGCGCGCGGCTCGGCGAGGTTGTCGTCGCCGTCGTCCCACACCAGGACCAAGCCGAGATTGGCCACGGGGGCGAACACCGCACTGCGGGTGCCGATCACCACCTGAGCCTGTCCCCGCAGCGCCGCAAGCCAGCGGCGGTACCGGGCCGAGGGGCCCAATCCGGCCGACAACGCCACCACCCGTGACACCGGCACCTGTTGGGTCGCTGCGGCATACAGCGCGTCCACATCGCGCTGATCGGGTACGACAGCGACCACACCCAGCCCCGCGTTCACCGCCACCGCGGCCGCCTCGGCCAGCCTCAGTGCCCAGTTCTCGCCGGGCAGTGCCTGCCATGCCGCGCGCGCCGCGCGACCCTCACCGACCGCGGTCAGGAACTGTTCTCCGCGGCCGTAGCGTGCCCAGGCGCTGGTGTCCACGGGGACCGCCGTGACGGGTTCCGGTTCCTCCGCGGTCTGCTTCTCGACCCTGGCGTGACGCGGAGGCACCGCCAGGCGCAGTACATCCGCACGGGTGCCGGCGTAGCGAGCAGCGACGGCATCGACGAGCCGCCGGACCTCGGGGGTGAGCACCGGCTCCGGCGAGACCACCCGATCGAGCCAGCCGAGCTTTCCGGTGTGGTCGGTGTCGGAGCGTCGTTCCAGGAGGTAAGCGTCGACCAGCCTGCCGTTGAACCGCACCCGGACCCGCACACCGGGCTGGGCGTCGTCAGATTGCTCCTCCGACACCAGATAGTCGAACTCCCGGTCCAGGTGCGGAACCGTGAGCAGAGGAAGCACCCGCGCAATGGGCTCGTGTTCGGCGGCGCGGCGGGTGATCGTCACTGTGCAGGTTTAGCAGGAGGTTGTGTCGAGCGCCCGAAGAACAGTCCTGCCGTGATCAGCACCAGTGACGCCGCGTAGCCGAACCAGATCGGGACGGCGAGCAGTTGATCGCCGCGCACGAACTGGCTGATGCCGATCATGGCGTCCGACGCCGCGAAGCACACGCCGCCGAGAGCGGTCCACGGAGTGGGCAGCTGGGCCAGCAACGCGGTGGACACCATGGCTCCGAGCACCGCGATGTAGGCGACGACCGGGACGGCCATCCCCTGTTCGACGAGCCGGGGCCAGAACCAGGTCAGCAGCGCCACGCAAGCGAGGATGGTGACGGCCACCGCGATCAGCCGCGGGGTGGAACGCCGCGCCAGCGGCACCAGCACGCCCAGAAAGCACAGGTGCGCAACCAGGAATGCCGCGAGCCCCAAGACAAAGGACGGCTCCCACCACGGGATGGCGAGCAGGAAGTCGCCGAGTGCGGAGAACAGCAGCGCACCGATGAGCCAGCGCCGTTCCCGAACGATCGGATGGGCGCACGCGGCCGCAGCCAGCAGGACCGCTGTGAGCGCCTTCACTGCAGGTTGGAGGGTGAATTGCCCCGTCAGGTCGGCTCCCGTCGGCAACCGCGTCGCCGTGACGATCAGGAACACCCCGTAGCCCGCCGCGACGACCGCGGCCACCACCCACAGCCACACCGTGACGCGGTGTGCGTACGGTTGCGGAATGTCCGTTGCTGACGAGAAACCAGCTGTCGATGCCATCCTGCAGAAGGTACTGGAGGCAGTGCCGTTCCAACTGTCGACCGACATCGGTGTCGAGGAGGCCCGCCGCCAGTTCAGTGAGATTCCGCGGTTGCCGGTCCATCCCGATGTGAAGACCGAGGACCGTGAGATCCCCGGGCCGGCCGGACCGATCCCGGTTCGGGTGTACCGACCGCCGACCGCCGACGGCACGACGCTGCCGGTCGTGGTGTTCATCCATGGCGGCGGCTGGGCACTGGGTGACCTGGACAGTTACGACGGCACCGCCCGCCAGCATGCCGTCGCCGCCGACGCCGTCGTGGTGTCGGTGGAGTACCGGCTGGCCCCCGAGCACCCCTACCCCGCCGCCGTGGACGACGTGTGGGCGGCGACGCAGTGGGTGGCCGCCAACGCCGCTGAACTGGGCGTCGACGCCGACCGGATGGCCGTGGCCGGCGATTCGGCGGGTGGCAATCTCAGCGCCGTCGTGGCGCAGCTGATGCGTGACGCCGGTGTTGCGGGGCTGCGCTTCCAGCTGCTCTGGTACCCGGCCACCACCTGGGACACCAGCCTGCCGTCGTTCACCGAGAACGCCGAGGCGCCGATCCTGGGGCTCGATGCCGTCACAGGGTTCTCCCGCTGGTACGCCGGGCATGTGGATCTGTCGGACCCGCCGGCCACGTTGGTGCCGGCCCGTGCGGCGGACCTTTCTGGACTCGCACCCGCCTATGTCGCGGTGGCCGGGCACGACCCGTTGCGTGACGACGGCATCCGTTACTCCGAGATGTTGTCTGCTGCCGGCGTTCCCGTGCAGTTGGACCACGCCGAGACTCTGGTGCATGGCTACCTCGGCTACGTCGGTGTGGTCCCGGCAGCCACCGAATCGTTCGACCGGGCGATGGTCGCGCTACGAGCAGCCCTTCACGACTGACCGTTTCTGCTGGGCCACAACGACATTCGACGGAGTATCCCGTCGCGTAGCGCCAGGGTGTGGAACAAGACGGCGCAGATATGTGCAGTGAAGGTCGCGAACAGCAGGTAGGCGGCCACGGTGTGGGCGGTACGCAAGGCCGCGTACAGGGTGATGTTGTGCGGGGCGATCGCCGGAAGGTGCAGCGCCCCGACCAACACGACCGGCGACTGGGCGGCCGACAGCATCGCCCACCCGATCAACGGTTGCGCCAAAAGCAATGCGTACAGCAGGTATTCGGAGTAACTGGCGATACGGCGTTCCAACGGGCCCATCGTCGCCAGGAACGGCGGCAACCGGCGGGTGAGCCGGTTGACCAACCGAACGATCGCGAACACCAGGATGGCGATGCCCAGCGGCCGGTGGATCGCGAGCAACAACGGGTAGTAGCTGAGCGCCGCGATCATGGTGACGCCGATGAAGAACTGTGCGATCACCATGACCGCCATCGACCAGTGCAGCAGCCGGGCCGCCAGGTTGAACTTCGTGATCGGCGGCTTCGTTTCGGTGGTCATCGCGCACCCCCGGGGACGACGACTGCGCTGGGCGACTTGGGTTCTCGGGCCCGTCGGTTGAACGAGCGGGCATAGACCGCCGACCGTGCGCTCGGCAGTGGATCGTCGGAGACGGCCAGTCCGTCGGGCAGCACGAGCGGGTCGAAGTTGATGTCGCGGGCGTTGCCGGGGGCCTCGGTCTGCACGGCGTCGATGGTGATGGTGCCCGCATCGACGGTGGCGCGGTTCTGCGGCCACGGCAGGGTGGCGTCATGGGTGGGGTCGGTGGGGTCGCCCAGGGTGAGGATGAGCTTCCAGCTGACCGGGCCACGGGCAACGGTGTCGATGAGTGCGTCGAAGAGGACGTTCCTGTCGTCGCCGTGGGGCTGCCCGGCAGGCGGCTCCCCTGTTATCGGCACGGCCGCCCACCGGATCGCCGTCGTCTCGCCCTGGGCATCGGTGGCTCGGAACGCGTTGAGGCCGCGGTACGTACTGTCGGCGAACCCTGCACTCGGCGGAGCCTGCTTGATGATCTTCATCGCCGCGGCGGTCTCCGGGTGGTCGGCCAGGAACGCCGCCATCGCCTGCGGATCCGCCTTGCCGGTCTCTGGAACGGGACGCGAGGCCAGCATCCGGTCATAGAAGCCCCGCGGGGTGCTGTCGGGGAACACCGGAAGATTCACCATCGCGACGCGCCACTGCTCGCCGTCGGGCAGCCGGAACATCAGACCCAGCCCCCTGACCGTGTCGGGTTTGTCGGGTTGATCGGGCAGCCCCCCGGACAGCGAGAACCGTCCCACGACGGGCACCGTGCCGGGTTTGAACACCGCCGCCCGGCTCACCTGGGCGCCTGCGCCCGTGCTGGTGAACGTTCCCGTCGCGGCCAGACCCTTGGCGTGGTTGCGGCGGAATCCCTTGTGAAGGCCGGAGACCTGCTCGAAGCGGTCGGCGAAATCTGCCGGTGTCAGCGCGTCGGGCCGTAGCCAGCCCGCTGCTTCGGCGAGCCCGCCCACCCCCACGGCCACCACACCACCGACCGCAGCCAGCCCCAGCAGCGTTCTCCTGCGGTTGAGCTCTGGAACGTCATCGGATCCCATCGTGATCGCACCCCTTTTCGCCGCCGGACCCCGTCCAGTGTGAAACGGAATGCGGCCACGGGCCGTTCAATCGGATGAGTGTGACGCCGTGTCGGGTTGTTCGCGGACATGGCAGAACATTGCATACATTGCTTGGCGCAACGGTGCTAGCGTCCGCTGTGATCTCAGCCGTCCGTTGACGGGACGGCGGAACCGGACGGTTCCGCGCACAACCGAATATCGAGCAGAGGACCAATGACCCGCAGCGAAGAATCCTCCACCGAAGCGCAGCATCCGTCCGAACCTCTCGGAGCGACCGATCCACGAGACCTCACACTGCCGCTCTACGGAGCCACATTCGCCCAGGCAGTGTCGCGCTATCTCCGCAGCTACGCGCGTTTCTCCGGCCGCGCTTCACGCAGCGAATACTGGTGGGGCGCGCTCGCATACACCTTGGCCCTCCTCCTCTGCGGAGTTTTTGTCGCGGTCGCGGGAGATAACGGCACGCTCGGGGGCCTGGCGCTGGTACTCGCCGCCATCGTCATACTCGGGGGCGCGACTCCAAATTGGGCGTTGTTGGTCCGCAGACTCCACGACGCCAACCTGTCCGGATGGATGAGCCTGCTCTCGTTGCTGCCGTACGTCGGATTGGTCTTCGGCATACTGCCGTCCAAACCGCTCGGACAACGTTTCGACCGCCGCAAGGTGACGTCGGACCCCATGTCTGCGGATTCGGCCCCCGGATGGGACGCAATCGATGCTGCCTTCGCGCGGCTGTACCCAGGGCTGGGCGATGTCGCACCTCATTTCGGCCGCACCGATGCGCGCTTACCCGGCCAAGGCATTTGGGGAATCACCGCGTACCCGAATACGGCTGCCCCACAGCCACACTGGCATCTGGTCACCTACGGGTTCTCCAACGTGTTCGCGTCCGACCCATCGTCCGACGAGGATGACACCTGGGCCGACTTTGAGTGGACCTTCCGCGTGGCCGCCGACATCGACCTCACCCAACCGCTGCCAGCACAAGTCCCCACCTGGTCGCTGCGTCTCCTCCAACGGCTGGGTGACCTGGTTTTCAGCGGGACAGATGCGCTGGACATCGGTCACCGCATCAAGGTCGGTGGCCCGATCACGCTCGGTGATCCCCAAACCGACCTGACCGCAATCATGTTCGTCGAAGACCCTCAACTCGCGCAGGTCGAAACCGGCGGGGGCCGCCTGCGCTTCGTACAGCTTGTCGGAGTTTCCGACGACACGGTTACCGCCGCACAAGCGCTGGACAACGGCGTCGCGGGCACGCTTCAGGTACTCGAGAAGATGGCCGAGACCAATCCCCTGCTCGTTACTGACATCAAGTAATCCGCGGCAACATGACCGTGCCGCGCAGGGGGCCACGGGCGCCCTGCGCCCGATTCACATGTGTGCCACGGCGTGAAACGCACTGGGTGGCATGCCGTGCCAGCGTTTGAACGCATGGCAGAACGTCGAGGTCTCGCTGTAGCCGAGGCGTCGCGAAACCTCCTCGACCGTCAGCCCGACGCTGCACAGCAGATCGACGGCGAGCGCTGACCGGGCCTCGTTGACCAGTGCCCGGAACGTGGTTCCCTCGTCGGCCAGGCGGCGTCGCAGGGTTCGCGGATGGACACCCAGTTCGGCGGCGACCTCTGGCAGTGCCGGAATCCGGCCGGGGTCTCGAAAAAGCTTGCTGCGCACTACCGCAGTGATCCCACGACGTTGCTCGTAGCGCTGCATCAGCACGTCACACTGAGCGATGCACAGATCGAGGGTGTAGGGATCGGCTTGTGGCAGGGGCTCGTCCAGCATGGCGCGAGGGAAGTGCAGTCGGGAGTGGGCACGGCCGAACGCCACGTCCGGGAGCGGCATCAGGGTCAGTAACGGTTGCAGTACGTGCTCATCGATCGACACCTCGGCGAATATGCGGTCGGCGTACTGGGCCACCACCGGAGCGGCGAAACTTGCGGTCGTGGCGACAATTCCGGCGACATCACGTTCGATGAAGAAGCGTTGGACATCGCCGGGCAGGTGGTCCACGTTGAGTTCCAGCACGCATTCGTCGACGCCCTCGAACAGCTGAAGATCGATCTGCAATGTGGTCAGGGCGAAGTAGCGCATCCCTATGCTGAACAATTCACGCAACGTGGCACACGACATGACCGCGAACCCGAACAGGCCCATGTGCGTCAGCGCCGACCTGCCACCCACATCGGCCCCCAGTCCGGGCGCGTCGGGCAGCCGAGCCTGCAGCCGACGGACGGCCAGGATCTCGTCGTGTGCGCTGATCACGCAGTCGGGATCATCGAGGTCTGCCGGCGTGATGCCGGTCCCGGCCAGGACCTGCGCCGCCGGGACTCCGCGCTCGACCGCCACCTCGCACAACACGCGGGTGGCGTGGATCGGATGGCATACATCGGCCGACCATGTTGACCGCGAGATCGATCCTGACCTGGCCATTGGCTCCCCGCCCGCTGTCCCAAAATCCCAACTCTGTGTCCGATAGTCCCATTCCCCGCTCCCCTTGTCATTCATACGCTGAATTCATGGCGGCACCGGCGGCACGACTGAGCACGTGGACCATGACCCGCGAGGCGATCACGGTCGGATTCAGCACCGACAGCGGCTTCCTGACCCGCACTCAGGGCCGCGATATCACCCGATACCGCTGCGCAGGACGACGTTTCGTATCGATCGCGCATCCTGACTACGTCGACCACGTGCTGCACCAAGCGCGCCTGCGCTACGTCAAATCGAACGAGTACGAACCGATCCGTGCCGCAGCGGGGATAAATCTGCTGACCGACGAGGGTGACTCCTGGGCCTACCACCGCGCGGCGCTGAACCCGACGTTCGCACGTCGTCATCTCAACGACATCGTCGACCTGATGATCGCCCCGATCGCGCGAGCCACCGACGAACTCGCCGAAGGCGGTGACGGCGTCCGGTTCGACATGCATGCCGCCATGGTGGAAACCACTCTGCGGGTCGTGTCCAACGCCCTGTTCAGCCAGGATTTCGGACCGATCGTCCACAGCATGCGAGACCTCACCACGCGCGGGCTCAGGCGCACCGAGAAGCTGGCCCGGCTGGGTCTTTTGGGCCTGCTCCCCCGCCCGGTCTACGACGCCATGGCGGCGAGCACGTATTCGGGGATCCCGCTGCCGCCGCCGCTGCGCGAAGGTCAGCGCATCGCCCTGGCCCTGGATGCCGCGGTGAACGCCGTGCTCGACGAGCGTCTCTCCCACCCCACCGAATCGGCCGACCTGCTCAACGTATTGTTCGGCGCGGACGATGGCACCTGGCCCCGCCAGCGGGTCCGGGACGAAGCGCTGACTTTCATGCTCGCGGGGCACGAGACTACGGCCAACGCGATGTCGTGGTTCTGGTACCTGATGGCGCGCCACCCCGACGCCCGGGACCGGATGCTGGCCGAGGTGGACTCCGTGCTGGGAGCGGGCCGTCCGACGGACGGCGACCTGACCCGGATGCCGTGGACCACTGCGTGTCTACAGGAGTCGCAGCGTTGTCACTCCGCGGTATGGATCATCGCGCGCGAGGCGGTCGAGCCCGACGAAATCGACGGCCACCATATTCGTCCGGGCACGACGGTCATCATCCCGATTCATCAGATTCACCACGACAAGCGGTGGTGGCCCGATCCGGACACCTTTGACCCCAACCGATTTCTCGGTGACGCCGCCAAGAACCGGCCGCGCTCGGCATACCTGCCGTTCGGCGGCGGGCGCCGGATCTGCATCGGCCAGAGTTTCGCCCTGATGGAGATGGTGTTGATTGCCGCGATCATGAGCCAACGGTTCGTTTTCGATCTCGATCCTGACCACTCGGTGGAGATGGAGGCTACGTTGACATTGCGACCCAAACACGGCGTCCACATGATCGGACGCAGCCGGGAGGTGGCCTGATGCCCGACTTTCACACGCTCATCATCGGCGCCGGATTCTCCGGCATCGGCACGGCCATCGCGCTGGACAAGGCCGGCCTGCACGACTACCAGATTCTGGAGGCCGGCAACGGGGCTGGCGGGACCTGGTTCTGGAACACCTATCCCGGTGTGGCCGTGGATATCCCATCGTTCTCCTACCAGTTCTCGTTCGAACAGTCGCGGGATTGGTCCCGCACCTACGCCCCCGGAAACGAGTTGCGCACCTACGCCGACACCTGCGTCGACAAATACGGCCTGCGCCCCCGGATCCGGTTCAACGCCACCGTCACACGAGCGGTCTTCGATGACGACGAGAACCTGTGGCGGGCCGAACTCGAGTCGGGCGCGATACTGGCGGCCCGATTCCTGGTCAATGCCAGCGGCGTGTTGACCATCCCGAAGCTGCCGGAGATCGACGGCGTGGACTCCTTCGCCGGGACCACCGTGCACACCGCCCGGTGGGACCACACCCAGGATCTCACCGGCAAACGGGTGGCCATCATCGGCACCGGTGCCTCTGCGGTCCAGGTGATCCCCGAGATCGCCCCGAAGGTCGAGCAGCTCACCGTCTTTCAACGGACACCGATCTGGTGCTTCCCCAAGTTCGACGTGCCGATCCCACCGATCGCGCGCAGACTGATGCGGCTGCCCGGCGGCCGGACGTTGCACCGGCTGATCAGCCAGGCGTATGTGGAATTCACCTTCCCGCTGGCCGCGCAGTACTTCACCATCAACCCCTTCGCCCAGCGCGCCGGCGCAGCCGGACGGGCCTATCTGCGCCAACAGGTCGGTGATCCCGAGGTACGCGACAAACTCACACCGCGGTACGCGGTGGGATGTAAACGACCCGGCTTCCACAACAGCTACCTGGCCACCTTCAACCGGGACAATGTCCGGTTGGTCACCGAACCGATCGACAAGATCACCGGATCCGGTGTCGCGACGGCTGACGGGGAGAGCCACGACGTTGACGTGCTCATCCTGGCCACCGGCTTCAAGGTGATGGACGTGGATGCGCTGCCCTTCGAGATCGTGGGGTCGGGCGGACAGTCACTCAGCGAGTTCTGGATGCAGCACCGAATGCAGGCCTACGAAGGCGTCAGCGTCCCCGGATTCGCCAACTTCTTCTCGGTGATGGGCCCGTACGGCTACGTCGGGTCGTCGTACTTCGCGCTGATCGAGGCCCAAACCCGGCATCTGGTGCGGTGTATCGCGCAGGCCGACCGTCGTGCGGCCCGCCGCGTCGAGGTCCGCCAGGAGGCCAACGACCGGTATTTCGCGGAGATGATGCGCAAGCGTCACCGCCAGATCTTCTGGCAGGACAGCTGCAACCTGGCCAACAGCTACTACTTCGACCGCAACGGTGACGTGCCACTGAGGCCCGCCACCACAGTCGAAGCCTACTGGCGCAGCAGGACTTTCGACCTCGACGACTACGCGTTCACCTCCTAGCTCGTCAGGCCTCGGCGCATGCCTTGATGGCGGCGAGGGTCTGCTCCATTCCGACTTCCAGTTGTTCGGTGAAGGCCTGCTGTCCGCCGAGGTGCGACTCGGTCAGATCGAGCGAAAGTTGCGATATTCCGTCGGGGGTCTCGCGCCGTTGTGTCAGCACCGTGGCACCGGCATCGTCAGCGCTGATCGAGAACGACCAGATCGCATAGTTCTCGGCGATGCGGAAGGCGATCTCTTTCTCCGGCTCGTACCGCACCACCTCGCCGTGCGTGATCCACTCAAGCTCACCCTGGTGGTTGAGGTTGGTGAACGTGGAACCCAGCCGGATGTCATCGTCGGGTTCGCGCAGCTTCACCGATATCACCTGCGGGCTCCACTGTGACATGCGTCGGACGTCGCGGATGATCTCCCAGACCACGGAAGATGTTGTCTCGATGGCGATCTGGCGTTCCAGTAGCGCCTTGAAGCTGGTGGTCATTACCCCTCCGATCAATACGACCGATCGGTCGTATATTGGCCAATGTCGACCGTACGCGACTCGGCCACCCCACGTCCAGAGTGTGGCTACTGTGAACTGATGACCGTTTTGCCTGCAGCTGACGGGCGGAGAGCGCGTGGCGATGCCACCCGTCGCCTGGTCGCGCGTACTGCTGCAGACATCGCCACCACACACGGCCTGGACGGGATTACCGTGGGTGGCCTGTCCACCTCGACCGGGGTGAGCAAAAGCGGAATCCTCACGGTCTTCGACAACCGGGAGGCGATCCAACTGGCCGCAGTAGCTGAAGCGCGCCAGGTCTACATCGACGTCGTAATCCGTCCGGCGCTGAGCTGTCCGCCCGGAGCCGCGCGGCTCGCTGCCCTTCTCGATTCCTGGTTGGCGTACCTGCGCGCCGAGGTGTTCCCCGGCGGTTGCTTCGTATCGGCGACATCGGTCGAGTTCGGGCGTCGCACCGGCCCCGTGGCCGACGCGGTGCGAAATCTCAAGCAGGAGTGGCTGGATCTGCTGGAAAACGAATTCTCCGTAGCGGGTTCACCCGATCCTGCCGAAGACGCCTTCCGCGTCGATGCCTACCTGTGTGCGGGCAACACCCGTCGCGAGCTGTTCGGCACCGATGCCGGACTGGTGCGCGCACGCACACTCGCCGGCCGCGTCGTAGAGCGCTACCGCACCTGATCAACCCCGCCCAGATCAACGCCATGGTCGCTCCGCCCGAAGAATCACGACCATGGCGTTGGTCTCGCGGCGATGGCGCGGGGAAACACAACAGCCCCCGATCAGCGATCGGGGGCTGTTGGCAGGAATTGCTAGACCGAGGCCTTCAGGTCCTCGACCTTGTTGAGCTGCTCCCAGGGCAGTTCGATGTCGGTGCGCCCGAAGTGGCCGTAGGCCGCCGTCTGGGCGTAGATCGGCCGCAGCAGGTCCAGGTCACGAATGATCGCGCCGGGGCGCAGATCGAACACGCTGCTGATGGCCTTCTCGATGCGGGCCGGGTCGACGGTCTCGGTGCCGAACGTCTCGACGAACAGGCCGACCGGGGCCGCCTTGCCGATCGCGTAGGCCACCTGGACCTCGACGCGCTCCGCCAGGCCGGCGGCGACGACGTTCTTGGCCACCCAGCGCATCGCGTACGCGGCCGAACGGTCCACCTTTGACGGATCCTTGCCGGAGAAGGCGCCGCCACCGTGACGGGCCCAGCCGCCGTAGGTGTCGACGATGATCTTGCGGCCGGTCAGGCCGGCGTCACCCATCGGCCCGCCCAGCACGAACTTGCCGGTCGGGTTGACCAGCAGGCGGAAATCGGAGGTGTCCAGCGTCTCGTGGTTGAGATCGGCCAGCACGGTGTTGACGACCTTCTCCCGGATGTCCGGGGTCAGGGTGCCGTCGAGGTCGATGCCGTCGGCGTGCTGCGTCGAGAGCACCACGGTGTCCAGCCGCACCGGGGTCTTGCCGTCGTACTGGATGGTGACCTGCGTCTTGCCGTCCGGGCGCAGGTAATCGAGCACGCCGTTCTTGCGGACCTCGGTCAGCCTCCGCGACAGCCGGTGGGCCAGTGCGATAGGCAGCGGCATCAGCTCGGGGGTGTCGCCGATGGCGTACCCGAACATCAGGCCCTGGTCACCGGCGCCCTGGGAATCCAGCGGATCGCCGGCTCCTTCGACACGCGCCTCGTGGGCGGTGTCCACGCCCTGGGCGATGTCAGGCGACTGCGCGCCGATGGCGATGTTCACACCGCACGAGGCGCCGTCGAAGCCCTTGGTGGACGAGTCGTAACCGATCTCCAGGATGCGGTCACGCACGATCTTCGGGATGTCGGCGTAGGCGGAGGTGGTGACCTCGCCGGCGACGTGCACCTGGCCGGTGGTCACCAGCGTTTCCACCGCGACCCGCGACTTGGGGTCCTGCTCCAGCAGCGCGTCGAGCACCGAGTCGCTGATCGCATCACAGATCTTGTCGGGGTGCCCTTCGGTTACCGACTCACTGGTAAACAGGCGACCTTCGCTCACGGTCCGCTTCCTTCCTTGCCGATCTGAAAAAGTTTTCAGTCTCAAAACTACTTAGTTAGGCGAATAATATCTATGCCCTGTTGCACCCAAGCGCGTGGGACGCCGATGCGCAACCCTTATCCGCACATTGAGTACGTGACGTCACCCGTCGTGCTTGCCCAGGAACGCCCCGATCGCGTCCACGATACGGGTGGCCATCAGCGTCTTCGAACCGTGCTCGAGTGCAGCCTCGGCGCCGTCCGCGCTCAGCAACCAACCGTCGTTGTTGTCCACCTCGAACGCACGGTTCTCCCCCACTGCGTTCACCACCAGCAGATCGCATCCCTTGCGCTGGAGCTTGGCCCTGGCGTGGAACAGCACGTCGCCATTGGCATCGCCGGTCTCGGCGGCGAAGCCGACGATGGCCCGCATGTTCGGCAGCTGTCCCTCGGTCCGGGCGCGCACTGCACCGGCGAGCACGTCGTCGTTGCGGACGAGGTCGATGGAATTGGGCTCGGAGGCGCTGCCCTTCTTGATCTTGCTGGTGGCTACCTTTGCGGGCCGGAAATCGGCGACGGCGGCGGCCATCACCAGAACATTGGCCTCGGGGGCGTACTTGGACACCGCGTCCCGCAACTGGGCGGCAGAACCGATGTGTACGACGTCGACGCCGGCCGGGTCGACCAGACCGGCGGTGTTACCCGCGACAAGCGTCACGTCGGCGCCGCGCTGGGCCAAAACCCGGGCCACGGCGTATCCCTGCTTGCCCGAGCTGCGGTTGCCGATGAACCGCACCGGATCGATGGGCTCACGGGTCCCGCCGGCCGTCACCAGCGCCTTGACGCCGGCCAGGTCATATGGCAGGGCGTCGCCCCGTTCCAGCAGCAACTGGGCGAACGTGGCGATCTCTTCGGCCTCGGGGAGCCGTCCTGCACCGCTGTCGGCGCCTGTGAGCCGGCCGGAGGCCGGTTCGAGCACCACCGCGCCCCGACGGCGCAATGTGGCCACGTTGTCGACGGTGGCCGGGTGAAACCACATCTCGGTGTGCATCGCGGGCGCGAACAGCACCGGACATCGCGCCGTCAGCAGAGTGGCGGTCAACAGGTCGTCGGCGCGGCCTGCCACGGCACGCGCCAGCAGGTCGGCGGTCGCGGGTGCGACGACCACCAGATCGGCTTCCTGCCCGATGCGGACGTGCGGAACCTCGTGCACATCGGTGAACACACCGGTGTGCACGGGATTGCCCGACAGGGCCTCAAAGGTGGCGGCGCCGACGAAGCGCAGAGCCGACTCGGTGGGCAGCACGCGTACCGAATGGCCCGCCTCGGCGAGTTGGCGGACCAGGGTGCACGCCTTGTAGGCGGCAATGCCGCCGGCCACACCGACGACGATTCGCTTACCCGCGCTCACGTCTCCGGCCCTGGCCTGGCTACTCGCCGCCCTCGGTGTGCTCGAGCAGGTCCTCGTGGATCTCCCGCATCGCGATCGACAGCGGCTTCTCCTGCAGACCGGGCTCGACCAGAGGGCCGACGTACTCAAGAATGCCGTCGCCGAGCTGGTTGTAGTAATCGTTGATCTGACGCGCCCGCTTGGCGGCGTAGATCACCAACGCGTACTTGCTCGACGCGCGGTCCAGCAACTCGTCGATGGGCGGGTTGGTGATGCCCAGCGGCGTGTCGTAGGCGCTGGCGGCGGACGAATCGATGTCGTCCGCAGCGGCCAGCTGCGCATCGGCGTGCGGGGTGCTCACGAAAAAGTCTCCTGGCGGTTGCGTGAATGCGGTTACTGAACAGCGTGCTGGTGGCTCGCGGATCCGATCGCGTCGGTCCCGGCACGATGAGTCATCGGCTGTCCACCAGCAAGGATACCAATTCAGCGCATGCGGTATCCAACTGGCGGTTCACCACAACCTGGTCAAAGTCGGATTTCGCGGCCATTTCGGCCCGCGCCGTCTCCAATCGCCTGGCCATCACCTCGGGCGTCTCGGTGCCGCGACCGGACAAACGGTTGACCAGTTCGTCCCAGCTCGGCGGTGCGAGGAACACCGATACCGCCTCGGGCATGGCCTTCTTGACGGCGCGCGCCCCGGCCAGATCGACCTCGATCAGCACCGGGCGCCCGGCCCGGGTGGCCTCTCGCACCGGCTGCGCCGGCGTCCCCGAGCGCTGCAAACCACCGTGGATTTCAGCCCATTCCAGCAGCTCACCGTCATCGATCAGCTGCTGAAACCGCTCTTTGGACACGAATGTGTAGTCGACTCCGTCGACCTCGCCGGGGCGCGGTGCCCTGGTCGTGACCGAGACGGAGAAATACAAGTCGGGAAGCCGCTCCCGCAGGCAGCGGACCACGGTGGACTTCCCGACGGCGGAGGGACCGGACAACACGACGACCGGAGCCGTCGATGCCTGTTGCCCGGCCCCTCTACCAGCGCTCAATGCGGGCGTCTCTACTGGTCGAACTTCTCCAGGAGGGCCTTGCGCTGACGATCACCGAGGCCGCGCAGACGGCGGGTCGGGGCGATCTCCAGCTCGGTCATGATTTCCTGCGCCTTGACCTTGCCGACCTTGGGCAGGGCCTCCAGCAGCGCGGAGACCTTCATCTTGCCCAAGACCTCATCGGTCTCGGCGTCGGTGAGCACCTGCTTGAGGTTGGTGCCGCCACGCTTGAGTCGATCCTTGAGCTCGGCTCGCGCTCGACGTGCGGCAGCAGCCTTCTCCAACGCTGCCGCGCGCTGTTCGTCGGTCAACTGGGGAAGGGCCACGGTTTCCTCCGTCTCCTGGCGATTTCTCTTCGGCCATCACTTGTTTTGTACGGCTGGAGTGCAAACCAGCCAGCGACGACGACCGTACCCACGCTGGCTGACGAACGCTAACCCCACCCCCTGGTTACGGCGCTAAAAGCCCAGCGTGTAGTGCGCTCCGCCGGGCGCCGGTTTTTCGCCGAAATCACGACTCAGCATCGATCCAGGCGGCCCCGGAGGCCGGATATTCCTGCAAGTCAATGGTTTTCGAGGACCCGCCAGCTAAGTCCGAAGTTGCCCCGCCCCCTCGGCGGTGCCCCCAAAACCTGGGATTACCGGCGGGTAAAAAAAGTTTTCGCTGGTCACGGCGTGTCGGGCGTGTCGGAACGGGTGACGCGCACGTCAAACGTCGGCGTATGCACGACGCCTAACCCCCGCCTAGTTGCCGCATAGCGATTACACAGCTCGGCTAAATAGCCTCCGATGATCGGGTATCTGACGCCCGTGAAGGGAAGCTGGACATGAACATCAAGCGTCTCACCTGCGCTTCTGCCCTGGCGGTGGCCCTCGGAGCCGCCACCCTGAGCGCCGGGACCGGGCTCGCGGCCGCCCAACCCGGGCCACCGTGCAACTTCGGCAACTGCCAGGGCCCGGGAGGACCGGGGGGACCCGGTGGGCCCGGTCATCCTGGCGGTCCGGGCGGCCCCGGTGGCCCCGATCGACCAGGCGACCCCGGCGGACCGGGTGACCATGGCGGGCCTGGATGGCAGGGCGACCACGGCGGACCCGGCGACCGCGGGCCAGGCGGCCCCGGAGGACCTGGATGGCCCGGCGACCACGGCGGACCAGATGACCGCGGTGGGCACTGGGGCCCGCCGCCCCCCGATCTGTCCTGGCGTGGGATGGACCAGGGCCGTTTCGACCACCAGCCGTTCAACTACAACGGCAGGTGGGTGACACCGCTGTTCAACCCGGACTTCAACGGATGGGGCTTCTGGTTCTTCGGAATCTGGATCCCGCTGTGACCCGGTGCGCCGCATCGCATCTGGCAACGCACTGACCAAACTGGTTGTATCCGAGCAATTCTCGTCGAGAGGATACGGCCGCCCAATCGGGCAAACCGAGGAGTGCTGACGAAAAGGCGGGCCGCCACCGGGACGGCCCGCTTTTTCCGTCTCTTCGATGCCTTGCAACCCCATACGATATGACCGTGATCCGATCGGCGAGCGCGGTACTCATCCTGCTGTTGATCGGATTGACAGCGAACGTCGCAGCCCCGGCCTGGGCTTGTGGGTGCGGCGCGTACATCCCGGACCGTGCGGGCGCCAGCGTCGCCGACGAGCGTGCACTCGTCGCGTGGGACGGTGTCACCGAGGACATCCTGATGTCGTTCAACGTGCGAGGCGGCTCGTCGAAGGCTGCCTGGATCATGCCGGTGCCGTCAGAGGCCGAGGTCACGCTCGGCGAACCGGCCGTGTTCAGTGCACTGGCCGCGCTGTCGGCACCGCGTATCGAGTATCGCGACTCCTGGTGGCCGTCGTTCGGTTGGTTGTCGGGGATGGTCTCCCAGCGCGGAGACGGCCTTGTCAGCGCCGCCGCTCCCGACGAGGTCACGGTGCGCAGCCAGCAGCGACTCGGGCCGTTCAATGTCACCCGGCTGGCCTCTGACGATCCCCACGCATTGGCGTCGTGGTTGTCGGAGAAGGGTTTTCCGCAGCCGCCGAGCCTCGCTGAGGACCTCACGCCCTACATCGCCGGTGGTTGGGAGATCGTGGCCATTCAGCTGTTTCCCGACGCGGCCGGCCAGACCCTGACCGGGAATCTGCAGCCATTGCGGTTGTCGTTCGCCTCCGACACCGTGATCTACCCGATGCGCCTGTCCCGTGCGGCCAAACTCCCGCTGGCCGTCGACCTGTATGTGCTGGCCAACCACCGCATGGATCCGACCGCATTCCCGGTCTCCGGACGAAAGCCCGAGCTGCAGTTCGCCGGACGCATATCGAGCGGGATCCGCGAGCTCGATACGTTCCTCGAAGCGGGGAATTACCTGACCCGGTGGACCGACACGATCGACTCCCCCGCATCGATCGACGGGGATTACGGCTTCGCGCCTGCTGCTTCGGACACCGACTACCAGGAAGTTATCTACCGCGAACGAGATCGCGGGGATCTCACCGGCCTCGCTCTGTTGGCGGCCGCCGCCATCGGTGCGGTGTTCGTCATCGTTCGGACGCTCAGGATCCGCGGCCGCCGTCAGGCGAGGTAGGCGACCTCGTCACGCAGGCGCTCGGCGGCCGCGCGCACATCGGCCACCGCGGGACCGGCCCGGAGCACCTCGCGGGACACCGCGGGCAGGACCAGTCGGGCCCCGCCGAGCCCACCCAGCGCGTCGGCACGCCCGCCCTGAGCACCAACACCGGGCACCAGCACCGGCCCGCCCAGCGCACTCAGATCAGGCAGGTCCGTCACGGTCGCCCCGACCACCACACCGACCGATCCGGTGGAGTGAGCGGCGATCCGATTCACCTCAGCGACGGAATCGACGATGGACTGAGCCACGGTGCGCGACCCGGCCATCGCGCGCTGCACACTCGGCCCTTCCGGGTTGGAGGTCGCAGCCAGGACGAAAACCCCACGACCATTGGCCGCGGCGGTGTCCAGCAGCGGCTGCAGCGAACCGAATCCCAGATACGGCGACGCGGTGACCGCGTCGGCCGCCAGTGGCGAATCACCGGCCCAGGCCGCCGCATAGGCGGCCATGGTCGAGCCGATGTCCCCGCGCTTGGCATCGGCCAGCACCAGTACCCCGGCCTCGCGCAGCGCACCCATGGTGCGTTCGAGCACCGCGAAACCCGCTGAGCCGTAGGCCTCGAAGAACGCCACCTGCGGCTTCACCATCGCGAACCCCGCGAACGCCGCCACGCAGATGTCGCTGAACGCGGCCAGTCCGTCGGCATCGGTGGACAGGCCCCACGCCCGCAGCAGTTCGGGATGGGGGTCGATGCCGGGGCACAGCGGTCCCCGCTCCGACACCGCGGTGGCCAGCCGTTGCCCGAAAGCGTCCATGGTCAGCGCGATTCCAACTCGCTGTGCAGTTCCTGCAGTGACATCACGCCGATGTCGCCGCGGATGGCCGCCTCGATGCCCTGCACCGCGGCGGAGGCACCCTGCACCGTCGTCACGCACGGGATGTTCATCGACACTGCGGCCGAACGGATCTCGTAACCGTCGACGCGCGGCCCGGAATTTCCGTACGGCGTGTTGATCACCATGTCGACCTCGCCGGCCTTGATGGCGTCGACCGACGACGGCAGCGGCGCATCTCCGTGCGGTTCCTCGGAGTGCTTGCGCACTTCGTCGCAGGGAATACCGTTGCGGCGCAGCATCTCTGCGGTACCCTCCGTGGCCAGTACCCGGAATCCGAGGTCGGCCAGGCGCTTGACCGGGAACACCAGCGACCGCTTGTCACGGTTGGCCACCGACACGAAGACGGTGCCCGAGGTCGGCAGCGACCCGTAGGCCGCGGTCTGGCTCTTGGCGAACGCGGTACCGAAATCGTGGTCGATGCCCATCACTTCGCCGGTCGACTTCATCTCCGGTCCCAGCAGCGAGTCGACCTGCGCACCGTCGGCCCGGCGGAACCGGTGGAACGGCAGCACGGCTTCCTTGACCGCCACCGGCGCATTGCGGGCAATGGCGGCCCCGTCGCCGGTCTTGTTCAGCAGGCCCTCCGTGCGCAACTCGGCGATGGTGGCACCCAGCATCACCCGAGCACAGGCCTTCGCCAGCGGCACCGCGGTGGCCTTGGAAACGAACGGCACGGTACGGCTGGCGCGGGGGTTGGCCTCCAGGACGTAGAGCACGTCGTCCTTGAGCGCGTACTGCACGTTGAGCAGTCCCACCACGCCGATGCCGTGGGCGATGGCCTCCGTCGCGCGGCGCACCGCTTCGATGTCACTGCGCCCCAAGGTGACCGGGGGCAGCGCGCATGCCGAGTCACCGGAGTGGATGCCGGCCTCCTCGATGTGCTCCATGATGCCGCCGATGTACACCTCGTTGCCGTCGCACAGCGCGTCGACGTCGATCTCGATCGCGTCTTCGAGGAACCGGTCGACCAGCACCGGGTGTTCCGGGGACAGCTGGGTGGCACGGGCGATATAGCCCTCAAGCGTCGCCTCGTCGTAGACGATCTCCATCCCGCGCCCGCCCAACACGTAGGAGGGGCGCACCAGCACGGGGTAGCCGATGTCGGAGGCGATCCGCCGGGCCTGCTCGAAGCTGGTGGCGGTACCGAACCGCGGGGCCGGCAGACCGGCGTTGACCAGAACTTCGCCGAAAAGACCACGGTCCTCGGCCAGGTCGATGGCCTCGGGCCCGGTGCCCACGATCGGAACTCCGGCGTCTTCGAGACGCTTGGCCAGACCGAGCGGCGTCTGGCCGCCGAGTTGCACGATCACCCCGACGACGCCGGGACCGGTCCCGTCCTCGCCCTTGCCCGAGGCGTCCTCGGCGTAATAGACCTCCAGCACGTCCTCGAAGGTGAGCGGCTCGAAATACAACCGGTCGGCGGTGTCGTAGTCGGTGGACACCGTCTCGGGGTTGCAGTTGACCATCACGGTTTCGAAGCCGACCGCACTCAGTGTGGTCGCGGCATGCACACAGCTGTAGTCGAACTCGATGCCCTGACCGATGCGGTTCGGGCCCGATCCCAGGATCAGCACCTTGGGCTTCTCGGTCTGCGGGGCCACCTCGGTCTCGGCCGCGGGGTCGAGCTCGTAGCTGCTGTAGTGGTACGGCGTCTTGGCGTCGAACTCGGCCGCGCAGGTGTCGACGGTCTTGTACACCGGATGGATGCCGAGCCTGCGGCGCAGCGCGCGCACCCCGGACTCACCTGCCAGTTCCGGCCGCAGAGCGGCGATCTGGCGGTCCGACAGGCCGCTGTGCTTGGCCCGTCGCAGCAGTTCGGAGTCGAGCACCGGCGCTTCCAGCAGTTCGACGCGCAGCGCGACCAGTCCGGCGATCTGCTCGATGAACCACGGGTCGACGCCGGAGGCCTCGGCCACCTGCTCGACGCTGGCGCCCAGACGCAGTGCGTGTTCGATGTCGTAGAGCCTGCCGTCCACGGCGGTGCGCAGGCCGGTCAGCAGCTGCTCGACCGTCAGGTCGGGGTCCGGCCCGGTCCAGAAGCCGGCCCGGCTGGTCTCCAGCGACCGCATCACCTTCCCGAGGGCCTCGATGAAGTTGCGGCCCAACGACATCGCCTCGCCGACCGACTTCATCGTGGTGGTCAGCGTGGCGTCAGCCCCGGGGAACTTCTCGAACGCGAACCGCGGCGCCTTGACCACGACGTAGTCCAGCGTGGGCTCGAAGCAGGCCGGGGTTTCCTTGGTGATGTCGTTGACGATCTCGTCGAGCGTGTAGCCGATGGCCAGCTTCGCCGCGATCTTGGCGATCGGGAACCCGGTGGCCTTCGAAGCCAGAGCCGAGGACCGCGAGACGCGCGGGTTCATCTCGATGACGATGAGCCGTCCGTCTTCCGGGTTGATCGCGAACTGGATGTTGCAGCCGCCGGTGTCGACGCCCACCTCACGCAGGATGTCGATGCCCACGTCGCGCATCTTCTGGTACTCGCGGTCGGTCAGCGTCATCGCCGGGGCAACGGTCACCGAGTCCCCGGTGTGCACGCCCATCGGGTCGAAGTTCTCGATCGAGCACACCACCACGACGTTGTCGCGGTGGTCACGCATCAGCTCGAGCTCGAATTCCTTCCAGCCGTAGATGGATTCCTCGATCAGCACGTTGGCCGTCGGCGAGGCGGATAGACCGTCACCGGCCATCCGCTCGACGTCCTCGGCCGAGTACGCCATGCCGGATCCGAGGCCGCCCATGGTGAAGCTGGGCCGGACCACGACGGGCAGCCCCAGATCGGCGACGGTCTCGCGGACCTCGTCCATGGTGAAACAGACACGGCTGCGCGCGGACTCACCGCCCACCTTGGCGACGATGTCCTTGAATTTCTGCCGGTCCTCACCACGCTGGATGGCCTCGAAATCGGCGCCGATCATCTCGACGCCGTACTTTTCGAGGACGCCGTTGTCGTGCAGGGCCACTGCGGTATTCAGCGCAGTCTGCCCGCCGAGAGTCGCCAGGACGGCGTCGATCTTGTTGCCGCGCTCGGCCTGCTGGACGATGACCTTCTCGACGAACTCCCAGGTGATCGGCTCGACATAGGTGTTGTCGGCGTACTCGGGGTCGGTCATGATCGTCGCCGGGTTCGAGTTGACCAGGCTGACCTGGATCCCCTCGGATCGCAGCACGCGACAGGCCTGAGTACCCGAATAGTCGAACTCACAGGCCTGGCCGATGACGATCGGGCCGGACCCGATCACCAGCACGTGGTTGAGGTCAGAGCGACGTGGCATTTACTTCTCTCCTGCCATCAGGTCTACGAACTGGTCGAACAGGTACTCGGCGTCGTGCGGGCCGGCCGCGGCCTCCGGGTGGTACTGCACCGAGAACGCCCGGCCGTCGGCCAGCCGGATGCCTTCGACCACACCGTCGTTGGCGCAGGTGTGGCTGACCTCGGCGGTGCCGAAGGGGGTGTCGAACTTCTCCCCCGCCTCACCCTCAAGAGCGAACCCGTGGTTCTGGGCGGTGATCGCCACGCGCCCGGTGATGTGGTCGATGACCGGGATGTTGATGCCGCGGTGGCCGAACACCATCTTGTAGGTGGACCGGCCCAGAGCGCGGCCCAGGATCTGGTTGCCGAAGCAGATGCCGAACAACGGGATTCCCGCACTCAGAACCTCGCGGGTCACCGCGACGATGTGATCGGCGGTGGCCGGGTCGCCGGGGCCGTTGGACAGGAACACCCCGTCCGGCTTGAGATCGGCGATCTGATCGAAGCTCACCGATGACGGCAGCACGTGGCTGCGGATCCCGCGTCGCGCGAAGTTGCGCGGGGTGTTGGTCTTGATGCCCAGGTCGACTGCCGCAACCGTAAACCGGTGGCCGCCTTCCGGTTCCACAACATAGGAACTCTGCGTGCTCACCTGGCCGGCCAGATCCGCGCCCAGCATCGAGGGCTGGTCCAGTACGCGGGCCACCAATTCGTCGGTCGTCGCCAACGCATCCCCCGAGAACACCCCCGCCTTCATCGAACCGCGGGTCCGCAGGTGGCGCACCACTGCCCGGGTGTCGATCCCGGCGATACCGACGATGCCCTGACGGACCAGCTCGTCGTCGAGGGTTCCGCTGGCACGCCAGTTTGACGCCCGCGGGGAGGGATCACGCACCGCGTAACCGGCCACCCAGATCTTGTCGTCGCGGCTTTCACCATCTTCGGTGTTCCACCCGGTGTTGCCGATCTGCGGTGCGGTGGCGACCACGATCTGACCGTGGTAGCTGGGATCGGTGAGCGTTTCCTGATAGCCCGACATGCCGGTGGAGAACACCGCCTCGCCGAGGGTCTGCCCGACCGCACCGAATGTGGTACCGGTGAAGACGCGCCCGTCCTCCAGTACCAGGACCGCCTTGCCGTTCCGATTGTTCGTCATACCTCTTCCTCCAGCCAGCGGTCGTACTCTGCGCGATTGTCGGCGCGGAACCCGGTGTCGATCTCGGTGCCCGAGGGCAACCTCCACCTGATGGCCAGGATTCCGTCGTAAGTCAGTGCCTTGCCTGCGATCCCACGCTCGGTTCTGATCGCGGTGACAGACTCGGCGGGAATCCAGACCGGACCGGCCCCGCTGCGCTGCAACATGATTCCCTCGGGGTAACGGGTCAACACGGCCTTGGCCCGGAAGCCCAGGCTGCCGGCGGCCACCTTGTCGTTCCAGTGCGGCACCACCGTGCTGCCCACGTACATGCCCTTCATGGGCGGGATGATCGATGCGCTGACCGTGTCGGGCAGCGGCGGCAGGGTTCCGATCAGTTCGGCCTGGCGCTGCGCGCGATGCAGCCAGCCGCGCATCATCTGGCGGATCAGGAAAGCGATCAGCACAGCCAGCAGCGCGGCCAGGATCAGCGATGCGATCAGCGTGGGGGTGTTCACGGCGCCGATCCCCGGGTCGCTGCGCTCCTGCCCGCCGGAAGACACTTCCCGTGCAGCGCAGTGATCTTGCCCCGCAACAGTGTGGCGGTCACGGTCGCGGGCAGCGTCATCGATTCGAAGGGCGTGTTGTCCGACCGGCTGGCCAGCTCGTCACCTTCGACCGTCCAGGTCGCATCGGGATCGACCACGGTGAGGTTGGCGGGCTCGCCCACCTCCAGCGGCCGGCCCTGATCCGGCAGGCCGACGATGGCTGCCGGCGCCTCGCTCATCACCTTGGCCACCCCGCGCCAGGTCAGCAGGCCGGGACGCACCATGGTCTCGGCCACCACCGACAGCGCGGTCTGCAGGCCGAGCATGCCCGGACGGGCGACCGAGAATTCGCAGCACTTCTCGTGCTCGGCATGCGGCGCGTGATCGGTGGCCACACAGTCGATGACCCCGTCTGCCAATGCCTGCCGCAGCGCAACGGCATCACTCGATTCCCGCAGCGGCGGGTTGACCCGGTTGCGTCCGTCGTAGCCGGCCAGCCTGCCGTCGTCGAGCAGCAGGTGGTGCGGCGTGACCTCGGCGGTGATCGAAATACCTTGCGCCTTGGCCCACTTCAGCAGTTCGACGGTGCCGGCGGTGGAGGCGTGGCAGATGTGTACCCGGGCACCGGCATCGCGGGCCAGGATCGCGTCGCGGGCCACGATCGATTCCTCGGCTGAGCGCGGCCACCCCGCCAACCCGAGTTTGGCCGCGTTGGGCCCTTCGTGGGCGACCGCGCCGACGGTCAGCCGCGGCTCTTCGGCGTGCTGGGCGATGAGCACCCCCAGGCCGGTGGCGTATTCGAGGGCCCGCCGCATGACCAGTGGATCATCGACGCACAGACCGTCGTCGGAGAACATCCGCACCTGACCGACGCTGTCGGCCATCAGGCCCATCTCGGTGAGCTGCTTACCCTTGAGACCGACGGTGACCGCACCGACCGGGTGCACGTCGACCAGGCCCACCTGCTGACCGCGGTTCCACACGTGGTCGGTGACCACCGCAGAATCGGCGACCGGATCGGTGTTGGCCATCGCGAACACCGCGGTGTAGCCACCGAGAGCCGCGGCGGCCGAACCGGTTTCGATGTCCTCGGCGTATTCACGGCCCGGCTCGCGCAGATGGGTGTGCAGGTCGACGAAGCCCGGCAGGAGCACCTGGCCGGCGGCCTCGATCACCTCGGTGCCCTTGGGCGCCTTGAGTGCAGAGCCGATCTCGGCGATCTGGCCGTCGGCGATCAGTACGTCGAGTTGGTCGCCTTCGCCGTAGAGGCGTGCACCGCGAATGAGTACCTGCTGCGTCATACGCTGATCGCCTCCCGATCCGCGCCCACCAGCAGATGGAACAGCACCGCCATCCGCACGTGGACACCATTTGAAACCTGTTGCAGAACAGCCGATTGCGAGGAATCGGCAACCGGGAACGCGATCTCCATGCCGCGCACCATCGGTCCCGGGTGCAGCACCACGGCGTTACCGGGCAGCATGGCCTGACGCTTCTCGGACAATCCGTAGCGCACCGAGTACTCACGGGCCGAAGGGAAGAACGCGCCGTTCATCCGCTCGGCCTGCACGCGCAGCATCAACACCGCGTCGGCTGCGGGCAACTCGGCGTCCAGGTCGTGCGACACCGTGACCGGCCACCCGGACACCCCGACCGGCAGCAGCGTGGGCGGCGCCACCAGCACCACCTCGGCGCCAAGGGTGCTCAGCAGCGACACATTCGAACGGGCGACGCGGCTGTGCAGCACATCGCCGACGATCACCACACGCTTACCCTCGATGGAGCCGAGACGCTGGCGGATGGTCAACGCGTCGAGCAGGGCCTGCGTCGGGTGCTCATGGGTTCCGTCACCGGCATTGATCACGCTGGGACCGCCGGTCTCCTCGGCCGTCCACTCGGCGAGCTGTTGCGCGGCGCCCGAGTGAGGATGGCGGATGATCAGGGCGTCGGCGCCGGCGGCACGCAGGGTCAGCGCGGTATCGCGAAGCGACTCTCCTTTGGCCACCGAAGATCCCGACGAGCTGACGTTGATCACATCGGCGCTCATCCACTTGCCCGCGACCTCGAACGACACCCGGGTCCGGGTGGAGTTCTCGTAGAACATGGTGATGACGGTGCGGCCGCGCAGCGTGGGCAGCTTCTTGATCTCGCGGCCCAGCAGTGCTTCGCGGAACCGGTCGGCGTCGTCGAGGATCGCCGTAGCGTCATCCCGGCTCAGATCCGCTGCCGACAGAAGATGACGTGTCGTCATAGCGGTCGATTCCTCACGCAAGCGTTCGTCATTTCGAAATCACTACCCCATCACGGTCGTCATCCTCGGACAGCAGCACATGGACGCTCTCGGTGCGCGAGGTCGGCACGTTCTTGCCGACGTAATCGGCGCGGACCGGCAGTTCCCGGTGACCGCGGTCGACGAGCACCGCCAGTTGCACCACCCGCGGGCGACCGATGTCACGCAGCGCATCCAGCGCCGAGCGCACCGAGCGGCCGGAGTACAGCACGTCGTCGACGAGGATCACGACGGCGTCGTCGATGCCGCCGGGCGGGATCGAGGTGGCCGCCAGTGGTCGCGGCGGCTTGAAGTTGAGGTCGTCGCGGTAGAGCGTGATGTCAAGCGCACCGACGGGCAACGCCACATCGGCGAACTCGTTGATCTTGGCGGCCAACCGCCTGGCGAGGGTCACACCGCGCGTGGGGATGCCGAGGAGAACGACCCGTTCGCGTTCGGCGGGATCGTCAAGGGCGGTCTTCTCGATGATCTGATGAGCGATCCGGGAAACGGTGCGGCCGACGTCCGCCGCAGACAACAATTCCCGGTCGGTACCTGAAGAGCCCATGAGGTGACTCTGACCTCCTTCTCCGCCTCTCGGGACGGATCGTTAAAGGACGTCGAACTGCCAGGCAGCTTAGCAGGCCGCAAACCTCCGACCGGCCACGGTCACCTCGCAGTGTCACTCATCACGGCGTCCAGTTCGGTTCCCTTCGTCTCGGGCAGCAACAGCGTCGAGACGATGCTGACGACGACGAATACCGCCATCATCGCCCCAACAGCCCAGCTACCGAGCGTGGCCACCAGAGCACCGGCGACCAGCGGCGGTATCGCTCCGCCCACGATGCCGGCCAGATTGAACGACAGGCCGGCGCCGGTGTAGCGGTATCGGGTGGCGAAGATCTCAGGCAGGAAGGATCCGATCGGCCCGTAGGACAGGCCGAAGATGCAGAAGATGCCGGCGATCGCCACCGCGAAACCCACCGGTGAACCGGAGTCGATCAGCGGCATCACGACGAACGCCCATGGCAGGGCCAGCCCGAAGCCGGCAAGGATGACGCGCCTCCGGCCGTACCGGTCGCACAGCACCGCCGAGATCGCCGAGAAGACCATCAGCGCGACGCCGGCGAGCACACCGACACCGAGGATGAGGCTGCGCGGATGCCCGATAGGTGTGCTGGCGTAGCTCATCAGGTAGGTGCCACCGAGGAAGCTCATGGTGAAAATGCCGACCATGCAACCCGCGGCGAGCGCCACCTGCCGGGTCTGGGTCCGGAACAGTTCGCTCAGCGGCGCCTTGGGCACACCGCCGGTCACCTGTTCCCGGGCGAAGACGGGTGTCTCGTCGATGCTGAGCCGCACGTAGAGCGCCACGATCAGCAGTACTGCGCTGAACAAGAACGGCAACCGCCAGCCCCAGTCGAGAAAGACCGCGCTCTTCTCGCCGATGGTCAGGCTCACGATGAAGACCACCAGATTGCTCACCGCAAGACCGGCGCCGGCGCCGAGCTGGGTGAACATCCCGTACATACCGCGCTTCCCGACGGGTGCGTACTCGGCGCTCAGCAGTGCCGACCCCGCCCATTCGCCACCCACGGCGAACCCCTGGAGCAGTCGCAGGGCCAGGAGGATGATCGGGGCGGCGACGCCGATGGTCGCGGAGCTGGGCACCAGCCCGACGCACACCGTCGACAACCCCATGATCAACAGCGTGGCGATCAGAGTCTTCTTGCGGCCCAACCGATCTCCGAAATGGCCGAACACTGCCGCACCGATGGGGCGGGACAGAAATGCGACCGCGAACGTGCCGAGTGACGAGATGGTCGCCATCGTGGGGCTCATGTTCGGGAAGAACACGTGGGGAAAGATCAGCGCCGCGGCGGTGCCGTAGATGTAGAAGTCGTAGAACTCGATCGCCGTGCCGACGAAGCTGGCGAACGCCACCCGCTTCATGGGGTGGGCCTCCTGAGTCGCGACGGAGCTCGGTTCGCCGTCGATCTGGTCCTGCTGGGTCATCTGCCTCTTCTCACGCCACAAACTTCGCCCGAGAAGTATCACCCAGCAGTTGGGTCAGACCATCTCGAATCCGTGATAACCCGCCACGGCCACGCCGTCACCGATCTGCTTGTAGACGCCGACACCGGCGACGAACGGCAGGAACACCCGTCGCTTACCGGGCACGTTGGCACCCATGTACCAGGACGCGGCTTGCGGCAGCAGGGTCAGGTCGGCGGTGTCGTTGGTGATGTTCACCCAGTTGTCCTCGGCCCCGATGTCGGCTTCCATCCGGTTCAGGCCGTGCTCGCGCAGGTGCACCAGTGCGGCACTGATCCACTCGACGTGGTACTCGATCGAGGTGAGCATGTTGGACAGCACCGAGGGACTCTGCGGCCCGGTGACGGTGAAGAGGTTCGGGAATCCCGCCGACATCAAGCCGAGATACGTCCGCGGGCCCGCGGCCCATTTCTCCCGAAGCGTGTGGGTGGCGCCGGTCTCGTCGACGGCCCGGATGTCGATGGCGTTCAGCGCGCCGGTCATGGCATCGAATCCGGTGGCCAGCACGATCACGTCGAACTCGTGCTCGGTGTCACCGGCGAGGATGCCGCGTGCCGTGATCCGGTGCAGCGGTTCGTCGTTGAGGTCGATGAGCTCCACGTTGTCCTGGTTGTAGACCTCGTAGTAACCGGTGTCGACGCACATCCGCTTGGCCGCGATCGGATAGCCGCGCGGCGTCAGCTTCTCGGCGAGCCGAGGGTCGGTGACCTTCTGACGAATTCGCTCGCGCACATACTCGGCGGCGGTCTCGTTGGCGACCGGATCCAACAGCAGGTCGTAGAACGACTGCTGGAAACACAAGCCGCCGTCATCCCAGCGCCGGTCGAGCTCGGCACGGGAGGTGCCGCCGTCGAGATCGCCGAAGAACGGGGGCAGCGCCGCACCGTCGCCGCACTGCGCGCCGCCCCGCGACAGGCGGCTGACGTCGCGAAACTGTGGGTAACGCTGTTTGAGATCGGCGAGCTCGTCGGCGATCAGGCGGTTCTGCGCCGGGACGGCGTACGGGGGCGTGCGCTGAAACACGGTCAGTGCGCCCACCACCGGTGCGATCGCGGTGATCGTCTGCACGCCAGAGGAACCGGTGCCGACGACGGCAACCCGCTTGCCCTCAAGGTCCGCGCCGTCGGCGGGCCAGTCCCAGGTCCAGAGGACGTCACCGGCGAAATCTTCCAGTCCCTCGAACGACGGCATCAACGGTTTGGACAGGCATCCGGTCGCCGCGATCACGAAGTTCGCGCTGATTTGGGCGCCCGCTTCGGTCGTGACGGTCCACTCGTTTCTGGTGCTGTCGAAATCCATCGCGACAACCCTGGTATCGAAGGTGATGTCGCGACGGAGGTCGAAGCGGTCGGCAACATGCTTGGCGTAGGCGAGCAGTTCCGGCTGAGCAGCGTAACGCTCGGTCCAGTTCCACGACTGCTGCAACTGCGGGTCGAACGAGTACGAGTATTCGATCGATTCGATGTCGCAGCGAGCCCCGGGATACCGGTTCCAGTACCAGGTGCCACCCACCTCCGGTCCGGCCTCAAGGACGCGTGCGTCGAATCCGAGCTCACGCAACTTGTAGAGCTGGTAGAGGCCGGCGAAGCCGGCACCGATGATGATCACGTCGTGATCGGCCACCACTCACACCGCCTTTCGGTCGGACCGGTACGTGTCGAGGAACGAACTGATGTTGTTGGCGACCAACGACATTCCGGTCTGGTAACCGGGCAGGATGTTCGCCATCTGGAAATACCCGTGCATCTCGCCGGCTGCCTCCTCCAACGTCACACGCACCCCGGCGTCGGCGAGCGCGGAGGCGTAAGCCACGCCCTCGTCGTGCAGCGGGTCGTACTCGGCGACATAGACGAGAGCGGGCGGGAGACCGGCGAGGCTGGTCGCCCGCAACGGTGAGGCGTCCGGGTTCGTGCGCCGCGCCGGGTCCGGAAGGTAGTGCTCCCAGAACCAGATCATGGTGTCCCGGCCGAGCATCAGCTGATTCTCGAGCGCGACGTACGACGGCCGGTCGAAGTCGCAGTCAGTAACCGGGTAGATCAGTGTCTGGTAGTCGATCCTGGGCCCCTGCCGGTCGCGGGCCCACCGCGTCATCACCGCGGCGATGTTGCCTCCGGCGCTGTCTCCGGCGACGATCAACGGTGCACCGACGGGTGCGTACTCAGCTGCATGGGCTGCGGCCCAGCACAATCCGATCCAACTGTCTTCCAGCGCGGCGGGGAACGGATGCTCGGGCGCCTTGCGGTAGTTCACCAGGACCACGGTGGAGTTGGTCAGGTTCGCCAGGTGCCGGCCGACGTGGTCGTACTGCAGATCGATGTCGCCGATCACCCAACCACCGCCGTGGAAATACACGATGACCGAACGGGATTCGCCCTCCGGGGCGAGGACACGGACCCGGAACTTCCCGCCGTCCTCACCCGCGAGCTTCACGTTGTGCACCGCGGCCACGTCGGGTCCGCGTCCGCTCATGCCCGCGAAGATCGGCCCGGCCATCCGCGCCATCGCCGGCGTACCTTCGTGGATCGGCGGATCACGGGTCTCGGCCAGTTGCGCCAGCAGTGCCTGGGTCACCGGTTCCAGCGACATCAGATCACCGCTGGATCGACTTGATCTCGAGGAACTCCTCGAGCCCGTACCGGCCCGCCTCACGCCCGTTGCCCGACTGCTTGTATCCGCCGAAGGGCGCGTTGGCGTTGAATGCGCCTGCGTTGATCTGCACCTGGCCGGCCCGGATCCGGCGCGCGATGCTCTCGGCACGTTCCGGCGACGCGGACCAGACCGCCCCGGCCAGGCCGTAATCCGTTGCATTGGCGATGCGTACCGCGTCGTCCACCGAGTCGTATGCCTCGATCGCGAGAACAGGGCCGAAGACCTCCTCCCGGTGGATCGTCATGTCCTCGGTGACGTCGGAGAACACCGTCGGCCGGACGAAGGCACCGGGCCCGTCGGTTGCGGTGTCGCCGCCGGTGACCAGACGTGCCCCTTCGCTCATCGCCGTCTGGATATGGCCGATCACCCGCTCCTGCTGTGCTCGGGACGACAGCGGCCCCAGTGCGGTTCCTTCGTCGCTCGGGTCGCCGACCGGCAGCGCTTCGGCAGTCGCCTTCGCGAGTGCCTCCACCTCGGCCAGTCTGTCGCGCGGGACGATCATGCGGGTCAGCGCCGAACAGGTCTGCCCGGAGTTGAGCATCATCGTCTTGACCGATGCGGGCACCACCGATTCCAGGTCGGCGTCGTCAAGAATGATGTTGGGGCTCTTGCCACCGAGCTCCAGCGAGACGCGCTTGACGGTGCGGGCGGCGACTTCCTGCACGCGCCGGCCGGCCCGGGTGGACCCGGTGAAGCTGACGATATCGACGTCGTCATGCCCGGCGATCGCCTCGCCGACATCCGCCCCGGTGCCGAACACCAGGTTGAACACGCCTGGCGGCAGACCGATCTCGTCGATGATCTCGGTCAGCGCGAGCGCGCACAGCGGCGTCACCTCGCTGGGTTTGACGACGACGGTGTTTCCCGCGGCCAATCCGTATGCGACCTTCAGGGCGATCTGATGCAGCGGGTAGTTCCAGGGCGTGATGGCGCCCAGCACGCCGAACGGTTCCCGCACGATCGTCGATCCGCGGTATTCGTTCTCGAACTCGTACTCGCGCACGATGTTGGCGGCCTCGGCGAAACTGTTGAGTGGCAGCCCCAGCTGGATTGCCCGGGAAATCGTGATGGGACAACCCATCTCGGATGAGATGGTGCGGGCCAGGTCTTCGGACCGCTCGGCCAACTTGCCGGCGATCGCGGTGAGGTAATCCGCGCGCTGCCCGACCGGCGTCGCCGACCACGCCGGGAACGCGGCACGTGCGGCTGCGACGGCGACGTCGACGTCTGCGGCAGTGCCGGCCACCACCTCGGCGATCACCTCGTCGTTCGCCGGGTTGATGACGGGTATGCGGGTGCTGCCGCTCGAAACCGCCCACTTGCCGTCAATGTAGTTGCTGTCTTGGATCTGCATTGATTCCCCCTGTTCGGTTCAGTAGTCGGTGTCGGAGTAGACGACGAGGCCGCGAAGGTTCTTGCCGTCGAACATGTCCCGGTAGCCCTGATTGATGTCTTCCAGGCGGTAGCGGGTGGTGACGAGTTCGTCGAGCTTGAGATTGCCGGAGCGGTAGAGATCGAGGAGTCTCGGGATCTGGGTGCGGGGTCCGACGCCGCCGAACACCGCCCCTTGGACCCGCTTCTGCAGCAGGGTCAGCTCGAACAGATTGAGGTCGACGGTCGACTGGGTGAAATCGCCCATGCCGGTGACGATTACCTGTCCGCCCTTGCCGGTCAAGCTCAGCGCCTGCTGGATGTGTTCGCCCTTGATCTCGCCGACCGTGATGATCGTGACCTCAGCCATTTTTCCCCACGTGAGGTCGGGCAGTTCGGCGGCGGCGTCCTCGACGGAGGCGAACGTGTGGGTGGCGCCGAACTCGAGCGCCTTCTTCCGCTTGAAGTCGACCGGGTCGATCGCGACGACGAACCGGGCACCTGCGAACTTCGCACCCTGCACGGCGTTGATGCCGACGCCGCCGATGCCCATCACCACGACCGTGTCGCCGGGGTGGGTGTCGCCGATCTCGGTCGCCGAGCCCCAGCCGGTGGAGACTCCGCAGCCCAGCAGGGCAGCCACCTCCAGCGGCACATCCTTCTCGATCTTGACGACCGAGGCCTGGCTGACCGTGACGTACGGCGCGAAGGTGCCGAGCAGGCACATCTGGATGACCGGTTGGCCGTCGCGGGTCACCCGGTACGTCTTGTCGGAGACAGCCTGGCCGGTCAGCAGCCCGGCGCCCTCGTCGCAGAGGTTCTGCAGACCGGTGGCGCACGACGGACACGTGCCGCACGCCGGAATGAAGGCGAGGACGACGTGGTCGCCTTCCTCCAGTCCGGTGACCCCGGGCCCGACCTTGGTGATCACGCCGGCACCCTCGTGCCCGCCGAGTACGGGCATGAACGGCACCGGGCTGCTGCCGGCGACGACGTGTGCGTCCGAGTGGCACAGGCCCGACGCGGCCAGTTTGACCTGCACCTCACCGGCAACCGGGTCCCCCAGGTCAACCTCGCAGATCGTCCATGGTGCGCCGATTTCCTCGACGACAGCGGCCTTGACTTTCACAGAGCGTCTCCTCGCGTGTCATCCGACACAGTTGCGGGCGAACTGAGATCTGAATCACTCCCCCGAACCGTAGAGCGGTGGCGCGCCGTCCGACAGGACCGTCCCGGCCACAACTCGACATTTCCGGCCACTTCGGCGGCTCATGCCCTCGTTGACCCCGCTCCCCAGGTCGGCAAAACTGGGCGTCATGACGTCGGTCCTCGCCGAATCCGCTGATCAGGAGGCACTGCCCAGCTCCCCGGTCCTCCAATCGACCAACCGGGTCATAGCGGCCATGACCGACCCCTGGGACCACCCGCGCACTGCGGTTTCGGTAGCGATCATGTGTGAGTGGGCGGCCCGGCGCGGCAGCCCTGCCGAGGCGGTGCTGGCGGGCTCTCACCTCGATGCCTCCTGCCTGACCGACATCGACACCGTCGTCGAGGCCAGTCAGGAACTCGCGGTGATCCGCAATCTGGCCGCCCTGTGCGCGGACAGTCCCGGTTCGGGGGTGGAACTGGGCAGCCGTTACCACCTGACCGCCTACGGCTATCTGGGTTATCTCCTGGCTGCGTCGGCCAGCGTGCGGGACACGGTCCATCGGGGCCTGTACTACGCGATGCTGACATTCGCCTTCTCGACCATGACGGCCCGCATCGACGATGACCACTACGTCCTGGCCTTCGATGCCGGTGACATCCCCGAGGCCATCCGAAGGTTCGTCATCGAACGTGATCTGACCGCGGTCATGCAGATCCAGCGCGACACGTTCCCCGACGTCGACGCGGTCCCGCTACACGAAATCAGGTTCGCCTTCCCGGCTCCTTCTGTCGCGGGCCGTGTCGACGTGTACCGGGACTACTTCCGGGTGCCGGTGTCATTCGGATGCGCCCGCAACGAAATCGTCTACGACGTGGGCTATCTCGACCTGGCGCCGCCGATGGCGAATGCCCATACGACCGAGCTGATGGTCGCTCACTGTGACCGCATCCGTGCCGAGCGGTTGCACCACACCGGGGTCGCCGCCCAGGTGCGCGCACATCTGCTCGACCAGTCGTCTCTGGACCTCACCCTGGAAGACGTGGCGCTGCACCTGCACTACGCATCGCGCACATTGCGCAGGCACCTCGAGCGCGAGGGCACCACCTACCGGGCCGTCCTGGACGAGGTACGCCGGAGCGTCGCCGACAATCTCCTGCGGGACCGCATGATTCCGCATTATGAGATCGCTCGCCGGCTCGGGTACCAGGACTGGTCGAGCGTGGTCCGCGCCCGCAGGCGCTGGCGCCGAGGGTGACGCCCGGAGGTAGCGGAGATCGGGGCTCCGCCGCTGGATAGGCTGACGCGGATGAATCTCGACGGCAATCAGACGTCCATCCGTGAGGCGATCGACGCCGGGCTGTTGGCCGGCGCGGTCACGCTGGTGTGGCAGGCGGGCAAGGTGCTCCAGGTGAACGCCCTGGGACACCGCGACGTCGACGCCCGGCTCCCGATGCAACGGGACACCATCTTCCGGATCGCCTCGATGACAAAACCTGTCACGGTGGCGGCGGCGATGACACTGGCAGAGGAGGGCAAGTTCGCGCTGAACGAGCCGGTGACGAAATGGCTGCCGGAACTGGCGGACATGCGTGCGTTGCGCGAGACGCGCGGACCGCTGGACCGCACCGAGCCCGCGCGGCGGCCCATCACCTTCGATGACCTGATGACCCACCGCAGCGGTCTGGCTTACGTTTTCTCGGTGCTGGGGCCGCTGGCGACGGCCTACGGCAAGCTGTCACTGCGCCAGGACCAGGACCGTTGGCTGGCCGAGGTGGCCAAGCTTCCGTTGGCCCATCAGCCCGGTGAACGCCTCACCTACAGTCATTCCACCGATGTATTGGGGATCGCCTTGTCCCGCATCGAGGGCAAGCCGTTGGCCCAGGTTCTGTCCGAACGGATCTTTGAGCCGCTGGGCATGGTCGACACCGGCTTCTCGGTCGACGTCGCCGGCCGGCGACGGGCCGCGACGATGTACCAGCTGACCGCCGAGAACACCTTGACCCACGATGTGATGGGCCCGGCGCCGATCGCCGATCCCCCGTTCTGCACGGGTGGGGCTGGCCTGTTCTCCACCGCCGACGACTATTTGAAGTTCGCCAGGATGCTGCTGGCCGGCGGCACGGTCGACGGGGTGCGCGTGCTGTCCGAGGAGTCGGTCCAGGTGATGCGCACCGATCGGCTCACCCCCGAACAGAAGCAACACCAGTTCCTTGGCGCACCGTTCTGGGTGGGTCGCGGCTTCGGTCTGAACTTGTCGGTGGTCACCGACCCGACAAAGTCACGCCAGTTGTTCGGCCCCGGTGGGTCGGGCACCTTCAGTTGGCCCGGCGCCTACGGCACGTGGTGGCAGGCCGACCCGTCGGCGGACCTGATCCTGATCTATCTGATCCAGAACCATCCGAATCTGTCGGTGGACGCCGCGGCCGTCAGCGGCAACACCTCGACTGCGAAACTTCAGGTGGCCCAACCCCGTTTCGTTCGGCGGACATACCAGGCGCTCGATCTCTGACGTGTGATGACTCGGGCCGTTCGGCTCCCGCACTGGGTCGACCTCGCATCCGCGGGGTGAAACTCATCCCGCACGCTACCGAGACCCTGTCATCCACCGAATCCGCCGGACGGAAAGACACCGCGACTTCAGAGGTGCGATATCACCACGTCAACTCCCGCCCGTGTCGCATTCTCGTTTTCTCCGGCCGAGGCGACGAACACCCAGAATGAGTTGTCCCCCGGGCCGGGACGGCATGACGCCGACACGAAGGCGCCTGCCCGCGAGCCGGACACATCGTTTCCCCTCCTCAGGTTGGCGAATCCTAGGTTGTTCATGGTCGCTAGTGCGATGGTCAGACCATCGTTCGGCGACTCCGGCGCGATATTCAGGAGCTTGCTCCCGACAAACAAGAAGGGCATCTCGGTCCTCCCCCTTTTCTGGCGGTGAATTTCTGGTCAGAGCAACGTAATTCGCGTCGCCTTGAGCACGAACGACTGGGTGAATAACCCGCCGTTTTCCAACCCGACTTCGATGAGCCAAGCGCGCGAATTGCGCTGAGGTCAGTATGGGCAGCCCCTGCAACTCGAACACGAGTACCGGGCTACTCCATTTCGACGCTTGGGCCACCAGCAGACAGCGGCTTGTCGATCTGAGCTCGCCGGAACACACGGTGTAGCAGATCGCCCGAGAAACGGAAAGTGCAGTAGTGAACTACTCGCACATCTTCGACTCCGCGTTGATATGACTTTGTTGTCACGAGTTGGAGTGAGGGTGGATGATGCGATGAGCAACCTCTTCGATGACCTGGCACCGGCCAGGCATGGGGTCGCGGTATCCCCGACCATCGAGGCGTTTCTGTCTGGTCTGCAGGTGTCCAATGACGTCGTCGATGGGAACGACGCGCACTCCGGGACCGCTCAAGGCACGGTCAACACCAAGCTGCTCGGATTCTTCACTGTCGACTTGGCGCGCTTCGGTCCGAATATCGGGTATCGGTGGAAAGCGCTGCCCGGAGGCGGTTTTCAACTCGACCTACTCCTCGACGACCTGCCCGGGATAAAGAACGCCTTGACGTTGGTGGATCCCAACACGGTACTGGTCGCCGCGCGTCGCGAGACTGAACCTGACCCGGAGGGCGGACAGCCGCGAGAATGGTTGACAAAGACCGGCGACCCGGTCGACCTGCACGCCGACCTCTGCCTTCGCGTCCACGGCACCCCCACCGCGGCGGCCACGATCACCTGGCTGAAGTTCGAACTGGGTCAGGACCCCCAAGATGACGTGTTCGTGCTGAAGCCGACCCCGACTCAGATCCTGTTCGGAGACAGCGGCTTCGGTATCGACATCACCGATGGGATCGTCGTCGACGACTCCACCACCGCCTCGGCGCCGGGTTCCCCTTCACCTGAGTGGACTGGCCTGGCCATTCGCAATGCCAAGCTCTACATTCCGCGGGACATCCCGCTGATCGGCGGGCACGCCATCGATTTCGACCTGCGGCTGGGCACTCCCGGTGGGCTGGCGGCCTCGGTCGAGGCAACCATCCCCGCTGCCGGTACGCGCCCCCAAATCGACGTACGGATGCAGTGGCAAGACCCCGCCGCCTCCTCGCTGGTCGACCTACTGCCCACCGCGATCGAGGCCACCGCCAAATTTGGTGTCGCAGGCCGAGACGAAGCGGCGCCCGGCCCCGGCGGCGGCGCGTTCACCCTCGCCGGCGGTGATCCGCTGACGGTGCGTGTGCGCTGCTCGCGCGCACTGCAGCCGGCCGCGGCGGTCGCCTTCGAAGTGTCTGTGGACGCGGCCGGGCCAGACGGCCTGGTCAAGGCCACCGGTACTGATGCCGGTGGCAAAGCGGTGGTGACCGCGGCGGCCTTGGCCACCGCGCTGATCGCCGACTCCGAGCTCGGGGCGAAGAAGCCGCCCAGCGGAGACGAGTCGGGGATCTGGTTGCATGAACTACTCACCGCCGCGGGTGCGGCCAGTGCTTTCTTCGACTCCGCGGGCAAGGTGGTCATCGACCGTGCTTCGGTGGCGCTGTCCACCGCCGGCGCGGGCCAGGCCATGCGGTTGAGTGTCGACTATCTCGTCGACGTCAAGGTGAGCACGTTCAGCATTGGTAATGCGATGCGTATCGCCATGGCTGACAACCGCCCGATGCGGATCCGCTATCGCAACGTCGCTGTCGAAACGACCGGCCAAGATCTGGCGTCGATCCATCTCAGCTTCGCCAACGCCACGCTGGATGTGGAGGACCCGGGCGCCTGGATCGTACAGACACCAGGTTCATTGCTGGATATCCTCGGCACCCGATCCGGCCACGGATCACTCTGGTACGAAATCGATCTGAAGTTCAATGCCGATCTGGGCCCGATCACCGTCAGCGACGCCACGGTGCGCATCACCGCTGACGGCAACGGACACGTCGACCTGCAACTGCGCGGCTTGGGTGTCGACATCGACACCGCCGCACTGACCGGGCACGGCGCGGCCAACATCACCGACGACGGCTTCAGCGCTGACATCTCTGCCCAGATCGGCGCACCGCTGGGAGTGGGAGCCCGAGTCATCTTCGTCTACAAAGGCGGAACGAGCTTCCTGCTCGACGTGACCGGCTCACTGCCCGGTGCGATTCCGTTGGGGCCGACCGGACTTGGTCTTTACAGTCTCGGCGGCATGTTCGGCCTGAACATGCGCCCCGTACTGCCCGCCGGGGGTGACGACATCGTCGAGCGGCAGCTGCAGTGGACTCCCAACGATACGGTGCCCGATGCCGGCGCGATGATGCTCGGTCTGCAGGCCGGTGTGGGCACCCTCTACGACCTCGCGTTCACCTTCAGCGCCACCGGCAAGCTCATCGTCACCGTGCCCGATCCGTCGTTCCGCCTCGCAGTCAATGCGCGGGTCCTACACACCCCGGACTTCCTGAACACCCAGAACAGTCCCCTCAAGGGACTGATCGTCATCGACGAGGACGGGATCACCGTCGGCGCCAGGGGCAATTTCGTCATCGACTCCGATCCCCCGCAGCTGGTAGAGGTGAAAATTCCGCTCGACGCCAGGCTCCCGTTCGCCGACCCGTCGTCCTGGTACTTCCGGCTGGGCTCTGACGGAATGCCCGGCCGTCCCCCAGGCCCGATGACTGCCAAGGTGCTACCCAAATTGTTCGACATCGGGGCATCGGCCTACCTGATGGTGCAGGGCGACACGATCGACAAGCTGGGCGGCACGTCGATCACACTCCCTGGCCCGGCGATCGGCTTCGGGTTCGCCGTCAGCCTGAACTGGGGTGTGCCACCTGTCTGGCTGCAGCTCTCGGCACGCGCCGCGGTCGGAATGGCCACCAACCCGTGGTTTCTGGCCGGATCGGGAACGATCGGGGGCGCCTTGCATTTGGGCCCGTTCTCCATCGGCGCGCATGCCGACCTGGCGCTGCAGCTCGGGCCCGGCGACTTCCTGGCCGCCGACTTCCGGGTGTGCGGCAGTATCGACCTGTGGTTCACCGAGATTGAGGGTTGCGTGGACCTTCACATCGGGCCCGACAAGCCCAGCGCCGCCGTGCCCCCGCCCGCCCCGTGGCGGCCGCTCAGGATGTCGCTGTCGGATCGGCACTATGTCGAGGTGGGGCAGGGCGCTGCCGGCGCCGATGACGCGCCGACGGTGTGGCCGGACGTGGTGCCCATTTTGCAGTTCGATCTCGGACCCAACCTTGCGAACTTGAACACCGCGTTCGCAGGTGTGGACAGTCTGCACGCCAGCGGTCAGACCGGCAACGACAAACTGCGTTACACGCACTATCTGAACAGTGTCGAGCTGTGGCGTGTCGACGGTGTCCCGGCGTTGCTCACCACCGGTTTGGAGGCGGCGTGGCAGCAGCCCAAACAGGCCGAGGTCGGTGCCGGTGGCACGGGAAATCCCTGCGGAGCACGGGAGTTGGCCCTGCTGACTCACCGGTCGGACATGTGGGCACATCGACGCAGCGACGGCGCCGCCAACACTGCACCGGGTGTCGATCCAGTCACCGCGACCGCATCTGCCTGCCGGGTGCCGCACTCTGCGATGCCCGGTTGGGCGCTCGGCGACCTCGCGCAGCCCTCGCCGACCGGGTGGACGTTGCCGGCCGCACCTGAACCCGGTACCCACATCTCACGGTTCACCGCCGCAGTCACGTTGAACCCCTGGGGACGCGGTCTGCCGCTCAGCGAAGCTGGGATGGCGAGCTTGATCCCTGCACAGTTCACCTTCCGGCCGGGGTCGGTCGTCCCCGTCGATCCCATCACCATCGAGGGGCGGTCGTTCGAGGCCGCGCTGGGGCTGCCGATGATCAGGTCGTATCAACCACTCGGCGACAGCCTGAAGGCACTCGGCCTTGAAGAACCCATCTCTCTTACTGTCGTTGCCGACACGAGTTTGCGTGAGGCGGAGCTGTGGGTGATCCTCGATGGCACCTTCCCCGAACTCGTCGACCAAATCGCAATTGTCGACATCGATTCCGGTGCTGACTGGCTGTTCACCAATGCAGCAGATCTGCCTGACGGTCGGCTGCGGGTCGGCTACACCGCTCCGACCACCACCCGTGGCGCTCGCCTCCGATACCCGCTGCTGCAGGGCATCACCGTTCTGGGGCTGCACGGCACCAGTTGGGACGCGTTCAAGGACGCCAAGGCCGCAGCCAAGAGTGCCACCGATGCGGCCAACACCGTCGACCAGCACAACAATGCCCCACCGCAGTTCCGCACCCCACTCAAGCTGGATCCCGATGCTCTGTACCTGGTCCGTGTGGTCACCCAGACCGCGGGCCAGACAGAACAAGGCGCCGCGCAGCAGCCCCCGGTCCCGCCCACGCTCTTCCCCGAGGAGGTGCAGGAGTACTTTTTCCGTACCGCGAAACTCCCGCCCCCGGGCGCGGTGGTGGTGCATCATCCGCCCGTAGCGGAACTTGCCTGGCGGGAATTCGCCTGGGAGCAGGCCGTGTTCAAGACCGACTATCTGGCACGGTATTTGAAGAGCTACAGCCCGGGTGATCGCACCCAGTGGTGGTATCTCGACGACGATCTCGTGGCGAACTTCGACGTCGATCATGTCGACCAGCTGGCCGGCCTGTACGGGTATCGGTTGGATCTGGCGTGCCAGCGCACCGATGGTCCGCCCCGCAGCGACACCCACCCGGCGCCGTGGCTGGTGGTTCTGAATCCAGCGGTATGGCAGGACCTCACCGATACAGACATTCTCGACTCGCTCGGCCAGCGCTACCTCGCCATCGATACCGCACACAGCTGCCCGGTGCCGAAGTCAGGAGCGAGCTTGAAAGCATCCACCGATGACCTGCAGCCGCTGGCGACCTATCAGCTCAACATCGGCTTCGTCGGCAACCACGTCGACGGCCAAGCCGACCCGCCACCGGCAGACCCGTTGCCGGGCATCATCTTCAGCACATCGCGTTACCGCAATCCCGATGACCAACTCGCCGACCTCGGATTCCGGTCCCCACCCGGCGCGCCGCACGGATATCTCAGCCTCACCCCCGCCGTCCTGCCCGAGCCCCAGATCTCGGATGCCGCACTCGCCGCGGCACTGACAGCGCTCGGCATGGAAGGGTGGCCGCTGCCGACATCCGGCCGCACATCGCTGCTGTGGACCTCCAACACGAGAAACCTCGCCGGCGTTCTGGTCGAATCCCCGGAGCCGCTGGCCCGGCAGGGCCGGCTCGACGTCACCAGCTTCCAGGTCAATGGCGTGAACTTCGGCGGACGGTACGGCGATTCGTCGCAATGCCGGTACCTGTTCACGCCGCCGGCACCGCTGGTCATCGCGCCGTCCCAACCGGTCACGCTGACCTTGGCCTACACCGACGCAGGCACCGTCAAGACCGCCACCTGCACGACAACCAGCCCAGCTGCCGGCGAGGTGCTCCTGTGAAACCGCAAGCCTTCACCCCAGAATCTCTGTTCCGCGTCTCGGGCCTCGCGGTGCGCGATCCCGCCGACGATCCCTACGTCGCGACCGGCGCGCATCTACGCGCGTGGGTCAACCCTGCTATCGGATTCCCCTTGCGCGGCTTCACCTTCATCCCGCTGCGCAAGGACGCCCTCGACCCCGAGAACCGCATCCTGGTGCGGCCGCTGCGCGTCTTCTGGTGGATCTACGACGACAACGGCACGGTCCAACCGCTGGGCACCGATCCCGAGATGGCGATCAAGCCCGACCGCCCCCTCTACGGCGACATCCTCGGCCCCGACGAAGAGGGCAACAAGGATCCATGGATCAGCTGGATTCGGCTCGACATCGAAGAATTCAGCCCAGTGCAAATCTCGGTGATCGGTCGCGCTGGAGGCAATCAGGAACGAATACTGCTGTCGCGCAGCCGAGCTCCGTTCACCCTGGCCGCATCCCGCATCCGCCGCATTCGCCTCGTCGGTGACGGGATAGCACGCAACGTGGTCGGCCTCGATGCAAGCCTGATCAACCGCGAGTACGTCGACCCTGCGGCCGACAAAGTCCGATTTCTCCTGCCACTCGACAACGTGTCGCCGTGGGCCGACCCAGTGGTCGATTCCGGCGCAGGCATCGACCGGGCCGTCGCCGGTGCCCCACGGCACACCGGGCCGGCCGACCTACCCACCGACCGCGCCGCCGACGCCGACGATGAAGCAGCGCGGGTGGACACGCTCATCGCAGACATGGGCATCACTTCAGTGCGATCGCTCCTGCAGCAGGCCTACTCCGATCCTGGCTCCTATCCCGGTAGGCACCGCACGCCGCTTTCCATCCCCAACCGCGCGCAACAGGCCACCACCGAACTCGGCACCATCCAGACCCTGATCACCGCCGCCACCGATCCGGGCATCGCACGCTGGCTCGGACTGTCCTGCCCGGTGCAGGCGGACGTCGGCGACGACTCCGTGCCGGTCGCGTGGATCGCTGTCGGGGTGTGGGCAGCCGACCCTGCCGCGACGGTCGCTGCAGGCAGTCCGAACACCACCGTCGCCCACCTCATCGCGGCGATGAAGTCTGCAGGCCCAGACGCCCAGGCGATGAACTCATGGCTGCCGGCCGGCGCCCCGGTCGACCAACCGCTGCTCGCCTCGCGGGGCCTGCAGCAACTCGTGCTGGTCACGCCGGCGGTCATCGGCGCCCTCCCCGATCCCCCTGCGCCACTGGCCTTGGCTGCCGACGGCCCCGGCCAGTGGACCGCGGCCAACACCTACCGTCAGGACATCGCCATCCTCGGGCCGCCGCCGGCCGGACCAGTCGCCTTCACCCGTTCAGACAGTGGCGCGATCCACTCGCAGCACGCGTTCATCGACGTCGACGGAACCCCGCGGGCGCTCACCCTGCTGCCCGGCCGCCGCGACCTACCCACCGGATGCCAAGGCACATTGGTCGATTCGAGCGTGCCCGCCGACGTCGGCCCGGTGAGCTGGCAGGTCGCTGAAGGTGACGAGTTCGGCCGATGGGGCCAACCCGGGACGCTTCACGCGACACCGCCACCGCGGCCACCGCTGCCCGCACCGCGTCCCGAAGCGCACTACTTCGCCGACTATGACCTGCGAGACGCGCCCCCGGGTGCACTCTCACCGGGAACCATCACCGTCGAGGTCGATGTGCCGCCACCGGACGCGCTAGGTCCCGGCACTGCGCCGATCACCCAGATAAGCGTCGATGGTCACATTGTGAACGCCCCGTTCCCGGGCGACCGGGTGAAGGTGAGTTTCCCTGCCGCGCAAACACAGACCGGCGAGATCGCCGACCAGGTCGTCACCGCGACATTCAACCCCAACACCGCCGACAGCCGTTCAGCCACGGCGCGTGTGCGCGTTGTCGATCCGCGCCGGCCACGGCCACTGAGCACCGCCCCGCGCATCCTGTGGTCGTCACGACGGGATCCGGTGGGCCGCGCGCAAATCGACTTGTCGTGGCCGACCGAGCCAGGCCACGCCGCCTACAACGTCTACCTCGCTGACGAACAGGTCGTCACCGCACAACTCGACGTCTTCCCCGAATCCGCCAACCGAGCCACCCGGGCCGCCGCACTCTACGACCACCAGCACGAACCGATGAAGCGCGAATCGTTCACTCTGCTCACCCCCGTGCCCCTATCCGCAGGCGGAACAGTCCGATTCGCCCACAGCATCCCCGGTTCCGTGCAAACACTGCAGTTCGTCCGGGTGGTGCCGCTCACCCATGCGCAGGTGGAGGCGTCGTTCGATGGCTGCGGACTCACAGCGGTGGCCGTACCCGGCAGCGATCAGCCGCCATCGCCGGTAGTGCACATCGACACCAAGGACGGTGGACTGAGCGTGCAGGTCCAGGCGTACGGCATCAACGGCACGGTGATCGCACGCCTCGGGAGCCAGTCACCACCGCAGTACCGGGTGAGCTGCGCGGCGGCCGCGTCCACCTCCTACCTCTACGGCACGGAGGTCGACGAAGGCGCCCTTGTCCCCGTCGACGGTTCACCCGACACCTACCGGGCAGATATTGCCGCCGAAAAGCTCGCTGCCCTACCCGCATTCGTCACAATCGCGGTCACCGCGCAGGTGCGCTACCCGGCAGAGGTCTCAACCCGGCCCGGCGCGGCGCCACTGCCATCGCCGATCGCGAACACCGGCGGGTTCATCGACGCTCATCCGTGCGAATGGAGCGCCCCCAGCGCGCCGGTATCTGCCATGGTCACCGCACCTACGCCGGCCCTGCATGCGACAGTGCAGCGCGACGCCGCCGGGGGCGGTCTCGAGGTGACCTTCACCGGGTTGCCGACTCAGCATGCCCAACAGATCTCGCCTTGGCGCCTCGCCCTGTGGCGAAACACAGCCGACGGCGAACGTCACTGGCTCACCCCGGGCGACGCCGACCTCACTGTGCTCACACCAACGCCCAGCGGAGTCGACGGTTGGGCGTTCATGTCAACCGAACTGCACATCCGCGACTCCCACGCTGATGCCGTCGGCTACGCAGCTCTTCTGATCAATCCGCTGGGGCAGGCAGGTCCATTGACGGAATTTGTATCCGCTGACTAGGGCCCGCGCTACGCTCCCACCCGGGCCACCGCCGCGGCCAGCTTGGCCTCGGCGATCCGGTAGATGCCGTCGAGCGCGGAGTCCTCGACGCTGAGGTACTCGCACACCAGTTCACGTGCCACTCCGGCGTCGCGGAGCCGCAATGCCAGCGAGTACGGCAACGGAAGTTGCCGCAACGCCCGTTCCTGCAAGTCCCCCTCGTCGGCCATCGATCCAGGATGCGACGGTTCCACTGAACCGGTGTGAGTACCGCGGTACCCGAATCAGTCGCGATGCCGCCGCGGTAGCAGCGCGATCAGCTCGGCTCTGGTGGATACACCGGTTTTTGCCATCGCGCGGTAGATGTGCCCCTCTACGGTGCGGATCGAGAGGCGTAGCCGGTCGGCGATCGCACGACTGGACAACCCGGCACCGATCAGCATCGCGATCTCACGTTCCCGGCCGGTCAAGGGCAGACGTTCCGCGACGGCGAGCAACGCCGGCGTGGCCGCACCACCGCATGCGTCGGCCAGTGCCGTCGCCCGCGCCGCCGCTGCCAGGGCGGACCCCCGCATGTCCTTGCGTCGATATGCCACCGCCGCGCGACCGGCCGCATCGGCCGCCGCGACCAGGTCGCCGAATGCCTCGAATTCTGTTGACGCCTTTGCCAACCCGTCGCCGTCGTCATGGGCGAGGGCCCGGCACAGCGCGGCGGCGGCACCGACCCGTGGCCCCTCGACCAGACCCGTCAACTCGTCGAGCCGTCGGGAGCGGGAATGGTCGCCGAACTGCGCCGCGGTCTGCAGGCACAACACCTCGGCCGCCAGTTGCCCGTTGTCCCCTGCGGTGTCTGCCGCATCGAGCACGATCTCCACGGCCTCCGACACCGCCCCCTGAGTCGCAGCGACCCAGGCCCGGACCAGGGCATGCTCGTAGGCGAGGTAATGCCAACTGGGATGCCGACACTCGTCGAGTTCGACCACCGTGGAGTCGCCGGACAGACCACCAATGGCCAGAGCAGTGGCCCTGGGCAGATGAAAGCGATAGCCGAATCCGTTGGTCTCCCCCGCGGCCCGCATCGTCTCGACCACCGGATCCAGCAGTTCAGCCGCGGCGCCGAGCTGCCCGGGGCAGCGCAGCTGTTCGGCGTCGCGCTGACGGGTCGCGCCGCGGCGGGGGCCTGG
>NZ_LZSY01000035.1 GCF_001665625.1 Mycolicibacterium peregrinum | reverse complement strand
CCACCGTGAACGGGACTTCTGATGATCCGGGGTATGTGGTCGGCCATGGCATCGTGCCCGCCGAGTCCGTGCGGGATCTGGCCGCCACCGGCACGGTCAAATCGGTGCGCATGCCCACCGGGCCCGAGCCTGCCGAGCCGCGGTACCGCCCCTCGGTGGCCTTGTCAGAGTTCATCCGGTGGCGTGATCTGACCTGCCGGTTCCCGGGCTGTGACGCCCCGGCTGAACGCTGCGATGTCGACCACACCGCGCCCTGGCCTGACGGGCCGACGCATCCGTCGAACACCAAGTTATTTTGCCGGGCACACCATTTGGTGAAAACGTTCTGCCCCGGCTGGACTGACCGTCAACGACCCGACGGCACCATCGAATTCACCACCCCCACCGGACACACCCATGTGACCGAACCCCACGGCGCCGGCATGTTCCCCACTCTGAGCCAGCCGAGCGGGGACCTGAACCTCCCCGAACCCGAAGCGGCGACCCCGAACTCGAATCCGAACCGCGCGGTCAAGATGCCCAAACGCAGCCGGACCCGCGAACAAGACC
>NZ_LZSY01000034.1 GCF_001665625.1 Mycolicibacterium peregrinum | reverse complement strand
GATTGGTCGGCCAGCACATGCACCACCGCGGCATCGGCGGCCGCCCGCTGCTGTGCGGCGGGGCAGTCTTCGCGCCGACACAGGCAGGGCATGCGGGATTCCAGTCGGGCCACCGGTCCCACCGCATCGGCGCGGCGCTGCTCCTGGGTACGGGGGTCGTGTTTGCAGACGGTGTCGGCGACCGCATCGAGGCGTTGATTCAGTGCGACCCCGTCGGCGGCGTGGATGTTGGCCCACACCGACGCCATGCCGGGGCTGCTCGCCTCCACCTGAACAAACCGCCCGTCGTCGATCGGGGGTGGAACCCGTACCCCGTGGGGGTCGAGTTTGGCGATCCATTGATCCACCCGGTCCCGCAACTGCCGTTCAGACAGCCGCATCCACCGGTGGGCCCGGGCCGCGAGTTCTTCATCCAGGCCGGCCCAGACTGCGGGGTCGACGATGCCGGTGCGGGCGATGAGCATCCGCACCACCCGGTAGTCGATGTCGCCGGCGGCGAACCGGGCGGCCACCAACGGGAGTTTGTCGCGTA
>NZ_LZSY01000033.1 GCF_001665625.1 Mycolicibacterium peregrinum | reverse complement strand
GATCGGTGGGCGCCGGGTCGGGTGTTGATCAATGGGTATGGTCCGACCGAGACGACGGTGTATGCCACGATCAGTGCGCCATTGCAGGCTGGTTCGGGTGTGGTGCCGATCGGTGTGCCGGTTCCGGGTGCGGCGTTGTTCGTCCTGGACCGATGGTTGCGTCCGGTTCCCCCGGGTGTGGTGGGCGAGCTGTATGTGGCCGGCCGCGGGGTCAGCGTCGGTTATGTCCGGCGTGCGGGCCTGAGTGCCTCGCGGTTCGTCGCCTGTCCGTTCGGAACGCCCGGTGCCCGGATGTATCGCACCGGAGATCTGGTGTCGTGGGGTACCGATGGGCAGTTGCGGTATGCCGGGCGGGCTGATGAGCAGGTCAAGATCCGTGGGTACCGCATCGAGTTGGGCGAAATCCAAACCGTGCTAGCGGATCTCGACGGTGTGCAGCAAGCGGTGGTGATCGTCCGCGAGGACCATCCCGGCGACAAGCGCCTGGTCGGCTACATCACCGGCACCGCGGATCCGGCCCAGGTGCGTAGCGCGTTGGCCGAGCGGTTGCCGGCCTACATGGTGCCGACTGCAGTGGTCGTCCTCGACGCACTGCCGCTGACGGTCAACGGCAAGCTCGACAAACGGGCACTGCCGGCACCTGAGTATGTAGACAACGATCACTATCGGGCTCCGAGCACGGCTACCGAGGAAATCCTGGCGGGCATCTACGCCCAGGTCCTCGGGTTGGAACGGGTCGGCATCGACGACTCCTTCTTCGACCTCGGCGGCGACAGCATTCTCGCGATGCGGGTGGTCGCCGCAGTCAATACCGATTTGGATGCCGGACTGGCGGTACGCACGTTGTTCGACGCGCCGACGGTCGCGCAGTTGGCACCGCATGTCGGCGAGGATTCGGACCGGCGTGCACCCTTGGCTGCGGCCGAGCGTCCTGCCCTGGTCCCGTTGTCCTTCGCACAGAACCGGATGTGGTTCCTCAATCGGTTCGAGGACGGCGCGGCGACTTACAACATGCCGATCGCGTTCCGGATCAACGGCGCGTTGGATGTCGACGCGCTCGATGCGGCGCTCGATGACGTGATCACCCGTCACGAGTCGCTGCGCACGGTGTTCCCCGCCATCGACGGTGTGCCCTCACAAAAGGTTCTGCCTGCCGAACCGGGGCTGTGGCGGCGCGGGGGCCCGGCGATGGTGCCGGTGACGGAAGACAATCTGATCGGCGAGCTGATCTCGCTGGCGGGCTACACCTTCGACCTGGCCGGTGAGATTCCGATCCGAGCCCAGATCTACTCTGTCGGCCCCGAACAGTACGTCCTGGGAATCGTCCTGCATCACATCGCCTTCGACGGATGGTCGATGGCACCCATGGCCCGGGATGTAGGCGAGGCCTATCGGTCGCGGAACCTCGGTCAGGAACCCGATTGGACACCACTGCCTGTCCAGTACGCCGACTACACCTTGTGGCAGCAGGACTGGCTGGGGTCGGAAACTGATCCCGACAGCGTGCTCGCCAACCAGCTGGCATATTGGCGGCGGGAACTCGCGGACCTGCCCGAGGTCGTTTCGCTTCCCGCAGATCGGCCGCGTCCTCCCGTGCCGAGCTACCGCGGCGACGCGGTCGACCTGCGTATCGACCCCGAGTCGTGGGCCGGACTCAAGGCCCTGGCGGCCGCGCACAACGCGACCGTATCGATGGTGTTGCAGGCCGCGATGGCCGTGGCGCTGCACCGCGCCGGTGTCGGTGAGGACATCGCACTGGGCACCCCGATCGCCGGACGGATGGACCAGGCGCTAGATGAGCTGGTCGGCTTCTTCGTCAACACCTGGGTGCTCCGCGTCGGCGTTGACCCCGCGTCGCAGTTCAGCGACGTGCTCGACCAGGTGCGGCAGAAGGCGCTGGATGCCTACGCGAACCAGGATGTGCCGTTCGAGCTCCTGGTCGAGCGGCTCAACCCGACCCGGTCCACCTCGCACCATCCGCTGTTCCAGGTCGCCTTGGCCTTCCAGAACAATGTGCGCCCCGAGATCCAGCTCGACGAGCTCGACGTCGAGCCGGTATCCGCCGACATCCGTACCGCCCGTTTCGACCTCGAATTCGACCTGCGTGAACTGTCCAGCGGGGACGCGAGTGCACTGTTCGATCTGCACGCAGTGCCGCCCGAAGGCCGCGGTGCGCTGATGGCGGCAGGCACGGTCGCCTATGCCACCGATCTGTATGACCGATCCAGTGTCGAGCGCTTGGTGGGTTGGTTCGGTCGCGTCGTCGAGGCCGTGGTTGCCGACTCATCGGTGGTCGTCGGTGAGGTCGGCCTGCTGGATCTCGACGAGCAAGATCTGTTGCTGCACAAGTGGTCCGGCGCAGAGGTAAGCCGCCCGGTGGGATTGGCCCCGGAGTTGCTGGCTGCAGCGGTGGCTGCGAATCCAGAGGCCGTTGCGGTGGTGGATGGCGCCCGCGAGCTGTCTTATCGAGAGTTGGATGAAGCCTCCAACCGATTGGCCCGGGCGTTGATCGAGGCCGGGGTGGGTCCTGAGCGCGCCGTCGGTGTGGCGATGGGTCGCTGCGCGGACTTGGTGATCGCGTGGTGGGCGGTGCTCAAGGCCGGCGGAGTGTACGTACCGGTTGATCCGGGCCACCCGGCCGAACGGGTTTCCACGGTGCTGGACGCCGCCGAGGCCGTCTGCGTCCTCACCTGTGGCACCGGTGCGGTCGAGGGGACCGGTAGCCGCCTGGTGGTTCCGCTCGATGTCGTTGATCTGTCAGTACACAGCGGCGATCCTGTGACGGATTCGGATCGGCTGTCGCCCTTGAGCATTGACGATGCGGCATATGTGATCTTCACGTCGGGATCCACCGGGACTCCGAAGGGTGTGGCGATCAGCCATGCCGGGGTGCTTGGAGTGGCGGCTGCGCATTACGATCTGCTCGGCGTGACGCCGGGGGCTCGGGTGCTGATGGTGGCCGCGCCGACGTTCGATGCCTCGGTCTTCGAATGGTTATGGGCGGTGTCGTCGGGTGCGGCACTGGTGGTTGCCCCGCCGGATTCCTACGCCGGCGACGCATTGGCCGAGGTACTGGCGGGACAGCGCGTCGATGCGGCATTGATCACCCCGACGGTTCTGGCGACGCTGGACCCGGCCCAGATCGATGGGCTGGACACGTTGGTGACCGGTGGCGAGGCGTGCCCGGCTGAGTTGGTGGCCGCGTGGGCCCCCGGGCGGCGGATGTTCAATGCCTATGGGCCGACCGAGGTGACGATCTGGGCCACCTGGAGTGCGCTGTCGGCCGGACAGCCTGTGCGCATCGGCGCCCCGGTGCCGGGCACGTGCGCGTTGGTGTTGGATGCCCGGCTGAACCCGACGCCGGTCGGAGTGGTTGGCGAGCTCTACCTGGCCGGACCGGTGCTGGCTCGGGGTTATGTGGGACGGCCCGATCTGACTGCGGATCGCTTCGTGGCCAATCCTTTTGGGGCTCCGGGGACGCGGTTGTACCGCACCGGTGACCTGGTGCGCTGGACCGAATCGGGCAGCCTGGACTACCTCGGACGCGCGGACGCTCAGATCAAGCTGCGTGGCCAGCGCCTGGAACTGGGCGAGATCGAGAACACCCTGCTGGCCTGCCCGCAAGTCACCCGCGCGGCCGCCGCCGTGCATCGGGGTAGCACCGGCGTCGACCATCTGGTCGGCTACGTCGCTCTCGAGCAGACCAGCACCGCCGACTACGACGCTGACGTCGTCGACCAGTGGCAAGGCATCTACGACGAGCTCTACGACGCCGACCTTGACGAGGTCGAGTTCGGTAACGACTTCCGCGGCTGGAACAGCAGCTACACGGACGATCCGATTCCCCTGCACGAGATGGAGGAATGGCGCTCGGCCACCGTGGATCGGATTCTGTCGATGCGCCCGCAACGGGTGCTCGAGCTGGGTGTCGGATCAGGCCTGCTGTTGTCTCAGCTGGCTCCCGAGTGCATCGAGTATTGGGGCACAGACTTTTCCGCGCCGACCATTCAGAAGTTGCAGAGGGCCGTGGCAGCCCAGCCGTGGGGAGACCGGGTTCATCTGTTGACCCGACCGGCCCACATCACCGAGGCGTTGCCACAGGGCCAGTTCGACATGGTGGTGATCAACTCGGTGGTTCAGTACTTCCCGAGTGCCGGATACCTGGCCGAGGTCATCGACAAGGCCGTGGAACTGCTGGCGCCGGGCGGAACGCTGTTCATCGGTGACGTAAGAAATCACAGCCTGCAGGGTGCGTTTCAGACAGGTATCGCCTTGGCGCGCAGCCGCAACGGCACCGATACCGACGAGATCCGGCAACGGGTACAGCGCGCGATGCTCGGCGAGCACGAGTTGCTCCTCGCCCCGGAGTTTTTCACCACCTGGGCAGCCGACCATCCCTCCGTGGGCGGCATCGGCGTCCAGGTCAAGCGTGGAGAGGCCGACAACGAGCTGAGCCGGTACCGCTACGACGTGATCGTCCACAAGTCGCCCGCCCGGGTGTGCTCGCTGGCCAGCGCCCCGACCTGGGCGTGGACGGACTGTGCGGGTCTGAGCGGACTGCACGCCGAGTTGACGGCCCAGCAGCCGTCCACCGTGCGGGTCAGCGGCATTCCCCGCGCCGGCGTGATCGCCGACGTGGTCACCGAACATGCTCTGGCCGCCGGGCTCCCGCTCGCCGAGGCACTCGTCCACGCCGACTCCGCCGCCGAGGACGTCGTCACACCTGAGATGGTGTACCGGCTCGGCGAAGCAGCCGGATATCACGTCGCGGTCACCTGGGGCACCCAACCCGGCACCCTGGATGCCCTCTTCATCGCAGTTTCCGACGGTGAGGCGCTGCCGCCGCTCACCGAGCTCTACCAGCCCGCCTCGGATGCCCGGCAGCGCGGCGGCCACGCCAATGATCCGCACACCAACTCGAAGGTCACAGCGGTCCGCCAGTGGTTGTCCGAGCGGCTACCCGAGTACATGGTGCCGAGCCAGATCGTGGTGCTCGACGAGTTCCCGTTGACGTCCTCGGGCAAGATCGATCGCAAGGCGCTACCTGAACCCACCTTCGTCGCCACCTCCTTCCGGGCTCCTCAGACCGATACGGAGAAAATCGTCGCCGAGGTGTTCACCGAGGTCCTCGGACTCGGCAGGGCCGGGCTCGATGACGATTTCTTCGTCCTAGGTGGCGATTCCCTGATCGCCATCCGGGTCAGCGCGCGTCTACAGTCAGCTCTCGGCCGGGATGTGCCGGTTCGCTACCTGTTCGACGCGCCTACTGTCGGCGGGCTGGCCGACTATCTCGACCGGCATCAGGACGGTGTTGCCCGACCGCCGCTGACCGCGCGGCATCGTCCGGCGGCCATTCCGTTGTCGTATGCACAGCAACGACTGTGGTTCCTGGAGCAACTGCAGGGGCCGTCACCGATCTACAACATGGCGGTCGCGCTACGCCTCAGCGGGCACCTCGACGAAGATGCCCTGGGCGCTGCACTGGCAGACGTCGTGGGCCGGCAGGAGAGCCTGCGCACCGTGTTCATCTCGGTTGACGGGGTACCCCAGCAGGTGGTTCTGGGCGTCGAGCAGGCTGACCTGGGATGGGAAATCGTCGATGCCTCCGGATGGCAGGCGGCCCGGCTCGACGAGGAGATCGGTGCGGCGGCCCGCCACAGTTTCGACCTCACGAGTGAAATCCCGATCAAAGCAACACTTTTCCGCATCAGCGAGAACGAGCACGTCCTCGCGGCGGTGGTTCACCATATCGCCGCCGACGGCTGGTCGGTCACCCCGCTCGTGGTGGATCTGGCGACTGCCTACGCCAACCGGTGCGACGGGCAGGCCCCGGATTGGGAGCCCCTGCCGGTGCAGTATGCCGATTTCACGTTGTGGCAACAGGAGTGGCTGGGCTCGGTATCCGACGCCGACAGCGTGATCGCCGGGCAGCTGAAGTACTGGGAGGACGAGCTGGCCGACCTCCCCGATCGGTTGGAGCTACCGACTGACCGGCCGTATCCGCCGGTGGCCGATTACCAGGGTTCCAGCGTGGCGGTGGAGTGGCCTGCCGAACTACAGCAACAGATCGCCCGGGTCGCTCGCGAGCACGGCGCGACGAGCTTCATGGTGGTCCAGGCAGCTCTGGCGGCATTGATGGCTCAGCTGAGCGCAAGCACCGATGTGGCCGTGGGCATAGCGTCTGCCGGCCGCGGCGAGCCCGCACTCGACGAGTTGGTGGGTTTCTTCGTCAACACTTTGGTGCTGCGCGTGGACCTGGCCGGGGACCCCACGGTCGCAGACCTGTTGGGGCAGGTGCGGCAGCGTAGCTTGGCGGCGTTCGAGCATCAGGACGTGCCGTTCGAGGTTCTGGTGGATCGGCTCAATCCGACCCGGAGCCTGACCCATCACCCACTCGTGCAGGTCATGCTGACCTGGCAAAACCTGCCATGGCAACACAGCGACCCTGCCGCCGCGCTGGCGCTGGGTGACGTCGGTGTTACGCGGCTGGAGGCCGAAACTCAGACTGCCCGTATGGATCTGGTGTTCTCTCTGGCTGAACGCTTCAACGATGCCGGCGTGCCGGCCGGAATCGACGGATCGGTCGAGTTCCGTACCGACGTGTTCGACACGGCCACGATCGAGACCTTGATCCAACGTATGCAGCGGATGTTGGCGGTGATGACTGCCGACTCGGCTCAGCGGTTGTCGGCTGTGGGTGTGCTTGATGCTGCTGATTGTGCTCGGTTGGATGAGGTTGGTCATCGGGCGGTGTTGATGCGGCCGGTGGTGGAGTCTTCGGTTCCGGCGTTGTTCGGGGTGCAGGTTGCTCGTGCTCCGGAGGCGGTGGCGGTCAGTTTTGATGGTCGTGTGTTGTCGTATCGGGAGTTGGATGAGGCGTCGAATCGGTTGGCGCGCTTGTTGATTGCTCAGGGTGCTGGGCCGGGTCGGTGTGTCGGTTTGATGATGGGCCGGTCGGTTGATGCGGTGGTGGCGATCTTGGCTGTGTTGAAGTCTGGTGCGGCGTATTTGCCGATTGATCCGGCGCATCCTGATGCTCGGGTTGAGTTCATGCTGGCTGATGCGGGGCCGGTGGCTGTGCTGACCACGGCTGTGTTGGCGGAGCGGTTGCACGGATCCGGTGTCGCGGTGGTCGAGGTCGACGATCGGCGTATCGATGCGCAGTCCTCAGGCGCGTTGCCGGGTACATCTGCTGATGATGTGGCGCACATCATTTACACGTCGGGCACGACGGGGACGCCGAAAGGTGTTGCGGTTACGCATCAGAACGTGACGCGGTTGTTCGACGGTATGGATGTGGGTGTCGAGTTGGGGCCGCAGCAGGTGTGGTCGCAGTGTTCGTCGTT
>NZ_LZSY01000032.1 GCF_001665625.1 Mycolicibacterium peregrinum | reverse complement strand
GCAGACTGTCCAACGCCCCGATCGCGGCCAGCCGCCCCGCGATCGCCGCCGACTCCGCCCGCGCCGCGCCACTGATCTTGTCGATCAGCGCCACATCGGAATCAGCCTCGAACATGTGTTCGACACTACGCCGATCCACTGACACGCCGAGGGGTTATCCACAGCGCACGATTCATCCACAGCGACAGTCGATTACGTTGCACTGGACCGCGACTCGAGGCAGACGGCCGCGCATCACCGAATGCAGCCCAGTCAGGGCAGTGCGGCGGCCTGTGCCATATGCCCCTGGAAGCCGAGCCGGGTCGCCATATCGCGGTACTGGTCACGGTATGTGCGGTAGCTCGCGTCGTCGCCCTTGGCGCGGGCGATGAGTGCCCGGACCCGCAGCAGCATGATGTCGCGAATGATCAGGCCGTCCTCGGCGGGGGTCGCCGCCAGTCTGGCGATCGCCGCCTCGGCCTCGGCCACATCGCCCTCGGCGCCGCGGTCCAGCAGGGCCTCGGCGAGGATCCCGGTCGCCAAGATGTTGTACGGAAGCTGCCCGCTGTGGAAGAGGTCGTCGATCGCTTCGCGTAGCACCCGGATGGCCCCGGCCCGGTCTCCGCGCTTGGCCCGTTCTCGCGCGGTGTACACATCGATGCCGACCAGCTCGGACATATAGAACCGTCCGCTCACGCACATCTGGCGAACCTGGCCGAGGATGGTCAATCCTCGCTCGCGGTCGGCCGGCGAATCTCGGTTCAGCAGGGCGTATCCCATGGTCACCCGCGCCAGGCCGAGCGCGATGTCGTCGCCGGCCCCTTCGGTGATCTGCAGCGCCCCGTCGATGTCCCGCAGCGCTTCGTCGCTGGCGAGCAGTACCCCGCAGGACACCGTGGTGAAGTACGTCCAGGTGATGACGAGAGCGTGGGTGAACCTGTCGGTGTTGCGAGCCATGGCGAGTGCATGATCGAGGTCGGCACGCCAACCATCAAGGCCCAGAGCCCATTTGGCGATGCTGCGCGCTGCGAAGGCCGCTGCCAGCGGTGAGCCGACGATGAAATTTCCCTTGGTCGCGTCGCCGTCGGCCATATCGATGGCCATCTGCGACCAGCGCAGCACCTCACCCATTTCGCCGCTCTCGATCTTGAGCGAGATCGGGGTCGCCGACAAGCCGACGGTGAGCGCAGGGTCGCCGATGGATTCGATCAGGGTCATGTGCTCGGAAACCTGTCGTGACGCGTCGCGCACCCGGCCCTGCAGCATCAGTTCACCGGTCAGCCCGGCCATGCCGATGGCCAGCGAGGCTTTGTCTCCGGCGGCCTCGCACAGCTCCTGCAGTTCCTCGAACCGGGCGCCGGAGACAGTGACCTTGCTGCGGAAACCGTTGCCGCACACGAGAGTACGAGGAGCTATTCGCATCGCGGGCCGGTCCGGATCGTCGGCGGGCAGCAGGTCGGCGATCTGGCGGGCACGCTCCCAGCACATCTGGGCTGCGGCGGTATCGCGGTTGTTCGCCCATGCTCCGGCGCGCATGTGCCAGTTGTATGCCGCATGCAGGTCGCCGGCGGCCTCCAGGTGTTCGGCGATCAAGGCAGCGTTTTCGTCGGCCAGTTCGGGTTCGCGTGCGGCGATGGTGTCGGCGAGGCGCCGGTGCAGTTCGGCGCGATCGGATTTCAGCTGTGATTCGTAGGCGACAGTCCGCACCATCGGGTGGTGGAATGCGAACTCCGCGTAGGGCGTGTACTGCACCTGATCGATCAGCTCGGCCTCGATCAGATCCTCGAAGATGGGTTCGGTGTCCAGGCAGGCCAACAGCCCCGCGCTGAACCGGGACCCGATCACCGCAGCGGCGCTGAGCGTTCGCTTGGCCGCCGGGTCCAGCCGGTCGATCCGCGCGGCGATGGTGGCCTGAAGCGTGGCAGGCACGCTCACCCGGCCCTGCCCGTCGGACAGCACATAGGCTCCGCGTTCGCCGTGGAGCAGGCCCCGTTCGGCCAGGTCGCGCACGATCTCGAGGGCGAAGAACGGGTTGCCCGCGGCGCGCCCGGCGATGGTGTCGGTCAGGTCGGCGACCCCGTCGCCGGTCCCCAGCATCTCGTTGATCAAGGCCGAGGTCTCTGAATCATCCAGTGGTGCAAGCACTATGGTCTGGGCGCCATGGACATGGCTCAACGCACCGTGGTATTCGGGGCGGTAGGTGATGACGACCAGGGACGGCGTCTGCGGTGTCACCGACAGGAAATCCGACAGCATCGATTCGCTGACCCCGTCGATCCAGTGGGCATCCTCGACGACGTAGACCGCCGGGGCGCTCCGTGCCAGCGACGCGGCGTTGACCAGGGTGGTGAGGCGCCGCCGCCGGGCATCTGGGTCGATCATCGGCAGAACGACGTCGGGGTCGCCGATGCCGAGCAGGTCGTCGAGTAACTCCAGGCTCTCTGTGGTGTCGTCGGGAACCTGGTCTCGGAGCTTCGAGCGGGCCGCCTCACGGTCGAGGTCTGCCACGCCGAATCCCGCCCGCAGCAGGCCGGTGATGGCATGAAATGGGATTTCACTGGTGTGGGACTCGCAGAACGTGGAGTGCACCGGCACCCCGCGTGCGGCGGCCTTTGCCGCGAGTTCGCTGACCAGTCGGCTCTTGCCGATACCGGGTCCTCCCACCAACAGGACGATGCTGCCGTGGCCCTGGATCGAACGTTCGAGGATGCCCTCTAGGGCGGACAATTCCCAGCCTCGGCCGACCAGGGTCGATCCTCCGACATGGAGCAGGTTGTGGGCGGAATTGAGTTCCAGCAGCCGGCGGGCTTGGATCGGGTGCTCGGCTCCCTTGACCTGGACCATCTCAGCCTCGCCCAGCATCATGGTGTCTTCGACCAGGCGTGCGGTCGACTCGGTGAGCATCACTCCGCCGGGCGGCGCGACCGATTCCATGCGCTGGGCCATGCCCACGTGCTCACCGATCGCGGTGTAGCTCATCGTGTCGGTGCCGACTTCCCCGGTGATGACCTGACCTGAGCTCAGACCGATGCGAAGCTGCAGATCGAGGCCGTCGCGGGCAGTCACCTGCACCGCCAGCAGGGCGGTCTCCTGCAGGATTTCGAGCGCGGCCAGGCAGGACCGAAAAGCATGGTCTTCCAACGCAACCGGTGCGCCGAAGATGGCCATGATGCCGTCACCCGTGAACTTGTCGACGGTGCCGCCGTATCGACGGACCACGGAGGCGGAGTGGTTGAACAGGTCGCTCATGATCTCGCGGAGCCGTTCGGCGCCCAGGGTCGCTGCGATGTCCATGGACCGGACGACATCGGCGAACAAGACGGTGACCTGCTTGTATTCGGCGCCCGGAGTCGATGTGACGGGTGCGCCGCACGCATCGCAGTACCGGGCGCCGGCCCGCGGTTCGGTGCCACACGTGCGGCACGTCGCAGTTTCCGTCATTCGAAGCCCCCGCCATCGGAGAACCTGCTGCATCGAGAATAGAACGCAGCAACGCCGAAGGGGCGGGGATGGCCCACCGTCACGATGGGCCTTTTCCGCAGCAACGACGAATCGAGCAACTACCTGCGCCGACGCCGGACCGGTAGGCGCCTAGTGGTGCCGTCCGAATCGGAAATGGCGATGACGCGTTTTGTGCGATTCCGCGACGGTGTCAACCTTCTGGCTCATCTCGGCCACCAGTTGTCCGATGAAATCCGCGTTGGCCGTAGTGCCGCACACCTGTGTCTGGACCACCACGTTGTGTCGCGGTGCCATGCCGAAGTGGCATACCCAGCCGTTGGCGTCATCGCTGAGGTCCGTTGCGTACGACACGACCACGCCATCGCTCTCCGAGACGTCACCGATATGCCAGGGCCATGGATCTTCGCCTGGAACGGTCTGGGTCACGTCCTGGCCGACGCATTGCTGCCATTTGCCTCGAATGTCCTCAACCACCTTGCGCGCGGTGTCGGTATCGGGATATGCGATCACCGCCTGGTCGAACAACATTTCCGGCCCGGTTCCGTCCCCTTCGGGGGATTGCAGGAACTGCCTGCGTACCGCCGTCGAACCGGTGTCCTGGTACCAACCCGCCGTGGCCGGATCGCCGATCACGCACGGATCATTCCCGCGCTCGGTGTCCCAGGTGGACTGAACGGCCCCGTCGTCGTAATTGGGGTCCCCTACGAGCGATGGGGTTCCCAATATGTTGCCTGCTTCGGCAGGCGTCAGCAGGGTGCGCTGGAGAGCGGAATCCTTGACCGTCTTGGTCTGCTCCCCGGTGCCGAGAAAGTACATGAGTCCCGCCACGAGTAGGGCACAGACCACCACTCCCAAGATCACCCAGGCGACGGTCTTGTTGCCACGCCGCGGCGCGGGTGCGGCCGGGGGCACGGGGACGGGTGGCCAGGGCGGCGGCTGAGGCGGCCACGGACTTTGCGGTGGATATGTCATGGTGGCGGAAAGCGTAACGGTCGATTGGGTCGCAACAGGTGATCAACCGCTGAATATTGTCAGCTTGTCTCCAGTACTGCCCGCCAGGCCGCCAGTTTGCCCTCAAAGCGCATGGTCTGGGCGGGACTGGTCGAGGGGGCCCGCGCGCTTGGCGACGGGGGAGTGCCGACCAGGCGCCGGTAGTTGGTCTCGGCGGCAGCCCCGTTGAACACCACTCGCTCCAGAGTGTGGTGCGCGGCGAAGAATTCCGCAAAGTCGTTGGGCACCATGCTGTCCCGCTCGACAGCCGAATCCAGGCTGCCCACTCGCCGGCAGGACCGGAGCACATCCCACACCGCCACCCGGTGCGTGAGCAGGGCATCAACACGATCTGGATAGGGCGCATCGGCATCGAACCCGAACAGCGCCCCGGTGATTCGCCAGAACGCGTTGCGTGGATTGCCGTAGTACTGGCCCGAGGCCAACGACATCACGCTCGGCATGTTTCCGAGGATCAGTACCCGGGGCCGCTGCCCGACGAGGGGGTCCAGTCCGTGCAGGAGCTCCGTCACGGGCCGGCCAGAAGTTCGGATACGGTGACGAATCGGTAACCGGCCGAGCGTAATTCGTCGATGATCCGGGGTACTGCGGCACGCGAGGGAGCGCGGCTGTCATACATGGCATGCAACAGGATGATCGAGCCCGGCCGTGCCTCGGAAACGGTCTCGGCCACGATCGCATCGGCATCAGCCGTGGAAGACGAATCAGGTTCGACGTCCCAGGTGACCATCGTCCGATCATGGGTGGACAGGTAGTGCGGCAGTGTCCAGAGCTTCTTGCCGTACGGCGGGCGGAAGGTGATCGGGCCCCCGTACCCGGTGGCACGGATCGCGGTGTCGGTGCGTTCGATCTCGTCGGCGACGGTGGCCGGCGCCGTCAGCACCATCCGTCGATGCGAGTAGCTGTGGTTGCCGATCTCGTGGCCTGCCGTGGCGATCGCGGTGCCGAACTGCGGTGCAGTGCTCAATTCTGCACCGGTGAGATAGAAGGTGGCTCGAACCCCGGCGTCGCTGAGCATCCGCAGCACCTCAGGGGTATGCGTGGTTGGACCGTCGTCGAAAGTGAGGGCGACGACCTTGGCCGAGGTGTCGACCCGGTGCACCAGGTGCCCGGTGAGGGCGAAGGTGCGTGACTTCGACACCCAGTACCCGGCGGCGAACACGGTAACGGCGACGATCAGCAGAACGGCGAGACTCCACAACCATCGACGCACCCTCGCATGTATACCCCGCGCACACGCGGGCGCCCCGAACGGCGTGGGGGGAGTCACGTTCGGGGCGCCATGTCGTAAGTCGTCAGCTCAGGTGATGGACCTCCTGCAGTCCGTACACCGGCGTTGCCAGGCCTTCGTAGCGGGCCTTGAGCTGCAACGCCAGATACAGCGAATAGTGCCGGGATTGGTGCAGATTCCCGCCGTGCAACCACAGGTTGGGCTGTTGGGTGGGCTTCCACATGTTGCGTTGTTCGCCTTCCCATGGACCGGGGTCCTTGGTGGTGCCGGAACCCAGACCCCACACCTTGCCGATCCGGTCGGCGACTTCCTGGCTGATCAGGTCTGCCGCCCAGCCGTTCATCGATCCGAACCCGGTGGCGTACACGACTACGTCGGCGGGGAGTTCGGTGCCGTCGGCCAGGATCACCGAGTTTTCGGTCAGCCGGTCGACCTCGCCGTGGGCGAGTTTGATGCTGCCGTCGGCGACCAGTTCGCAGGCGCCGACGTCGATGTAGTAGCCCGAGCCGCGGCGCAGGTATTTCATGAACAGGCCGGAGTCGTCGTCGCCGAAGTCCAGGTCGAATCCGGCGGCTTCCAGTCGCGCATAGAAGTCCTTGTCGCGCTGGCGGATCGCGTCGTAGATGGGCCGCTGGAAGTCGGCCATGATGGCATACGGCAGTGACGCGAAGGTCAGATCCGCCTTCTCGGTGGTCATTCCGGCAGCCACTGCGCGTTCCGAGTACAGGGCGCCCAGGCCCAGCTCCATCAGTGAGTCCGACTTGACGATGTGGGTAGAGGATCGCTGGATCATCGTCACGTCGACGTCGTTCTCGTACAACGCTTTACAGATGTCGTGGGCGGAGTTGTTGGCGCCGATCACTACTGCGCGCTTGCCGAGGTACCGGTCCGGGCCGGGGTGGTGGCTGGAATGGTGCTGCTCGCCCCGGAACACTTCCTGGCCGGGCAGCGTCGGAATGTTGGGCTTGCCCGACATGCCCGTCGCGAGCACGAGTTGCACGGGCCGCAGGGTCACCGCTTCGCCGTTGCGGTTGACCTCGACGGTCCATCGCTGTTCGTGTTCGTCGTAGGTGGCGGACAGGCAGGTGGTCGAGCTCCAGTACGGCACTTCCATTACCCGGGTGTAGAACTCGAGCCAGTCGCCGATCTTGTCCTTGGGGGCGAACACCGGCCAGTTCGCCGGGAAGGGCAGATACGGCAGGTGGTCATACCAGACCGGGTCGTGCAGGCACAGCGACTTGTAGCGTTTGCGCCACTGATCGCCGGGGCGTTCGTGTTGATCGACGACGATGGCGGGCACCCCGAGTTGGCGCAGCCTGGCGCCGAGGGCGATGCCGCCCTGCCCACCGCCGATGACCAGGGTGTAGGGCTGCTGGGAGTAGCCCAGGGTGAGCTCCTCGTCGAGACGCTTCTCGGACCACGAGCGAGTGTCTGGATCCGAGCCGTGAATCGCGCCCAACGGCCGGTTGGTGCCCTTGTGCTCCTCGTGGCCCTTGAGTTCCTGCAGCGTGGTCAACAGGGTCCAGCCCAGTTCGTCGCGCAGCCGCAGGTGGCCCTTGCAGCGTCCCGCCGAGGTCTCGAACTCGATGAATGCCGAGGTGATGACGTGCTCGCCGTCGAAGTCCTCGGTGGGGGTTTCCGCCGTCCGGAATCCCGAGGGATCGGTGTCGTTCAGCCGCGCGGCCAGCATGTCGGTGATGCCCTCGTGGCCCTCGACGGTCTTGAGGTTCCAGGTGAACGAGACCAGATCCCGCCAGAAGCTGTCGGTCGCGAACTTCGCCACGACGCGTTCGATGTCCCGGTCAGCGAGCGCGGACTCGAAGTCGGCCAGCCAGGTGTCAACCCGTTCCTGCGGTGACAGTGTGGTCAGCGGTGCGGCGGTGGTCTGTGTCATGTGGCCCAGCCCACACCGTGTCCAACACGGCAACAAGGGTTGCACGGGGTTGCATCGCAACAGGCATTTGCGTGCGAAAAGACCTGCGGGGAGACATCGCAACGCCTTGCAACCCTTACGACGTGCAGGGGCGTGGGCATAGAAACATCCACCATGAAAGCAGCCGTGTACTACGGACCGAACAAGGTCGAGATCGCCGATGTCCCGGAGCCCGACCCCACGCCCGGCACCGTCAAGATCAAAGTCGGTTTCAATGGAATCTGTGGCACTGACCTGCACGAATATTACGCGGGCCCGATTTTTGTGCCCACCGAGCCGCATCCGTTGACCGGCAGGCAGTTGCCGCTGACCATGGGGCACGAGTTCTCCGGGACCATCACCGAGGTCGGTGCCGGTGTCACCGGGTATGCGCCCGGCGACCGGGTTGCGATCGAGCCCATTTACCGATGTGGCAATTGCGCACCGTGCCGGGCCGGTACCTACAACGTCTGCCGGCAGATCGGTTTCCACGGCCTGATGTCCGACGGCGGCATGGCCGAGTACACCGTCGTTCCGGCCGACATGTTGCACCGCCTGCCCGACAACGTGTCGCTTGAGCTGGGCGCGTTGGTCGAACCGATGTCGGTCGCCTACCACGCCGCGACGCTCGGGGAGGTTGGTCCGCTGCATACTGCGGTGATCTTCGGGGCCGGGCCGATCGGCATCGGCCTCTGGTTTGCGCTGCGCGGCAAGGGTCTCGACGACGTGTTCGTGGTGGAGCCGTCGCCCACCCGGCGCGCGGCGATCGAGACGCTCGGGGCCAGGACCCTGGATCCGACCGCCACCGACGTTCCCGCGTTCATCGCCGATCGCACCGACGGCCGGGGTGCCGACGCGGCGTATGACGCTGCCGGAGTCGCGCCGGCCATCGCCGCGGCGACAGCATGCGTGGGGGCGCGCAGGCCGACGATCAGTGTCGCGATCTACGAGAAACCGCTCGCGACACCGCTGCTCAACCTGGTGATGAACGAATCCAGGATCCAGGGCTCCCTCTGCTACACCTCGGCCGACTTCGAGGCGGTCATCGATCTCATGGCGCAGGGGCTGTACGACCCGAAGGGGTGGGTTACTCCCATTGCCATCGACGACGTGATCGACGAGGGATTCGAGGCTCTGCATGCAGGTAAGAAGATGAAGGTTCTGGTCGACCCGAGCGCAGGTGCATCGTGATATCGCACGGCAAGGCGGCCTGAAATAGCTGACAAAGCAAAAACATTCGAGCATGCCCGGCCGAATTTGACGTGAGGGTCAGTTCGTCGATCGGAGGGCTTTCGTGGCGTCATGTAGTGATGTGGAGCACAATCGGCGGTGATGGCTGGTTCGTCGGTACCCGAGCCCGCGGTTTCCTCTGGTGAGGACCCGCGGCGTTACGCGATGCTGTTGTCGGCGGTGTACGACGCGACCATGTCAGGTGACCGCGCGCCCGCGCGTCCGCGTTCGGTCATCGAAGATTCCTGGAACAGGTTGCGGGCCAAGGGGATCAACCCCGACCATCACATTCCGCCCCGCGTCGAGACCACCGGGCTCGACTTGCTCAGGCAACAGTCGGGGCTCATGTCGGTACTCGACGAGGTCACGCGCGGGCTCGAATCGGTGATCGAAGAGGGCGACAACATCCTGGTCATCGCCGATGCCCGCGGTCGGGTGCTGTGGCGGTCCGGATCGCCGCGGGTGCTGGGCCTCGCCGACCGGCTGGGTTTCATCGAGGGTGCGTCCTGGAGTGAGAACGCGGTGGGCACCAACGGCATCGGCACCGCGCTGGCCTCCCATCGCGCGGTGCAGATCTTCTCGGCCGAGCACTTCCTGCGCAGTCACCACCCGTGGACGTGCGCCGGTGCCCCGATCCGCGATCCGCGCACCGGGCAGGTGATCGGGGTGGTCGACGTGTCGGGCCCGGCTCCGACGGTGCACCCGACGACGGTGGCCCTGGTGGATCTGGTGGCGCGGCTGGCCGAATCCCAGCTCCGCGAAGCGCACGACCGGACGTTGAACCAGCTGCGCGCAGTCGCCGCCCCGATGCTGGCCAGGGTGGGTGGTCCGGCGCTGGCGGTCGACGCCGAAGGCTGGGTGGCGGCCGTGGCGTCATTGCCGATGCACAATCGGATTCTGTTGCCCGAGAATGGTTTACCTGGCCGCGTGTGGATCCCGCCGCTGGGCATGTGCGATGTGGAGTCGTTGCCGGGTGGGTGGCTGGTCCGGGTGGCGGACGACGCGGAGTCCACGGCGGCGCCATCGAAGGTCATCCTCGACCTGCGTGACGGGGAGCCTTCGCTGGAGATGGCCGGCCAGTTCGGCAATTGGCGGCGCAGCATCTCCAGTCGCCATGCAGAGATCCTGCTGGTGCTGGCGACCAGTGAGCAGGGCCGGTCGGCACCGGAACTCGCCGAGGATCTCTACGGTGACCGGTCGCGAGTGGTGACCGTGCGTGCCGAAATGTCGCGCCTGCGTAAGCAGTTCGCCGGCCTCGTGGCGGGTAGGCCCTACCGGTTCGGGGATTCGGTGGTCGTGGACGTTCGGTACCCACAGGACATGTCGATGTTGCTCACCTCGTCGACGGCTCCGGCGGTGCATGCCGTGCGCGGTATACCTTGACCTGATGACGGCCGACCCCACACTCCTGGACGGACTCGACGGCGAGGCCGGTGCGCAGCGCGCCGAGCTGGTCGAATGGCTTCTGGCTCGCGGCATCAGCGCCGATCAGATCCGCCAGGCCGGCACCCCGATGCTGCTCGCCTCGCGCCGGGTTGCCGGAGATGACGGCACCTACGTGTCGACCCGCGAGATCAGCGAGCAAACAGGGCTGGACATCGAGCTGGTGCAGCGGTTGCAGCGGGCGATGGGGCTGGCGACGGTCGAGGATCCGGACGCTGCGGTGCTGTTGCGGGCCGACGCCGAAGCGGTGGGCTTCGCCGAGCGCTTCCTGGAACTGGGTATCGACCCGGATCAGATCGTGCAGATCACCCGGGTGCTCTCCGAGGGGCTCAGCCGGGCCGCCGAGGTGATGCGCTACGCCGCGCTGGCGGCGGTATTGACACCGGCGGCAACGGAATTGGAAACCGCCAAGGCCAGTGAGGCGCTGGTGGCCGAGGCGGCCCCGCTGATCGGTCCGATGATCTCTGACATGCTGTTCGTGCAATTGCGCCATGCGATGGAGACCGAGGCGGTCAGCGCATCCGAGCGAGCCGAGGGGGTTCCGCTCCCCGGTGCGCGGGTGGTCACCATCGCGTTCGCCGACATCGTGGGGTTCACCCGGCTGGGCGAGGTGGTACAGCCCGAAGACCTTGAGCGGCTGGCGAATCGGCTGGCTGAGGCGGCTCACGAGGTGGCGGTGGGCCCGGTGCGGTTGATCAAGACGATCGGCGATGCGGTGATGCTCGTCAGCACCGATGCGGCGGCGCTTCTGGAAGCGGCACTGCGGTTGGTGGCCGTCACCGAAATCGACGACGAGTTCCCGCGGCTGCGCGTCGGTCTGGCGACCGGGCCTGCGGTGAGCCGGGCCGGAGACTGGTTCGGGGGTTCGGTGAATCTGGCCAGTCGGGTTACCGGGGCGGCCCGGCCCGGGACCGTACTCGTGGCGGAGTCCACCCGGACCGCGGTCGGTGAGGGGGACCGGTTCAGCTGGTCGTTCGCCGGAGCCCGCCACCTCAAGGGCGTCAAGAACGACGTCAAGCTGTTCCGCGCCCGGATCGCGTAGACCTTTATCGAATCTTCATCGAACGACTAGGACAGCCACATCGAGCCTGGGGAACCTTGAGGCATGACGAAACTGATGATGCTGGGTGCCGGCGCGGTCGTGGCGGCGGCCCTGGTGGCCGGCTGTAGCAACCAGTCCACCGACGGGGCGGCCGATGCGACCACCGCCACCTCGGCGACGGCGGCGAGCCCGCAGGCGCCGGGTGAAGCGGACAACTCAGCGCACGACGACGCTGATGTGATGTTCGCCCAGCACATGATTCCGCACCATCAGCAGGCAGTCGAGATGAGCGACGTGCTGCTGGCCAAGCAGGGCATCGACGCGCGGGTGACCGAACTGGCAACCCAGATCAAGGGTGCGCAGGCTCCCGAGATCGCGCAGATGCAGGGCTGGCTGACGCAGTGGGGTAACCCGCCGATGCCCCCGATGCCGCAGCAGGGCCATGGCGACATGGGCCACGGCAACATGGGGCAGGGCGACATGCCCGCGATGCAGGGCATGGTGTCGGAGGCCGACATGACCGCGCTGCGCGACGCGCAGGGCGCCGAGGCGGCCAAGCTGTACCTGACGCACATGATCGCCCACCACGAGGGCGCGATCACCATGGCTCAGGATGAGATCAAGGACGGTCAGTATCCCGCCGCGGTCGAGATGGCCCGCACCATCGTGAAGACGCAGCAGCAGGAGATCGACACCATGCGCCAGATCCTGGGTTCGCTCTAGCTGGTCGGCAGGATGATCGTGAAGGTGGTCCCGGTACCCGCGCCGGTCGCCGGGCTGCTCACCTCGATCCGTCCGCGGTGCCCTTCGACCAGGGCCTTCACGATCGCCAGCCCGATGCCTGACCCGCCGTGGTCGCGGTCGCGTGCAGTGTCGGCCCGATAGAAGCGTTCGAAGACATGGGGCAGGTGCTCGGCGGGGATGCCCTCGCCGGTATCTGTCACGGTCAGCGTCAGGGTGCCGCTCTCGGGACCGGTGGTGGCGCCGATCGTCACCTGTCCTCCTGCCGGAGTGTGTCGCAGCGCGTTGTCGAGCAGGTTGCCCAGAATCTGGGCCAGCCGGTGCGGATCGGCCCACAACGCCGGCAGGTCCTCGGCGACCTGGGACCGCAAGGTCACGCCCTTCTCGTCGAACCGGTCCTGCGCTGCGGCTACGGCGGCCGCCACCACAGTGCGTGTCGCGACCGGTACCGGGGTGATCGTGGCTGGGCTCTCCTCGGCCTTGGCCAGGGCGGCAGCGTCGCCGGCGAACCGGACCAGCCGGTGGGTCTGCTGGCGCAGCATCGTGACGGTCTCGGGGTCAAGGGTTCTCACGCCGTCCTCGATGGCCTCGAAGTAGGCCTCCAATACCGAAACCGGGGTGCGGATCTCATGAGCAAGGTCGCTGAACAGCCGGCGACGACCGGCGTCGACAGCCTCCAGTCGTCCGGCCATCTGGTTGAAAGAGCTGGCCAGGGAGTCGAATTCGTCACCGAGATGGGCCGGTGGCACCCGCGAGTCGTAGTGGCCGTCGGCGATGGCTGTCGCGGCCCGGGTCACCTCGGTCAGGGATCGCTGCAGCCGCCTACCGACATACCAGGTAACGATCAGGGCCGCCAGTATCGCGACGCAGGACGCGACCGCGATCGAGATGGCCGTGGCATAGACGTACGCCTCCTCGGCGTGCATCTGCTCGGCCGAGTCGCCGGAAACCCCTGCGCGGTGCAGATGTTCGCGGAACAGCGGCGGCCCCACGACGGCGGCCACCAGCCCGGTGGTGCCGGCACCCGCGACCAGAACCAGGGCCTGGGCCGACAGCAGCCGGGTGCGCAGACCGACGGTCATCGCCGGCCGTCCTGCACCGTGCCCATGCGGTATCCGACGCCGCGCACGGTGATCACGTACAGCGGGTCGGCCGGGTCGTCGCCGAGTTTGCGGCGGAGGTGACCGATATGGACGTCGACGAGGTGTTCGTTACCGACATAGGTGGTTTCCCATACGGATTCGAGGAGTTGGCGACGGCTGAGTGCCACTCCGGGCCGGGCCGAGAGAGCGGCAAGCACGTCGAATTCGGTGCGCGTCAGCATGATCGGTTCGTCATCGAGGAAAACCTGGCGTCCGTCGACGTCGATGCGCAGCGCGCCGAACACCCGGCCGTCGGCCGCCGCGGGGGAGGGGACGCGGGGTCGGCGCAGCATGGCCCGCACTCGGGCCACCAGTTCCCGCGGACTGAACGGTTTGGTCATGTAGTCGTCGGCGCCCACCGACAGGCCGACGATGGTGTCCGTCTCGGTGTCTCTGGCGGTCAGCATCACCACGTAGGCGTCGGAGAACGTACGCAATTGTCGGCAGACTTCCACACCGTCGATGCCGGGCAGGCCGAGGTCCAGGACAACCACGTCGGGGTCGACCTCGCGGGCCAGGCGCAGCGCCTCGGCCCCTTCGTGGGCGACGGTGACCTCGAATTGATCGCGGGTCAGATAGCTGGCGATGACCTCGGCGAGCGGGGCCTCGTCGTCGACCACCAGGGCCCGGTAGCCACCCGGTACGTGCTGCATCAGCCCATAGTGCAGGAGTGGGACGGGGACCATAGGAAATTAATACCCTAGGGGGGTATAGTATGAGACGACTGCCAAGCTGGTTCAGGAGGAAATTGATGAATACCCAGACTGTCACCGTCACCGGCATGACCTGCGGGCACTGCGCCACGTCGGTACGTGAAGAGGTCGGCGGCATCCCCGGTGTGCGCACCGTCGATGTTGATCTGTCGACCGGGCTGGTGACCATCGGTAGCGAGAACCAGCTGGATCCGTCCGCCATCAGCGATGCGGTCGCCGAGGCCGGCTACGCCGTCGCGAGCTGAGACCACAGTCGATCATGAGTGCGCCGCAGAAGCTCATCGGGTTCGTCGTCGGACTCGTCGTGGTGTTCGCCGTGTCGTTCGGGTTGGGCTCGGCGGTCACGCCGAGCAGCGCCCCGACTGCCGGCCACGACTCCGATCACGCCGCGGCGTACACGCTCCAACTCGATGAGGCCGCACTGCCCGCCGGCGGCACGGTGCCACTGCGGTTCCAGATCGTCGACAGCGCGGGCGCGCCGGTGACCGAGTACGTCGAGAGCCACGAAAAACTGCTTCATCTGATCGTGGTACGGCGCGACCTCGCCGGCTACCAGCATGTGCATCCGGTGCTCGACGAATCGGGCACGTGGACTGTTCCGCTGGATCTGGCCGAGCCCGGGGACTACCGGGTGTTCGCCGACTTCGTGCCGGGCGACGGTCATGCGGTCACCCTCGGCGCGGACCTGAACGTCGCCGGCAGGTACCAGCAGCAACCGCTGCCCGCGCCTGCCGACATCGCCATGGTCGACGGATATGCGGTCACGCTCGCCGGGGTGGCCAAGGCCGGGCAGCCGTCGGAGCTGACCCTGTCGGTCAGCCGGGACGGCAAGCCGGTGACCGACCTGCAGCCGTACCTGGGCGCCTACGGGCACCTGGTCGCGCTACGCGCGTCGGATCTGGAGTACCTGCACGTCCATCCGATGAGTGATGCCGCCGACCCCGCCACTGCGCCGGGCCCTCAGATCGCCTTTCACGCCACACTTCCCAGCGCCGGTGAGTACCGGTTGTTCCTGGATTTCAAGCATCGCGACGCGGTGCACACCGCCGAATTCACCGTTGAGGGGGCACCGTGAGCACCGCCACCGGCCACGTCGTACTGGAGATCGGTGGGATGACGTGTGCCTCATGTGCCGGACGTATCGAGCGGAAGCTCAACAACCTCGACGGCGTCACCGCGACGGTGAACTTCGCCACCGAGAAGGCCACCGTCGACGTCGCGGGCGAGGTGACGCCCGAACAGCTGATCGAAGCCGTCGAAACCGCAGGCTACACAGCACAATTGCCTGCCACCGAGTCGGCCGAGCATCATCCTGAGGACGATCCGACCGCGGCACTGCGCACCCGGCTCATGGTTTCGGCGGCGCTGACCATCCCGGTGGTGGCCATGGCGATGGTCCCGGCGCTGCAGTTCACCAACTGGCAGTGGCTCTCGCTGACGCTGGCCGCGCCGGTCGTGGTGTGGGGCGCGCTGCCGTTCCATCGCGCGGCATGGACGAATCTGCGGCACGGCACCGCCACCATGGACACGCTCATCTCGATGGGCACCATCGCGGCATTCGGCTGGTCGCTGTACGCGCTGTTCTGGGGCACCGCCGGGATGCCGGGCATGACGCATCCGTTCTCGCTGGCGATTTCGCAGACCGACGGCACCGGCAACATCTACCTTGAGGTCGCCGCAGGCGTCACCACCTTCATTCTGGCCGGCCGGTACTTCGAGGCGCGTTCCAAGCGGCGCGCCGGCGCGGCCCTGCGTGCGTTGCTGGAGCTCGGTGCCAAGGACGTCGCCGTTCTCCGAGACGGTGTGGAACAACGCATTCCCATCGAGTCACTGTCTGTGGGCGACGAATTCGTGGTCCGTCCCGGCGAGAAGATCGCCACCGACGGAGAGGTGGTCGAGGGCTCGTCGGCGGTGGATGCCTCGATGCTCACCGGCGAATCGGTTCCGGTCGAAGTGGAAGCCGGCGACCAGGTCGTCGGTGCCACGGTCAACGTCGGCGGCCGGCTCGTGGTGCGCGCCAAGCGGATCGGATCCGACACCCAGCTGGCCCAGATGGCGCAGCTGGTCGAGGACGCGCAATCCGGAAAAGCGCAGGCACAACGCCTCGCGGACCGGGTGTCGGCGGTCTTCGTGCCGATCGTCATCGCGCTCGCGGTGGGCACGCTCGGGTTCTGGTTGGGCACCGGCGGATCGGTGGCCGCGGCGTTCACCGCCGCGGTGGCGGTGCTGATCATCGCCTGCCCGTGCGCGCTGGGCCTGGCCACCCCGACCGCGCTCCTGGTCGGTACCGGCCGCGGCGCCCAGCTCGGCATCCTGATCAAGGGGCCCGAGGTTCTCGAGTCGACCCGCCACGTGGACACCGTGGTGCTGGACAAGACCGGGACGGTGACCACCGGGGCGATGACACTGCTCGACGTGATCACCGCCGCCGGTGAGGATCCCGCCGAGGTGCTGCGGTTGGCCGGCGCGGTCGAGGACGGCTCCGAGCATCCGATCGCCCGGGCCATCGCCAAGGGCGCCCGCGACAAGCTGGGCGAGCTCCCCTCGGTCGAGGATTTCGCCAACGTGGCGGGCCTCGGGGTACAGGGCGTCGTCGACGGCCACGCCCTCGTGGTCGGGCGACGTCAACTGCTCGCCGATTGGGGACAGCAGTTGCCCCCGAACCTGGACACCGCGATGCGCGAGGCGCAGAGCCAGGGCCGCACCGCCATTGCCGTCGGGTGGGACGGCCAGGCGCGTGCCGTGCTGGTGGTCGCCGACGCGGTGAAGCCCACCTCCAAGGAGGCGATCGAGCAGCTGCGCGGCCTCGGTCTGGAGCCGATCATGCTGACCGGCGACAACGAGGCAGCAGCGCATGCCATCGCCGAACAGGTCGGCGTGCACGAGGTTTACGCCGAGGTACTGCCACAGGACAAGGTCGATGTGGTCAAACGGCTGCAGGACGAGGGCCGGGTGGTGGCCATGGTCGGCGACGGTGTCAACGACGCCGCGGCATTGGCTCAGGCAGACCTCGGCCTGGCCATGGGAACCGGCACCGACGTGGCGATCGAGGCCAGCGATCTGACGCTGGTGCGTGGTGACCTACGGGCCGCCGCCGACGCCATCCGGCTGTCCCGGCGCACGCTGGCCACCATCAAGGGGAATCTGTTCTGGGCCTTCGCCTACAACGTCGCAGCATTGCCGCTGGCGGCGGCCGGACTGCTCAACCCCATGCTTGCCGGTGCGGCGATGGCGTTCTCGTCGGTGTTCGTGGTCAGTAACAGCCTGCGGCTGAGACGTTTCCGATGAAGTCGCTCGCGGCCCTGATGGCGATCGTCCTGTGGGCGGCCGCCTTTGCCGGGCTGGCCAAGATCACCGATCACGATCACCCGGCACACCTGCCGCACCCGGTCGCTGCGGCAATCGGTTTCGACAGTGGTGAGCTGACGCTCGATCACCCTCATATCGGGGACGATGCCCCTTCCCACATGCCGGACGGATTCACCGCCGCCGTGCTCCCGAGGAATTACCTTGCCGTGGCGGCGTTCTCGATGGTTGTTCTCATCGTCGGCTGCGCGGTGCTGTGCGGGTGTGCCGCCGTTCGGGCGCAGCGGGGTCCACCTGACCGTCATCGGATCCCACTCGCCGGGCAAGCACTGCTGCTCCGGATCTGTATCGCGCGCCGCTGACAGACAGCGTCTTGACGCTGTCCAGGTCAGTCGCCGCGCTCTGCGCGGTCCGATACAGAATCGACGAATCCATGAACCATGCCCTGTCCACCCGTTCTTTCCACGTTCTGCGCCGAAACCGTGGGCCCAACACCATGGTCGGCCACACTCCCACCCTGTGGGTGTCCACTCCGTTCGCCGATGCCGGGCGCGGATTCTGGGCCAAGCTCGAGGGCTTCAATCCTGGGGGGATGAAGGATCGCCCCGCCATGCACATGGTGGAGCAGGCCCGGGCTCGAGGTGACCTGAAACCCGGTGGCCGCATCATCGAATCAACCAGTGGCACATTGGGGCTGGGGCTCGCCTTCGCCGGAACGATCTATCACCATCCGGTGACCCTGGTGACCGATCCGGGCCTTGAGCCCATCATCGAGCGCATGTTGACCGCCTACGGTGCCGAGGTTTCGACGGTCACCGAACCACACCCCACCGGAGGCTGGCAGCAGGCCCGACGGGACCGGGTGGCCGAACTGCTCGCGGCCGACGACACTTCGTGGTACCCGGACCAATACAACAACCCGGACAACGTCGAGGCCTATCGGCCGCTCGCATTGGAACTGAACGCGCAGATCGGCCGGGTCGACGTGCTGGTCTGCTCGGTCGGAACGGGCGGGCATTCGGCCGGCGTGGCGCGGGTCCTGCGGGAACTCAACCCGGACCTGCGCCTGATCGGCGTGGACACGATCGGCTCGACCATCTTCGGTCAGCCTGCCGCGACCCGCGTCATGCGGGGCCTCGGCTCGAGCATCTATCCCCGCAATGTGGACTACGGCGCGTTCGACGAGGTCCACTGGGTGACTCCGGCCGACGCGGTGTGGGCCGCCCGGACGCTGGCGTCGACGTACTACGCCAGCGGGGGATGGAGCGTCGGGGCGGTCGGTCTGGTGGCCGGCTGGGCGGCACGAAACCATCCGCCGGGCACCACGATTGCCGCGGTGTTCCCTGACGGCCCACAGCGGTACTTCGACACGGTTTACAACGACGACTACTGCCGTGATCTCGGTCTGCTCGAGCACCAACCGGCCGATGAACCCGAGACGATCGACACTCCAGGCGATCGCGTGGTGCAGTCCTGGACCCGCTGCGAGACGGTCACCGACCCGATGGCGGTCGCCGGATGAGCGGACTCATCGCACAGTTCCGTAGTTTCGACCTGCCGAGTCGGTTGTTGATGGTCAATCAGTTCGGCATCAACCTGGGCTTCTACATGCTGATGCCGTACCTGGCCGGCTATCTGGCCGGCCCGCTCGGTCTGGCCGCGTGGGCGGTGGGGCTCGTGCTGGGCGTGCGGAATTTCTCGCAGCAGGGCATGTTCATCGTCGGCGGCACTCTGGCCGACCGGCTGGGGTACAAGCCGCTGATCGTCGCCGGGTGTCTGTTGCGCACCGCGGGGTTCGGGCTGCTCGTTATCGCGGACTCGTTGCCGGCGATGCTCATCGCCTCGGCGGCAACAGGTTTCGCCGGGGCCCTGTTCAACCCCGCGGTGCGGGCGTATCTGGCCGCCGACGCCGGTGACCGGCGGGTCGAGGCCTTCGCCACCTTCAACGTGTTCTACCAGGCCGGAATCCTGTTGGGTCCGCTGGCCGGAATGGCGTTGCTGGCCTTCGATTTCCGGGTGACTGCCGGAGTTGCGGCCGGGGTGTTCGCGGTGCTGACCGTGGCTCAGCTGCTGGCACTGCCGCGGCACCGTGCCGAGCCTGCCGAGCAGCGGAGTTCGGTGTTGGAGGATTGGCGTAGCGTCGTCGCCAACCGCGGGTTCGTGTTGTTCGCAGTGGCGATGATCGGCTCCTACGTACTGTCGTTCCAGGTGTATCTGGCATTGCCGCTGCAGGCGGCACAGCTGCGCCCCGGAAACGAGACCGCACTGGTGGCAGCGATATTCGTGGTGTCCGGTCTGATCGCGGTGGGTGGCCAGCTACGGATCACGCGGTGGTTCGCCGACCGCTGGGGGCCGCGGCGCAGCCTGGTGGTGGGCCTGCTGGTGCTGGCGGCGGCCTTTGTTCCGATGGCGGTGGTGCCCGACGGCGACCGGTTCGGGCCGGCCGCTGCGGTGGCGGCACTGCTCGTCTCGTCGGCACTGCTGGCGCTGGGCTCGGCCGCGGTGTTCCCGTTCGAGATGGACACCGTCGTGGCGCTGTCGGGAGATCGACTGGTCGCCACCCACTACGGGTTCTACAACACCGTCGTCGGCGTCGGGATCCTGCTGGGCAACCTGGCCACCGGCTCGTTGATCGGTGCCGCGCGCGCCGCGGACACCAGCCCGATCGCTATGAGGCCCAGCCACACCAGCTCGGCGAGGTCCGCGGCGGCGCTCTATGCGTTGACGAGGGACGGCGGGAAGCTGGCGCCCGCGTCGCTCACTGCATCGGAACGGTGACGCCCTCCGAGGGCTGCACGATCACAAATCCGTTGCCGTGGAACGAGACCTGCACGGCCTCGCCGGAACCCCGGCCGATCAGCGCGCCCGCCTTGAAACTCGTCTTGAGCTGAGTCTGAAGGTGTGCCGACCAGGCCACCACGGCATTGGTGTCGGCGTAGGTCGGGGCTTCGGCGGCGTCGAGCACGACCGGCGGACCGTCGGTCGTCAGCGCTACCCATCCGGTGCCGCGCAGTGTGGTGTTGAACAGGCCGCCGGTGGCGATGCTGCCGCCGCGGACCCGTTCGATGTTCCAGTCCAGGCTCGACGAGAAGGCCAGCACGTTCTTGCCACTGACCGACAGACCCGAGTTGGACAGCTGCAGCAGGTGCACGTCGAAACCTTGATCGGCCAGGAACACATCGCCGGAACCCTGGCAGCGCATCAGCGGAAGACCTTCGCCGGTGAGGGCCTTCTTGATGAACTTCGATGCGCCGCCGCCCTCGAAGGCGAAGTCGACGTTGCCCTGGTAGGCGACCATCGAACCCTGCCGGGCCATGAACGGGTCACCCAGGCGGACCCGCAGCATCTTCTTGTTCTGGTTGGCGATCGGCGTCGCCTCTTTCTCGCTGAACCGGCCGTCGACGAGTTCGCCGCTGATGCCGGCGAACCCGCCACCCTGGGGCTGGGCCTGAACCTGTGCCTGCTGAACCTGTGCCTGCTGCGCCTGCGGTCGCTGCGGCGTTGCTCCCATCGGCGCGCGGCCGGCCTGGCCCTGATGGGATACCTGATCGGTCCAGGATTGCCCGTCCCACCACCGGTATTCGTAGTGGCCCTCGGGATCAGGCAGCCAACCGGGTTGCGGGGTTCCGTTCACAGTCATCGCCTCAGGCTACAGATGGAGCACCGATCTGAACGGTGTCCGACCGGTGCTTTCAGGTTGCGTTCGTAGCCAGGTGGCGAAATTTTTGCCGCGGCGCTGCCACAGCGTCACGAACGGGGCGAACCCCTGGCATTCTGGTGCCATGGCAAAGGAAATCGACCCGCTCCGTGCCCAGGGTGCGCTCGCGGTCTTGAAGCAGCACCCCGGCATGGTGCTGTTCGCCGTGTCACCGGCGATCATCGTGCTGGGCGCCGTGTGGTGGATCGCCGGCCCGGGCTGGGCGGGGTTGCTGCTGGTCGCCCTGGTCCTGGCCGGTGGCGCCGCCCTGCTGCTCAAGCGCAACTAGACCGGAAACCAAGAATTGGCGTTCGCCGGTGGTGAACGCCGTCCCATCAGCGATGTAACGGTGTAATCATGTAATCATGAATAAACATCAACACCATCGCCGGTCTGCGGACGAGGCCGCCGAGTGGTTCGCGGGCCGCCTGCCCGACACCTGGTTCACCGGCGATCCGACTGTGATCGTCGACCGTGAAGAGATCACCGTCATAGGCCGGCTTCCTGATCCGGAGGAAGCCGAGACCAAAGCCCGGGCCTCCGGGCGGGCGTCGCGGTTCCGGGAGGAGACGCGCGGTGAGCGCATGCGCATCGCCGACGAGGCTCAGGGCCGTTTCGACCGGAAGGTCTCCTGGGGCGTGGAAATAGGCACCGGGGTGGGCGACGGCGACGATGTGGAGCGAATCTTGTTCACGCACATCGCCGTACCGGTGATGACGCGGCTCAAGCAGCCCGAGCGTCAGGTACTCGACACCTTGGTCGATGCCGGTGTGGCGCGGTCCCGCTCGGACGCGCTGGCCTGGTCCGTGCGACTGGTGGGCCAGCACACCGAGGAGTGGCTGGACAAGCTGCGCGACGCGATGAAGGCGGTCGACGATCTGCGTGCCGAGGGTCCCGGCTCCTAGAGTCGCTCGACTCCCACATATACCGAGCCCAGCGCCGATGTTTGCGACAGCGGATCTATCGATGTCCGGTCGGCCAGCAGGTTGCGGTTGACCCCGTAGGTATCCGGTGGGCTGCCCTTACGGGGGTCGAATACTCCTGAGCCCCAGCCGTGATCGAGCACGACGACCCCGCGGCGCGGCCGGTCGCTGAGGGCCGCGGTCACCTCCAGTCGCCCGGTCGGTGAGAACACCCGAACCCGGTCGCCTGACGCGATTCCCAGCGCGGCGGCGTCCTCGGGGTGCAGCAGTACCTCGTTTCCCTTGCCGCCCGGATGCAGGCCGGGCAGTTCGTTCAGCCACGAATTCATCGAATGCCGTCGGCGCCGGTTGCCCAGCAGGAACGGGAACCCCTCCGGCGCTTCGGGATCCGGTGTGGCGAGCAGTTCACAGGCTCGGGCCACGAACTCGGCGGGAGCCGCATGGACCTTGTGGTCCGGGGTGCGCAACGCCTCGCGGAACCGGCCGAACTGCCGCGGGCCGAGCACCAGGCCGTGCGGATGAGCTTTGAGCTCGCGCCAGGTGAGCTTGTGCCCGTCGACCTTGCGTGAGGTCAGGATGATCAGTCGGTCCATCCAGTGCGGCCCGAAGGCCAACCTGGGCCGCCGGGTCCGCGCCGCCAGCCACCGGGTCGCGCGGATGAACCCGTTGAAGCCCTTGGCGCCGAACAGCGGGCGGCGCATCGCCAACGCCAGATCGGTGAACACCTGCCACTCCTCGCGGGCGCCGGCCGGCGGTTCGACGGCCTTCCCGCCGTACTGCACGTACGGCTCGTCGTGCATACCGCTGGTGAAGGCCAGCAGATCGTCGCGTTCGAGCCAGTGCGCCGCGGGCAGCAGCCAGTGCGCGTGCCGGTGACTCTCGCGTTGCACCAGATCGATGGCCACCAGCAGGTCCAACTGAGCCAGAGCCTCGTCGAGCCTGGCGCCGTCGGGCCCCGAGATCACCGGGTTACCGGAATTGATCAGCAGGGCACGGATCTGGCCGCGGCCCGGCGTGGCGATCTCGTCGGGCAGCTCGGCCAACGCGTGCGCCCCCGCGACCAGCTCACGCCCCGCCACCCGGCTGGTGTGCGGGCGGGTGGCCGCCAACCCGGCCAGCCGCAGCGTGTCGACGTACCCGGGCTCGAAGCGACGACCACCCGGGCGGTCCATCCGCCCGGTGATCAGGTTGAGCACATGCCCCAGCCATTCCGCCACGGTGCCCGCGGCATGGAGCGAGACCCCGGTACGGGTAATGGCCATCGCCCCTGGCGCCGAGGCGAATTCGCGAGCCACCCGCTCGATCACGTCGCGGGGGACATCGCAGCGTGCCGCCAGGTCGTCGAGGTCGGCTTCGCCAGTCAGCGCACGTAGGTCCGCCACCCCGACGGCCAGCTCGGCACAGTCGGCGCGGTGTTCGCGACCCTCGTCGAGAATCACCTTGACCATCGCCAGTAGCAGCGCCCAATCCGTACCGGGACGCACGGGCAGATGGAGGTCCGCGGCCTGTGCGCTCTCGGTGCGGAGCGGGTCCACCACCACGATGCGGGCGCCCCGCCTCTGGCGGGCCAATGCCCGGCGCCAGCCGCCCGGCACCGATTCCACCCAGTTCCACGCGCTCACGGCAGGATTGGCGCCGATGATCAGAAAGTAGTCACAGTTGTCGACATCGGAGACGGGCACCATCAGTGGTGATCCGTACATGGCTTCGGCCACCACGTGCAGCGCGTTCTGGTCCACCGAGCCGACGGCGTAGCGGTTGTACGTTCCGACGGCGTCCAGCCAGGCGTTCATGAATACGAGGTTCGAGGACGAGTAACCGGCCGGGTTGCCGTAGTAGGCGGCCACCGCATCCGGGCCCCCGGCGTCGATGATCCGGTTCATGCGCTGGGCGATGTCGCTGATCGCCTCGTCCCAGCTCGCCTCGACGTAGCGGTCACCTACCCGGCGCATCGGCGCCACGATCCGCCGCGGGTGCTCCACGACCTGACCGGCCGTGCGGCCCTTCGCGCAGAAATCACCCCAGGTGTGCGGGTTGAGCTTGTCGGGACCGATCTTGACGACGCGATTGTCCTCGACCGTCACCTCAAGGCCGCAGGAGGCGAGGCAGTACCGGCAGAACGTGTGCACGGTACGGGTCGTCATTACAGTGACACTACAATTTGTAATGGAGTTGCGTTGCTAAACCTGCGTCATCTCCCAGTACCGACCATGCCGCGACATGAGTTCCTCGTGGGTGCCGCGCTCGATGATCCGGCCGGCGTCCATCACCAGGATCAGGTCGGCATCCCGGATGGTCGAAAGCCGGTGGGCGATGATGAAACACGTCCGGTCCCGGCGCAATTCGGCCATCGCCTGCTGGATCAGGAGTTCGGTGCGGGTGTCCACCGCGCTGGTGGCCTCGTCGAGCACCAGCACCTTCGGCCGGGCCAGCACCGCACGGGCGATCGTGATCAGCTGCTTCTCACCGGCGCTGATGGCACCGCCGTCATCGTCGACCCGGGTGTCGTACCCGTTCGGCAGGGTGTGCACGAACCGGTCCACGTATGCCGCCCTGGCCGCCTCGATCACCTCGTCCTCGGACGCGTCGGGCCGGCCGTAGGCGATGTTGTCGTAGATGGTGCCGCCGAACAGCCAGGTGTCCTGCAGCACCATGCCGATCGAGGACCGAAGCGATTGCCGGCTCACCGTCGAGATGTCGACACCGTCGATCAGGATCCGGCCGGAATCGACGTCGTAGAACCTCATCAGCAGGTTCACGCAGGTGGTCTTGCCCGCGCCGGTGGGGCCGACGATCGCCACGGTACAACCAGGCTCGGCCACCAGAGAGAGGTCTTCGATCACCGGGGTGTCCGGTAGGTAGCCGAAGTTCACCTGCTCGAATTCGACCCGGCCGCTGTGGATCTCGAGGTCAGTGGCCGGCTCGGAGGACTGCTCGTCGGCGTCGAGCAGCTCGAAGACCCGTTCAGCGCTGGCGATTCCGGACTGCAGCGTGTTGTACATCCCGGCCACCTGGCCCAGCGGTTGGTTGAACTGCCGCACGTACTGGATGAATGCCTGGATGCTGCCCAGCGTGATCTGTCCGGTCGCCACCTGTAACCCACCCACCACGGCGACGGCCACGTAGCTGAGGTTGCCGATGAACATCGTCGTGGGGCCGACGAGTCCAGAGAAGAACTGCGCCCCGATGCTGGACCGGTAGACCTCGTCGTTGAGTTCGTCGAACTTCCGCTGGGCGGCCTCCCGGTGCCCGAAGGTCTTGACGATCGTGAAACCGCTGTAGGTCTCCTCGATGTGCGCCGCGAGCCGGCCGGTGTTGCGCCACTGCGCCACGAACAAGGGCTGCGACCGACGGGTGATCCAGCGGATGGCCCACAGCGCCAGCGGCACGGTGACGACGGTGAGCAGGGTCAGCAGTGGCGAGATGGTCAGCATCATCACCAGCACCGCGAACACGGTCAGCACCGACGTCAACAGTTGGCTGACGGTCATCGCCACCGAGCTCTGCATGTTGTCGATGTCGTTGGTAACCCGGCTGAGCACCTCGCCACGCTGCCGGGAATCGAAGTAGGACAGTGGAAGTCGGTACAGCTTGTCCTCGACGTCGGCCCGCAGCGCCACCATGGTGCGCTGCACCGTGACGTTGAGCAACTGCGCCTGCAGCCAGACCAGCACCGCGGCAAGCAGATACAGGCCCAGCGCCAGGGCCAGGGTGCGGGCCACCGCGGCAAAGTCCACCCCGTGGCCGGGAACCACGTTCATTCCCGACAGCAGGTCGGCGAACGTCGTATCACCGCGGGCCCGGGCGGCCGCTACGGCCTGCTCCTTGGTCAGGCCCGCGGGTAGTCCGCGCCCGATCACACCGTTGAACAGCAGATCGGTCGCGTGCCCGAGAATCCGGGGGCCGATCACGCCGATCGCGATACCACCCATTCCGAGCAACACCACCGAGATCGCCAGGCCACGTTGTGGCAACAGGCGCCTGAGCAGCCGAAGGGCCGATCCGCGGAAGTCTCGGGTGCGCGCGACCGGTGCGACAGGCGTCCCCGAGCGGCGCAGCACGTGCCCGGTCATCGCGGATCTCCGGCAGTGATGGCCTGCGACGCCGCGAACTCGGCGTAGGTGGGACAGTCGGTCAGCAACGACTCGTGCGTACCGATGCCGACGATACGGCCGTCCTCCACCACGACAACCTGGTCGGCCTCGATCACCGTCGAGATCCGTTGCGACACGATGACCACGGTGGCGTCGGCCGACACTTCGCGCAGCGCGGTGCGTACCCGGGCATCGGTGTGCACATCGAGGGCTGACAGCGCATCGTCGAACAGGTAGATCGCGGGCCTGCGGATCACCGCACGTGCGATCGCCAGCCGTTGGCGCTGCCCGCCCGAGAAATTGATGCCGCCCTGCGCCACCAAGCGGTCCAGCCCCTCGGGGTGGGCCGCCACGAAGTCGTCGGCCGCCGCGATCCGCAGCGCCTCCCACATCTGTTCGTCGGTGAGTTCCTGTCCCGGCGCAGCGCCGTAGCGCAGATTCTCGGCGATGGTTCCGGAGAACAGATAGCCGCGTTGGGGGACCAGGCCGATCGACGACCACAGCTGTTCGAGGTCCAGTTCACGCACGTCGACGCCGTCGACGCGTACCGCGCCCGAGGTGACGTCGTAGAACCGGCAGATCAGGGCCAGCAGGGTGGATTTGCCGGATCCGGTGGATCCGACGACAGCGGTGGTGGTTCCGCGCTCCACGCGCATCGAGACCTGCTGCAGCACTGGGCGATCGGCGCCGGGATAGCTGAATGACGCGTCGTGGAACTCGATCTCGCCGGCTATGGACACCGGTCGGACCGGGTCGGGTGGGCTGGTGATCTGAGGCCGGGTGTCCAGTACACCGCTGACACGCTCGGCGCAGACCGAGGCGCGCGGAAGCATCACTGCCAGGACGGTCGCCATCAACACGGCCATCAGAATCTGCATGAAGTAGGCCAGGAACGCGATCAGTGAGCCCACCTGCATGTGGCCGGAGTCGATGCGCAGTCCGCCGAACCAGATCAGCGCGACGCTGGAGATGTTGATCACCAGGGTGGTGGCGGGCAGCATCAGCGCCTGCCACCGACCGGCCTCCAGCGCGGTGGTCGACAGGGACTGGTTAGCATCGGCGAAGCGGTGCTGCTCGAAGGGTTCGCGCGCAAACGCGCGGATCACCCGGATGCCGGACAGCTGATCGCGCATCACCCGGTTGACGCCGTCGATCACCTTCTGCATGCGACGGAAGATCGGCCACAGGTGTCTGATGATCCAGAAGTTCGCCAGTGCCATCACCGGAACACTGACCAGCAACAGCCACGACAGTCCGGCGTCCTGGTGCAACGCCATCAGGATTCCGCCGATCGACATGATCGGCGCGGTGATCAGGATGGTGGCGGTCATCTGCAGCAGCTGCTGGATCTGGCCGACGTCGTTGGTGGTGCGCGTCAGCAGCGACGGGGCGCCGAAGCGGGCAGTCTCCTCGGCCGAGAACGTGGTGACGTGGTGAAAGATCGCCGAACGCAGGTCGCGGCCGAAACTCATGGCCGCGCGCGATCCGAAGAACACCGCGCCGATCGCGCATGCCACCTGCAGACCGGTGACACCGAGCATCACCCCGCCGAGTTCGACGATGCGCCGGGTGTCGCCCTTGGCCACGCCGTCGTCGATGATCGCGGCGTTGACCGTCGGCAGATAGAGCGACGCCAGGGTGCTGATCACCTGCAGTGCCGCGACGATGGCGAGCAGCCGCCGGTACGGCCGCACGTACCGTCGCAGCAGCGCCCAGAGCATCTGGCTACTCTTGCACACCGCCGCTGTCGGTCGTGTGCGACCGCCTCCGTGTCCGGTTGCCGAAAGTCCAGGTCAGTCGGTGTGTCGCTATGGGGCATAGGTGTTGCAGCTACAGTGCATGGCGTGACTGCCCGCACGGCCACCAAGCCACTACTCCGCAATGCCAGAGCCTTGGCGGTATTGGCTGCGGCAATGGTCCCGGTGTTCGCCGGGTGCTCGACCGACGAGCCCGCGTCCCCGGAGGTTCCTCAGACCGAGACGCAGAGTGCCGGTGGCACAGGCAGCCACGGCCCGCACTTCCCGCACTGCGGCGGCGTGAGCGATCAGACGGTGACCGAGTTGACCCAGGTGCAGGGACTGGTCAACACCGCGACGAATTCGTCGGGCTGTCAATGGCTGCAGGGCGGCAGCATCCTGGGGCCGCACTTCTCCTTCACCTGGTTCCGGGGCAGCCCCATCGGGCGCGAACGCAAGACCGAGGAGCTGTCGCGGACCAGCGTGGAGGACATCAACATCGAGGGTCACGGCGGTTTCATCGCAGTCGGGGAGAACCCGCTCAAGGCCGGCGACGTCAACCTGTGTGAGATCGGCATCCAGTTCGACGACGATTTCATCGAGTGGTCCGTGAGCTTCGACCAGAAGCCCTATCCCGATCCGTGCGAGGTCGCCAAGGAGCTGACCCGCCAGTCGATTGTGAATTCCAAATGATGACGCGACGTGGGGTTGCCGGAGCGTTCGCGGTGCTGGCAGTGTTCGCCGGGCTGACCGGGTGCACGCGCACCGTGGACGGCGCCGCGGCCAAGGAAGGGTCCAGTGGCGGCCCCAGTAACAACAAGTCCGAGAAGACGTATCCCAACCTGCTCAAGGAATGCGACGTCCTGACCACGGACATCCTGGCCAAGACGGTGGGTGCTGACCCGCTCGACATCCAGAGCACCTTCGTCGGCGCGGTGTGCCGCTGGCAGGCGGCCAACCCGGCCGGCCTGGTCGACATCACCCGGTTCTGGTACGAGCAGGGCAGCCTGGACAACGAGCGTCAAACGGCCGAGAAGCTGCAGTACGCGATCGAGCAGCGGCGGATCGCCGGTGTCGATTCGATCGTAATGAAGCCCAACGGGCTCAACGGGGCGTGCGGTGTCGCCAGTGACGCGGCCGGCGTGGTCGGCTGGTGGGTCAATCCGCAGGCGCCCGGGATCGATGCCTGCCCGATGGCCATCAAGCTGATGGAATTGACGCTGGCCACCAACTCCTAGCGGGGTACGTGGAAGCGCACCAGTGTCGCGCCGCCGAGCGCGAGCTGGTCCCAGGGGTCTCCGGTTCGCAGCACCGCGATGGCCGATGTCGGGAACTTCAGCGAAATGCTCTCCGCCGCAGTGCGGTTGGAGCCGTCTGCCAGGCCCAGGGCAACGGCGGACATGGCCGGCTCGTGCCCGATCACCAGAACAGTCGAAGGCTCGGTACCGAAACGTGACGCGACACCGTTGATCTCGTCGATGACGGTGCCCGGCCTCGCGTCGTAGATGCGTTCGGCGTATTGCACGGGGGCTTCGATGCCGGTGCGTTCCAAGGTCTGACGGGTCCGGGTGGCTGTCGAGCACAGCACCGCGTCCACCGCGGCGAAGTTGGCCCGGATCCAGTCCCCGGCCAGCCCGGCCTCTCTGATCCCGCGCGCCGCCAACGGGCGGTCGTGGTCGGCGACCCCGTCGGGATAGTCCGACTTGGCGTGGCGCATCAGCAGCAGGGTTCTGATCGGACTGATCGAATCGGCCATTCCAACGAGGTTAGGCCATGCCGTCGTAGGTCCCCGGACTTGTCGGCCGCCAGTCCTACACTCGCCTTGCTCGGAAGATGAACCCACCGGGGTCAACACAGAGAGGACGGGGCCGATGCGTTTTCTGCATACCGCCGACTGGCAACTCGGCATGACCCGTCATTTCCTGAACGGTGAGGCCCAGCCCCGTTACTCGGCGTCGCGCCGGGAGGCCGTCGCGGCCCTCGGCCCGGTCGCCGCGGCCTCGGGTGCGGAGTTCGTCGTGGTGTCCGGTGACGTGTTCGAGCACAACCAATTGGCCCCGCGCGAGGTCAGCCTGTCGCTGGAAGCCATGCGCGGTATCGGGGTGCCGGTCTATCTGCTGCCGGGCAACCACGATCCACTCGACGCCGCGTCGGTCTACACCAGTGCGCTGTTCACCGCCGAATGCCCCGACAACGTCGTGGTGCTCGATCGCGCCGGCGTGCACGAGGTGCGCCAGGGGCTGGAGATCGTCGCGGCGCCGTGGCGGTCCAAGGTGCCCACCTCAGATCTGATCGGGGACGTGCTGGCCGATCTCCCCGCCGACGGCGTCACCCGGGTTGTGGTGGGTCACGGCGGCGTCGACATCCTCGATCCGGACAAGGACAAGCCGTCGCTGATCCGGCTGGCCGCCGTCGAGTCCGCGTTGGCGCGCGGTGCCGTGCACTATGTGGCGTTGGGGGACAAGCACTCCCGCACCGAGGTCGGTTCGACGGGCCGGGTCTGGTACTCGGGTTCACCCGAAGTGACCAACTACGACGACATCGAATCGGATCCGGGGCATGTCCTGGTGGTCGACATCGACGAGACCGCTCCGCACCGGCCGGTACGGGTGGAGTCCGAACGGGTGGGCCGGTGGCGCTTCGTCACCCTGCGCCGTGAGGTGGACACCGACCGCGACGTGGCCGACCTGGATCTGAACCTGGATCTGTTGGCGGACAAGGAACGCACCGTGGTGCGTCTGGCGTTGACGGGCTCACTGACCGTGACCGACAAGGCGGCACTCGACGCCTGTCTCGACAAGTACGCCCGGTTGTTCGCCGCGCTCACCGAGTGGGAGCGGCACACCGAGATCGCAGTATTGCCTGCCGACGGCGAATTCGACGACCTGGGTATCGGTGGTTTCGCGGCGGCCGCCGTGGACGAGTTGGTGGCCACCGCCCGTACCGAAGGAGCCGGGGCCGACGACGCCAGGGCGGCGCTCGGGCTCCTGCTGCGCCTGGTCGACCGGGGGAGTGCGGCATGAAACTGCACCGCCTGGTCCTGACCAACTACCGCGGCGTCACCCACCGCGAGATCGAATTCCCCGATCACGGTGTGGTGGTCGTCAGCGGCGCCAACGAGATCGGCAAGTCCTCGATGATCGAGGCACTGGATCTGCTGCTCGAGGCCAAAGACCGCTCGGGCAAGAAGGAAGTGAAGCAGGTCAAGCCGACGCATGCCGACGTCGGCGCCGAGGTGATGGCCGAAATATCTACCGGCCCTTACCGTTTCATGTATCGCAAGCGCTTTCACAAGCGTGCCGAGACCCAGCTGACAGTGCTGGCGCCGGTACGCGAGCAGCTCAGCGGGGACGAGGCGCACGAGCGGGTGCTGACAATGCTCGCGGAGACGGTGGACACCAGCCTGTGGCAGGCCCAGCGGGTCCTGCAATCCAGCTCGACCGCACCGGTCGACCTCTCGGGCTCGGACGCGCTGGCCCGGGCCCTGGACGTGGCCGCCGGTGAGGCGGTCGCGCTCTCCGGGGACGAGCCGCTGCTGGTCGAACGCATCGACGCGGAGTATCTGCGCTACTTCACCGCCACCGGCCGGCCCACCGGTGAGTGGGCGGCGGTGACCAAGCGGCTGGCTGCTGCCGAAGGCGAGATGGCGCAATGTGCCGCGGCGGTGGCCGAGGTCGACGACGCCGTGCGCCGGCATGCCGAGCTCAGTGCCGAGGTCACCGGACTGGCCGGTGAGCGCGAAGTGGCCCACGCCGCCCTGGTTGCGGCGCGCAAGGACGCCGAGGCGGTCGCCGTACTGGTGCAACGGCTCAAAGAGGCGGACGTGGTGGCCGAGGCCGCCCGGGTGGCGCAGGCCGCCGCGGCCGCGGCCCTCACCGAACGCCGACGGCTGCGCGCCGACCTCGACGAGCGGGCCACCACGATCACCGAACTGCAGGCCGCGCTCGGTGTGGCCGACGGTGAGTCCACCACCGCCCGTGAGGTTCACGAGGCCGCCGAGGCCGTGGCCGAACAGGCTCGGCTGGCAGCCCAGGAGCACGAAGCCAGGGTTGAGGCCGCCCGCGCCACCCTCACGCAGATGACCGACCGCGACGAGGCCGACCGGTTGGCCGCCAGGCTGAGCAAGATCGACGCCGGCGTGCGTGAACTCGACCGGATCAACCGCGACCTGACCGGGATCACGCTCGACGACGCGGGGATGCGGGCCATCGAGGCCGCCGCGGTCGCGGTGGAACGTGCTGCAGGGCAGGCCGAACTGGCTTCGGCGCGAATCGAACTCGTCGCCGTCGAGAACCTCGATGTCCGAGTGGGCACAGCCGGGGTCGCTCTGGAGGCCGGTAGTCCCTGGTCGGTCAACACCACCGCCGAGACCGAGATCGCCGTGCCCGGTGTGCTCACCGTCCGTGTGGTGCCGGGCACGCCGGCCGCGCAGACACAGGCCCGTCTCGACGAGGCGCAGAACGTGTTGACGGCTGCGCTGGCCGAGGCCGGGGTCGACGGCGTGGAAGCCGCGCGGGCCCTCGATGCCCGGCGTCGGGAACTGGTCGGCAGCCGGGATCGGTTGCGCGCCACCGTAGAAGCGCTCACGGGTGATGACCAGTTGGCGGATCTGCGGGCCCGTCTGGCGCAGCTGAGTGCCGGGCAGCCCGACGAGGCCGCGTTGTTCGAGCTGGCCGGGCCCACCGATATCGCCACCGCCCGCACTGAACTCGATACCGCGGTGAAGGCGCACCGCCAGGCCGTGGCCGACAGTGAGACCAGCCGCAAGGTGATCGCCGCGGCGGCCCAGAAGCTCACGGAGAAGTCGACCCGCTGCAGCGTGCTGCGCGAGAAGCTCACCACGGCGCAGGCCGAGCTGACCGTGGCCGGTGGCCGGTTGGAGGTCCAGCGTGCGCAGGCCGGCGACGATGAGTTGGCGGTCAAGGCTCAGGCCACCGAGGAGGAGGCCACCGCCACAGCAGGCCACGCGACCGCGCTGCGTACCGAATTGTCGGCCACCGCACCGGATTCTGTGAAGGCCGCCCTCGACGAGGCGGTCCGTCGCGCGGCGGCCCTGGATGCTCGCCACGGGGCGGCCGCTGATGCGCTGCGGGAGTTGGCTGCGCAACTCAGGGTCTACGGCACCCAGGGGCGCAAAGGGCATCTCGATGCTGCCGAGACCGAACGCGAGCACGCCCACGCCGAGTACCTCCGGGTGCACCGCCGGGCCCGGGCGGCCGAGACGCTGCGGACGGTGATGGCGCGCCACCGCGATGCCACCCGTCAGCGCTACGCCGATCCGTTCCGTCTCGAGGTGCAGCGGCTGGGCCGGCTCGTCTTCGGTGAGGATTTCGAGGTCGACGTCGACAGCGACCTCAACATCCGGACCCGCACGTTGTCCGGGCGCACGGTGCCCTACGAATCGCTGTCGGGCGGCGCCAAGGAGCAGCTGGCCATTGTCGCGCGGCTGGCCGGCGCGGCGATGGTGGCCAAGGAGGACAGTGTGCCCGTGGTCATCGACGACGCCCTCGGATTCACCGATCCGGACCGGCTGACCAAGATGGGAGCGGTATTCGACGCCGTCGGCGGAGACGGGCAGGTCATCGTGCTCACCTGCAGCCCGGAGCGTTACGCGAGCATCCAGGGCGCGCACCACATCGCCTTGACGGCCTAGAAGTAGGCGTTGGACGGAACGGGCGTGCCGTGCAACAGGTTCTGGCCGATCACCCGAGCCTTGTAGGCCACCGGGTTGTGCAGGGTGATGGTCCGGATGTTTCGCCAGTGCCGGTCCAGGTTGCGCTGCCGTGAGGCCGCACTGGCCCCACCGAGTTCCAGCAGTCGGGTGGCGGCCTCGGGTGCGACGTCGTCGAGGTGCACTTTCACTTTGGCGACCTTGAGCTGGGCTTCCGCCGCGAGCCGAAGGTCGGGCACCCCGTCGACGGCAGAATCCGTCGCCGCGCCGATCGCTGCCGCCGCGTCCAGCACGGCGGCCCTCGCGACGTAGGCCGTGCTGGCCAAGACTCCGAGTTGCCGCTGCAGCAGGGGATCGTCGGTGGGTCGTTCGGTGACGGCATGGCTGAAGTTGCGCTCGCGGGAGCGCAGCAGCGCCACGCCGTCGTCGACGACATTGGCCAGGATTCCGGCGACCACCGCGTGGATGAACAACTGCAGTGAGGCGTACTGCACGGTCGGGACCGGGTCGGCGTCATACGGGGTATCGGAGAGGATCTCGTCGGCAGCGACCGTGACATCGGTGAACGTCGTGGTGCCGGTTCCGGTGCGGCGCTGGCCGAAGCCGTCCCAGTCATCGACGAGCCGTACGCCTTCGCGGTCGGTCGGCACCAGGACGTTGGCCACCGAGTCGTGGTCGGTGGTGGCGGTCACGGTCAGGTAGTCCGAGAACAGGGTGCCGGTGCTGTAGTACTTTTCGCCGGTGAGCCGGTAGGTGCCGGCCCCGTCGGCCAGCAGCCGGGTGTTGAACACGAGGCTGCCCACGGCCAATGAGCCCTTCTCGCTGAATGCGTTACCGAAGATCTTGCCTTCGGCGATCTTGCCCAGCCAGTGCGCCGACACCGGATCCTCGGCATTGCGTAGGCGCTCCTCGGTGAACCAGAAGTGGGTCCGGAAGATGTGAGCGACGATCGGGTCGGCCTTGGCCACGTCGATCACCGCGGAAAAGAGCTGCGGCACAGTGAATCCTGAGCCGCCGAGGGACTCGGGCAGGCGCAGTGTGCCGAACCCGGCCCGCTTGAGCGCCGCGACCTGATCGAAAGGGTTCTCGTCATTCAGGTCGCGGTCCTTGGCGCCTGAGGCGATCGAGGCCAGCAGGTCATCCCATTCCGGGGTTCCGGGCCGGAGGTGGGTCACGTTCTCGACGGTGGTCATGGCACCGTTGTATCCGGACCGGCTATCGCTGGGCACGTGTTTGGATCAGCCCGAACCTAAGCCCCTCACCCGCATTCCGTAGAGATAGGTGGTCAGGTATTCGTCGATCACTTGGACCCGCACCTCGGGGGTGTCGGGAATGGTGATCAGCAGTGCGTAGAGCCCGGCGAAAAACGATGCGCCGTTGTGCAACACGTCTACCGTGTCGGGGATCTCGCCGGCGTCCCTGGCGCGCTGGAGCTCTTCGATCAATGCGACCAGCACGGGATGGTGTTCCCATTCCTCCGAGGGCGGGCGGGTCGTGGAAAAATGCAGCGCCAGAAAATCTTTGAACAGCGGACGGCCCAGCCGCCGCTCCAACTTCTCCAGCATGCGCACGGATTCGGTGAGGGTGGCGCGCACATCGTGCGGTGCGGCGAAGCGCCGGATGAGCTCGGCGGCCATCCGGGCTTCCTCGCGCTGTTCCAGCTCCACCAGGACGTGTTCCTTGGTGGGGAAGTGGAAGAAGAAGGTGCCGTGGGCGACGCCCGCGGCGGATGCGATTGCTGCGGTGTCGGCAGCGGCCATGCCCCCGCGCTTGAACTCGGCGATCGCGGCCCCGAGTAACCGTTCGCGGGTCTGCTGGCCCTTGCGGCTGCGGGGAGTGGCGTGGAGCACGGCCTCATGCTACGGCAGTAATAACTGACTGTACTCAGTTCTGGTCTTTCCTTTGAACCGTGGAGCCGCTACGGTTTCGAGTAATAGTTGATCTGACTGAAGTCAGTATTTGGAGGTCGGCGTGCAGATCCTGGAGCAGGTTCAAGACCTGCCGAAAGCCGGGAACATCAAGGCCCAGTGGGTGAGCCTGTGGACCGGACCGGCAGTCGGTGCGGTCCTGCTGGTGGCGGCGCTGGCCTTCCCCGGCTTCTGGCCACCCATGTCGCCCACCTGGAGCGCGCAGCAGGTTGCCGGTTTCTATGCCGACCACACCGCGTGGATCCGGTTCAGCCAGGTGACGTTCAACCTGTGCGGGATCCTGATCCTGCCGTTCTTCATGGTGATCGTCGTTCAGATGAAGCGGATGAAGACCCAGAGCCATGTGTTCGCCTACTGCTACCTGACTGCTGCGGTCAGCGGTGCCACGATCTTCGCGCTGTCCAACGTGTTCTTCCTGGTGGCGGCGTTTCGCCCGGACCGCAATCCCGAACTGATCATGCTGCTCAACGACCTGGCCTGGATCGTGCTGGTCGCTCCGGTGGGCATGGTGGTGTCGCAGTTCGTCTTGCTGGCGGTGGCGGTCTACTTCGACAACGGGCCCGAACCGGTGTTTCCGCGCTGGGTCGGGCACTACTCGCTGGCCACCGCGGTGGCGATGATCCCGGCGGCGGGTGCTGCGGTTTTCCACACCGGGCCGCTGGCGTGGGACGGTGTGCTGGCCTTCTGGTTGCGCAACGGTGCGTTCGCGGTCTTCGTCATCGTGATGTTCTTCGTGCTGCGCCGCGCGGTACTCAGCCAGGCTGTTCAAGACGGGGTCGTGGAAGCTCGGGTGCGGGCGTGACAGTTCAGACCGAGGCGCCGCCGGGCAGACCCGACGTGCGGCTGATGACCTGGTTCTTCCCGCTCTGGTACGGCGCCTTCGGTGTCATCATCTGCATCCTGACCCGAGTGACGCCGCCGCCGCGCCCCGATGTCACCGCTGCCGACAAGGTGGCGTTCTTCGTCGAGCACGGTCTGACCATCAAGATCGGCTTCTGTCTGCTGCTGATCCTGCTCGGCGGGGCGGCGATGACCAACGGATTGGTCGCCTACCAGATCAAGCGCATGTCGGTGGGGTCGGTGTTCGCCTACGGCTACATCGGCGGCATGGGCGTCGGCGCGCTGCCCGGGTTCTTGTTGGTATCGGTGTGCTTTCTCACGGCGGCGTTTCGGCCGGACCGTGACCCGGAACTGATCAGCCTGCTCTATGACCTCGGAATGCTTTCCTACAACGGATCATTGGGGTGTTTCACGGCGGCCTACCTGGTGTTCGCGATTGCGATCCTCTACGACAAGAACCAGATCTTCCCGGCGTGGTTCGCCTATGTGACCATCTGGCAGATCATCACCGAGGTGATCGCCACCCAGATGTTCGTGTTCGAGTCAGGGCCGTTCGCCTGGAACGGATCAATCGCCTTCTGGTGGGCGGTGGTGGTCTTCTCCGTCTGGCTGTCTGCCCTGATCGTGCTGCTCCGGCAGGCGCTCAAGCGTGAGGAAACATGCAGTGACGCAGACTGATTCGCGACCACAGGCCGCGTCGGAGCACCTGCCCGGCGACGGGCACATGTGGGTGATGGTGCTCGGTGACCTGGTCATCTTCGGTGGCTACTTCATCGTCTTCATGATCTACCGCACCATGTATCCGGACGAATTCCTGCGGGCCCAACAGCATCTCGACATCACGATCGGTGTGGCCAACACCGTGATCCTGCTGACCAGTTCCTGGTTGGTGGCCCGTGCGGTGCTGGCCGCCCGCGCCGGGCGGCACGAAACGGCGATCCGGCTCACCTACGCCGGAGGTGTCGGCGGTCTGATGTTCATGGCCTGCAAGGGTTATGAATGGGTCGTCAAGATCCGGAACGGGCACACCAATTCCGAGATGTTCTACTCGTTCTACTACGTGCTGACGGGTGTGCACCTGATCCACGTCCTGATCGGGCTCATCGTGTTGGGCGTGATCGTGCGGGAATTGCGCAATCCGTCCCGTCGTCGCGCATCGGTCGTGGAGGCGAGCGCGGTCTACTGGCACATGGTCGACCTGCTCTGGGTGATCATCTTCGGCCTGCTGTACGTGGTGAGGTGATGATGACCGACAAGGCTGTGACTCAGACGTGGCTGGTGCTGGTCGCCATCACCGTCGGATCCTGGTGGTTGGCACCGGCGCAGTATTCGGACGCGTTGCGGGCCAGCGTGCCGATCACCGCGCTGGTGCTTGCGTTGACGCTGATCAAGTCCCGTTTGATCATCCGGCAGTTCATGGAGGTCCGGACCGCGCCGAGGTGGCTCAAACTCGCCACGGACGGGTGGCTGGTGGTGCTGTTCGGAGCGATTTTCACCATCTATCTGATGTGAGCATCGCGCGGCACAATGGAGCGCAATGACCATGAACGCCAAGCGCAGGCGGGTGCACGACAAGCTGGCTTCGCTACCGGGGGTGCGCGCGGTGCGGCGCCCGGTCAGCCCTGGTTCTGACGAGCGGTTCGACCTGTTCTACGTGCGGTCCGGACGAAAATCCGCGCATCCGGTGGTGATCATCCCGGGCGGTCCCGGCGTGGCATCGATCCAGCCGTACCGCTCGTTGCGCCGGCGGGCGACTGCGGCCGGATTCGACGTGATCATGATCGAGCACCGCGGTGTCGGGATGTCGCGGCATACCGACGCGGGTGCGGATCTGCCGCCGGCGGCCATCACCGTCGAGCAGGTGGTCGACGACGTGGCCGCGGTGCTCGACGACGCGGGCGTGCACGAGGCGGTGCTGTACGGCACCTCGTACGGGAGTTACATCGCCGCCGGCTTCGGTGTCCGCCACCCGGACCGGGTCGCGGCGATGGTGCTGGACTCGCCGCTGCTGTCCACCGCCGATATCGAAGTGGTGCGCAGCGCCGTCCGCAGTCTCCTGTGGGAGGGTACGGACCCGGACACTGCGGACCTTGCGCCCAAGGTCCGGCGCCTGGTGGCCGGCGGGGCATTGGCCACCAGGGGAGGAGAACTGGCCGGTCTGCTGTACGGGTTCGGTGGCGCTGCCCTGCTGGACCGCCAACTCGATCTGCTGCTGCGCGGCCGCACGGTGGTTTGGTCGGGGCTCGCCCGGCTGAGTCGACTGTCGACGCGAAAAGCGCCGTACCGCAACGAGGTAGACCTCGTCGGGCGGATCGCCTTCCGCGAACTGAACTACGCCGGCGTGCCCGATGGCCTCCCGCTGGACCCGGCGCTGGAGATGGCCGACATGATCGGCAGCGCAAAGTTCTTCGAACCCTTCGAGGTGGAGCCCTTCGACCTGCCGGCCGAGCTACCGGACTTTCACTGGCCCACCGTCGTACTGTCCGGTGGCCGGGACCTGACCACACCGCCGGCCGTTGCGGAGCACATCGCCGAGCTGGTGCCCGGGGCCGTGCTGGTTTCCATGCCGACGGTGGTGCACAGCGTGATCGATACCAGGGAGCGTGCGGCGTTCGCAGTGATCCGTGCCGTGCGCGACGGTGTGGCCGAACAACTTTCGGCCACCGCCGACGAACTGGATGCCCTGCCCGCACGTCCTGCCATCCGGGTCGCGGTTTCGGCGATAGCGGCGGCCACGGCTGTGGAATCGGCGGTGCCGGCCGTCAATCGTCCGTGGCAATGATGACGGTGGCCGAGCCACGCGGGCGGCATACGGCAATGAACTCGTGGAACCCGCTGAGGCCGACAACCCATCCGTAGGAATGCTCGTTGCCCTCCCGCGGCACGCTCAACCGGTAGATCTCGTCGGCGGTACTCAGGATCGGCGCCGTCCACGCCATCACCAGTTCGCGCGACAGCAGGAACTCGGCGCTGACCCACGGGTTCAGGTTGGTCGCAGGCCATGACCACAGGGTTGCCACCGCGTCGGCGTGTGAACATCGCTGGAAGCCATCAGCATTGAGGGAGTCCAGCCGGTAGGGACCATGCACGGGGTCGGGTTTCCCAGTCCACGGGGAAGCGCAGTCGTGGTGGTAGCGGGGATGGGTCAGGACACTGTCGATCAGGTCGGTGCCCGACACCGCCACCGGGATCGCGAACGTCAGCAGAGCACACCAGCTGTACATACCCGGAGCCATGCGCACGGTGGTGTCGCCGATCAGTTCGACGTGCACGGGCGGCGCTACTTGAGGAAGCCGACCTTCGTATAGTCGGTGTCGGCCAGGCCGGGGGCCCCGAAATTGGCCAGGTTGCTGCGCACCGCCACGTTTCCGGGCGACTGGAACAACGGAAGGCTGAACACCTCGTCGAACAGCATCTTGTCCAACTCGTTGGCCAGGGTCAGGGCTTTGGCCGGGTCCAGCTCTTCCAGCGTCTGCTCGATCTTGGCGTCGATCTCCGGGCTGCCGATCTTGCCGAAGTTGCTGGCCCCGTCCTGCGCGTAGATCTGGGTCAGCGAGCTCAGCGGGAAAGCGTCTCCGAGGAAGGCGAACTGGGCAATGTCGAAGTCGCCCTTGATGATGTAGTTGGTGAAGAACCCGGTACCCGGCTTGGTGTCGAGCTTCAGGTTCACCCCGATCTGGCCGAGCATGTTCTGCGCGATCTGGGCCACCTGCCGGGTGCTGCCCGCGTCGTAGAACACGTTGCGGATGACGAGTTCTTTGCCGTCTTTCTCCCGGAACTGCCGTCCTTCAGGCACTTTCCAGCCCAGCGCGTCGAGTTCGGCCTTGGCTTTCTCGGGGTCGAACGCCACCGACGCGGCGTTGTCCTGGTAACCCTGCTGACCCGCGACGAAGATGTGGTTGTTCAGCGGGACCGGGTTGTCGGTGAGACCCCGCTGGGTGATGTTGGCGAGCGCCTGACGATCGATGCCCTTGGCGACGGCGCGGCGCCGCGCCGGGTCGGCCAGGATCGAGCCGGGTGCGCCGTTGAAGGTCAGGTGGTACCAGCTGGCCGACGGTGCCCGTCGGATGCTGATCCCCGCGGTCTTACGGGCGATGGTCAGTTCGTCCAGCGACGCGGTGCCGGTCGCGTCGATGGTGTTGTTCTGCAGCGCCGGGATGCGGGCGGCGTCATCGAGCACCAGGTAGGTGATGGTGTCCAGCAGCGGCGGGGTACCCCACCATTTCGGGTTGCGGCTCAACGTGATCCGCTGAGCGCCCCGGTCGATGTTGGTCACCATGAACGGGCCCGCCGACGGCCCGGGCGCAGTCAGTTGACCCTTGTTGAAGGCCTCTGGGGTGGAGGTCATGCTCTTGGGCAGCAGCCGGCCGTTGCCGGCGAACATGCCCTTCCAGTCCGCGTAGGGCTTGGCGAAGGTCATCACGGCCTGGCGGTCATCGACGCCGCGGGTCACCGAGGCCACCCGCTCGAAGCCGTTGGGCGCGGCGATGACGAACGCCGGGTCCTTGCCGCTGTTGGCCTCGGTCTGGGACTTGATGTCCTCCCAGGTGATCGGCGTGCCGTCGGTCCACACCGCCTTGGGATTGATCGTGTAGGTGACCACCTGGGGGTTGGTGCCCGTCAGTTCGACATTGGTGAAGTAGTCGGTGTTGACTGTCGCCGATCCGTCAGCGGCGATCACGAACGTGCGGGGCATGGTGGGCCTGGTGAGCGCGCCGACGTCGCCGGTGTTGCCGTCGAGGTGCAGCGGGTTGAAGTTCGAGGGGAACTCGGTCAGGGCCAGGCGCAGATTGCCGCCCTGACGCAGGTTCGCGACGTCCTGCGGATTGATGTCGTTGGTGGTGCCGACCTCGGCGTTTCCGCCGGCGGAGGGGGTCTCCCGATCACCGCCGGAACATCCGGTGAGAGCGAGGCCGGCAACAACGGTGGCGATAGCCAATCGTCGGATATTGAATCCGTTCATGCCGCCGATGCTAGAGGTACGCGGGCCGCTATGGGGTCAGGACTCGGGCAGCGCCGGTTCGACGGTTGCGTTGGAACGGCAGCCGATACCGTGGGACCCGGGTTTTTCGACGGGGGAGGCGCGGCCGTGACGGACACGACTGGCACCGATGTTCGCTGGTCGCCGGCGACGCGAATCGGTTTCCGCTTCGGGTTCTGCTACTTCGGACTTTTCGGGCTGGCTTGTTTTGTGGGGCTTACTCCGGTGTTGTTGGCGGGCGCCGGGATCCCTCTGCCGTGGTCCTCGGTTGCGGGCCTGCTTGAGGCGGTGCGTCCGTTGATCGATTGGACCGCATCCGGAGTTCTCGGACTGCGGATCGAGAGCATGCAGGTGGGCAGCGACAGTGCATTCCAGTGGACTGCACTGTTCCTGATGCTGGTGGTCTCCACGGTTGCGACTGTCGTCTGGTCGGTACTTGACCGTCATCGCGACAACTACGCGCGCTTGGCTGCCTGGCTCACCCTGTACCTGCGATTCGTACTGGCCACGGCGATGTTCTATTTCGGGATGGCCAAGGCCATTCCCACCCAGATGCCGTTTGTGCTGAACCGTCTGGTCGAGCCCTTCGGCAACTTCAGCCCACAGGGTGTGTTGTGGTCGCAGGTGAGCATCTCGCAGCCTTACCAGATCGCACTGGGGTCGGCCGAGCTGCTGGCCGGAGTATTACTGCTGATCCCGAGGGCGGTGCCGGCCGGCGCCTTGTTGGCAGCGATCGACATGTCGCAGGTCTTCCTGCTCAACATGACCTACGACATCCGACTCAAGACCGTGTCGTCGATGCTGCTGCTGATGAGCCTGTTCCTGCTGGCGCCCTACGCCGCGCGGCTGGCGGCGGTGCTGTTCTCTGATCGCGCCGTTCCCGCGGCGAGCACACCCCAGCTGTTCACCTCGGGACGGGCCAACCGAATCGCGTTGGTGGCCCAGCTATTGGTCGGTGCGATGCTGTTCGGTGTCACTGCGGCGCAGAACTGGCAACAGTGGGCCAGACCGGTTCCCGAGCTCTACGGCATCTACCGCGTCGACGGCTTCTCGGCCGAGGGCTACCGGCGTGATCCGCTGCTGACCGACGAATTACAATGGCGTCGAGTGATTTTCGACCGTTCGTTCAACCTTGCCGACCCGATGCGGCTGACCATCCAGCACATGGACGACTCGTTCGAGGAATACGGCGGCACGATCGATGCGAGTCGGCATTTCATCGACTTGAATCACTACATCGAGCTGGGAACCTCCAGGCAGACGCCGGTGCGGGTGCGCCTGACCTACTGGTGGCCGGGACCCGACCGCTTGGTGATCGACGCCGACGACTACGCCGGACACCGCATTCACGCCTGGTGCACCAAGGTGGATCCGAACTCGTTTCCGTTGGTGGAGAGGGGCTTCAGTTGGGTCCGCGAGACTCCGTACAACAGGTGAACTCAGTCGGCCGGCTTTGGTTGCGGCACGGCGGCCAGCAGCTTGCGGGTGTACGCGTGCTGCGGGTTGGCGAGCACCTCCTCGCCTGAGCCCTGTTCGACGACGGCGCCCTTGTACATCACCGCGACATCGTGGGCCAGGTGTTTGACCACCGACAGGTCGTGGGAGACGAACAGGTAGGCCAGGCCGAACTGGTCCTGCAGGTCCAGCAGCAGGTTGATGATCCCGGCCTGGATCGAGACGTCCAGCGCGGAGACCGGCTCGTCGAGCGCGATGATCTTGGGCTGCAGGGCCAGGGCACGGGCGATCCCGATGCGCTGCTTCTGTCCCCCGGAGAACTCGGCCGGGTAGCGGGCGGCGTCGGCGCGTCGCAGGCCCACCAACTCGAGCAGCTCGGCCACCCGTCCGTCGATGCGCGGTTTGTCGAAGCCATTGGCGGTCAACGGCTCTGCCAACACATCCGAGACCGGCAACCGCGGGTCCAGTGAAGCCACGGGGTCCTGGAACACCACTTGAAGGTCGGTTCGCAGGGTACGCCGCGTCTTGCGGTCCAGGGTGGCCACGTCCGAGCCGAGCACTTCTATCGAGCCCGATTGCGGTGCAGACAGATTCAGGATCTCGTGCAGGGTGGTGGATTTTCCCGATCCGGACTCGCCGACGATGCCGAGGGTGCGGCCGCTGCGCAGGTCGAAGCTGACCTTGTCGACCGCGCGGACCTCACCGACCTGCCTGCGCAGCACCACGCCTTTGGTGAGCTTGTAGGTCTTGGTCAGCTCGCGCACCCGCAGTACCACATCGGCGTCGCCGGAAAGCTTCTCCGGGGCGGTGACGTCGGTCTCGGGGCCGCCCGCCAACCCGTAGATCTCGGCGGCACTGCGCCCACTCACCTGATCGGTGCGGATGCAGGCTGCATGGTGATCCGGCGCCAGCTCGATGAGTTCTGGCTCGGCGGCCAGACATTCGTCGATGGCCAGCGGGCAGCGGGGCGCGAACGGGCAGCCGGTCGGTACCGTCGTGAGCGACGGCGGTGCACCAGGGATGGGGACCAGACGCGTGCCCTGCGAGGCATCCAGGCGTGGCACCGAGCCGAGTAGGCCGACGGTGTAGGGCATCCGGGCGTTCTCGTACAGCTTGGCCACCGGAGCGTCCTCGACGGCCCGTCCGGCGTACATCACGAGTGCCCGGTCGGCGAATTCGGCGACCACACCGAGGTCGTGGGTGATGATGAGCACCCCGGCGCCGGTGACGTCGCGCGCGGTCTTGAGCACGTCGAGGATCTGGGCCTGGACCGTGACGTCGAGGGCGGTGGTGGGCTCATCGCAGATCAGCAGATCAGGATCGTTGGCGATGGCGATGGCGATGACCACCCGCTGGCGTTCGCCGCCGGACAACTCGTGCGGGAACGAGCGGGCGCGTTGTTCCGGCTGGGCGATCCCGACCAGCTCCAGCAGTTCGACGGCCCGGGACCGCGCCGCGCGCCGCCCCAGATCGCGGTTGTGGGCTTCGAGCGCCTCGGCGATCTGATCACCCACGGTGTAGACCGGCGTGAGTGCGGACATCGGGTCCTGGAACACCGTGCCGACGGTGTTGCCCCGGACCCGTGACAGCTGCGCGTCGGACAACCCGATCAGTTCCTCGCCACGCAGCCGCACCGATCCGGACACCTCGGCGAACTCGGGCAGCAACCCGATCACCGCCATGGCACTGGCCGATTTCCCGGCACCGGACTCGCCGACGAGCGCGACCACCTCACCGGAATCCACATGGAAGTTCAGGCCCCGCACCGCGTGTACCGCGTCGGTGTCGGTAGGGAAGTCCACCGTCAGATCAGATACCTCGAGTAGCCGGCTCATCGGGTGCCGCCCTTCCGCCGACTCCGCCGTCGCAACCGGCCGCTGCCCGGGTCGAGGGCGTCGCGGAGGCCGTCTCCGATCAGGTTGGCGCACAGGATGATCAGTACCAATACCCCGGCCGGGAACAAGAACACCCAGGGGAAGGTGGTGGCGGACTTGGTGCCGTCGGCGATCAGCGTGCCCAGCGAGACGTCGGGGGCCTGGATGCCGAATCCCAGGTAGCTCAAACCGGTTTCGGACAGGATCGCCACTCCCACGTTGAGCGCGGTGTCGATGATCAGGATGGACGCCACGTTCGGCAGGATGTGCCGCACGATGATGCGCGCGCTGCTGACACCCATATAGCGGGCAGCCAAGACGAATTCGCGCTCCCGCAGGCTCAGCGTCATCCCGCGCACGATGCGGGAGCTGATCATCCAGCTGAACGCCGAGAGCAGCACGATCAGCCAGAACACCCGATCGGACTGGCTCAACCGGGGCGTGACGATCGCGATCAGGATGAAGCTGGGCACCACCAGCAACACGTCGACGATCCACATGAGCGTGCGGTCGCGCCAGCCGCCGAAATATCCGGCGACCGAGCCGACCGTGGCGGCGATGACGGTCGAGATGAACGCCACGCACACACCGATGAGCATGGATTTCTGCATGCCGCGCAGGGTTTGGGCGAAGATGTCCTGCCCGAGTGCGTTCGTGCCGAACCAGTGGTCGGTCGACGGCGGCTCCTGCAGCGCGTAGTAATCGAGGTCCGAATAGCTGTAGGGGAGCACCGAAGGCAGCGCGTAGCAGGCCACGAACATGATCACCAGCAGTGTCAGCGACACCACGGCGGGCCAGTTGCGCAGGAACCGGCGGAACACGAGGGTGCGCCGGGTGGCGAATTCCTCGGTGTGCAGGCCCGAGCGGGCCGCGGCGGCATCCCCGGTGGGAGCAGACGTCTGGGTCATGTGACTCGCACCCTCGGGTCGAGCATCGCGTAGATGACGTCGGAGAGCAGGCCGGCGACCAGGATCACGGTCCCGGTGAACACCGTGATCGCCGCGATGATGTTGGTGTCCTGGGTGGCGATGCCCTGCACCACCCATTCGCCCATCCCGTGCCAGCCGAAGATCTTCTCGACGAACACCGAACCGGTTACCAGCCCGGCCACCCCGTAGGCGAACAGGGTGGCCATCGGAATGAGTGCGGTCCGCAGCCCGTGTTTGAACAGGGCGCGACGTCGGGTCAGCCCCTTGGCCCGGGCGGTGCGGATGAAGTCCTGGCCGAGCACGTCGAGCATCGCGTTGCGCTGGTACCGGCTGTAGCCGGCGATGGCCATCAGGGCCAGGGTGAACGTCGGCAGCACGAGGTGCTGCAGCCGGTCGACGAACTGGTCCCAGGCGCCGCCGACGGGCACCGGCGCCGTTTCCCCCGTGTACTCGAAAATTTGCACGCCGAGAATCGAGTTCACGTTGAGTGCGGCCAGGATCAGCATGTTGGCGATCACGAAGGACGGCGTGCTGATCACCAGTAGGGACAGCACGGTGATGACGCGGTCCGACAGCCGGTACTGGCGGATCGCTCCCCACGCGCCGACCACCACGCCGATCACCGCGCCCGAGATCGCGCCGATGACGAGCAGGCGCAGGGTCACCCCGATGCGTCGCCACAACTCGTCGACCACCGGCTGGCCGGTCACCGTGGTTCCGAAGTCGCCGCGGACCGCGTCGGCTGCCCAGTTCGCATAGCGGAGCGGAATGGGCTGGTCGAGGCCGAGTTCAGCGGCTTTGGCGTCGATCGCGGATTGCGGCGGCCGCGGATTGCGCTGCTCGAGGCTGTCGAGGGGTTTGAAGTTCAGCGACGTCAGCGTGAACGTCAGGAACGATGCCAGGGCCAGCAACACGATGTAGTTGAGCAGCCGGCGCGCCAGAAAGCGCGTCATCCGGTTGTTCCTGCCCACGGCTGCATGCCAGACAGGGTAGAGCAGCCGGGCACCGGAACCCGGTCATCGCGGTGATGTGAGGTTCGGCGCGCCCCGCGCTCGATGGGTAACTGGTAGTCGGCTCACAGCTTCGGCATAGCAATCAGGCGTTCACTGAAATACATGAAGGTCAGCGGACTGAAGAATGTGAAAGTGATCGCTGCGGTCGCCGGTGGTGCGGCCGTGGTGGGGCTGGGCGTGTTCGGAGCGGTCTCGGACGTTCACTCGGGGGCCGGCGAGTCCCTGGCTTCCGGATCCCACATGAACGTCGGCCAGACCAGCACGGAGACGACGCCTCCGACTGCACCGCAGGTTTCGATGGCAGTGCCTGCGATGAGGGGCTACACGCCGCCGTCCGGGTTCGCCGTCACGCACTGATCACTGCGCAAAGTGCCGGGTAGTGGTTTCACCGCCACCCGCCGTGGCTATACGTCGCGCGGAGGTGAGCGCATTGGGTAGCGCGAAGGAAAACATTCAGCGAAATCTGAAATTGGTCACTGCCGGAATGGGCGCGATCGGTGGGTTAGCTACCGCCGTGCTCGGAGTCGCGATGGGCGGAGGCGTCGCCGGAGCCCAGCAGCGGGAGGAACCACCTGTCATCACCACTGGACAAACGGTTACCGAGACGACTCCGCCGACAGCCCCTGAGACCTCGAAGGGCACTCCGTCGGTCTCGGCGACCACCCCGTCGGGGTTTGCCACGCCACACTGATCGCGGCTGATCTCGCCGACCGGGGCCTGCGAAGTCGGGTTTACCTCGCCCGCAGGCCCCGGTAGGGAGGTCTCTGTGACAGGAGACGAACGCAACAAGCGGACCAAGTACGCGATGGCCGGTGTCGGGGCGATCGCACTTGCAGCGATGGGCGCATTCGGTGCGATGGTGGCCGAGGCGCCGAGCAGTGGCGCGGTCCCGGCCGTCAATGTTGGTGAAACCGTAACGAAGACAACGGCTCCCACCGAACTCGAGACATCGTTCGCCAAGCCGAAGGTGAAGGTGGACCTGCCCGACGGGTACGGCAACGGCTAGGGGCGGGGTGCCTCGCCGATGCTGGTGACAGTCGGCTTGTCCGTCGATGCCGACCCGGTGCGGGTGGCTCGGATCAGGACCCGGTCGTTGACTCCGTACAGCGGTTTGACGGCATCAGGCAGGGCGTAGCTCTGGGTGAATCCGTCGTTGCTGCGCACCGTGACCGACGTTGCGGACAGCTCGGTGATCGTGCCGGTTTGAAACAGCGTCGTACGGTAGCCGCCGCCTTCGGTCAGCACGGCCTCGCTGTGGATCGTGGCGGGATCGGTCCCGTCGTGGGGTTGTCCGTCCATTCCCGGCCCGCCCATCCAGCGCGGGGGCCCGCCCTCTGCATTGGGCGGACCGTGGTGGCCAGGGCCCTGCGTATCGGTGGCGGCATACACCGCCGCGCCGCCGAGCCCAGCAATGGCCGCCGCGATGCCGACTGAGGCAACAGCGGGTCGGATGCTCATATGGTCCACGTTGCCGGGGCCGGCTGTGTGCCGGCTGTGTGCGGGCTCTGGCGCAGATGTGGCGCTGTTTCACAGCCGGCACATAGAAAGCGCTCAGTCGGGGCCTAACGAACGGACGAATAATGAGCGGGTGAGCAGCACGACCAATGGCACCGATTCCGAGTCCGGGCGCGCCGTCATGCGCCGCGCCGATGGCAATCCGATCCAGGTCCTGGTAGTCGACGACGAACCCGTACTGGCGGAACTGGTGTCGATGGCGCTGCGCTATGAGGGCTGGGACATCGCGACGGCAGGTGACGGCGCGAGCGCCATCGCCGCTGCCCGGGACAGCCCGCCCGATGTGGTCGTCCTCGACGTGATGCTGCCCGACATGAGTGGTCTGGACGTCCTGCGCAAACTGCGGGAACAGATTCCCGGCCTGCCTCTGCTGCTGCTGACCGCCAAGGATTCGGTGGAGGACCGCATCGCGGGCCTCACCGCCGGCGGCGACGACTACGTCACCAAACCGTTCAGCCTCGAGGAAGTGGTGCTGCGGTTGCGGGCACTGCTGCGGCGCACCGGAGTCACCAGTGAGGACGGCGGCGCCAAGATCGTCGTCGGCGATCTCGTGCTCGACGAGGACAGCCATGAGGTGACCCGGGCCGGTGATCCGATCACCCTGACCGCCACCGAGTTCGAACTCCTGCGCTTCATGATGCGCAACGCCAAGCGGGTCCTGAGCAAGGCCCAGATCCTCGACCGGGTGTGGAGCTACGACTTCGGCGGCCGGTCCAACATCGTCGAGCTGTACGTCTCGTATCTGCGCAAGAAGATCGACAGCGGACGGGAACCGATGATCCACACGCTGCGCGGTGCGGGTTATGTCCTCCGGCCCGCGCGCTGAGGTGACGGCCGGGGCAAGCGTCACCCGCTGGTGGTCACCGCGGACCTGGACGCTGCGGGCCCGGCTGGTGGTCACCCAGGTGGCCCTGCTGGCGGTGGTGTGCGCCAGTATCGGAGTGGCGACAGAGTTTGCGCTGCAACGGTTTTTGATGAACCAGCTCGACGATCAACTGATCGAGGCCGGCCGCCGCTCGGCTGCCATCTTCGAATTGCCGCCGCCACCACCGGGAACCCCACCCCCGCCGGGAATGCACCGTCATCACCGGGTTCCGTTCGACCCTGAGGAGGGGCCGGGACCCGGATTCCTCAATGCCCCGGGGCAGGCCGCCCGCACGGTCGGAGCGGTGGTGGCGCCGAACCGTCCGGTGGACGCAGGGGTCATCACCGCCGACGGCGACCGCGTCGAGGTCAGTGCGGCCGCGGCCGTCCAGCTGTCCCAGGTGCCGGCGACCCGGGAACCCGAAACCGTGGACCTCGACGGACTGGGCCGCTACCGGCTCATCGGCCTGCACCCGCGTCACGGCGGCCCGCAGACCATCGTGACCGGGCTGCCGACGGCCGTCGTCGACGACACTCTGCTGTGGGTCCTCGGCATGTTCTGTGTACTGGCCGCCATCGCGCTCATCGCCGCGACGACAGCGGGCATCCTGATCCTGCGGCGCCAACTCGCCCCGCTGTCTCGCGTCTCGGCGGCGGCACGCCGGGTGGCCGATCTCGAACTCGACCGCGGCGAGGTGGAGTTGCCGACACCGATCGTGCCGGTCGACCCCGCCAGTGCCCACACGGAGGTGGGTCAGCTCGGTACCTCGCTGAACCGGATGCTCGACCGCATCGCCAGCGCGCTGTCGGCCCGGCACGCCAGTGAGACGCGGGTGCGTCAATTCGTCGCCGACGCCAGCCATGAGTTGCGAACGCCCCTGGCGGCGATCCGGGGCTATACCGAGCTGGCCCAGCGCAAACGTGATGACCTGCCCGCCGACGTGGCCCATGCGATGAACCGGGTGGAGTCCGAGACCACGCGGATGACGCAACTGGTCGAGGACATGCTGCTGTTGGCGCGCCTCGATGCCGGCCGGCCTCTGGAGCGCGACAGCGTGGATCTGTCCAGGCTGATCGTCGACTCGGTGAGTGACGCCCACATCGCCGGCCCGGACCATCAGTGGGCGTTGGATCTACCCGAGGAACCGGTGGTGGTTGAAGGCGACGAGGCCAGGCTGCACCAGGTGCTGGCCAACCTGCTGGCCAACGCCCGAACACACACCCCGTCGGGCACCTCGGTCACGGTGTCGCTGAAACCCGACCGGGATGCGGTGCTGCTGAGCGTCGCAGACGACGGTCCTGGCATACCCGCAACACTGCTGCCCGACGTGTTCGAACGGTTCGCCCGCGGAGACTCGTCGCGGTCACGAAGGGAGGGCAGCACCGGGTTGGGGCTGGCGATCGTGGCCGCGGTGCTCAAGGCGCACGGCGGCACCATCGCGGTGAGCAGTACCGCGGGCTCGACCGAATTCGTGGTGCGGCTGCCGGTCGTCAGCTCACAGGGCACGCACAGGACGGACCAATCCGGCACCTAGCGGCCACGGCAACGATGAGAACGTGACCCTTGTTGCCGCGCATCCCGCTGCCGAGGTGCCGGCGGCGACACCCGAGGAGTCGAAGCCCCGCAACTCGACCCCGATCACCCAGCGCATCGCGGTGGGCCTGCTGTTGGCCGGCACCGCGGTGCTCTACCTGTGGAACCTGTCGATCAGCGGGTGGGCCAACGCGTTCTACTCGGCCGCCGCGCA
>NZ_LZSY01000031.1 GCF_001665625.1 Mycolicibacterium peregrinum | reverse complement strand
AGTCAACGACTTCGCCGCGACAACACCGACTCCGAAGTTCGTGATCAAACGACTCCCGAATCAGCAGTCAAAGTCAATCATCGACGGAACAAACAACGCACCAGCCGTGACCGCGAAAGCCAGCGCCCACACCACGGTCAGCCGAACACCCCGCAGCTCCGCAGACGACAGTCGCCGAAGGTAGACGATCAGGCCCACCGCAACCACCGCGCCGCCAACCGCGGCGCCGGCAGCGAAGATGGGCTCCTATGCCCAGTAGTCAAGCGCCGTGACCAGTCACATCCTCCCTGATTGATGGACCGCCATGCCCTCGCGGATTGAACGGTGCACGTACACCGAGCAGGCAGCGAGCGCGGCGGTGGTCGCAAGTTCGGCGACCAGCACGCTGGAGTTGAGCAAAGACCTGTCGCTGACGTCGTCTGGAATGCCTAACGAGTACTTGATGTCGCCGACGAGCAGTGCTGCCCAGACAACCGAAGCCACCGCGGCGGCGAAGGCGACGCCGGCGAACACGCACGCCACAACCGCGGGCCAGCGGCGTCGCGTCGCCGATGCGAGCGCGACCGCACACGCTATCGAGGCGATCAACACGATCCACCCAGGCAAGCTGGTGGCTAGACCGTCGAGCTGTGAGGAGTAGTGGCTGGAGAAGTCCCCTATATAGATCCCCAGGCCATTCCAGCGGAAGGGGCTGCCAAGGTCATCCAGACTGACCCACGGCGGCAGTGTCAGGGCGGCTGACGCGGCGGCCGCGACGCACGCGAGCAGCTTGGCGGTCTTGGACCGATCAATCACAGTGCCCGCTTAATCTTGCTGGAATATCTGGGCGTCACTTCGCTGTTCACCGGAATCGTCCCTCCTCGACCTGCTCGACGCTACGCAAAGCCTCGTCGATCCCGAGGTGGACCGCCGCCAGTGATGCCTTGCCTCATCCACCTGGGCTGCCACATTGGCGCACTGCTCGGACGGCGCGGATCCTGCCATCTGGCGGTTAATAATCTCGTGCACCTCTTCCACGAGAGCATTCAGTTGGTCGAGAAGGAGATGGTTCTCTGCACGCTCGGCTGCGCTGCACGTACGGGACTTCCCGTAGGCGCGCGGAACCTCCAGTGCGGCTTCCGTAAGCCACGCGTCGTTCAATGCAGACTCGTCGTCAGTGGGCAGCCCAGGAACGCCCTGCGCGGCCTCGATCAGCCGCCGCGTGGTGTCAAGGCAGAGTCAATGCCCCGATCGCTGGTTCGCTGAAAATCCACTCAAATTCCTCCTTGCTCGACCTTTGTTCCCCAACTCTCACTGGACGTCCGCCAGCAGCGTTGAGGTAATTGGCGGCCGGGTCGGCCGGGCCTGGCGATAGTCGCAATTGATTCCGCTTCGGTCAGGCCAAACCGACATCACCATCCCGTCGGGACAGCTCGCGCAGGCGCCACCTGCCAGCTGAATACCGTCCGCCGGGCACATTGTCGGCACGAAGGCAGCGCTGACACGGGCTCGTGACGGGTGCACCTGGACACATACTGCGACCACCAACAGAACTGAAGTACCCCGGGTTTTGTTCCAAGATGCGTGTGAGGGCCCGGGAGGGCTGGCTCACGGGGTGTGAGGTGCCGGTGAGGGCGGCCTCGTACTCGGCTGGTGGAACGTAGCCGAGGGCTTCGTGCAGGCGTTCTTGGTTGTACCAGGCCACCCATTAGGCGGTCGCCAGTTCGACGTCGTCGACGCAGCGCCACGGTTTTGCGCGGTGGATTACCTCGGTCTTGTAGGCGGCGTTGACCGCCTCGGCGAGGGCGTTGTCATAGCTATCGCCGCGCGATCCGACCGAGGGCGCGATCCCGAGCTCGGCCAGCCGGTCGGTATAGGTCAGCGATAGGTACTGCGATCCACGGTCGGAATGATGGACCAACTCAGATAGATCCGAATCAGACTGCCACACAGCATGATTGAAAGCCTGTAACGGCAGATCCTCGGTGCGCATCGTCACCGAGACCGCCCAGCCAACGATCTTGCGGGTGCACACGTCGGTGACGAACGCGGTGTAGCAGAACCCCTGCCAGGTCCGCACGTAGGTGATATCGGCAACCCAGAGGCGGTTGCGTGCGGGGGCCTTGAACTGGCGGTTGACCAGGTCGGCCGGAATGTCGAGCCCGGCCCTTGCAGGATCGAGAGGCGCAGGTTTCAGGGATGCCTGGATCACGCGATTCCCTCCATCAGTCCGCGATCAGGCGTGACGCGACGCGGCGCTGATAGCCGATGCCGCGCGCATCGGCGAACAGGTCCACCGGCTCGGGAGCGCCGACACGGGCGGCAGCCGTATGCCGGGCACTGGCGTACGCGCGCGGAAGCAGCGTCGTGATGACGCTCGGCGCGATGCCGGCCAGCTGCGCGGCAATCTCAGCGGGCGTGATGGCACCCGTTGCGCCCATCTTCACGTCGTACGGATCAAGCACCAGGTCGCACCCCACCAGCCCGTGGCGAGCGCTGAGAATCAGAACGCGGCCGCCTGCTGATCGGCAACCCTACGAGTAGCGCGCAGCATCAGCCCAAAATGAGACGACGTGTAGAGCTCAGCGGCCGGCGCACGACGGTCCAGCTTCGCCGCCCCGCACGCGACAACGACGACAGGCCCACCCTTGCCAAACATCGACGGTGCCCTTGCCGCTCAGTGGACGGGGGCCGGGTCGTAACAACCCCGGTGGCCGTCGTTCGAAAAATGTTCCGTCGCCGCGGCGCAACCTCGCGGGCAGCCGCCGAGAGTATTCCGTGAGCCGCCCGAATGCGGGCAAACGCCACGCTGTTGACCGCCATCGTCATCAAGGTGATGAATCGGCAGCGCATCGTCTGCGAACAAGTCCTCATCGCAATCACTTTCGGCGCTTCGCACGCCTTCGGCGTCGGTCAGTCCACTCACGATTCGAGCCCCTTTCGCGTAGTCGTCTCACATCCCGGTTCGTGCAGTGATGATGACTATAAGCTACACAAAACGGTAGCCTATAGTCTACGCGTGGAGATCGACCCACAGCGACTGGCGGAGCTCGGCGCACGTCTACGCAGGCTGCGCGAGGACCGGGCCGAGACCCAGATCAACGTGGCCCAAGCAGTCGGATTGCATCGCACCTACCTGGGCCGGTTGGAGGCCGGAAAGAAGAACATCACGGTGGGCGTGCTCTACCGCCTGGCCGACCACTTCGGGGTGGCCGCCGCCACGCTCCTACCGGACTGACCTGGCGGGGGAGGGGCTACGCCTTCGCTGGGACACGATCGCCGACAGCAGTCGGAAAGGCTCCAGGGGAATTGGCGCGACGAATGTCGGTGCTACGACTGACAAATCAGTGGTCGACAAACGAGGGAACACGGAATCGATCTGGGCCGGGCGTATCGGTCAAATCGGTTTGTACACCAAGGCTTCATCGGCCACCTGCTCCGATCTGCAGCCGCTGGTAGAAGATCTCGCGGTTGTGCTCGCCGAACTGCCCCGCATCAAAACAGACCAACGATCCGTCAGCCGCCCAGCCGATCTGGACGCAATCGACCAGTGGCACCCACGGATAGCGAGCAAGATCGATCTCGCGGAGACGATCATCCTCAACGACATGGTCCACATACTCCATCTGCAGCACACGGACACCCGCGATCTCGATCCACTGTGCAGGCGCGACCGGAGCCGCAATCGCCCCGCTGGCCTCCACCTCGCTGGTCTGCTCGCCACGCTCGGTGCAGGCCAGCTTGTACGCATACCGGCGATCATGATCGACCAGCACCAACCGCTGCGAACCACGCGCATAGGTGCTGACCTGCAGTACATCCGTCACCGCCAGCGCCTGCTGGATAACGAAGTCCGGCGCCTCCGCGCGAGCAACACCCCAGCGGACGAAGTCCTGCAGCGACAGGGCGGTCAAATCGGGTACTGATCCCAACGATCCACTCTCTACCACGGACCCCTCCCTGGTTGCATGAAACGCCCACGCCCACCGTGGATCGAGCCGATGCCCCGGCGCCGCTCCACATCATTCCCGGAAACGCCAGATACACAAGCGCATTCGGAACCGTGGCGCGGTAGACGCACTCATCGGCCGGGCGGCCAAGGCGCACGTGTTCAGAGGCGAATACCGCGGGCTACATCAGAGCTGGCCGAAGCAGGCATCGTTGGAACCGCCGTTGGGGATGGATGCGTTCTGACTGGAGAACTTGCCCACCACGCCAGAGTCGGTCACCACGACGCTGTCGGCGTGCATGCCCAGCGGATAAGCGTCGTTCAACTGAGTCATCAAGACGTCAAGGGCCGACTGCACGGTGTCCTGCTCAAAAAGGCCACTGACGTCGGTCACCTGCAGATCGAGATTCCCGGCGTTCACCACGGGCTTGGCCGTCACCTGGGTACCCCCGAAGGCCGCCATGGTGATGGTCCCCGCGGCCGGGTCGATGCTGACATCAGTGATCAGCGCCCCGACTCCCGGCAAGTTCTCGGCCACCGTGTCCTTGATGCCAGCCGCCGTCCATGTCAGCGTCGCGGTGAGCGATCCGATGGTGCCCTTGGAGTTCTCGGTGCCCTCTAGCCGTATGTCGGACAATGCGACATCGGCAGTCATTCCCTTGGCGGCCTGCACCTGTTTGCCGCCCGTCTCAACCGAGATGTTGGTGTAGTGGCCGGTGACGTGCTGCCACACGAACGGCGGTCTGACGCCAAACGACACCGATGCGTTGTCCTCCACCACGCATTCCGTGACCGCGACCAGCACGGCGCCGGCCTTATGCCGTGCGTACAGTTCGGCACCCGTCAGGGCGATGACCACGAGAGCTACCACGATGGTGGCGATCAGGATGATCAACCGGATGGACCACGACGGTTTAGGCATCACTGCCGGGGGTGTCGACACTTTCGGAATTCTGCCCCATCATTTCCGTACCCGATCCGCAGACCTGTCGTGCCATGAATCGGCGGCCTCGTCAAACTTGTGTAGTGAGGCGTGTTGTCGAGCGCATCTGCAGGCGTCTCCGGATTTGCCCGGTGATGACGCCGACAACCCCGATAACAAGACCAAAACCCATCGCCGCAGACACTGCAGGGTGTATGTGCACTGATCCCAACCGCGTCACGATCACCGTGGCCAGCGAGGCCGCGGCTACGCCTAGAAGTACTGTTCGCGAGAACCTCTACGAATCTCTATCGGGGCACCGCCAGACCACGACATCCGCGCGTACAGGCAGCCGAACACCGCCCATGCCGCTGCAGCAAGAACGCCCAACATTGCGACGCTTTCGTTCATCTGAAACCCCTCGCTTTGGTCGTCAGCCGCCCCTTCAGAGCCCCGTGCGGTCCAATCGATTCTTCCATCCGTCGCCGACGAGTCCGTGAGCTTATTGCGGCGCCTGCGCGAGGACTCCCGAATAGTGCACCGACCTCCTACGCACGCATTTTTCTGTGCGTTGGCCGGCTCGAATCGTCTGTGATACTGACGGCGATCAAAAAAGGCGAGAGCCAGGGGAGAGGTGGGCTGTGCGCAGAATCTGCAGAAGCGCGACAGCATTGCTCGGGACGGCGGTCATCCTGGCCGGCTGCACCTCAGTGCAGCCTGGGCATGCGGTTCCCGACCAGGCTTTGACCGCGAACGCCGACGGTGCCATCGTGGCCCTGCTCGACCCCGGAAACTACCCAACGAAGCCCTCCAACCCAATGGGGGCTGCCGGCGGCCGCGGCAAAATCGTGGAGTCCCAGCGGATGGCCGAATATCTCGTGCTGCCCAGCGATGTCGACAAAGCCATTGCCCGCCAGGGCAATTTGAATGGCCTGGGCACCGCCATACCGCTGCCTGCGGTGGGCCTGATCAATGAGTTCGTGGCCAGCGGAACACAGGAGATCCTCGAGTCGCACCACTACGTGGCCGGCTTCGCCGCGCAACGCTTCGGTCCCACCCGGGCCATGACCGTGATGATCGCCCGATTCCCCGACGAAGCGACGGCCGCCGACGCGGCCACCCAACTGGCCGCCGTCCCGCCCCCGCGCGGCACGCGAATCCCATACCCGATCCCGCGACATCCCGAAGCCCTGGGAGCCACGTTCGATGCCGGCGATGGCGCCCACTATGTAGAGAGCTACACGCCGCACGGCCCATACGTTCTCTACCAGTTCGTCAACTCACAAGAATCAGAAGGTGGGGCCGCCGATCTCGTGGCCGCAACACTGGACCGGCAGGCCCCTCGAATCGACGAGTTCACGCCCACCGACCCCGCAAAGCTGAGCGAACTACCGCTGGACCCCACCGGCCTCTACGCCGGCACGCTTCAACAAGGCAGCGATACGAAAGACTTCACCCAAGGGTCATATGGCCCGCAAGGTGGGTTGTCCTTCGAGGGCAACACCGCGTCCATGGGCACGCTGTACACAGACGCCGGCGTCGACACCGTCGTGCGCGGAGCGACCGTCATCTACCAAACCAAGGACGCCTCATCGGCCCGCGAATTCACCGACGCACTCGACAAAGACGCCGATAGTGACAAGGCGTTCAAACCGATGCCGCCAGTGCTCGGGCTCCCCGAATCCCGTTGCTATGACGGCACAACCGGCAGCAGCGGCCCCAACAACACCGTCTTCCAATGCGTCGCCCGCGTCGGCCGCTACGCGTTCCGGGCCTTCTCCCACCAGAAGACCGATGTCGCCCAACGCACAGCGGCGCAGTATCTGATCCTTAACTCGCGGCGTTGATAGTCACCCCTGGCGATTCGACCGCCCGCGATGGCGCAGCTCAGCGCAGGGAGCGGTCCTGAAATGCAGGCAATTGCGGGCTGATGGGGGATTTTGCGCCGATCAAATCCCGTATCGCTGCAGGCCACAGGCGCGCAGCTCTTGTATCCTCAACCAGGAAGCCATCTGCGAACTCTCACAGGGCCACAGAGCTCTGCCGCGGCGGAACGCACGGGCCGAAAAGCCGTAGGCAGATTGCGATTGGGGAGATCTATGACAACCCTCTACCACACCACCAGCGTGGCGGCCGCCGCGTCGATCCTCGATGCCGGCTTCCAAGACACCACCGAGGTTCACCCACTTCACGGCGAGATCACCGGCGTCTACCTTTGCGAGAAGCCGCTGACTGACGGCATCGGTTTTCCGATCGGTACCCCTGCGGAGAAATACGCTCAGGCCCTGTTAGTCGAATTCGATGACGGCCACGCCCTTGACCAATTCGTCTTGGATCCAGTACCGCCGCAGATATGGCATCTGCCGGCATCGGAGATCAATACTCACGCCACTGTCACACTGCTCAGCTCGTAGCTGTCGGATGAGGAGACACACCCAAACCCTCTACCCAACCGCAGGTCGGCGTGTGGCCTCGGACTCGTGGCGCACCGAGGGCACGCAGCTGCTCGCTGATGCGGTTGACGATGTTGCGCTCCGCGATCTCGGCATGCGGGCGTGTACCAGCCGGTCACCGACCCGGGCCGCCGGCCGGGGACAGCCTGCGCTGGCCACTTGCCTGGGATGAACTGTGCCGTACGAGTCGGCGCGTCTGACGAGGCCCCGCCGAGACGGCCGCCGTGCGACTGCCTTGGATCGCGGTGGCGACATCGGCGGCGCGGGTTGTTGACACAGGCTTGCAGACGCGCTGGAATACGCCTACCCCCCAGGGGGTTCTAAGAGCCTCACAACTCTTTGTGTACGTCGAAGCCGGGTTACCGCCCGGCTTTCGGCGTTTTTGGGGTCGGATACGCCAACCGCTTCAATTCGCTTCTGGTGCGATGTGCCCTATCTCAGCGACCCGCAGCGAAATCGCGATGCACCGTCTGCGAAAACTCTTCCTCGCAGAGGATTTCATCGGCGGCACTGCAATCTCATGGCGGATCGACCACGCGGCGATTCAGAGCTCGGCATGCTCAGAGTGACGAGCGTTCGGAACCGTCCGGCGCCAGGGCCAGCGCGGCGTGGTCGACGAAGACCACACGGTCCACCTCACCCACTGGGTGCACCCGGAGCGTCAACGTGGAATTCGGCGTGTCGTCGACAATCACCACACGAGTGGTGCCGGCCGGCAGGGTAACCGGCACCCCCGCATCATTCCTTGGCAGATCGGTCAGCAGCTCCGCCGTTCGGCCTCGCAGCCCAGTCTGGTCATACCGAATCGGGGTCAGGCTCTCACCGGTCTGGGCATCCTCGTTGGCCCACTTGATGCACCATCGGTCGATGACCACCTGCGCTTCGCCTGCGGTGATTTCTTCATGATCAACATCGTTGTGCCCCAACCTATACCGCCGCAGATACTCGGTAGGGTGCCACTGCAAGTCCCGGCCAAAAGCCTCGTCGGTGGGCCCAGAACTGGTGTGAATGCGCCGGACGATGCCAGACGGATTCTGGCGCGTCCTGTTCGCCGCCAATTTCGCGTAGTAGGTGATGTCGGGCGTGGGGTCGCAGCGCTTGGACCACCGTTCGTGAGCGGCCTGGCCTGACATTCCCGCTGCGGCACCGATTTTGGCCCAGGAGAGGCGATTCTGGCGGGCTCGAACGACCGCTTCGTCGAGCTGGGTTTCACCGGCTCGCACTGCCGCGAGCGCGGCCGCGATCCCGGCCGCTGCGTCAATGGCGTTGATGTGATCGTTCCACCAGACGTCGCGGGCGGCAGGCTCGGTGGTGTCTACGTCGTAAATGTCGTCATCGGCCGCGTAGATCCGGAACACTCTTGGGTTGTGCTGGACGGGGGAGGGTACGCGTGCCCAAAGCTGTTGGCTGAACCAACGGTTCGAGGGCATAACGTCACCGGGGCTGTAGCAGTTGCATACGATCCGCCAGCCGACAACTTCGCCGGCTGGCCGGGTGTGAAAGGCGCCATCGCCGCCGTGCCGGGCGACTGCTTCTTGTCCGAACGATCCGTCGCCGTACTGGTCGACAGCAAGGTGTCCCGTGGGTATGCCAGCCCCGCAGATTCCCAGTGCGCGTTTTCCGTCGACGAACTCAGCCACCAGGAAGCCCTCGTGCCATTCGCTGGCTCGATCGCCGCCGGTGGAGTACTCCCATCCCATGAAGGCATTGGTAGCGCATCGACGTCAGGGTATCCTGATAATCACCAATGTCCATATCAAGATAACCTGATATTTCGTCGCTTATCGGCTAAATCCGTTGTGGGACAGCAATATTCAGCATACCGCTATCGGCCTGTCGGATTCTCGGGCTGTAACTGGCGGCCGTCGAAGTCCACGAAGGAACACGCCGGCCCGGGCTCTGAGGCGGTACATCCGATCGGCACATATGTCGCAATGGAACACCCGGTGAATGGTCCCGCAGCGGCACGCCCTGCTCCCGACCTGATATTTGCCATGCGTCAATGGGTGCCCGTTGCGGCATGACTCTGGCGGCCCGGGTCCCGTCCACCCGCGCCGCGTACGCCTCAATCCCGCTACTTTCGCTCATTTGTTCGAATTATCCCCGCGGCGGGACCGCAGGGCAACCGTCCACGCTGTCACAGTGACGATTCATGTCCGTGACCCCCGTTATCGGCCAATTCGGTTGCGGGACACGCTACTTACTCAATTAGTTCTGGAACGGGTAGCGGGATCGATCTGCGTGCCACAACCCTTCCTCATCCATGATGCGACTGACCGCGGCGTCGTTGCCGTTCCTCGCGTTAACGCTGACCAACTGTAAGCTAGCGTCAAACATGGTGACGATGCTCGCGTTGGACGCCAACCAACATCCAGTCCACTGGTATGCCCGCCCCCGAGCAGTCCCCAGAATGGTGCGATTGCCAGACGGAACCGCACTCCATCGGCTGTAAGTTGACAGTAGCGAGGATGGATTGAGACACCCACCGAACACACCAGGTGAATGGCTGCTTCTCCTCGGCATTTGCGCGGTGTTGTTCTTCCTCGTGATCGTTTTGCCGTGGATTGTCGACAGGTTCGGTAGCCACGGGCCACAGGATGAACACGAACAGCGACTCTTTCAAGAATCGGCCGAGTTCAGGTCTCGTTGGCAGCATGTCCAGTTGTGGCAGGTCCCGTACGCTGAGCTCGCCTGCGAGGCGTCACGTTGTGGGCAGATCATTTCGATTCTCGAGAAGCGGCGCACTGGCCCGATGGCGCGACCTGCCAATGACGAGTTGATCAATCAAATCTCGTGGTACCGCACCACAATGACTACAATTCAGCAAGCCATGGCCTACGTCACCGCACACGGTGGTGAGCCTCAGCTCCCGCCTCACGGGACGGGACTGAACTACCCCCAATACCGCCCCGAGCATCACTGAGACGGTGCGATTGCTGCACCCCATCGACTGCAAATTGACCGTAGCGAGGACGGATTGAGACACCCCCCGAACACACCAGGTGAATGGCTGCTTCTCCTCGGCATTTGTGCGGGCTTAGTCTTCAGCATTTTCGCGTTCTTGTTCTTCCTGCTGATCGTAGGGCCGTGGATTGTCGACAGGTTCGGTAGCCACGGGCCACAGGATGAACACGAACAGCGACTCTTTCAAGAATCGGCCGAGTTCAGGTCTCGTTGGCAGCATGTCCAGTTGTGGCAGGTCCCGTACGCTGAGCTCGCCTGCGAGGCGTCACGTTGTGGGCAGATCATTTCGATTCTCGAGAAGCGGCGCACTGGCCCGATGGCGCGACCTGCCAATGACGAGTTGATCAATCAAATCTCGTGGTACCGCACCACAATGACTACAATTCAGCAAGCCATGGCCTACGTCACCGCACACGGTGGTGAGCCTCAGCTCCCGCCTCACGGGACGGGACTGAACTACCCCCAATAAGTCCAGATTTGCAGAGGCTGCGGGACTGTCCGTATTCGGTGTAAGTGGTGTTCTCGGATTTTTCTTTCGTCAGCGTTCTTCGGCGGAGGCCGCGGGAATCTCGGCGGATCGGGCCGATCAGCATCATCACAGATGACACCACATGCGACACATGGAACAACATCGCTCGGGTTCCAAGCGGGGTAATGGACGCTGCGTGTCCTGCGGCCGCGGGACGTATCGATTACGGCCGCCGAGTGAGACCCAGGACCGCACCAGAGTGAACGTGGTGAGGGAGGGGCTGGCTGACACCAGCGCCCCGGGGTGACGCCCCGCCAATAGTGGCCAGATAGCCCAGGCGAACGCGGTGATTTGCTTTGCCAGTAGTGCGGTCAGATAGACGGTGAGCCGTGCCTTCACGGTGCGTGGCCCCGTGATGAAGTCCTGCCGGTCGTAGTGGCCTCGTTCACGAACTCGTGCGCCGACCTCATTCAGGACTTCGGTGTCGGCGTTGACTGGATAGTGGTCCACCCAGTAGTCGATCCAGCTCACGTCAATCACGCCTGCGAGTAGCCCACCTAATCCATGTGGCGTGCCGGCAAATGCGTACCTCCATCCGGCCTGAAGTCGAGATTGGCGTCATCGGTGAGGGCAGGCCCGCCATATGCTGCTTCATGACAAGGGGCCAGCTGGCAGAAGAAGGAACATGTTGCCGACCGTGATCGAACGAGCCAAGTCCGGCCGAACGCTGGCGGATGAACTCCCGTGAGGAACACAGCCGAAGGAACCTTGGTCATGGTGGGCATCTGGGTTCTTGGCGGTGCGTGGATATTTGTGGTGAAGCCGCAAGTCGCCAACTGGACCGATACGCGCCGGAGAAGGCAGTCGGCAGCGTTCCGATCCCGTTGGCTGCACGTGCCGTTATGGCAGGTCCCACACGATGAGCTTGCAGCAGAGGCAAAGCGGTGCCAAGCCAGTATCACCGCGCTTGAACAGAGCCTCAGCGACCGCCGCGATCCGAGTGCACGAGCCGAGCTAACCGGGCAGATCACGTGGTACCGCAGCGCATTGGCCGCGGTGCAGCAGGCGATGGCCTATCTTGCGGCGCAGGAGCAGTGCCAATGGCCACAGCAACCGCCATATTGACGATGTGTTTCGCCCTGCGTGCAAAGCCATTTCAAACCACTCGCCGCCGCGGCCTACGCCATAGCCGGCCAGGACTAGCCCTACCGTCGTCATCAGCAACTACATCCACAGGGATTCGCAGAACGTGACAACACCGCAGCAATCGACGCAGCCGCCGCTCCCCCACGCTCACCCGATGGACGGGTTTCCCCTGGGTGAGCCCATGTTGTATCTGCGGGCGATCCCCGACCAGAAGGGCCGCCACATTTCCTGCTCGGTTGAAAACGTCTATGACCAGCAACTAGCGGTTATTGCGCCGGCATCCCCCATCCCCGCCTGGCCAACATCTCGAACACACGCCGAGCTCCGCTTCGTCATGACGAGCCCGACCGGTGCCCCACTGCTCTACCTGACCCGGTTGGGAGGACCATTCGGGCAATGGGAGAACCAAATCCTGCAGGTCAACGACGGCTCAGGCCGCGACCTGGGGCGACTTCGGCCAACAGCGCCCGTTGCGCAGTTCTCACATGTCAGCGGATTCACGTTGGGCCTGGAGGTCAACCAGTACTGGCTCGGCGCGACCGAGGTCGCTCAGGGCCCATCGCTGCGCTCACCGCAAAATCCCACCCCGGTCTTCGATCAGAAAGGCGCTCCGATCGCACACATCCACCGCCAGGGACTCAAGCGCGGCGACTGGGGGCGCTACCGAATAATCTTCTCCGACTACCTTTTGGACTGCCCACGAGCACTTCCACACCCATTGCCCTCGTTGCTGGTAGCAGCGGCATTTATCCAGCACCTCTACGAACAGCTCCCCCAAGGAACCTGGCAGGCGATGTTCCCATGGTGAACTCGCCCGACGCTGATGACAGCGGTTACCTCAGCCCGGACGCGCTTGTGGCCCTACGCAATAGCCGACTCTGGGAGGCCCAAGCCCAGCGCTGCTCAGGGCCCGAACGCGACAGCGCACTCCGAATCGCGGCCCAATGGACGGCCACCTTCCAAATGCTCAAAGCCACCACCCCCGGCGACCGCCGGGTAGCCCTGCGCCGCGGCGACCGTGACGTGAACCACAAAGAGACGGCCTACTTGCTCTTTGTTCTGGTGGGGATGCTGGCTGTCGTCATCTACGTCGTCTACTCGCACGTCGCGACCTAACAAAGCAAGATGACCCGACCGCCGACGACGCTGCAACCGGGCAATCAAACTGCTGCCCCGCAGACCAGCGATGTCGTCCTACGATCACTGGAGATCGCAGACGTCCACGGAAGGACACAGGGTGTATCCGCCAGCCGGCTATCCACATCAGGGCCCGCACAACCCGTACGGCCATCCGCCCTACCCACCTCAACAGCACCTCCCTCCGTACCCGGCGCCCATGCCCGCACCACCATGGGCGCCACCAGGAACCCCGCCACAGACCACTCCCACTAAGCCACGTCGTTGGGGCGTGATTGCTGCCGCCGCGTTCGGAGTTGTGACGATGTTGTTGATCTTCGCCGGCTTCAACGCGATCAGTGACGAACCCGGCCAATACTTCACCAACGGAGAGCAGATCACCCCCTCTGCCGATGAGTACATCGTTTTCATCAGCGACAAGGACCTCGCCGGCCAGGACCCAAGTACCGTGCACTGCACGGCCACCACAGCCTCTAGTGAGCGACTTACCCTGTCCCCGCCAGCTGAATCTGCCACCGTGTCTCGATCCCGGCGGCCCGTCATCATCTACCGTCCCGTCGCCGAACTGCCCACGGACCGAGGCAGTTTGACCGTGAAATGTACCGGGACCGACGCGCGACGCCTACTGCTGACCACGGCAGCCACCTGGAGCGGGGTGATGCTGTTCTTCGCCGGCTACGCGATCTTCATGGCTGTTCTGATTGGATTCGTGATCATCTCACGCCGCCGCTACTTTCGACGTTATCCGCGAATCTCGGGCCCGACGCAGTGGCAGGGCTGACTGGCAGGAACGAGGCCTAGCCCAGGTCGATGTGTTCGTTACCGCCGGCGGTCTCTTTGGTTGTGGTCACGTCCTGGCACTGGCCGAGGAGTTCGAGACCGCGGTTGGTGTCGCTGACGCTTTGCGGCCAGAAAGTCACACCGACGCCGTTCTTTGTCAGTGCTGTGCCATGTGTGTGAGCAGCCGGATCAGTTGTCCACCCTTTGGTTTGAAGATGTTGGACCACTGGTCGACCTCGGCGGCCGACGCCTCAAGGCTTGGCGCAACTGGATAGGAAACCCTCATCCGACCACGGAAAGGCGCCTCCCCCTGATCATTACATGAGGAACGCCAGAATATCGCCTTGGAAACCAACAGATTGAGAATGCTGACAATGTCTCTGGCAGCATCGAGGACTTGAGCCTTGACCTGCTCCGGAGAGATCGGGTTCGATACGCCATCGTTCATGATTCCACTCACTACTCCACATCCAGACACGACAGCCGCGGCCATTGCCGCAGAGACCATCGCCCTCGTCGTCGTATATGTGTTGCGCATCTTCGTGTTTGGTTTCCCATTTCCGTGTCTCGCCAATTCTAATGCCGGTGCCCAGAAGTGCCCGGACGCCACGTTTCGGGGTCGCTGAGCACCGGAATGTCCGGCAGGAATGGGAGAGAGGTGCGGTGTGGGGCGGTCATGCCGTGCCGCTGGAGATCTTCGCCGTGGCCAGAGACGATATCGCCCAAGGCGTACAACGACTCCCCGCCCTGTGTGTAGTACTGGCTGTGGTCGCTGAACGGATTCGTCAGACCGGGCACTTCAGCCTTGAAGCGGACGGAGCCGTAGCCGTCCAGCGCGGGGTCATCGCCAAGTGAAACTCCCCACCCAGTTCCCGGCACCGGACCTGCGGGAGGCACCAAGTTGCATAACGGGGTCGCTGGATGCAGCCCCGACGTAGAGATGCCCACCCTCGTTGAGGTGGAAGTCGGCGGCACTGTGTGCCATGTCGGTACCCGGGCTGCCGACCAACACCACGTCATCGGTGTGCATGCCATAGCCGGCCGCGGCATCGGCCACCGTGGTCGAACCGTACGAGTGCCCGAGCACCGTCATGTGCCCCGCGCCCTCATGGGTCACGTTGAGCGCGTTGACATCTGAAGCCAACAGCTGGCCACCTTGATGCGCCAGGCCAGTTGTGCCGATCCGCGGGTCGATGGGGCTGTCGGGTGCGTCGTAACCCATCCATGCCACCACCGAGGTGGAATGGGCCGGATCCGCCGCCTTCGCCTCGTTGTACAGGGTCACCGCGTCATCGCCACCCATCCAACCCGAACCCACACTGTTGCCGGTGCCCGGCACGACGACGGCCGTGTTGTCCGCCTGGTCGGGATTGCCGATCGTGATGGCTGCGCGCCCGTCTCCCTTGAACGCCTCAGGCTCGCACACCTGCAGGAGCGTCAGGGCATCGGTTCTCTCCGCGGTCTGGGCCAAAGCGTCCCTGGTCTTGAGAGCGTCGTTGTATCGGTCCATCATCGGCCCGGCCATCCCGTAGAGCTCAGGGTGGGCCAGGACTTCATCCTTCGTCACCCCGCGGGCTGCGGCCACCTCATCCGGGCGGTCGATATCCCGCTGCATGATCGTGGTGTTTGCCATGCTCCGGTCCGCGACGGGAATTCCGCGTCGAGCTTGCCCGACTTTGTCGGGCCAATCACGCAGCAGCTGGGCCTTCTTGTCTGGGGGTAACGAGTCCCACCACTGCTTTACTTCCTTGGCGTCCTTCCCAACTGGAATTTCAGCTCCGGTGTCATAGCCAGGAGTTTGTGGCACATCCAACGGCAGCACTGGAGCATCTTTCGGATACTCCATCGCCCGGATACCGGTCGCCAATGCGGTTGCGCGATGCTGGGAGGACTGCACCACGTCCATCGCCTGCGCCACCTGAGCCCGCAGGTCCATGAGGATAATCCGTTGGCTGGACGCGCTCTTCGCCGCGGGCGCCATCTTGCTGATCGCTCGTGTGGCCGCGGCGATCTGGTCCAGGCGAGTGGCACCGGCCTGGGTCACCGCGCTGGCGGTCATGAGGTGGCCGGCCAGCCTCGAATCGCTACTTGCCGACGTCGTCAGCGGCGGAACTGATCCGTCGGCCATCGCCTGATAGGACCGGACCCCCACGCCTGAGAGGTCAGTAGTTCGGGCCCTAGCGGTCGACACCGACTGCGCTGCGCTGGTGATGTGGCCCGAGGTTTCGGGCACATCCACCGCCTGGCCGCTGCCAAACAGGGAACGCGCACGCGCGATGACTGCCTCCGCGCTGGCGCAGGCCTGACTGAGTGACATGCAGCCAAGTATGCGGCACACCATCCGACCCGCGGAACGGATGTTTCTCTCATCCTGCTCGACATAGCCTGGCGCGGAAATCCACAGCTCTGATATGGCGGTGTTGATTGTCAAGTGGGCAGGGTGAAGCGGCGTGCCGCAACCGCCGCGGCGGCCCGCCGCT
>NZ_LZSY01000030.1 GCF_001665625.1 Mycolicibacterium peregrinum | reverse complement strand
CCCGTGCTCGGGTGGCCGTTGGGTTCGCAGGCAGGCTCAGCCCTTGTCGAGCAACCGCTCGATGTTGTTGACGCCGGCCGGGGTGATGCCGGACTTCTCGTCACTGGCGAGCACGATGAACCCGGGGCCCTGGTGGTTCTTGGTGATCAACAGGGTCTCGTTGTTCATGCCCACGTCGGCGCCCGACTTCTTCAGCGGCGCGACGATCTGGCTGTTCAGTGCCGCGAAGAAGTTCTGGTCGATGTTGTCGGTGTTCCAGGTGCGGTAGCCGTGGGGGCTCTTCTCGATCGGGCCCGCCTGGGTGTGGCCCCGCACCCCGATCACCGAGGTCTTCCAGGCCTTCTCATCCTTGGTCACCTTGTGGTTCTTCACGGCCTGGTCGATGTCGGCGCGGGCGGTCGGGTCGAGCAGGGTCACGTGGATGTGCAGCTGATCCTGGCCGCGGTTGTCGGCGGAGTTGATGCCCAACGCCCAGTCCGGGGCCTGACCCTGATTGCCCGGCGGCAGAATGCTGACCTGCTCGAAGGCGTCCTTGAAGTAGTGGGGAGCGCCGGCTTCCGTCAGGTTGTCGCATTCGATGCCGGTCTCGCGTGCCGTCGGTATCACCAGCAGGTCGGTCAGCTGGGCGGGGTGGTGCCCTTGCCTGACCGCGTAGCCACGGGACTTGTCGCCACCGGGGAACACCACGTCGATCGCGCCGTCCTTGTGTGCCGGCGTGGCGTACCTGACGTCCTTCCAGAGGTCCACCTTGTCGTTCACGTTTCCGCATGGACCGAAGTCCGGGACCTTTGCACCGGCGGTCGGCGCGACGGCGAGTCCCATCACCGGCACGGCCGCCGCTGCGGCGATGAGTGCGACGCGGCGAACGAGGCCGATGCGGTTGGTGGTGTTGTTCGTGGTGGTCATGTGGTGTTCCCCTCGGTGGGTGTTGGTGTGTTGAGAACACCATCCCGTCTGCGCGGCGCCGAGTCTGTCCGCTGGTCAGACCATGAATCGCCGGAATCGTGGGTCCACCGATCGGGGGAACGGCCCTACGATCGGTGGGTATGACCAGCAAGCTCGCACCGATCCTGGCGTTCGCGGCATTCGCCGCAGCCGCTCCGGTCATCACGCCGACGTCGGCCCAAGCCGCACCGTGTCCCGATGTCGAGGTGGTGTTCGCCCGCGGCACCAACGAGCCCCCGGGCCTGGGCAGTGTCGGTGGTCCGTTCGTCGACGACCTGCGTGCGCGGGTGGCGCCGCGCACCGTCGACGGAACCGCGGTGGATTACCCGGCGACCAACGACTTCAACACCAGCACCCCGGCCGGTACTGACGCCGCGCGGTCCCTCATCGAGTCCGTCGCCGCCAGCTGTCCGAATACGAAGATGGTGCTCGGTGGCTACTCGCAGGGCGCGGCGGTCATCGAAAAGGCCACCAACGAGGCGTCTCCTCAGGTCGCCGACCATGTCGCGGCCACCGCACTGTTCGGTACACCGCTCACCAGCTTCTCGGGACTTCTGGCCGCCGGGCAGACGCTGCCGATGCTGGCACCGCAGTACACGGCCAACTCCATCGCCCAGTGCAACGAGGGCGATCCGATCTGCTGGGAAGGCGGCTGGGACATGGGTGCCCACGTGTCCTATGTGCAGTCCGGAAAGGTCGCGCAGGCAGCCGATTTCGCGGCCGGCAAGGTCTAGTCGAACCGCCCAACCTGAGCTTGTGTGCGAGATTGTGGCCGAAACTCGCACACAATTTCAGACTCGCGGGCTGATGCTCGGCTCAGTTGAGCCTGCGGACGTTCTGGGCGTTCACGGTGGAGCCATCCCACCGCAGATCGGCAGCCATCTTGATGGTGGGACAGCACTCGCCATCGTCGGGTCCGTTGGCCAGCCAGTTCACGTGCGCGACACCATCACTGATCGACAGGTCGGTCACAACCTCGCGGCTGTGCGTGAGGTCGCCCAGGTTCACCCCACCCAACAGCGTCGGCCCGGCCGTGTAGAGCTGCACGGTCTCTGGCCACGGCACCCCACCGGCGCTGCAGTCGGTCACCATGGCGGCATCGGTGTTGGCGCCGCCGGTGAGGTTGCCGAACGCGACCTTGTAGCTCCTGTCCGGCTCATCGTTTCTCTGGGCGATTCTCACCGAACCGGGATGCGAATCCTGAGGCGGTAGTTGCCCGTTCACCAGGTTGCCTGGGTCGTGCTGGCACAGCGCCGGCACCGGTGCGGACAGCAAGTCCTGCAGCGTGACCGAGCTGCCGGCGGCCGGGGCCGCGGGAGACGGGTCGGCGCAGCCTGTCACCGACGCGAACACGCCGGCCACCAGTACGCCGACCACACCCGTCAGCCTGATCATCGAGTTTCCGATCTTCATGTGTGCCACCTCAAAGCGTCTTCCAGGCCAGCGCACGCCGCATTTTGACGACCCAGTGCGCCAGGTAGTCCGGTGCCAGCCGATTGACGTCCCGGGCGTCGCTATCTTGCACGCTCATCCGTCAAGGGTCCTGCCGGGAACGAGAGATGCGTAGCGTAGTCGGCTACCTAATTTCGCCGGTCCTGTGTTCTGGTCAGGCCGGCATCGGGGTGCCGGCGGCTGAGATCAGCCAAGCGTCGATTCTGTCCGCGACCGCCTGCCAACCAGGCCCGAGCATCATGATGTGCCCCATACCGGGGAACAATTCCAGATCTGCCTGGTAGGTCCTGGCGACGGCAGATGCATCCCTGTCGATTCGCATACCATCGGCTCCTGCACCCAGGACGAGCATTGGCGCTGCGATCAGGTCAGCACCAGGAAGTTGGTTCACTGTTTCTCGGGCGGCGCGTTTGCTCTCGGAGCCCATGCGCGCCAAACAGGATGTGACGATGGACTCGGGTGTACCCGCAGAGAATACGAATTCCCGGGCCAAGTCCGGCGTCCCGAAAAGATCGGCTGGATTGCCGACGGTGTTGGTACGCAGAACCAGCCACGGATGCCGGAGGAGGACGCCGAGTGCCCATCGGCGTATTCCCCGCGGGGTGCCGGGTGCCATGAGCACCGCAGCTGGAGCAGCGTGCGTTGCAAGGTAATTCAGCACGACCCAGCACCCCAGGGAATGACCGATGACCACTGGCTTGCCACCGAGCGTGTCGGCAACGGCGTGTACGTCGTCGGCGTAATCGGCAATCGAACAGGAATTGAGAGGCTTGGACAGGGTGCTGGACCCGTGGCCGCGAAGGCTCAGCGCGACGGCGCGGTAGCCCCGGCCGGCGAAGTAGCCCAGGAAATGCTCGTCCCAGCACCATGCTGCGCTACTGCCACCGTGAACGAAGAGCAGCGGCACGGGATGCGTTTCGGTGGTTGATCCTCGGTCGATCACTTCGATCATGCGGCATCCCATTCGCCCAGGTAGCGCCATCGGCGGGGTCATTTTCTCAAGTGCGGTGTGCCATACCGGCTGAAATCGACAGATTCATCCGGCGCGCTCGCCCGTGCCCGGTCCATACTGCACAGATGCGTGTCCGCGCCGGTATCGCGGCGTCGACGGCTGCGATCGCACTGTTGACGGGATGTACGTCGGGGGTCGGTCTGTCCGACGTGAAGATCGTGATCGACGGTGATGCCCACACCCTGGCCGCGCAGGTCACCTGCACCCGGTTCCCCGACGGCAACCTGCTGATCTATGCCTCGCCGTCGGCGACGAACCACCGACAGAGTGTGCGGCTCATGCTGGCGACGACACACCGCCTGGTCGTCACGGCGGCGGGCTTCCATATTCCCGAGGGCAGTGGATTCACCAAGGACTCGCAGGAGATGACGGCCATCAAGGTCGACGACGTCTACACGGTCAGCGGACGGATGCCTGCCGAGGAAGGGCACGGGTGGCGCCAGGTCAAGATCGAGATAGCCTGCCCCGGGTACCAACAGCCGAAAGGCCGACCCGACACTGTGCCCGCGATCGGAAGCCCCTGACCAGAGATGGTCGGTAATCATCTGCATCGCGTGGCCTCACAGGCGATACTGCGTCTATAGCGAACGACCAGGGGAGATTGGAAGTGGATTCGCGCGTCGGTACGACGTTCGGCAAGTACTCGATCACGCGCCTGCTGGGTAGAGGCGGGATGGGGGAGGTGTACGAGGCCTTCGATGCGGACAAGAACCGGACCGTGGCCTTGAAGATCCTCGCCGATCAGTACTCCAACGACGCCATCTTCCGTACCCGGTTCCAGCGGGAATCGCATGCGGCGGCCGTCTTGCAGGAACCGCACGTCATCCCCATTCATGACTGGGGCGAGATCGACGGCAGCCTCTACATCGACATGCGGTTGGTGCAGGGTGCCACGCTGTCGGATCTGATCTCCGACGGTCCGCTGGAACCGGCGCGCGCGGTGGCCATCATCAACCAGATCGCGGCTGCCCTGGACGCGGCGCACGCGGCTGGGTTGATCCACCGCGACATCAAGCCGCAGAACATCATCGTCACGCCGGCCGATTTCGCCTACCTCGTCGACTTCGGTATCGCCGAGAGCGAGGGCGACAGCCGGCTGACCACCGAGGGATCCCGCATCGGCACCATGAATTACATGGCGCCCGAACGGTTCACGGGCCAGACGGTGACGCCGGCGGTCGATTCGTACTCGCTGGCGTGCGTGCTGTACGAGTCGTTGACCGGTCATCCGCCGTTCCCGGGCGACAACCTGGAAAATCTGCTCGCAGCGCACATTTCCGCACCGCCTCCGCGCCCGAGCATCACGAATCCCACGGTGCCCTCCACACTCGACGATGTGGTGGCCCGGGGCATGGCCAAGGACCCCGACGACCGGTACGGGTCCGCGGGCGCATTGGGCCGGGCGGCCCAACGTGCGCTGCAGGCCGGCTCGGCGCCGACGACCCTGCCGCACCAGGCGCCGACGCTCGCCGCCTCCACGGTCAGTCCACCGCCGGACCAATCGCCCGCCCATTCCGAGCCCCGCCGGCGTGGCTGGGTGCTGCCGACCGTCATCGCCGTGGCGGCCGCGCTGATCCTCGGCGGCCTCGGCGTCGTGATCGGCATGCTTGCCACCGACGTCGGCCAGCCCTCGGACACACCGCCTTCCGCGTCTGGCAAGGATCCGGGGCAGGACGGAGGTCCGCTGCCGCCGCTGGTTACCGGTCCCGATCAGAGCAGCCTGCACCAGACCTGCGACGACGGTTTCGCAGCCACCACCGCCAGCGGGTTCGGCAGCCGCGCCGGACGCGGAACACCGGAAACCTCATGCCTTTTCACCAACAGTGTGCTGACGTCGTACTGGGCCGAATACGGCAACGCGAGCCCGCTGCCGCGCGCGGTGTCGGCCCCCGGTGCCGTGGACTGCGGCAGGGTGCCCGGTGCACTGTGCGACGGCTCCAATTTCCTGATGCATTGCCAGCAGTCCTCGGGCGAGAACTGGATCACCTGCACGGGCGGCAAGAACGCCCGCGTCTACCTCTGGTGAGCCGGGCAGTCACCGGCGGGCAATGCGGCCAGCCGTTGTCGCAGCCAGTTGGCCATCGTGGTGAGTGCGGCGGTGCCGTCCTCGAATTTCCCCGAGTGCGGTAACGCGGCCAGCGCCACCGCCACTGTTCCGGTCGGGGTGGTCAGCACCCCGATCTGACGCACCAGGTAACCGCCCGTGGGTGACGGGCCCCAGCCGCCCTTGAACCGGCTGCCCCCGATCGTGCCGAGACCCCACCGCTGATCGGGCTCGACCCGGCCCATCAGGTCGAACACCGGAGCATTCGCCTTGTCGCACACGGCCACCGAGGTAAACCGTGCCTGGTCGGCCAGCGGCCAGTCGGTCTGTCCCGACGCGCTGAACTCGGGCCGCACGCGTTGCGATTGGACGATCGTCGGGTCACCGGCCTGCCGCAGAACCGCCTCCACCTTGCCGGCAGCTTCGGCCGGGGTGCCCAGGCTCTCCCAGATCGTCTCGGCGGCGGCATTGTCGGATTGGGTGATAGCTGCCGTCATCGCTTCGGTGATCTGTGGCGGCACCTGGGCGCGCAGCGCGGCGATGATCAACGGCACCTTGATCGTCGACCAGGCGGGGCCGCTCTGCCAGTCGCCCAACGACATTGGTTCCCGTCCGGGTCCGACGCCACTCAGCGCGATCCCCGCCGTGGCGTGCAGCGAGGTTTCCAGTTGGGCGAACTCGGCGGCCAGCGACGCGGTGGGGGCAGAGCTCCCCGTGTTCGGGCGCCGGGTGAGGTGGGTCCCGACGACGACCCCCGCGACAAGGGCAAGCGTCGCGAAGACGGCGATGAGAGCCCATAATCGGCCGCTGCGGATCGATGTCACGGTGCAGCGCTTCGAAGTTCGAAGGTGAACTCGCGGCCGCCGATGCGGATGTGGTCGCCGTCGCCGACGGTGGCGCTGGGATGGATGCGTTCCTGCCGCACCTGCACACCATTGGCCGACTGCAGGTCGGTGATGACGAAACTGCTTCCGGTGTCGATGATCACGGCATGGTGGCGGCTGATCTCGGCATCGTCGAGCACGATGTCGTTGTCGGGTAGCCGACCGATGCGGGTGACGTTCGGCTTCAACGGGTATCGGCGTCCGTCGGCATCGTGCAGCGCGGCGGCCGACGCACCACGGCCGACGGCGGTGCGTCCGGCGCTGACGGTGCGCGCAGCGGTGGCCATGGCGACCTGCCGGATGTCGAGGCGCTCCTGACGCAGGATCCGCGCATGCAGAGCGCTGAGCGTGGGCCCGGGGTCGATGCCGAGTTCCTCGGCCAGCACTGATTTGACGCGCCGATAGGCTTCCAGCGCATCGGACTGCCGCTCCGCCTGGTAATAGGCGGTGATCAGTTGAGCCCATACGGGTTCGCGGTACGGATGCCTGGCGACGAGGTCTTCGAGATCGGCGATGACGGTTGCGGCGCGTCCGCAGGCGATCTCGGCTTCGGCACGGCTGGTGTGCACCACCACGTGGTCCTCGGTCAGGGCCGCGGCGAAGGTGTCGGCGAATCGGAATCCGCGGAGATCCTCGAGGACGTCGCCACGCCATTGAGCCAGGGCTGCGGCCAGGTGCGTGCCGGCTGACTCGAACCGCCCTGCCGCAGCGGCGGTTATCCCCGCGGACTTCTCGGCGATGAACCGGTCCAGATCGCACCTGCCGACAGCTACGTTGAGCCGATAACCGGGAGCCGCTTTGACGAGCGTGGCATGCGTATCCCGGTCGGAGCCGCCGAGCAGCCGGCGCAAGTTGGAGACGTGCGTGTGGATGGTGGCGCGGGCCGCGGGCACCGGTTCGCCGTCCCAGACGGCGTCGATCAGCGATTCGGTGCTGATCGCCCGATTGCGGTTGATGAGCAGGAATGCCAACACCGCACGCTGTTTGGGCGTGCCCAGCGCAACACTCGCGTCGTCCACGGTGACCTGCAGCGGCCCCAGCAGGCCGAACCCGAGCACAGTGTCGCTCATCGCCTGCCTTCCCGGTGTTCGGCGCGGTCCGCATCCCATTGTGACGCGGGGCGGCGCTACCGCAAGGATCCGTTGAGAATCCTGCAAGGTGTCGGCGTCATCGTTCCGGCATGACCACGATTTCGCACCTCCCGGCTCGGTACGACGACACTGCCGGACTGGATTCGCTGCTCGACGACTTGGCCGGCGTCGCGGCCAGGGGCGAGGTCCCGGGGCCGGACCTGTTGGTCCGGGTCACCGGTGTGCGCACGGCGCTGGCCGCCATGGCGGCCCACCCGAACGACGGTGAGCCCTACTCCCGGACGATCTTGCGCGTCGATGACGGGGTCGAGATCATGCTGGCCCGGTGGCGACCCGGGCAGCGCTGCGCACCCCACGACCACGGCGGGGCAGGCGGTTTCGTCATCGTCCTGCAAGGCCGGTTCGAGGAGCGACGCTTCGACTGGGACGGTCCACGGTTTTCCGTCATCAGCAGCACCGAGCACCACACCGGCGAGGTCACGAGCATCACCAGCGAGGTGATCCACGATATGGCCGGCTTGGATGGGGGATTGACCCTGCATTTCTACAGTCCGCCCGCGACCAGCATGCGGGTGTTCGATCTGGATCGCTCCGAGAGGTTGGAGTTGGTCGGAAACTATGGAGCCTGGATTCCACGAGAGCCGCACCCACGCGTCCCGTTCGCCCAGATATCCCCCGAAACACTGGCTGCACCGGTGATCTGGGTGGCCCACACCACGCACTACCGGGGCGGATCGGCAGAGTTCGCGGTGGCCGCGGCGACCATGGCGCGTGAACTGGCCGCCGCCCATCCCGATGCCGAGATCATCATGTCGGGCCTCCATCACAAGGCCGACTTCACCGCGCAGCTCACCCGACTCACCGAGGCAGGCCGCGTCATCGACCAGTTGCACCTCATCAGCCATTCCGGAATGTACGGCCCGATGTTCGGATCGACCGACTGGCCCGAGCAGTTCTCACCGCACGAATGGCGTTCGATGACAATCCCGTTCACCGAAACGGGCCGCGCCTACTTTCATGCCTGCCGCACCGCGCGCTGGTTCGCGCCGTTCTTCGCCAACGTGTTCGGCGTACCCGCGTTCGGAAACCGCAACTACACCACGGTGTCGACGCGCAAGGACCGGTTCTCCTGGGCGGGACGCCGTCCCGTAACCCGCCCCGACCTCTACCTGATCGACGCGCCGGGACGGAAGTCGCACGGGCCACTGGGCGCCGCCCGCAAGTACCTCGGAGCCGCAGCACAGCCACCGGTGCTCAGCATGCCCGACCACGCCGGTTCCGTCGGCTCGTACGATCCGGTGGCCGAACTCTATGACCGTGCCTACGCCGACATCAGGGTGCGCGGCACCGAGTGGCGGTGGGTGTCGGAACGCGCCGCACACGCCCGGGCTGAACTCGGGCGGGGGCTACGGGTACTTGAAATCGGCTGCGGCACTGGTGCGTTGTTGCGTGCATTGGACGACGAGGACGTACTCGACTTCGGCATCGGCGTGGACATCTCCTCGGGCATGCTTGCCCAGGCGCGCAACCGTGGCCGGCATCGCTCCCGGCTGCGGTTCACCGCTGTCGACGGTCCGCAGCTCGACCTCCCCGACGATCACGTCGACGTGGTGACCTGCTTTCTGTCGTTCCGGTACCTGGATTGGGATCCGGTGATGGCCGAGATCCGCCGGGTACTGGCGCCCGGCGGACGGCTCTGGGTGGTCGACATGGTGGAGCACCCGATGCGGGTTCGCGAACTCCCGGTGCTGGCCCGGTCGGCGCTCGAGCATGTGCGCACCCGTCGGGCCCGACCGCAGTTCGCCGCCGATCTGACCGCGCTGACCAGCCATCCGGCATGGCGGGAGATGCTGCGGCACAATCCGATCCGCGCCGAACACGAGTACCGCTGGTACTTCGCCAGCCGGTTCCCCGGCACCCAGCTGCGGCTGCTGACCGCGACGCCGTCACAACGGGTGATGGCCTTCGACTCCGGACCCCTCGACAAGGGGCTCACGGCCCCGCTGACCTACCCATGACGCCGCCTGCGTGCCTCGGCATCGTCGACTGGGGCATCGGCGGCATCGGGCTGGTGCGTGAACTGGACCGGCATGTGCCCGTATTGCCGGTGCTGTACTGGTCGGACGCCGGAGTCACGCCCTACGGCCGGATGCGCAGCGCGGAGCTGACGGCCCGGCTCGGCGCCGTGGTCTCCGAGCTCGCTCGCCGCGGGGCCACCGAAGCAGTGCTGGCCTGTAACGCGGCGAGCACGGTGGCTCCGCGCCTGAGCCGGGCGCCGGTTCCGGTGGAGGGCATCATCGGTCACGGCCTGGCGTCGGTGCCCGACCACGTCCGAGGACCCGTCGGTGTCGTCGGTGGGCGCCGCACCATCGCCAGCGGCTGTTACCGGCGCGGGCTGGCCCGGCCTGGTCGCGAGGTGCTGTCCCGGGTGGCGCAACCGTTGTCGGCCCACATCGAGGCGGGCCGCAGCGGCTCACCGGGATTCGTCGCCGACCTGCGCCGGATCGTGGCCCCGCTGCAGCGAGCCCAGGCCGTGGTCTTGGCGTGCACCCACTACCCGGCCGCAAGCGACTGGTTCGCCGACGCCTTACCCCACGCCACGCTGATCGACCCGGTCGAACGGCTGGCCGCCGCCATCGCCGCGCGCCATCCCGCCGCACAGACTGGCCCAGTAGCCGCAAGGACCTATCTGACCAGCGGTGACGCCGAAGCCATGCGGCGAGGTGCGGCGCTCGCCTGGGGAGTGGAACTCGTCGCCGAACCGGCCGCCACCGCCGACGAACTCAGCACAAGATTCCATTGAGAATTCCGCAAGACGGTCCCCGCATGCTCAACACCATGAGCACACAACCGCGTCACCTCATCCCGTTCGTCACCGCGGCGGCCGCCCTCATCGCCCTTCCCGCCACCGCGAACGCCTGCCCGCCACCACCCAAGTTCGTCACCCCGTCGGGCAACATCTGGTGCCTGGTCCCGAACGGCTTCGACGGCAGCAACGGCGTCGTCTGCGAGATCCGGGACCACACCTACACCCCGCCGGCCAAGCCCGCAGACTGCCACCTGGACTGGGGCGACCGCGTCAGCCTGAAACCGGGCAGCACTCCCGAGGTGCACTGCCACGGCGACACGATCTTCGACACCGGAATGCCTACGCTGGCCTACGGTCAGACGCGCTCGGCCGGACCGATGAAGTGCGAGTCGCAACCCGCGGGTGTCACCTGCACCGACACCGGCACCGGACACTTTTTCCGGATGTCGCGTGATTCGCTCGAACTCGGCTAGGGCTCTCGAGGCGATCTCGCCGAATCCCGTCCGACGGAGCGCCGACCCCCGCTAGCGTGACAAAGGTCGAGTTCGATGTAACGGGGGGACTAATGACGCGTGTCGCAGCGTGGGTGGGTGCTGGAGTTTTCACAGCCGGACTATCGGCGGCCGTACTCGCCGGGGCAGGGACAGCACACGCCGACGACGACGGCGGGTCAAAGCGCGATGCGAAGCCGGCGGCCCCGCACAACGCGTCCAACCAGAAAACGCAGAAACCGAAACCACGCGCGGTGAAGCCGCGGCCGACAGCGGCGCTATCGACGGCGGCCACAGACACCCAGCGCACGACCAAACAGCGCAGGGTGGAAACTCAACGGCCCATCCGCCAGCTCGCCGATTCAGTCCAGACCAAGGTGCGCAACGAGATTCGGCAGGTCACCCGCGGCGAGCGGAACCCGGTGAGCGTCGTGGACGGCCCCGACGCTGAAGCGCCTTCGAGCGACGTCGAGGTGCGGGTCCGGCCGCCGATAAGCATCAGGTCCGCCATTGCCGCGCAACGTGAGCGCCTCCATCCGTCGGTGGAGGGTGCGGCACCGGCAACCCAACAACGCGATATCCAGGTCACGAGGACGCTGCGGGACGTCTTGAAGTCGGCCATCCCGGAACAGTCCAAAACCGAAGGCGTAGTCGACCTCGCCGCGGCCACCCCGGCCCACGGTGATCCCATCGAGGCGATCCACGATGTGATCCGCAGCCTCGGCGCCCTGACGCTCAATCCCGAACCGCAGAACTATCCCAAGCCGCTGTCGGTGATCACCGGTGTCGTGTTCGATACCGTCGCCGCGTTGGAACGAATCGTCGGTGGCGACCCGGTGGTCCCGCCGGGCCTGCGTGACTCGGTCGAGGTCAGCACCTCCACCCTGGTGATCTCCGAAGGCCATGAAGTCGAATCCAACTGGTATTTCCCCACATCCGCCAACGGTGAGCCACCAACCCGGTTGATCTACCTGCAGCACGGCTTCCTGGCCAACGGGCCGCTCTACAGCTACACCGCCTCCTATCTGGCCCAGTCGACCAACAGCATCGTCGTCACCACCACGTTCACGTCGAACCCCTTCGAGGCCGACGGCATGTGGCTCGGTGGAGACAATCTGCACGAGGCGGTCGCCCAGCTGTTCCTCGATCCTGACCGCACCGCCCTCAACGCCAGCATGGACACGGCGGAGCTGAAGGCCGGCCGGCCGGAGAATCTCGATGTGCCGACGCAGTTCGTCCTCGTCGGACACTCGTTGGGCGGCGGGTTCGCCCCTGGGGTCGCCGGGTACTACGCCGAGGGTTTGACCCGCCGGCGCGATCAGGGTCTGGATGCGCCCAACGACCTTGCCGGCGTGGTGATCTACGACGCGGTGCCGATGGGCTCGATCATTCCCGACGCCATGGAGCGGCTCGACGAGCTGGAGACGAACGGGACCGCTGACCCGAGTGACGACGACCCGAACGACTACATCCCGATCTATGAGATCGGTGCGCCGCTGAACTTCCTGAACGTGTTCAGCGACGTCAACGACCAGCTCACCGAAGCCAGACCCGGGCAGTTCACCGGCGTGGTGCTCGAAGGCGGCGTGCACATGGACCCGATGCAGGGCGGCAACCCGTTGATCCAGGCCACCGCGTACCTCATCGCCGGGTTCCCGCAGCCGCAGAACCCGCTGGCCGTGCGTGAGCTGTCCGCCGGGTGGATCAACGACATGTTCGACGAGAAGATCGATCCCACGACCGGGACGTGCCAGACCGACTGCGCCGGGCAGTACGGCGACGGCGACGACTCGTTCACCATCTCCACCGACAAGGGCGACGCCGTGGCGGTGCTGATCGGCACGCAGAAGGCCACTGATCTCACGTCATTGCGTGCCATCAGCGCCACTGACTTCATCTCCGCGATCCCCGCCGGTGTACTCAACGGCCTACAGACGACTTGTGATCTGTTCACCGGGGACAAATGTTCGGTGTAGCCGACCTTGCGTAGTCGTTCGTAGCGTTCGCCGGGTGGAACCATGGGGTTCATGAGCGTCGTTGCGGCACACCGAACTCTGCTGCGTCGTCTGTTGCCCGACGACCATCCCGACGACCTTTCGGTACGCCAAGGGCAATTCCACATTGTCGTCATCGGAGCGGATCGTGTCGTTTGTCTTCCTCGCACCCACGCTGCAGCTGACCGGCTGCCCGGGCGGGCGACCTCACTACGCACACTCGCCGCCCTCGGGCTCGGTTTCCGCACACCTGAACCGCTCCTCCAGAGCGGTGCGGATGAGACGCCATTCCTACTGCTCAGCAGAATTCCCGGGGAACCGCTTGAAAACGACGCGCTCGAAGATGACCGGGTGGTCGAAGCCGTGGCGGGGGAGTACGCCACGTTGCTGTCCGCTCTGGCCCGAGCAGGAACCAACGAGACAGTCCGAGCAGAGCTCCCTGAGGCCCCGGAAGGCCGATGGCGCGAATTCGCCGAGAGCGTACGCGCGGAGCTGTTCGGGCTCATGTCCGGCGACGGGCGCCTACGGGCTGAGCGAGAACTCGCAGCACTCGACGACCTTCCCCATCTCACCCAAGCAGTCGTACACGGTGACCTCGGTGCTGAGAATGTGTTGTGGGAGTGGCGGGATGGCGTGCCACACCTTTCTGGAGTCATCGACTGGGACGAGGTAACCCTCGGTGACCAGGCCGAGGACTTCGCAGCGATCAGCGCCGGCTACGGTCGCGAGTTTCTTGAGCGAGTACTCGCCCTACGCAGTTGGTCAAGCCGTGCGCTCGCCGATCGAATTGCCCCCATCCGCGAGACATTCGCTCTGCAACAAGCCCTCTACGCAATCCGCGACGGCGACGAGGAAGAACTTGTTGACGGTCTTGCCGGCTACCGCTGAGGTGAATTCCGCATCAACGTTCTGAACTGAAGCACGGGTGTAGTGCCTCGCGACGGACGTAGTGTTCAAGCATGACCGAAGCCCTGCCCAAGACTGCTCTGGAACTCCGGTCGCTGGTGACCGATAACGGCACGCTCGAGTTGTCGCTGCACGAGGTTGCGGTGCCCACTCCGGCGCAGGACGAAGTGGTGGTCCGGGTCGAAGCCTCGCCGATCAACCCGTCGGATCTGGGTCTGCTGATTCCCAGCGCCGCCGACATGTCGGCGGCCACGGTCGCGGGCACTGCGGACCGGCCTGTCGTCACCGCGCCACTGCGCGACGGGGCACTGGCCGGGATGGCGGCACGCGTCGGCATCTCGCTTCCGGTGGGTAACGAAGGCGCGGGCACGGTGGTGGCGGCGGGGGAGTCGGCGCAGGCGCAAGCGCTACTCGGCAAGACAGTCGGGATCGCCGGTGGCGCGATGTACGCGCAGTACCGGGTGGTCAAGGCCGAGGCATGCCTGGTTCTTCCTGAGGGGGCCAGCGCCAAAGACGGTGCGTCGTCCTTCGTCAACCCGCTGACGGCGCTGGGCATGCTGGAAACCATGCGCCGCGAAGGGCATTCGGCTCTGGTGCACACGGCCGCGGCGTCGAACCTCGGCCAGATGCTCGTCAAGGCGTGCCTGGCCGACGGGGTGCCGCTGGTCAACGTCGTCCGCAAGGCCGAACAGGAAGAGATCCTGCGCGGCCTCGGCGCGGTCCATGTCTGCAACTCGTCGTCGCCGTCGTTCGAGACGGATCTTGTCGAGGCGCTCAAGGCGACGTCGGCGACGCTGGCGTTCGACGCCACCGGCGGTGGCACGTTGGCGAGCCAGATCCTCAACGGCATGGAGCGGGCCGCCAACGCGACTGCCGCGCAGTACTCCCGCTACGGGTCGAGCGTTCACAAGCAGGTGTACATCTACGGCAGCCTCGACACCGGCCCCACCGTGCTGACCCGAAACTTCGGGATGGCCTGGGGCGTCGGGGGTTGGCTGCTCACTCCGTTCCTCGCCGGCGCCGGCCCGGAGACCATCGCCCGGCTGCGCGCCCGTGTCGCCGCGGAACTGACCACGACGTTCGCGAGCGCGTACACCCAAGAGGTCTCACTGGCCGGAATGCTCAAACCCGAGGCGTTCAACAGCTACCTGCAGAAGGCCACCGGCGAGAAATACTTGGTGACCCCTCAAGCCTGAGCGCCCAACTGTTCGTCGAGCCAGTCGAACATGACCTGGTTCGCTCGCGATGCGGCACCCATATGGCAGTGCTCACCCGCACCGTCGGCCTCGTAGAGCGTCACCAGGGTGGTCTTCGCGTTGAGCATCGCCTCGGCCGCCCGCGCCGGCTCACCCTTGAAGAACTGGTCGTTCTCGGCGTCGAGCACCAGGACCGGGGAGGTGATGCGGTCGGCCACCTCGGCGATCGTGTAGGCCTTGAAGGCCCGGGCCAGCTCGGCCGGTGAGTCGATTCCCAAGGACCACAGCCCGTTTCGCACCGCCCAGCGGGTCTGGGTGTTGACGGCCATCAGCAGTCCGAGCACCGCCTCGGCGGCTTCGTCATTGCCCTCATCGACCCACTTGGACAGGAACGGCGGCATCATGTTGGTCAAGGCCGAGTGGAAGTCGTAGACACCGTCGTTGAGGATGACGGCGGCGAGCCTGTTCTCGAAGGCCGCTGCGCGGGCCACCAGATAACCGCCGAGGCTGTAGCCGAAGACACCGATCGCCTCCGGCGCGATCTCAGGCCGAGTGAGGGCGAAGTCGACCACCGGGGTCAGCACGGCCTCCCAGTCGGACCGGAACGTCAGGCCCTGCTCACGCAATGTGGCGCCCTGACCGGGTCCGTCGAACGCCAGCACGTTGTACCCGCGCACCAGGGCCCCGGCCGCGAGTGCGACGTAGGACTCTTCGAGGGTGGAGTCGTACCCACCATTGAAGATGACAGTGGGGCGGGGGATTCCGGAGTCGTCGACGCGGTAGAGGTACCCGGGCAGCGTGGTGTCCTGGTACGGGATGGCGACGCGTTCGAAACCGAAGCCGAACAATGACATTGACTCCAGGAACGTCTCGCGCGAGCGGTCGAACAGTTCCTTGGCCTCGGAATCATGGGAGGGATTCTCGCGGAGGTAGAACTCGGCGGTGCGGTAGTAGTTCGACGCCCGCAGCAGCGCCTCACGCGCGCTGACCGTATGCCCCGCGGCCAGCGATTGGCGGCCGAGGGCCTCGACCCGCTGCGCGGTCGCCTTCCATTCACGATGCCAGGCGGCCTCGTCACCCTCGGGGATGGCTCGGGCGGTCACCAGGATCTCGCCCAGATCCGCGCCGCCGGCATTGGCGTACCCGGCTGCGCGAAGCGTTTCGAACGAGAACGATTCGTCGTCGAACAGGAACTTCATGGCTTCTCCTTAACGAAACGGAACTGCATCGTCTCGATTAGGCTAGATCGTGATTAAACGGAACGCAACCGTTCCGTCTCGTAGAATCGGCTCGTGGCCACAGCAGCGCGCCGGACCTCCGGCGGTCCCGTCCTTCTCGACGATGTGACCGCCGCGATCGAGTCCGCGTTCTTCGAGGAACTGGCCGCCGTCGGCTACGGCCGGCTGTCCGTCGACGCCGTCGCCAAGCGGGCCGGAGTCGGCAAGGCCGCCATCTACCGCCGCTGGAAATCGAAGCAGGACCTGGCCGTCGACCTGGTGACCAAGGTGGCCGTTGCAGCGATCGATGTCCCCGACACCGGCACCCTTCGAGGCGACATCCGGGCCTACCTGCGGAACGGACGCGAGGCGCTCACCCATCGGCTGGCCCGCACCATCATCCCGGACCTGCTCGCCGAGGCCGCCCGCGATCCCGACTATTCAGCCACGATCGCCGGCCAGATCCGAGAACCCCGGCGTCTCAAGGCCGCTCAGCTTTTTGAGCGAGGCCGGCAGCGCGGCGAGATCGCCGACGACGCCGACATCGATGTTGCGCTCGACATGATCGGGGGAGCCCTGTACTGGCGCCAGTCGGTCATGCAGGTCGACGCCGACGACGACTACCTGGACCGGTTGACCGAAGCCATCATGACTCTGGTCGGTACCGATACCTGAGCGCGGTCCCAGGGTCTGGATGCAGAATCAGCGAAGCATCTGAGTTCATCCAACTCTGACAGGACGGTCGACCTTCGTGCCCACCACCGCTCACCCTTTGCGGCCGGCGATCGTCGTCGGTGCGCTGGGCGTCGTGTTCGGCGACATCGGCACCAGCCCGATCTACACCATTCAGACGGTGTTCAATCCGACGGATCCACACCCGGTACCGCTGGACGACGCCAACGTCTACGGCGTCGTGTCGCTGGTCTTCTGGTCGGTGATGCTGATCGTCACCCTGACCTACGTGACCCTCGTGATGCGCGCCGACAACCACGGTGAGGGCGGCATCATGGCGCTGATCACGCTGCTACGCCGCGGCACCGGGACTCGAGGTCGGCGCACCACATGGTTTCTGGCGGCGCTCGGATTGTTCGGGGCCGCACTGTTCTTCGGTGACTCGATGATCACCCCCGCGATATCGGTCTTGTCGGCGGTGGAGGGGCTCAAGGTCATCGAACCGGGCCTCGAAGCGTGGGTGGTGCCGATCACCGCGGTGATCATCGTCGGGCTCTTTCTCGTTCAACGGCAGGGCACCGCGGTCGTCGGTCGATTCTTCAGGCCGGTGATGATCGCCTGGTTCACCGCGATCGGAGCCTGTGGGGTCGCCGGTATTGTCGCCAACCCCGGAATCCTGGCTGCGCTGTCCCCTTGGTACGCAATCACGTTCCTGTCCGGGCATTTTCACATCGCATTCTTCGCGCTCGCTGCGATCGTGCTGTCGGTGACCGGTGCGGAAGCGCTCTATGCCGACATGGGCCACTTCGGGCGACGTGCCATCACCGTCGGCTGGCTGGGTCTGGTGCTACCGGCCTGCGCGCTGAGCTACTTCGGGCAGGGCGCCTTGATCCTGGCCGACGAGACCAAGTCCAGCGCACCGTTTTTCCTCCTCACACCGCAATGGGCGCAGATCCCGATGGTGGTGTTGGCGACGGCGGCGACCGTCATCGCGTCGCAGGCGGTCATCACCGGGGCGTTCTCGGTGGTCTCGCAGGCGGTGCAGCTCGGGTATCTGCCGCGGCTGCGCATCGCGCACACCTCGGCGTCGACGATCGGCCAGATCTATGTGCCGTGGATCAACTGGATGCTGATGGTGGCGGTGTTGACCCTCGTCTTCGCGTTCGAATCGTCTGCGGCCCTGGCCTTTGCATTCGGCATGGCGGTGAGTGGCACCATCACCATCACCACGTTGCTCTTCCTGTATCTGGCCCGGCAGCAGTGGCGATGGCCGTTGTGGGTGCTGGTACTTGGTGGCGGCGCCTTGCTGGTGGTCGATCTGCTGTTCTTCGCCGCCAACCTCACAAAGTTGGTCCACGGCGCCTGGCTGCCGCTCGTCATCGCGGTCGTCGCCTTCACCGTCATGACCACCTGGCAGCGCGGTAGGGCATTGGTGACCGCCTCACGCCTCGAAATCGAAGGACCACTGCGCCCGTTCGTCGACGAGATCGCCCACCAACAGCCACCTTTGACCCGCATGCCCGGGACGGCGGTGTTCCTCAACCGCGGTGAGGACACGGTGCCGCTGGCCATGCGCGCGAACGTCGACCACAACCACGTCGTGCACGACCACGTCCTGATCGCCTCTGTGGAGACCGAACCCGTTCCGCGCGTGCCGGACGAGAACCGCGTTTCAGTCGATGATCTCGGCTACCGCGACGACGGCATTCTGCACGTCACGATCCACGCCGGTTACATGGAACGGCCGGATGTTCCCGCCGCACTGAAACTGGTGCCCGCATCGGAAACCGAGGGCGGCGTCGACCTCGACAACGCCTCGTACTTCCTGTCGCATCTCGAACTGGTCGCGGGCCCCGACCGCAACATGGCGCCTTGGCGCAAAAGGATTTTCATCGCCACCGCGCTTCTGACGGCTGATGCCGCAGGCTATTTCAACCTGCCTGCGGACCGCACCGTGATCATCGGTTCACGGATGGAGGTCTAGCCGGCCTCGGCGTTGATCCCGCCGAGGGCGGACTCTCACCGGTCGGTGATGTCGGCGTACTCCGAATGCTTGTCGATGAACTCGGCCACCATCCAGCAGGTGGGCACGATGCGCAGCCCCGCGGCACGCGTCGAACGTAAGGCTTCGGCGATGAGGATCGTCGCCAGTCCGCGGCCGCGGTACTGCGGGTCGACCTCGGTGTGCGGAAAGATTCGCTGCCCGTCACGGTCGTGGAAATCGGCGAGCCCGACCGTCCTGCCATCGACGTCGATGGTGAAGCGGTCAGCGTGTTCGGTCACGCTGGTCACAGCACCCATGCGGTCGAGTTGGGTCCCCGAGCTCATCTGCCCTCCGTTCGCCGTTACCTCACGATAGCCGCGGTGGCGTTGCCTTTGGATCTCGGCATTTGCTGAAAGCGCGGTATCGCCGGTGTTACGTTCGGGACATGAATCCAAAGCTGATCAAACGCACAGGTGCGCTAGCTGCAGCTTTCGCCATCACCGGCGCGACGGCCATTGCGTGCTCGCAGGAAGCAAAAGACCAGACCAAGGACGCCTTGTCCAGCGCGACGAGTGCCGCGTCGTCGGCCGTCGATGCCGGCACGAGCAAGGCCAAGGAGGGCGCCAGCTCCGCTTCGAGCGCGGTCTCGTCGGCTGTCGAAGGCGCACCCAGCACCGTGAATGCGCCCGGTGTCGGCGAGGTGGTACTCGACGCTCCCATCGCCGAGGAGTACTCCGATGCCGGCGGCGAAGCCAAGCTGGGGCTACCGACAGCGCAACCGGAGAAGGTGGGCGATGGCACCGTGCAGGCATTCGCCAATGGCACCATCTTCTCGTCACCGTCGACCGGCGCGCACGTGGTGCAGGGCGAGATTCTGCGGGTCTACACCGCAAACGGTGGTCCGGCGGGCAAGCTGGGCTTCCCCACCGGCGACGAGGACGAGACCGGCGGTGGACCGGATGTCGCCAACGGCGGTTGGATCACCGAATTTCAGCACGGCACCATCAGCTGGCTGAACAAGGGTGACGGCACGTTCGCGGAGACCATCACGCCCAAGTAGCGGTTGCGCTACCGCGGCTACCAGACGCGGACGTAGTCCACGAGCATGTCGGCCGGGTAGGTGCCGCCGCTGGGGTCTTCTCCGCCCGAACCTGCCACCGCAAGGTTCAAGACGACGAACATCGTGTAACCGGGCTGGCTGAACGGCCAGTCCGGCAGCTGGCTCGCCGAGACCTCGAAGTAGGGCTTCGCGCCTTCGGTGTAGTCCTGCCAGAACCGGGCGCCGTTCGCGTCCCACTGGGTGCGCCACGTGTGCCAGCCGGTGTCGACAGCGATGTTGTGGGTCTCCCACTCGCCGCCGTTCGACTTGGCATGGACGGTGGTGGCCGACGGCCACTTGCCGTTGCCGTACCACTCGACGATGTCGAGTTCACCCTCGCCCAGGGTGCCCAGCCAGAAGGCCGGCCAGGCTCCCGCGGTCAGGCAGTTGAACTTGATCCGGGCTTCCCACGTATGCCCGGCGCCGCCCTCCCACACGCTCGCCAGCTTGGCGCCGTAGTAGGTGTCGCCTTCCTTCGTGGCGCGGATGACGAGATTCCCTTTGCCGTCGAGGAAGGCGTTCTTGCGGTCATCGCGGTATTGCCCGATACGGCCGGGCACCTCCCAGTAGGTGGGGTCCTTGATGGTCTCCCGGGCCTTCGCGATGGTCCACTTCGACGTATTCGGCGACGAGCCGGCAGCCCCGTCGAACTCGTCCGCGAACACGTAGTTCACCGTGGCCTGTGGCGCCGACGGCGCGGGAACAGGCGGTGTCAGGGGCTTGGTCGGGAGGGCCTGGGCTTGCGGGGCGGGTATTGCCGCTGCCATCACGCCCAGACCTGACAACATCATCATTTTTCGGCGATCCAAGTTGGCCATGGTGGACCACCCTAGCCGTGCTGCGTGCATGAGTGCGGAATCAAGGGTTTTGCCGGGGGAAGTTCACTTCAGAAGATTTCCATAGGAAACGCTTCATCCCTGCTCAGTCAGCGCGGGCACAATGGGTTGCATGACACTGATCGATTCTTTGCGCCGGGCCACACGGGGGCGCAGTGCGCTGACCGCCGGGCTGGTACTCGCCGGAGCGTTCGTCGCGCTCCTGCTCAGTGTCGCCACCAGCGGAGAGTGGGCCACGGTGCTGGCCTCACTGGCCGGCTTCGCGACGGCCATCACGGTGATCGCGGCCGTGGCGACGAGTTGGGAACACGTCGTCGTCAACGCCCGCAGCGCCGGGTTGGTCGAATCCGAGGTCGAATCCCGGTAACCCGCGGCTGGTTTGCCAGCTAAGGCGATCGCTGCTCAACCGCGCCGGCTCGAGTCGCCGCACTGCCAATTCTGCTGTGCCCAAGGCACGTTCGTGTGAGATGCTCTCCGCGTCAATTTTGGGCACCGGGTCGGGGCGACTTCAGGGGAGTGCGATCGTGAGACTTGTCATGGGCTTTATTCCGGCGATGGTTCTTGCCGGAACCGCTGTCGGTCTCGCGAGCCCGGCTTTCGCCGAGGAACTCAACGGCACCTATCGCTATGACCACGATGGCCCGTCGACGTGGAGCACCTGGACCGTGACGTCGTGTGGCCAGGGTTGCGCCGACGTGGCGGCCACCGGCGGCGCGACCTGGGCGCCATACGGCGGGCAGGCCCACCTGGACGGCGGACGCTGGACGATGGTGAGCCCCTGGACCGACGCGGGGACCTGCGAGGGCACCCCGCTGACCGCCTCACGCACGCTTTCCTGGGACGACGAGACACTCACCGGCACCGGCTACGCCACCTGGGAGGCCAGCGATTGCGGCCCGGCCGAGCGCAGCGAGCGGTTCTCGTTCACGCTGACCAAGCAGTCGTAGAACGGACTCCGACGCGTCGACCGTGAATGACCACCTCGCTCTGCGATAGTCGTGGATTGTGGGTGGTCAGAAAATGCACTACTGGCGACGGTCGTTCTGGGCACTCGTAGGTGTTGCGGTCCTGGGTTTCGGGTCGGCCGTGTTGCGCGTCGCCCAGGTCGGTGTGGATCCCTACACCGCGGCCAACATCGGCATCAGCAACACGATCGGTCTCGACCTCGGCACGTACCAGCTCATGAGCAACGCCGTGCTGCTGATCCCGGTCTTCTTCTTCGGCCGCATGTACATCGGGATCGGCTCGATCATCAACATGGTCATGACCGGGTACTTCATTCAGTGGTTCTCGGCCCTGTTGAGCCCACTGGTTCCCGCCGATCCCGGACGCGTGCTGCAGACCGGGATGTTCCTCGTCGGCATCACGCTGTTCGCCGCCGGTGCATCGATGTACATGACCGCGGCGCTGGGCAACGCCCCGTACGACGCGATCGCCCCGATCATCGTCGACCACACCCGACTGCCGTACCGGGTGGTGCGGGTGGCCCAGGACCTCGCGTTCGTCGGATTGGCCTTGGCGTTCCACGGCCAGGTTGGCATCGGGACCGTGATGACCGCGTTCTTCGCGGGTCCGCTGATCGACTTCTTCACCGAGAAGGTCAACAAGCCGCTGATGAAGAAGGACCTGGCAGCGCTCGAGGCATTCCAGCAGCGCGTGAAGACCACCCGCTGGCATTTCTGACGGCGACCGCGTTTGTCCTGCCCCGTCAAAATCTTTGACGGATCCGCGCCGGACCTGCCGTGCAGACAGGCGCGCTCCGGCGCCACTGACCTAGTATGCCCAGGTGGGAGCAGGATCCTGGCCGGCGCACATTCCGGTGGCGACCGTCGGACGGCCTGCCACCGCCCGTGCCGGTGTTCCCCGTCCAGAAATCACCCGCTTGCTGCAGGACCGCACCGGCCTGGTGGTTGTCACCGCACCGGCGGGATACGGCAAGACCACTGCGGTGGGGCAGTGGGACGACGCCGACGAACGCCCGTTCGCATGGGCGCGGCTCGACAATCTCGACAACGACCCCGCGCATCTGCTGTTGCATCTCGCCACAGCGCTGAACCAGGTCAAGCCGATCGATCCGGCGGTGCTGCAGTACCTGCAGGGCGCAGGACGGGCCGAGACCCAATTGGCGTCGGCATTCGTCCAGGCACTCGAAACCGCGGGGCCCGTCGTTCTGGTGCTCGACGACGTCCACGAGTTGTCGGCGAGCGCCGCGGTCGACACCCTGCGCGCCGTGGTGGACCTTGCCCCGAGTTCGACGACGTTGGTGCTGGTCGGTCGGCAGGCTCCGGCACTCGATCTGGCCCGCCGCCGGCTGCAGGGCTACGTCGTCGACATCGGAATTCCGGAGCTGAAGCTGTCCGGATCCGAAGGCGCCGCTGCTTTCGCGGCCCTCGGTGCCGGGATGGACGAGGCCACGATCGCACGCGTTCTCGACAAATGTGAAGGCTGGGCGGCCGGGGTGGTGATGGCGGCCCTGGCGCTGCGCGATGGCGCCCCCGCCGAGGCGGTGACCGGCCGGCACCGGCTGATGGCCGACTATCTGGTGGAGGAAGTGCTCAGCCACCTCGAACCCGACACCGTCACGTTTCTGACGGAATCGGCCATCCTGGACCGCTTTTGCGCCGGCGAGCTCGACGCGCTGCTGGGCCGAAGCGATTCCGCTGCGATGCTTGAGGCAATTACCGGATCGGGCAACCTGTTTCTGGTTCCCCTTGACTCCCAAGGCATCTGGTACCGCTATCACCAGCTTTTCGGTGACCTGTTACGCGCGCGCCTACGTGACCGGGATCCGGACCGGTTCCGGGAGTTGGCGGCGCGCGCGTCCGATCGGCTGGCTCAGGCCGGTGACGTCGACGGAGCGCTGGCGCAGGCCCTGGCCGCCGGCGACCGCGCCAAGGCCGCAGCACTGGTGGGGATCGACGCGGTGCGGTTGGGTTTCGACGGCAGGGTCGGTGTTCTGGCCCGCCGGCTCAGCCTGATCGACGAGCGGACCTTCACCGACTACCCGGACGCTGCGATCGCGCGGGCCTGGCTCGGCGTGATGACCGGGGACGCCGAGTTGATCCAGCGGTCCCTGTTGACCGCCGCGGCGGCCGACTCCGGTGGGCCGCTCGCCGACGGCACACCGTCGGTCGAGGTGGCTGCCGCGCTGATCGGCTCGCTGCTCGGAGTCGGTGGAGTAGGCGAGGTGATTCGCCATGCCGAAACAGTCTGCGGCGCAGGTGATCACCTGGTCAACCCGTGGTGGGGCGCGGCCACCACGATGAAGGGTGCCGCGCTGTCCATGCTCGGTGACCCCGGGGAGGCGCGGGCCACACTGGAATCGGCACTGCCGGTAATCGAAGATCTCCCCGGATTCCAGGCCGCCGTGCTGGCGCATCTCGCCGCATTGGACCTCGGTGACGGAGACCTGTCGGCCGCAGTTTCCCACACCAACGCCGCGCGCATGATCGTCGACTCACGCGACTTGTCCGACATGGTGCCGATGGTGGTGGTCTACGCGGTCGACTCATTGGTGCGCGCCCGGCGCGGTGACGCGGCCGGAGCACGATCGGCCGTCCGCGCGACCGAGCGGCTCCTCGACCGGCTGGGCGATCTGTCCGCCCGCACCGCCCTGACGGCCCATGCGTTGGTCGCCGGTGCGGCCGTCGAGGTCGACGACACCGAGCTGTGCGACCGGCACCTGGGCGAGGCGCAACGCGCGTACCGGCGTGAACCCGAGGCCGTCGGCATCGGGCAATGGCTGGACCGCATCCAGGCCTTGTCGGCGACCCGGGCGGCCCGTGGTGCTCGGCCGGCGCTGACGACGGCCGAGCTCAGGCTGCTGCCGTACCTCGCCACCCATCTGTCGCTGCAGCGCATCGCAGGTGAGCTGTCCCTGGGCCGTGAAACCCTGAAGAGCCAGGCGAAGTCGATCTACCGCAAGCTCGGCGTCTCGTCCCGCGCTGCCGCGGTGACCGAGGCCGACCGGCTCGGGTTGCTCAGCGAGACCGTGCGAGCCGCCGCGAGAACGGCAACAGCATCAGGAACTCCACGATCAACACCACGGTGATCATCACGACCACCTTCGGATCGTCGAAGTTCTGCCCGGCCACCACGAACGCCGCGGCGGCGTTGCGCTGAGCGGTACCCAGCGCCAGGACATCCCGCGCCCCGCGGCCGCCCAGCAGCCAACCGATACCGGCGCAGATCACCGTGTACACGACGGCGGCCAAGATGCCGAAGGTGCCGAAAACCGATAGCACGCTGTTGAAATGGGCGGCGATGGTGAGCACGATCACCAGAACCATGCTGATGGTGGACACCTTGCCGACCACGGACCGGAGGCGGGCGGCCGCCCCCGGACCGCGAGCCCGCAGCAGTAGGCCCGCGGCCAGCGGGATGAGCATCAGCACCACAAGCGACGCCGCGATCTGGGCAGGGTTGACCGCGGTGCCTGCGACGAAGATCGGCAGGACCAGTGGCACGAACCCCACGGTGATGACCATCAACAGCACCATCAAGCCCACCGCGAAGGCCATGTCGGCCTTCGCGAACTCGGCGAGCTTGATCAGGAACGGTGCGCCCGCCGCGAGCCCGCACAACAGCAACCCGATCCCGAGCGGCTCGTCCAGATCAAACACCCGCCACAGCCCGAACGCGGCCAGCGGCGCCAGCACGAAGTTCGCCGCCAGCGACAGCGCAACCAGGCGAATGTTCTTGAGCGGCGCGAGGATCTGACTGACGGTCAGGCTCAGACCGACGGCCAGGGTGCTCGACACGACGAAGAAGACGACAGCGATATTCGAGCCCTGCAACAGCAGATCTGTCACCTTCACTGCGGTCAGGCCATCGTCACGAGGTTGCGCCAGAAGGACTTCAGGCTGTCACTCGCGCCGAACAGGGTGGTGAAATGGGTTGAGTCGACCAGCACGATGTCGCCGGCGCGGTCACCGGACGGCGGCATGTGGATCAATGCGTTGAACTCCGTGTTGCCCGCCAAGGTGAACGGGTGGGGCCGGGTCTGGTCGATCAACTGCCGGCCGAGCACTCGGAGGTCCGGCCCCTCGGGAGCGGTCAGCTCATAGTGCGGCAAGTGGGGATGCAAGGCCAGCGTCGTGACGTCGCGCAGCAAGCCGGCCGAATCCAGATCGCGGAAACCGGTAAGCGGCACAATCTGTTTGGTGCCCTCGACCGTGGCGGGACGCAGGCCCCAGGTGTTGTGCACCGGGATGTTCAGCCCGGTCAGCAGCGACCGGGCGTAGCCGCTGAACCGCTGGACGCGCGGCGTCAGCGGGTCACCGTGGTGCAGATACTCCATCTGTTGCTGCTCTTTGTCGTCGGTGAACCCGACGTCGTGGTGCGGCGCGAGCATCAGGCACTTGCCTTCCTGACGCAACCACTGCTGTATCGCCGCGATCTCCTCTGGCAAGGCATCCTCCTCGCCGAGCAGGTGGTCGAGGCCGAAGATCATCAGGGTGTCGGTGTCGTCGAGGATGCGTTCATCGATGGGCAACCGGTACCCGGCCTGGTCGACCCGCTGGAACACCGCCACCGGATGTCCGGTCGCCTCACCGGCCACTTCCTGGAAATTCAGGGACGACCGGTGGAACAGTTCCAGCGTTCCGTCGATGCCCTGCAGGAAGTCGCGGGGGTCGTACTCGGGTCCGGCGTAGGCGGGCCAGGTCGCCAAACGAACCTCGGTCATGGTGGAGAACCGGTTGTACAGCAGTGCCGAATCGCGCTGCGCCTCCCACGGGTAGCTCCACGACCAGTAGATCGACACCCGCCGTTTGCCGTTGTGCGGGCGGGTGATGTGCGCCTGGTTATAGGTGCGGGCGGGGGTGGTCATGCTGACTCCTTCATTCTTGGGGTCTCAAGGTTTGTGAGGTAACGCAGCGCGTTCAGGCCGGGCAGGAAGAAGTAGGCCCCGCCGCGCAGCGTGGTGAACGCGGGTAACCCCTTGTGCACCTTCCGGATCGGACGCTTCGGAATCGTGAAGTCCAGCGTGCCGTCCTGGACGCCGCAGATGGGGTCGTGTTCGTTGCCGAGATCTTTGAATGCCGCGTCGTTGATCCAGACGTTCTGGGCGAACTCGAACTGGCGCACCAGGCTGGCGCAGATCAGGAACATCCCGACCCCGCGTTCGACTCCGTCGTCGGCAACACCTTCGGGTAGTGCCGGTCCGTAGGTGCCGCTGCGCCGGATCAGCCTTCGCCGATTGGGATTCGGCTCGGTATCGCGTGGGTTGAGCCGGCGGGCGTGGGAGCCGAGCGGGCAGGCGTAGCCGTGTGGATCCATCTCGGCGTAGTCGAAGTCGTTGTTGCGCATCGGATCCGCACCGAGTTCCGGGTCGTCGTGCTCAGGTGCCAGGACCAGCGGCGCGCCGCTGCGCCACCGCCCCATGAACTTCGCGGCCAGCAACTCCGCGCCGTCGGCGTCCTCGGCGTTCTGCGTCAGGTAGTCCCGGAAGATCCCGACGTGTTCCTCCAGGCGGCGGTACGCCAGGTAGCTGCCGTTGCGTGAAAGCACTTCGGGTGTGGGCTGGTTCGCGACCAACCCCTCCTCATCCTGATAGCCGAGGAGGAACTCGCCGGGTGCCAGATACCCACCTGCACCGGGTATCAACTCCTCGCCCGAACCCTTCATCTGCGGCTGCGACACCGGATCGCGGTACCCGAAGTGATCGTGGTCGTACTCGAACGGAGCGGTGGCGGCCAGATCCAGATGCGACAGTGACCGCACTCCGGGGCAGCGGGCCAGCAGGGCGTCGTGTTCGCCCACGCACCGCACGCGTTCCGCCGCGTCCCGGGCGAACAGGATGACGATGGCATGCAGATCGTCGCCGGCGAGCCCGCCCAGCCAGTGTTCAGGTGCGGCGGCACCGGTGTCCCCGAGGATGTCGGCCCGCGACGCCATCCCTTCGCGGAACTCGCCCGGGAACGATGCCAGCGACTCCTCGTCCAGACCCAACGCGCGCAACCCATTCCAGGTGAAGGCCAGGTTGACCCAACGTTTGAAGACGTTGACCGTCTCGCGGACGTCGGTGGCCGACTGCACGAGCGGCACCATCTCGGACAGCCAGGCCCGCCCCGCCTCGGGGGTGTCGAAGGACAGGAACTCATACCGGCCGGTCAAATGCGGTGTCCCGGTCAGCATGATGTGCTGGATGTCGTCGAATTCGAGGTCGGTCATTGCATCCATGGTCACTGCATCTGATCCAACATGTCCGCGAACGCGGCCTTGAGTCGCAACGCCTTCTTGACCTCGTCGGAGGTGACGTACGGGTACTCGCCGTACTCGAGGAAGCTGGGCACCTGGTGGTCGCGGACGTACATGATGAAGGCCTCCGGATTGGTTTTCCAGTCCGCCGGAAAGCCCTCCAGATGGGTGAATGCAGTGGTGATGCCGGTCGAGCTGAACAGCTTGACGGCGTCCTCGGTGTACTTGTCGAAGTCGGTATCGAAGATGCCCATGTACTGGAAATGCAGACCCGACCCGACATCGAACAGATTCCACCGCAGATAGTGAAGCTTCAGTGGGGCCAGCACGTCCGGCTGCGCGGCGACGGCCGCCTCGATGCTCTTGCCGTGGGCGCGGATGGCGTCTTCGTGTTCGGGGCCGTCCTTCACCTTCGCGATGATGTTGAAGCCGTAGCACGCGGGAGTGCGGGGGAAGACCGGGCCGTACCGCCCGCGGGTCAGTTCGAAGTAGCCCTCTTTGGGAAGGGCGAGAGCAGCGGGCTGGGTCCAGTCGTTGTTTCCGTTGTGCGCCATGGCAAAGAGATTATGAGCGTGGCGACCGCCCGTCGTCCCCCGATTCGGGGGAAGTTTTGCGCCCCTCTGGTGGCCGTTAGACCTCGGGTTTCACCGGATCGACCGTCCAGCTGCAGTGGCCGTAGACGAGCCGAGCGGTGAGCAACATCCCGCCGAGCAAGGCCGCAGTGAAAAGCCACGCACTGACCGCCAACTGGATGCCGCCGCTGAGGGTGTGCCCACTGGTGCATCCACCGGCCATCCGGGCCCCGAAGATCACAAAAAAAGAAGCCGCGAAGCATGCCACTGCCCGCCTGGAGCGGCTGGGGCCGAAGCGATTACGCCATGAGGGCGGTACGACGGGGCGGAACGCGTTGAAGCGACCTGTGATGAACAGTGCCGAGAACAGTGATCCAAGCATGACGCCGAGAACCACCAGTGGCTCCCAGCCGATCGTGGCGAAGACGAGTCGGCTGTAGTCGAAGCCCGGCATGAAGAGGTGTCCCACCACCCACGAGTAGGTGGTCGACATGCCGAAGGGCTGACGAAGGAACAGCGACAGAACCACGAGCGCGGCCACGAACATGGCTGCCACGGCGGTGGCTCGCGCGAAGAAGGTCGCGCGGGGCACGCGTTGTGACGCCAGTCGGGAAAGTAGGGCGGGACGGGGTGGCACGGCCGCACCTTCGGACAAATATGCGGCGGTGTCTTCGGCAAAAGCCTGATCTCGCGCATCGACTGGGGCGTTGCTGTTGCGTAGGTGCTGAAAACAACTGTGCTTACCTCCCACGTACCGCGGTAGGTAGTACAGCAGCATCAACGCGGTCGCGGCGTAGGCGATTGCGATGGTGAGCATCGGTATGGGGCGGATACTCGCGATGTTTCCGGTAGCCACGAGATCACCGAAATCGGCGGTGTGCACCAGCCAGTGACCCGCATCGGTCTGGTAGACCGCTGTCCATGCCGCGGCGCCCAGGAGTCCGCCGGGTAGCGCCGCCAGGACGTCTTGGCGACCCTCCCCGAGGGCGATCACCTCGGTGCCCGGGAAGTAGCCGCTCACGGCCGCCCCTGCGCCGAACATTATCCCGCCCAGGGTGACACCGATCAGATATGTGGGTCGTGGTGAGAAGTGCATCGACAATCCCAGTGCATACAGGCCATAAAGCAAAACAGCGCCTATCGCGGTGACAAACAGAAAGCAGCCGACGAGGAGCCGGTCTACCAGCCTGGCAGTTCGGATAATCGTCTCGGGGTTACCGATTCCCCACAACGATGCCGGCACACTGAATGCAGCACCGATCAGTAGCCCCACCCATAACGGAGCAGTGACGCTGACCATGCGCACCTCCTGAGGCTGCCGTAAGACGGGACACCACCCTGGGGGCGCCGGATCGAGTGTCACGACGTAATCGGCCTGCCACTGGTCCCCACCGCCCAGGCTGGTGCCGACCGTCAGAAGTCGGGCGTGCTCACGTCTTCGAGCCCCTGCTTGGGGCCCGTCGGAGCGACCGGCGCAGTAGGAATCGCCTGGATTCCTGACGAACCACATTCCGTGCCGCTCACCCCGGGCGGGCACAGGTTGTTGCCGCTCGGTGAGTTCGGCACCAGATAGGGGACACAATTCTGGGTATAGGTGTCGTTGTCCTCGCCGTTCGGGCAGGCCGCCAGCACGGCCGACGGGGCGGGCAGGGCGGCGACCGCAGTCGCCGCCACCATCGCAATGCCGCAGCAGGCGGAGATGATCAGGTGTCGCATAGGGATCAAGGCTGTCATGTCATTCGCTTTCAGTCGATGACCGCAGTGGCCTTGTGCACGGTAATCGGCGCGGCCAACTGCTGCTCGTCGCAGATCCGTTGCAGTTTCTTCAGTGTCTCGGCCAGGCCCAGACCGGTCCGCCGGCCCGGGGTGAATGTCGCGGGCAGGTGCTGCATGCCCTGGATGACGCCGATGGTCTCGTAGTGGACGGCGCCCGCCGGGTCGCATCGGTAGTCCGGCATCCGGTCGAGCACCCCGGTCAACATCGACTTGAACACCGTCCGCGCCACATTCGAGCCGATGCAGCGATGCACGCCCAAGCCGAAACTGAAGTGGCGGTTACCCGTTCGGTCCATCATGAGCTCGTTCGGGTTCTCGAAGACACGTGGGTCGCGGTTGGCCATCGCCCAGGACAACCACAGCCGCTCACCTTCCTTGAGCGGCACGCCGTCTACTTCGATGTCCTCGGAGACCGTGCGGCCGTCCCCCGGGGCAGGGGTGAAGAACCGCAGGAACTCCTCGGTCGCCGGGTCGAGCAGAAAAGCGCGGTCCCGGCTCAACCGCTCCCGCTGATCGGGGTGCTCGGAAAGCCACTCGAGCGAGTGCGCGGTCAACGCCGTCGTGGTGTCGAAACCTCCGCCGATCAGGAGCATGAGCATGCCCAGAATCTCCGAATCGGGAGCCGGCTCGCCGTCGATGCGCATCTGGACCATCGCGTCGATCAGTCCGGGACGCGGATCCTCGCGGATCACCGCGACGTGCCCCATCATGTGTACCGCTGAAGCCACTGACAGGTCGAAGACGCGCTGGGCGTCGGGGGAGTCGGCCCGGGTGTACACCGATGCATGTGCGGGTTCGCAGTAGATCTCCCATTCGGCGAGCGGGACGCCCAACAGTCCGAGCGTCAACACAGCCGGCACGATGTTCGCCAGATCGTCGACGAAATCGATACTGCCGTCTTCGATTTTCTCGTCCAGACACGCCCTGACGAGTTCGTCGACGACCGGTTTCCACCGGCCGGTGACAGGTAGCCGTTGAGCGGTGTCCGGTAGGAACGGTGTTCGGGATCATCCATCTCCAGCATGCCGCCGCGGAACTGCGTGCTCACCTCGCCGCGCGGAATGTTGATGCCCCGATAGCCTTTTCGTTCCCCGACGACGTCGTTGTCATTCGAGATGTGTGGGCAGCGGGCCAGTTCGAAGACCTGGCTGCTGCCGGCGGCCACCCAATGTCCGCCGTATGTGTCGGTCCAGGCGAGCGGACAGGAGCCCAGCATCTCCGACGTGATCGGCTCGAACTGGTCGCGGTACTGCGGGGTGTGCCGGTCGAAGTGGTAGCTGTGCTCGCTATGTCGAGCTTCTGCCGTCGCGCCCTCGGTCATCTGCGCCTCCAACGTCGTTGTCGGTCTGCAGGTCTGAGGATAGGAACTACGCGCGCCGGTGTGGGCGGTTCTGGCAGATCACGGCGTCAGATTCAGGACGGCCTTGCCGTATTCGAGGTCCGCGGGCACCGAGATGTGGTCGTGAAAGACGCGCCAGACGCCGTCGACGCAACGCAGACATGCCGTCCATCGCACCCACATGTCGGTGTCACGGCCACTGGCGAGGGTGCCGCGGACGTGGTTGAGGCTGTGCACGAACGCGATGTCGCCCTCGGTGGTGACGGTCAGCTCGTGCACGTCGTAGCCGATCGGCCCGGTATACGCGGTGAAGACCTCCTGCCAGGCCCGTCGCTTGTTGTCGTCACCCGCGTAGCGCAGCGGTGCCCCGAGATCGAAAGACACGACATCGGGCGCGTAGAGAGCCGTGAGCGTGTCCAGATCGCGCGCACGGATCGCATTCACACCCTCGGCGATGCGCTGGCGAATGGCGGCTTCAGTCACGAATGTCACGGTAGGCCACCATCGCCATCGGACACCGGAAAATCAGTCGGCGGGGCCGAGTCCGAGTTCACCGAGGAGGACTCGAACGCGTCGTTCGATGTCGTCACGGATCGGACGGACGGCTTCGACTCCGAGGCCGGCCGGGTCGGCCAGGTCCCAGTTCTCGTAGCGCTTGCCCGGGAAGTACGGACAGGTGTCTCCGCACCCCATCGTGACCACGACGTCGCTCGCCTCGACGATGTCGTCGGTCCATCGCTGCGGCTGTTCGTGCGCGATATCGATACCGACCTCGGCCATGGCGGCGATCGCGGCGGGATTCACCTCGTCAGCCGGCTCCGAGCCGCCCGAGAACACGGACGCTCGGTCTCCGGCGAGGTGGGTGAAGTAGCCCATCGCCATCTGGGACCGGCCTGCGTTGTGGGTGCACAGGAACAACACGCTGGGGCGGTCGCGCTCGGTCATCGAGGTCTCCTCACAGACGGTCGTCTCCTGCGGTTGCGAACCGGCGCCGCAATCCCAGTGACACGTAGACCAGCGCCACGAGGACGGGCACTTCGATCAGGGGGCCGACGACACCTGCCAGGGCCTGGCCAGAGGTGGCACCGTACGTCGCGATCGCCACCGCGATGGCCAGTTCGAAGTTGTTGCCTGCGGCCGTGAACGCCAGGGTGGTGGTGCGCTCGTAGCCCAGCCCCAGCGCAGCGCCCAGTGCGTATCCGCCGCCCCACATGATCGCGAAGTACGCCAGCAGCGGCAGCGCGATGCGGGCGACGTCCCAGGGGCGAGTGGCGATCTGGTCACCCTGAAGCGCGAACAGCACCACGATGGTGAACAGCAGTCCGTACAGGGCCCACGGGCCGATACGCGGCAGGAACGTCGTTTCGTACCAGTCCCTGCCTTTCGCGGATTCACCGATGCGACGTGACAGGTACCCGGCCAGCAGTGGGATGCCAAGGAAGATCAGCACCGATTTGGCGATCTGCCACGGCGATGTGTCGATACTCGTCTGTTCCAACCCGAGCCAGCCCGGCAGCACCGACAGGTAGAACCAGCCGAGTACGGCGAACATGAGCACCTGGAACATCGAATTGAGGGCGACCAGTACCGCGGCGGCCTCACGGTCGCCGCAGGCCAGGTCGTTCCAGATGATGACCATCGCGATGCACCGGGCCAGTCCGACGATGATCAGGCCCGTCCGGTACTCAGGTAGATCCGGCAGAAAGAGCCACGCCAGCGCGAACATCAGGGCGGGACCCAGCACCCAGTTGAGGACCAGCGAGCTGATCAACAGCTTGCGATCACCGGTCACCCGGTCCAGTCGGTCGTAGCGCACCTTGGCCAGGACCGGGTACATCATGATCAGCAGGCCCAGGGCGATCGGCAGTGAAATGCCGTCGATCTGAACGTGATTCAGGGCAGTGTTGACGCCGGGGACGAGTCTGCCCAGCAGCAGACCTCCCGCCATCGCCACGCCGATCCATACCGGCAGCAGTCGGTCCAGCGTGGAAAGTCGCGAAGTGACAGCCTGGTTCACGATGTGCAGCAGGTGCCGCCGGCCTCGGGGCTGTTGAGGGCGGGGGAGTTCGCGCCGAAGGACTCTGAGTCGGCGAGAACGGTGTAGACCTCCCACTTTTCGCCGGCAGGCCCCGTCACCCAGACCTTGTCCTGCGTGGCGAAGCAGCAGGTCGTGCCGATCTCCTCCTCGGTGAACAGGCCTTCGTTCGTCAGGCGCGCGATCTCGGCGTGCACCTGGTCGCTGGACTCGACTTCGACGCCGAGGTGGTTGAGTGTCCCGCCGTGACCGGGGTTTTCGATGAGTACCAACTTCAGCGGGGGTGCGGCGATCGCGAAGTTGGCGTAGCCCGGCTTGACCTTCGCCGGCGCGGTGTCGAAGAGCTTCGAGTAGAACGTGATCGCCTCGTCGAGATCATCGACGTTCAAGGCGAGTTGTGCGCGGGACATGGCAGCCTCCGGACCTCTGTGGCATATGTCGAACTATCGGGCAGCATCGATAATGCCACCTCTTCGACATATGTCAATGTCCTCTGGCAGAATCGATCCATGCCCAAGGCGTTGCCGGTGGTCGACACCACCGAACCGGTCTGCTGCTCACCCGTGGCTGCGGGACCGATCGATGACGGCGGAGCGCTGGAGATTGCCTTACGGCTGAAAGCGCTGGCCGACCCGGTGCGGGTCAAGCTCGTGTCGCTGTTGTTCAGCGCCGAGGCCGGAGAAGTCTGCGGATGTGATCTCGCGGCTGCGGTCGGCCTGGCCGAATCTACCGTCAGCCACCATCTGTCCCAATTGCGGCGCGCGGGCATGGTGGAGTCCGAACGGCGCGGTATGAACGTCTACCACCGCCCGCGCCGGGACTCGCTCGTCGCGCTGTGTTCCGTGCTCGACCCCAACTGCTGTCGGTAGGGCACGTGCGGCCGTCAGGCCGCGGTCCGGCTCTGCGTCAGACGCACTCGACGCAGAGCTGCTGCTCGCCCTTCTGCAGCGCCAACCGGTTGCGGTGCTGCACCAGGAAGCAGCTGGAACAGGTGAACTCGTCAGCTTGCTTCGGGACGACGCGCACGCTCAGCTCCTCGCCGGAGATGTCGGCGTCGGGCAGGTCGAACGAATCGACCACCTCGTCCTCGTCGATGACCGCCGTGTCGGCCGCGGTGCGCCGCGTGGCCAGCTGCTCCAGCGACTCCTCGGCGGGCTCGTCGGTCTCCTTGACGCGCGGGGCGTCGTAATCGGTAGCCATGAATGATCCTCCTAAGTTCAAGACCAATGTTTCTCGCCAACGCCACAGCGGGACTCCTTGTTCCCCGGGCGAACAGCCTGTAAACGTCGGATGCACGTTAGCGGTTCAATCCGCCGGGGTCTGCATCGGTGGACGTGATGCTGAGTACAGTCGTCGGCGTGCATGACGATGTCAGAGGTTCGGACGCCGAGATCTTCGATGACGCTGAGCTTGATGAGTACCTCGATGACGACGATGCCGGTCTGGAGGATCTGGACTCCAACGGCCAGGTGATCTCGATCCGTCGCGCCGATGGCGAGGAGCTCCTCACCATCGTCGCCCAGGACGACGAGTGGAATGTCGACCTGCAGCCGGGGGGCTCCGTACAGAGCGCGTTCCTCGGTTCGCGACGGGACACCCCGGTGTGGATCAATGCCCTCGACGGCCAGATCGAGCGCGACGACGACGGCACCTACGTCATCCGCATCGACTGACCTTCGAACGCTTTGCGCTCGTAGTGAGCGCAACCGTGGTGCTGCCACACCCCATCGCCGATGGTGACGGGGTGTCCACTCTGCGTGTAGTGAAGCTCGGAGCCCACATCGGGGCCCGCATCGACGGAATCGACGTCAACGGCAACCTCGACGCCGCCACGGTGTCCGCGATCAACGATGCCCTCCTTGAACACAAGGTCATCTTCTTCCGCGGCCAACACCACCTCGACGACGACGGACAGTGGGCGTTCGCGCGGTTGCTCGGCACCCCGACCCGCGCGCATCCGACGGTCACCTCGCGCGGCGACCGGATCCTGCCGATCGACTCGCGGTATGACAAAGCGAACAGCTGGCACACCGATGTGACGTTCGTCGACCGCATCCCGAAGGCCTCGTTGCTGCGGGCGGTCACGCTCCCGGAGTACGGCGGCACCACGACCTGGGCGTCGACCGAGGTCGCCTACGACCGACTGCCCGGGCCGTTGCGAGCGCTGGTCGAGAACCTGTGGGCCGTGCACACCAACCAGTACGACTACACGGCCGGCGATCAGGTCGACCACGAGGGCCAGCCCGTTGTCGCCGACGGTCACCGCCAGTACCGCGAAGAGTTCGAATCCGAGTATTACGAGACCGAGCATCCCGTGGTGCGGGTCCATCCCGAGACGGGCAGGCGCGTGCTGTTGCTGGGGCACTTCATCAAACAGTTCGTGGGTCTCAGTCCCGCCGAGTCGGCCACCCTCTTCCAGCTGCTCCAGAACCGGGTCATCAAGCTGGAGAACACGATTCGATGGAACTGGGAGTTGGGGGACCTGGCGATCTGGGACAACCGGGCCACCCAGCACTACGCGGTGGCCGACTACGACGACCAATTCCGCCGGCTCAGCCGGATCACCCTGGCCGGCGACATCCCCGTCGATATCCACGGACGGCACAGCCGGGTGATCGCCGGCGACGCGTCGCGATACTCCGAGGTCATCAGGCCGGTCGCACTGGCCGGGTGAGCGGGCCCGCCGGTCAGAGCCGGTCCATCTCCCGCGCCATCAGACTGTTCTCCAGATAGCTGTAGTGCGACGGGTAGTGCGGGCGGGCGCGGTGCGTCCGCCAGTGGTCCGTCACCGAGGCCACCGCACGCGACATCATCGTGATGACGTTGTGGTGCGGATGGGCGCCGGCTGCCGCGGCCGTACTGAACAGCACCTGCTGTTCGGTGATCAGCACCGGCTCGTGCGTGTGCCGGCGCGTCGGGGTGTGTGCTGAGGCTTCGCGTCGGACGGCGGAAACCGAATGGAAAACGCTCATGTCGAAACTTCCTCTGAACCGAGCGTCTTGCTCTCCAACGCTCTCATGAAGGCAACGTACGACTGACCGGAGTCATTCCTCACGCGTAGTCCACTACCTCAATAAGGAGCATCTGCAGCTGAACGTCCTTTTACAGAGCAGGTTCTCGCGGCGCAGGGATGGACAGCTCGGATGATTTGTAAAGCCCACCACGCGGGTTGCCATCAGCCGATGGCGTGAATGAGACGTTGCCCGCGCAACTATCCTCGCGCACAGGACAATTCGGCGACCTGTGCGCTCCGGCGGCTCACGCGCCTGAGCCGGGGAGACCGCGAACGGCACCGACATGAGCTGTGCGCCTCGTCGAGGGCGGCACGCAGCCCGGCCGTGCGACTTCATCGAGCCGCCGAACCGTGCCCCGGTAAATCCCGCCCTAATCGCAGTGACGGCGATAGCGTGAGAACTCGTCGTTTCACACCTGGATAGGAGACTGGACGATGAGAGTCGAATCCGCGCCGGGTATCGCCGGAGTCATCCGGTCCCCGCACCGGCTGCTGGCCGCCGTCGTGGCGTTGCTGGTGGGACTGGTCGGGGCTGCGATGTTGACACCGGCCCGAGCCGCCGCCGAGGGCGAGACCTACGTCATCGCCACCGACATCACCTTCGCGCCGTTCGAATTCCAGGACAAGGCCGGGAAATTCGTCGGAATCGACATCGATCTGCTCAACGAGATCGCAGCCAACCAGAAGTTCAACATCTCCATCAAGCCGCTCGGTTTCGACGCCGCACTGCAGGCCGTTCAGGCCAATCAGGCCGACGCTGTGATCGCGGGGATGTCGATCACCGACGCGCGCAAGAAGGTGTTCGACTTCTCCGACCCGTACTTCGAATCCGGCGTGCAGATGGCGGTGCTGAAGTCCAATGACGAGATCAGGTCCTACGCGGATCTGAAGGGCAAACGGGTCGCGGTCAAGAACGGTACCCAGGGCTCGGACTTCGCCAACTCGATCAAGGACAAGTACGGCTTCGAAGTCGTCTCGTTCGCCGATTCGCCGTCGATGTTCGAGGAAGTCAAGACGGGCAACTCGGTGGCGGTCTTCGAGGATTACCCGGTGCTGCTGTACGGGATCGCCCAGGGCAACGGGTTCAAGACCGTGACGCCGAAGGAGAAGGGCTCCAGCTACGGCTTTGCGGTCAACAAGGGGCGCAATGCCGAGCTGCTGACGAAGTTCAATGCGGGCCTCAAGGAGCTCAAGGAATCCGGGCGCTACGACGAGATCATCGCAAGTTACCTCGGTGAAGAGGCCACCAGCGACGACAATTCGTTCCTCGGGCTGTTCAAGGGCACCTTCCCGATCCTGATGACCGGCCTCAAGATGACGCTGATCCTGACAGTGGTGTCGATCGCCCGCAAGATGATCGACCGCGACACCCGGCAGAGCCCGAAGATGACGCCGAGCACCAGCGCGATGGCGATCGACACCACTGTCAGGATCAGCGTCATCTTGAGGCCGGTCATCAGGATCGGGAAGGTGCCCTTGAACAGCC
>NZ_LZSY01000029.1 GCF_001665625.1 Mycolicibacterium peregrinum | reverse complement strand
GTGGAGCGGCGGTCGCGGTCGTCGCACTCGGCCAGCAGCAACTCCGCCAGAAACCCCTGATACGACAGTTGTTCGCGGTTGGCCGCAGACAGGGCTTCATCGAGCACGGCGCGGATGGTGGGTAGCCGCAGTCGCCGGCAAGCCTGGTCGATCGCGGCCAGGGCGGCGGGTTCGGTCAGGCCGCGTTGGCGACGCAGGGTGGAGGTGACGGTAGTAGTGCGGCTCATGACACATGACTCTCTTCACTCGTGGTGCTCGGATCGGTGGATGTGGCAGTCTCGGGAGCGCTGCGTTGGTGGGCCAGCAGTTCGTCGTAGGCACCGACGCTGGGCAGGGGCCGGGTATCGGCCGGCAGCCCAGCGATTACCGCGGCGGGATCGGCCAGTCGACGTTGGGTCAAACTGACAACCCGATGCTCGGGCCCGACTGGGTGAGCAGGCAGATGACGGCCCGATTCGGCCCCACCTGCTCCCGCGTGGCGGCGGGCTTCCAGGGCGACCACATCGGCGCTGACCGCCCCTACCTTCAACGCCGCGGTGATACCGGCGATGACGTCGGTCTCAGCCATGCTGCGGTGCAGCAACAGCACGTCGATGAGTTCGCGGGTGCCCGCGGCGTCGCCGTTGACCCGGCGTGCTGCGGCCCAGAACGCTTCGTGGGCGGGGGTGAAGGTTCCGGCGGCCCGGGCCGCAGCCAACGCCGACGATCCCGGCAATGCTCCGGGTTTGATCTTGAGCACTTCTAGGTAGTGGTCCAGTTGCACGCCGGCCCCGCTGCGGGCGGCGATGCGGGGGTGGACGGCGATCGGGGTCCGGCCGTCGAACACCACCACTTCGTTGGCCCGCAATGAGACGCGGACCTTGCGGCCGATGAACCGCACCGGCACCGAGTACTTGACCATCCGCACCGTGATCAACGACGACCGATCCACTCGCGGGGTGAGCACCAGGCCGGGATCGAACGGTTCGACCGGCAGCGGCGCCAGCAGGGGTTGTTCGGCGGCGAAATCCTCACCGACGGTGCGGATCCGGTCGGCGATGCGGCGGTGATCGTCCTCGGCCTCCCACCCCCGGATCCGGTCATTCAGCTCGGCCAGGGAGTCGACGTCGGGCATCGGGGTCAGCCGGTTGCGCCGGAAGCGGCCGACTTCGCCTTCCACACCGCCTTTTTCGTGCGCCCCGGCGATTCCGGGCTGGCAGTAGAAGGCATCAAACCCAAAGTGGGATCGGAACAACACCCACCTCTGATTTTCGGTGCGGCGGCGATCTGTGGGGCCGTGCAGCACCGCGGCGACTGCACTCGTCAGATTGTCGTAGCGGATATGGCGGGTTGGGATCCCGCCAATCGCAGTGAACGCCTCAATATGGCCCTCCAGGAAGGCTTCCTGAGCCTGAGTTGGATAGACCCGATGAATGGCCTTACCAGAATGGGCTAGCCAGAACACGAACATGTGGCAGCGGGTTTTCACGCCGGCCAGCATCACCCACACCTCACCGAAATCGACCTCGGCTTCCGCGGCGGGCGGGCGTTCCTGGGGCACAAACACTTCGACCCGGCGACCGACCTCCACATCGATCTGGGCCCGGCGGATCCGCACATAGTCACGCACCGTCGAATACGACAACCCCTCGCCGGCACCGTGTTCGTCAATCAGCCGGTGCAGGATCCGCCGCGTGGTATGACGCTGCTTGCGCGGCGCGGTGGTATCGGCCCACAACATCTCATCAATGGCGGTCTTGAACGGCTCGAGTTTGGGCGAGGACCGCGCCGGGGTCTTACGCGGCGGTGGGACCGGGTTGGCCAACGCTTGGCGCACCGTGCGGCGATGCACCCGATACTTGGCGGCCAACTCTCGGATCGACAACCCCTCCACGCGGGCATCACGGCGAATCGCTGCGAACTGTTCCACCCGATCCTCCACACCTGGCTCCTCTCCATCGCAACTCTGTTCGATGGATCAACAGTGGAGTGGGGCCAAATCAAACCGTCATAACCGCACCGGCGAGTCGGCAAATGGGGCCACTTCAAACCGTCCTACCGGGGCCAAACCAACTTGTCACAGTCAGGCACGCTGGCGCCGGGGTACCTGGCGGTGACGGCGTCTTTCTGCTCGTTGCTCAGGAAGAGGTACCAGTCACCGCTGATCGGGTCGTAGAAGCGGTGATCGTGACGGTCGACGATGGCCCATCCGCGGCCGATGTTGTCGGATCCGTTGGAGACGATCCGAAAGCCCTGGGATGCGACTGCGTCTGCGAGTTTCTGTTCGGTCATCTCGCCGGTGACGGTCACTGGTGCGTAGATGAATCGGTTGGGGTCGTGGTCGTCCCAGTGGGTGACGACCTGGTGGCGATCGCCGTCTTTGCAAATGGTGGTGCTGTAGTAGCTCATGATGGCCTCCTTGATGGTTGTTTGACTGTGCTGGTGTGGGTTTGGTGGTGCGCCCGGGGCCGCGGATTGCTCGGCACGGCCCCGGGGCACCGTGGGTTCAGGGGTTGGCGATGATGGCTTCGGCGGCGGCGAGGTAGTGCTCGGCGTGGCGGAGCTCGTCGGGATTGGCGTCGCCGGCCAAGAGCACGGTGACGGCGTTGTCTCGTGCGGAGAGTGCGTATTGGTTGCGCCGGTGGGGATCGTCGATCGCGGCGTTGGCGGCGTGGATGTCGGAGCGGGCCTCTTCGAGGGTGGCTGCGGCGTTGGTGGCGATACTGATGGGGTCGTGGTCGGTGGTGGCCCAGGGGTCGGTGATCTGTGCGGGCATGGTCGGTCCTTCCGTTTGGTGTGGTGACTGGTTGCGCTGGTCAGCGCTGGGGGTGCGGTCAATCGGTTGGGTGGCGATGTCAACCCCGAAGAGCTCGGGGTGGTGGGAGCCG
>NZ_LZSY01000028.1 GCF_001665625.1 Mycolicibacterium peregrinum | reverse complement strand
CGAAGCGGCGACCCCGAACTCGAATCCGAACCGCGCGGTCAAGATGCCCAAACGCTCACGCACCCGCGAACAAGACCGCCAAGACCGCATCGCCGAGGAACGACGCCTACGCGCCGAACTCAACAACGACCTCGCCACCGAACGCGACTACCAAGCCTGGCTCGCCGAAGAGTACGGACCACCACCACCCTTCTGAACAGGGCAATCAACGGCGGCTACGCAGGTAGCGCCTGGGCGACCTCCTGCGCCACCCGAGTACCGGATTCGATGGCGCCCTCGATGTAGCCCGCGTGATCGCTCGCGGTTTCAGTTCCCGCCCAATGGATCTCGCCAACGGGCTCGAAGGGCCACTGAAGAAGCCCGTCCAGGATGCCCGCGATCGGCAACGCCGTATAGCCGCCGCCGACGTACTCATCGGTCTGCCAGGACTTCTCGTGCCAGCTGACAGGCTCAAGCACCTCTGGCCCGATGTGACCGATCAAGGGTTCCAGCACGGCCCTGCGACGCTCATCGGCGCTGAGGCCATCGAGTTGACGGGCCGCGGGTCCGCCGATGAGTACACACAGATGCCCCGGACCGTCCGGCGGGCTGGTGTCGAACACGCCGCTACCCGGGCCGTCGAGGACGATGAGCTCGCCACCCTTGCGCTGCCTCCAGAACGGGCGGTCGTAGACCGCAATCGCCTTGTAAACCGATCCCATATACGTGCCATCCGCAAGCCGGGTCCGTTCAGGCGGCAGCGGTGGTTGGTAGGTGATGGACCGCGCCATTGGCGCCGGCACTGTGACAATGACCTTGGCGGCTCGCACCTCGCCCGCGGTGGACTGGATCGTCACGCCAGTTTCACTGCGACTGATCTTTACGACCCTATGCCCCAAGCGGATCCGCGAACCCAGCTCGGCAGCAAAACCATCGGCCAAGCCTCGCATGCCCTCCACGAGCAGGGAGTCTTGCGCGCCTCCTTTGGTCGACAGCATGGTGAGCACGCCGCCCTGCTGGCGGACCATTCGCGCCATCGCGTAGACCGAGTGCCGATCCAGATCGGCAGTCCACGACACCGCCGCAATCACTTCCAGCAGCCGGCGTGCGGTGCGGCCCGGCACGCGGCGCAGCCACGAGTCCACAGCCTTGTCGTTCCACCCCTGCGGAACTCCGGTGCGGGACAACACCTCTACACCGGCCAGCGCCAATGCGGCCATGAGAACAGCCGGCGATACCGCCGACAGCCGACGTGAGCGGGCGATGAGGCCGGGCATCGGACCCGTGTGCATCTGATAGCTGGTGAGACCGAACTCGTCGACCAGCGAAGCGAGCCGGTGGTGCCCGTGGCCGATCCACTGACCACCGAGGTCGACCGTCGACCCCAGGGCGGTCGTCTCGCTCATCGTTCGGCCGCCGAGCCGGTCTGCAGCTTCCAACACCAGCACGTCGATCCCGCGACGGTGCAGCTCGCGGGCTGCCATCAGCCCCGATACCCCTGCGCCGACCACGACCACCGTGGCCTGTTCCGTTGCGTCATCTCGTGTCGTCATGACGATCCGCCATTTCTAAGTCGGTCAACCGTCCGATTTTTATAGCACGCGAAGACCAGAGGAGGACAGCCCGGCGCCGCCCCTCAGGCCACTAGGCCGAAGGCTGCGGGTCCGCGAGCGTCACCAGCATCTGGATCGCGCGGTCGAGGTCGCGGCGCGCGCGCTGACGGTCCCGGCTCGCCACGTACTGGATGATCAGCCCGTCGAGCATCGCGAGCCCCAGGCGGCCCAGCGTGGCGAACTCGACAGCGCAGCGTTCGCCCGCGGCGTTCGCCGCCTGCTCGCAGAACTCGGTGACGAGCGCGGTGTACCGGTCGTACTGCAGCCGCGCCAGCCCCTCAGAGCCCTCACTGCGTACGGAGTACATCGCCAGTTCGTACTGCATGACCTGCACGCCGACGTCACCTTCGACGAGAGCCTCCCAGAACGTCTTGACACCGTGTCTCAGGGCGTGTGCAAGACCTTGGTCGAGTTCCAGGCTGCCGTGCACCGTGGCGACGACATCGTCGATGACGGCGACGATGACGGCGCGCAGCATCTGATCTTTGGAGGGAAACACGTAGTGCAAGGTGCCCAGCGGGATGCCCGCCTCCGCCGCGACTGCGCGCAGGGTCGTCCCCGGCACGCCGACGTCACTGAGCACGCGGATCGCTGCCGCGACGATCTGCTCGTGACGCTCGGCTGCCTTGACGTAGGCCATCGGAACCTCTCCCCTCAACTGAGCGACAGCTTAGGTGAAAATATGGCCAACACCGTCGTCCGCGCTACGTCACCGGACGACCTTGATGCGATCAGCGCGATCTATGCCCACCATGTCGAGACCGGGGTCGCCACGTTCGAACTGATCCCACCGCACCGCGAAGAGTGGGAGCGTCGGCTGGCGACCGCCCGCGAACGTGAATTGCCGTTCCTCACCGCGACACTCGCCGATGAGATCGTCGGCTATGCCTACTGCTCGCCGTGGAAGCTGCGCCCGGCCTATCGGCACACCGTGGAGAACTCGATCTACCTCGCACCACAAACCGCCGGCCGCGGCATCGGAACCCTCCTGCTACAAGGACTTCTGGACGGCTGCACTGCGGCAGGCATCCGTGAGGTCGTCGCCGTGGTGGTCGACACCGACGAGGCGGCGGCATCTCTTGCCCTGCACCGCAAACACGGTTTCGCCGAGGCGGGCCGACTGCGTGCGGTCGGGTACAAGCACGGACGGTGGCTGGACACGGTGCTGCTGCAGTGCAGCCTGTCGGTCAGCAGTTGACGAGTTCGGGCTCGCAGATCGGCTGCGATGCAGGCTCCTTGGCAGCCGGCTCCTCAACCGGGACCTCCTTGGGGGCAGCATCCTTGGGCGTGCCGCCCCAGGGGAACGCCAGTCGCACGATCTTGCGCACCACGGAGGCAAACTGCTTGTGGATCGGACCCGTGTTGTAGGGCAGGCCGTACCGCTGGCAGATCTCCTTCACCTCGCCGGAGATCTCGGCGTAGCGATGCGCCGGGATGTCCGGGAACAGGTGGTGTTCGATCTGGAAGGACAGATTGCCACTGAAGATGTGGAACCACTTGCCGCCGGTCAGGTTTGCCGAGCCGAGCAACTGGCGGAAGTACCACTGCCCGCGGGTCTCGTTCTCGGTCTCCTCGATGGTGAACTCGTGCGTGCCCTCCGGGAAATGGCCGCAGAAGATGATGGTGTAGGACCACACGTTGCGCATCAGATTGGCGGTCATGTTGCCCGCGAACACAAATGGCGCGAACGGGCCTGCCAACAGCGGGAAGGCCACATAGTCCTTCACGGTCTGCTTGCGCACCTTGGCCCACATCTCGCGCAGCATGTCCTTCTTGTCCCGCAGGCGGATTTCGCCGGTACGGATGCGCTCGGTCTCGAGCTCGTGCAGCGCGACGCCGTACTGGAAGAACACCATCAGCAGGAAGGCGTACAACGGATTGCCCAGGTAGTACGGGCTCCACTTCTGGTCCTCGCTCATGCGCAGGACGCCGTAACCGATGTCGCGGTCCATGTCGACGATGTTGGTGTAGGTGTGGTGCATGTAGTTGTGCGAGTGCCGCCACTGATTGGACGGGCACGCCGAATCCCACTCGAAGTTCTGGCCGCGCAACGCCGGATCACCCATCCAGTCGTACTGGCCGTGCATCACGTTGTGGCCGATCTCCATGTTGTCGAGGATCTTCGACAGCCCGAGCATCACCGTGCCGATCGGCCAGGCCGGCGGCAGGAACAGCAGTGCACGGCCGCCAACCTCGAGCTTGCGCTGCATCTTGATGATGTCGCGGATGTAGGTGGCGTCACGCTCACCGAGGTCGGCGAGGGCGCGTTCACGGATGGAGTCGAGTTCGGCACCGAAGGTCTCGAACTGCTCAGGGGTCAGGGTGTAGTGAGTCATGGTGTGTCCTTTCTTCGAAAAGGGCTGAAAGTAGGTGTCTAGAGGTCGATCTGGACGTCGCCGCAGGGGGCGCTCACGCAGATTTCGATGTTCTCGTCAGGGTCTGTCGAGACCGCGCCGGTGATCAGGTTCTTCACCGGACCGCTGATCTTCCTGCGGGTGCAGGTGTGGCAGATCCCCATCCGGCAACCGCTCGTCGGATTCAGTCCGGCGGCCTCGGCCTGCTCGAGGATCGAGCGGCCGTCGTCGACGACTGTGACGACACTTTCCGTAAAGGCGACGGTTCCGCCGGACACCTCGGTCGGTACGGCGATCACCGGCGGCACAAAGCTCTCCGACTGGGCTCCGGGCAGCAGGTCCTTGACCGCGGAGACCAGAGCCGGTGGGCCGCAGACGAACACCGCGTCGGGGTTCGGCATCGCGGCGGCCAGATGGTCCGGACCGAAGTACCCGGTCAGATCGCCCCGGTCCGAGCGGGTGTAGCTGTGCAGCACCGTGACGCCCGGCGTCGCGGCCAGCTCTGTCGCGTACGCAGCCTCTTCGGGGTTACGGGCGTAGTGGATGAAGGCGACCTCACCATCGAAGTTCTCCTCGCGCAGGGTGCGCAGCATGGAGAGCACCGGCGTGATGCCGCTGCCGCCGGAAACCAACAGGATGCGGCGGGGGCGCTGCTCCGGAAGTGTGAAGTCGCCGCCGACCGAGTCGAGGCCGAGGACCATACCGGGCGCTGCGTTGCGGTACAGGTACTGCGAGACCAGTCCGCCGTCGTGCAGACCGATGGTCAACTCGATGACGGGGCTGCCTTCGGCGTTGGCCGGCGAGTAGCACCGGGTGCGGCGGCGGCCGTCGATCTCCACGGTCAGGTTGATGTGCTGGCCGGCCTTGAAACCCCGCCAGGCGTCGTTGGGCTGCAGGGTCAGGGTGACGCTGCGTGGCGTCTGCTTGCGGACGGCGACCACCCTGGCGCGGGCGTCATCGACGGTCCAGGTGCGGTCGTAAACCTCGGTGTACCGGTCCACGCCATGCGGGCCGGTGAGGATCCCAACCAGGGCGGAGCGCCGGACCCGGCGGCTCAAAGTTTCGGTGAACATATGTACACGATGAGTCCATCGATACGTTCACGTCAAGGGTTAATACCCAGGTTGTTGTGCGGATCACGTGGTGAACAAATGTGCCAACATGTCATACACAATCGTTCCAATCAGGCGTTCGATGTCTCTGTGCTAGCTTTTTTCGGTGAACAGTCGTAGCCCCAGTTCACGAGACCGGCGGTCAAGCCGCTCGTCAAGCTCCCGACCCAAGGACAATCTGTCTCGCGAGGAGCGCAAGGAAGCCACCCGCCGCGCGATCATCACGGCCGCCCTGAAGTTGCTCGAAGAGGACAGTTTCAGCGCGCTCAGCCTGCGTGAGGTCACCCGGGAGGCCGGCATCGTGCCTGCCGCCTTCTACCGGCACTTCGAAACCATGGACGCGCTCGGCCTGGTGCTGATCGATGAGTCCTTCCGCGCCCTCCGGGAGATGCTCCGGCGGGGTCGCGCCGGCCAGCTCGACCCCAAGCGCATCATCGAGTCCTCGGTCGACATCCTGTTCAACAGCGTCAGTGAACGGCCCGAGCACTGGCGCTTCATCAGCCGGGAACGCAACAGCGGAGTCACCGTCGTGCGCTATGCGATCCGCACGGAAATCCGGTTGATCACCTCAGAGCTGGCCATCGACCTGGCCCGGCTTCCCGGCTTGACCACGTGGAGCAGCGAGGATCTCAACATCCTGTCCGGGCTGTTCGTCAACTCGATGATGGTCACGGCGGAATCCATCGAGGATGCCAACGACGCGAAGGCGCTCGAAGATATCAAGCAGAACGCACGTAAGCAGCTCCGCATGATCGTGGTCGGCGTCGCCGGCTGGAGTAGCGGCTGACTTCACCGCGCGAACCGCGGCAATGGGAAAATGCCACATGGCCATCAAGATTGACGCTCTCGATGCCGCGCTGCTGTCGGCATTGGCGACCGACCCACGCACGCCGATACTTGAGCTCGCGTCGCGACTGAAGGTCGCCCGCAACACGGTGCAGGCCCGCATGAAGCGGCTCGAGGAATCCGGTCTGGTCCGCGGCTTCCCACCAAACATCGACCTGGCGGAACTCGGGTACGCGGTGCACGCCTTCGTCGGTATCGAAACCGACCAGAACAAGATGAACGCCATCATCGACGCACTGCGTGCGGTCCCCCACGTGCTCGAGGTGCACGCAACGACCGGGCGGGCCGACCTCCTGGTCCGCATTGCCGCGCAGACCCAAGAGGAGCTGCTGCGGCTCATCCAGGAAGTGCATCGGATCGACGGCGTCAAGCATTCGGAAACCATGCTGGCGATGGCGACTCCGGTCGAATACCGGTCCCTGCCCCTCGTGCAGCATCTGACTCAGCACTCAACAAAATGATGCGTGGATCACAGTGTTCCACGTCACAATTGAGCAATCTGATCAACATTTTCGCCAACTATTGACGCGCATCGCCCTCCACGGCAGATTTCGCTGCACCGATTGCTAGTAGTTCTCGCTTCGCAGCTCACGATCTGAGTTGTGGAAAGTGTGGAGGTTATCCGTGACCAGCGTGCTGTCCCGATCCGAACTCACCGCGACCGAACCCGTCGCTCCGTACGACCTCGACGACCGGTATCGAGTGGGGGCCGGCCCGGTATTGCTCACCGGGGTGCAGGCGATCGCGCGAATGATGGTCGAACAGCATGTCCGTGACCTCCGTGCCGGTCGGCGCGTGGCGACCTTCGTCTCCGGCTACCAGGGCAGCCCACTGGGCGGTGTGGACAAGATGCTCCTGGGCATGCCGAACGTACTGGCCGAGCACGACGTCGTCTTCACCCCAGGGTTCAACGAGGAACTCGCCGCCACCTCCGTCTGGGGCAGCCAGACCGACCTCCCGGCGGGCACGGCAACCCACGACGGCGTCGTCGGAATCTGGTACGGCAAGGGTCCCGGCGTCGACCGCGCCACCGATGCGCTGCGGCACGCCAACATGTACGGCGTCAACCCACGCGGCGGTGTGCTGCTGCTCGTCGGCGACGATCCGGCATCGAAGTCGTCGACGGTGCCTGCGGTCAGCGAACGGTCCCTGGCCGCACTGGGCATCCCGGTGCTGTTCCCGCGCAACGCCGAAGAGATCATCACGATGGGCATGCAAGGTGTCGCGCTGTCGCGGGCCTCTGGCTGCGTCGTGGCGATGAAGATCGTCGCCGATGTCGCCGACGGCGCGTGGACGGTCGACGCCGAAGTGTCCGATCTCGCCATCAAGGTGCCCGAAGTCCAGTGGGATGGACGGCTGTTCACCTACCGCCAGCGCCCGATGGCCGCCCCGGCGGACAGCCTGCTCGCCGAGGCCGACCTCTACGGACCGCGCTGGGCGACCGTGCGCGCCTTCGGTACCGCGAACGACCTCGACGTAGTCGAAGTAGACCCGATGCGCGCCAAGATCGGCATCGCCGCCACCGGAACGACGTTCGACGCGGTGCGTCAGGCGCTGGTCGACCTCGGCGTCGACGACGCGGCGCTGCACCGGGCGGGAATCCGCCTGCTGCGCATCGGGATGCCATACCCGGTCGGCCGGGAGTCGGTCAGGGAGTTCGCCCGCGGCCTCGAGCAGATGATCGTCGTGGAGGACAAGACCGCCTTCATCGAGACTCAGGTCCGCGAAATCCTCTACGGCACCGCTGATGCCCCCCAGATCATCGGGAAGTACGACGCCGCCGGCACACCGCTGTTCCCGCTCGGTGGTGAGCTGACCGCCGGCCGCCTGCTGGCACCGCTGCGCCGTGTGCTGCGCGACCATGTCGAGTTGAAGCGCATGCCACCGCCTGCTCTGTCACTGGAGGTGTTGTCCGCCAAGCGGACCGCGTACTTCTGCAGCGGCTGCCCGCACAACCGCTCCACCGCGATCCCGGAGGGCTCGATCGGCGGGGGCGGTATCGGCTGCCACACACTCGTCACCATGTCGGGCCGCAGCGACAGTGCAGTCGTCGGCCTGACACAGATGGGCGGCGAAGGCAGCCAGTGGATCGGGCAGGCGCCGTTCACCGATGTGCCGCATCTGTTCCAGAACGTCGGCGACGGCACCTTCTTCCACTCCGGCCAGCTCGCGGTGCAGGCCTGTATCGCGGCCGGGGTGAACATCACCTACAAGCTGCTCTACAACGAGGTTGTCGCCATGACCGGCGCGCAGGACGTCGAGGGCGGACTTGGCGTTGCCGGGCTCACCCACAAGCTCACCACCGAAGGCGTCCGGCAGATCATCGTATGCGCCGACGAACCCAAGCGGCACAACAGGAAAGCCCTTGCCAAGGGCACGCTGCTCTGGCACCGCGACCGGCTCGATGAAGCACAGAAGGTCTTGCGCGAGATCCCGGGCGTCACCGTCCTCATCTATGACCAGCACTGCGCCGCCGACGCCCGCCGCCAACGCAAGCGCGGCACCCTGCCCACCCGCAACACCCGCGTGGTGATCAACGAAGCGGTCTGCGAGGGCTGCGGCGATTGCGGCACCAAGTCGAACTGCCTGTCCGTGCAACCCGTCGATACCGAGTTCGGGCGCAAGACGCGTATCGACCAGACCTCGTGCAACACCGACTACAGCTGCCTCGACGGTGACTGCCCGTCGTTCGTCACGGTGGAGCTGACGCCGGACGCCAAGGGCCGCAAGGCAGCCCGACGGAAGAACGCAGAGCCGCCGCGTGTCGGGGACCCGGGCTTCGGCGTCCCTACCGGCACTCAGAACGTCCTGCTGGCCGGCATCGGTGGCACCGGGATCGTCACGGTCAACCAGGTTCTGGCCACCGCCGCGCTGCGCGCCGGCTACGAGGTGGAGAGCCTCGACCAGATCGGGCTCAGCCAGAAGGCCGGACCGGTCGTATCCCACCTGCGGTTCTCGACCAGCACCTTGGAGCCCGCCAACCGGCTGACCCCGGGTGGCGCCGACTGCATCATCGCGATCGACCTGCTGACGGCGACCGAGGGCCGCAACCTCGCCTACGGCAGTCCGGAGCGCACGGTTGCCGTCGCCTCGACAAGCCAGACCCCGACCGGCGACATGGTGTACGACAAGTCGGTCGCCTATCCCGAGACCCAGTCGCTGCTGGACCGGCTCACGGTGGTCACCCGGGCACTCACCCATTTCGACGCGCTCGCCGCGGCCGAGGCGTTGTTCGGCAACACGGCCGCGGCCAACTTCCTGGTCATCGGTGCCGCGTTCCAGAACGGCGGGTTGCCTCTGCCCGAGGCGAGCATCGAGGAGGCCATCGGCATCAACGGTGTCGCGGTCGCCGCCAACGTCGCGGCATTCCGCTGGGGCCGGGTCGCGGTCGCCGATCCGGCCGCGTTCTCCGCCGCGGTGGATGCAGCGCTCCCGAAAGGCACACCGACCGTTGCCAGCCCGGAACTGTTGGCAGGAACCACCTTCGACGGCGAGGTCCGCCGCCTCGTCGAACTGCGGGCCGGCGAGTTGGTTCGCTACCAGAACGCAAGAATCGCCAGGCGCTACGTCGACGCGGTGCAGTCAGTCTGGCAGTCGGAGCGTGCGGTCACCGACGAGACCGCCTTCAGCGAGGCCGTCGCGCGGGGACTGCACAAGTTCACTGCGTACAAGGACGAGTACGAAGTGGCACGCCTGTTGGTCGATCCGGCCTTCCTGGCCGACGTGCAGGCGCAGGTGCCCGGCGGTGAGAATCTGACCTATCGGCTGCATCCGCCCGCTCTGCGGGCGATGGGCCGCTCGAAGAAGGTCGGATTCGGGCCGAGATCGCATATGGCACTGAAGCTGCTCGCCAAGGCCAAGGTGCTGCGCGGCACCAAATTGGATCCGTTCGGCTACGCCCATGTCCGGAAAGTGGAGCGGCAATTGCTGTCCCATTACACCGACATGGTGCTCGGACTCGCCCTCGCATTGAACGCAGACAACTACGACACCGCCGTCGAGGCAGCCGGACTGCCCGACCTGGTCCGGGGCTACGAGGACGTCAAGCTCGGCAACGTCGAGCTGTACCGGGCACGCCTGCGCGACCTCGGTATCACCGTCTGACCTGCCTCCACTCCTATCTGTCCGGCCGCCGAACATGCGGCAACGTCATCCACGCCGCCCAGCGGCAGTGTCACCCCACGCCGCCAAACATGCGGCACCAGAAAGGAATCCCTAGTGACAGTCATGCCCACCACCCTCGGGGTCTTCGGCCGATCCCGCGAGCTGAGTGCGAGAAGCCACGAGCAGGTCGTGTTCTGCGAGGACGAGAAGTCCGGACTGAAGGCGATCATCGCCATCCACTCGACCGTCCTCGGCCCTGCGCTCGGCGGCTGCCGGATGTACCCGTACGCCGACGAATTCGAGGCCCTCGAGGACGTGCTGCGGCTGTCCTGGGGAATGACCTACAAGGCCGCGGCGGCCGGGGTGAACCTGGGCGGTGGCAAGTCTGTCATCATCGGCGACCCGACCAGCGACAAGAGCGAAGAGCTGTTCGCCGCCTTCGCCCGGTTCGTCGACAATCTCGGCGGACGGTACGTCACCGCGGGTGACGTCGGCACCAACACCGACGACCTCGACGTCATCGGCAAGTACACCACGTACGTGACCGGTCGCAGTACCGCCGCTGGTGGTTCCGGCGACAGCGCGCGGCTGACCGCACTCGGCGTGTTCAACGCCATGCGCGCAGGCGCCGAATCCGTCTGGGGTACGGCATCGTTGGCAGGCCGTACCGTGGGCGTCGAAGGCGTCGGCAAGGTGGGACGCGAACTGATCGCCCTGCTGCTCGCCGACGGCGCGGAGGTAGGTGCGACCGACGTGAACGACGCTGCACTGCATCGCGTCTCGATCGATCATCAGTCGGTTCGCCTGCTGAGCTCGGTGGCAGACGCACCCGTCGACATCTACGCTCCGTGTGCACTGGGGGCCACCCTGACACCTGCGAGCGCGGAAACCATCGAGGCGAAGCTGATCTGCGGCGCGGCCAACAACCAGCTCGCCGATCCTGGTGTCGAGCAACTGCTTCGCCGGCGCGAGATCACCTGGGTACCTGACTTCGTCGCCAACGCCGGCGGTCTCATGCAGGTCGCCGGTGAATTGCAGGGCGTTGACCGCGCAACGGTAGAAGCCGACGTGACCCGCATTTTCGACCGAACCCGCGAGATCATTTCTGCGGCACGGGACTCGGGGATCAGCATCGGTGCGGCAGGGAACCGGTTCGCCGAACGACGCCTCGACGGCGCGATCTGATGTCGGCCGGCGGCGGATGGTTCCGTACCAAGTCGATAGAGCAGTCGATCCGGGACACCGATGAACCCGACTCGAAGCTACGCAAGGATCTGACGGCAAAAGATCTCACCGTCTTCGGCGTCGCGGTCGTCATCGGTGCCGGTATCTTCACCCTGACCGCTCAGACCGCGGGCACCATGGCGGGACCGTCCGTATCGCTGGCCTTCATTCTCGCGGCAATCACCTGCGGGCTCACCGCACTCTGCTACGCGGAGTTCGCCTCCACCGTCCCCGTCGCGGGCAGCGCCTACACCTTCTCCTACGCCACCTTCGGTGAGTTGGTCGCCTGGATCATCGGCTGGGACCTGATATTGGAGTTCGCGCTCGCGGTATCCGTTGTCGCCAAAGGCTGGTCGCAATACCTCGGCGAAATCCTCGGCGGATCGATGTCGCCAGTCGCGCACTTCGGGTCGGTCAAGTTCGACTGGGGTGCGGTGGTGATCATCGCCATCGTCGGTTTCCTGCTGGCGACCGGGACCAAGCTGTCCTCACGGGTGTCCGCCGTCGCGGTGGCGATCAAGCTCGCAGTGATCGTCCTGATCCTTGTGGTCGGCGCCGGCTACTTCAAGGCATCGAACCTCACACCCTTCATCCCGCCGGCTCAGCCGTCAGCCAGAGCGGACGGCGTGCACCAGTCGATGCTCGGGTGGCTCACCGGGACCGGCGGCTCGAGCTTCGGTTGGCTGGGCCTGCTGACTGCGGCCAGCATCGCCTTCTTCGCCTTCATCGGCTTCGACGTGGTCGCCACCGCCGCGGAGGAGACCCGCAATCCGCAGCGCGACGTACCGCGCGGCATCTTCGGAGCGCTTGCCATCGTCACGGTGTGCTACGTTGCCGTCTCCTTCGTCCTCACCGGCATGGTGCCGTACACCCAGCTCCAGGGCGACAATGCCACCCTGGCAACGGCATTCGCCCTGCACGGTGACACTTGGGCGAAGAACATCATTTCGATCGGAGCGTTGGCCGGCCTGTCGACCGTCGTCATGGTGATGTTCCTCGGCCAGACCCGGGTCCTGTTCGCGATGTCCCGCGACGGACTCCTCCCCCGCCGCCTCGCGTACACCGGCAGGCAGGGCACCCCGGTGCGATTGACGGTCATCGTGGGAACGGTGTGCGCGCTGCTCGCGGCGTTCGTCGACTTCGGCACTCTTGCGGGAATGGTCAACATCGGCACCCTGTTCGCATTCATCCTCGTCGCGATCGGCGTCCCGGTCCTGCGCCGGACCCGGCCCGATCTGAAGCGCGGCTTCCGTGTTCCGTTCGTTCCGGTGATACCGGTTCTGGCCGCACTCTCCTGCCTGTGGCTGATGTTCAACCTCGAGTTGGAGACCTGGCTGCGCTTCGCGATCTGGATGGCGATCGGCGTGGTGCTGTACTTCGCCTACGGCCGCTCCCATTCGATGCTGGCGCGGCGGCCGGAACGCCGCGACGTCACCGACCTTGCTGAAGTGTCAGTCTGAACCAAGGTGCGGCGGATAGGGTCCCGCTCATGTCCCTTGCAGAGCCACTTGACCTCACCTACCCGCGCCCCGACATCGCAGTCGTCACCCTCAATCGGCCCGAGAAACTGAATGCGTTGTCGTACGAACTGGTCGAGGCCCTGCACGCCACCCTCGACGACATCGCGGCGAACAACGAGTGCCGCGTCGTGGTCCTCACCGGCGCCGGACGCGGCTTCTGCTCGGGCCTGGATCTGAGCAATCCCAACCCGCCCGAGGCGGGCGGCGGCACCGAGTTTCCCCGCTCGGGCATGCGCTGGCAGGAACGCATCGCCAACCTGACGGTCAAGCTGCATCGGCTGCGCCAGCCCGTCATCGCCGCGGTCAACGGTGCTGCCTACGGCGGTGGCTTCGCGCTGGCCGCAGCCAGCGACATCCGCATCGCCGGACCCGCCGCGAAGTTCTGCACACAGTTCATCAAGCTGGGCATCGGCGGCTGCGACATCGGGGTGAGCTATACCCTGCCCAGGATCATCGGCGCGGGCCCGGCGTTCGATCTGATCCTGACCGCGCGGGCGGTCGATGCGACCGAGGCGCTGCGACTCGGCCTGGTCACCCGCATCGTCGACGATACCGCCGACCTGCTCGAAGCCGCCCTGGAGATCGCCGAAACCCTCTGCGGCTATGGCAAATTCGGCCTCGAATCGACCAAGCAGGTGCTGTGGGCCAATCTCGATGCCGGCTGCCTGGAAACGGCGCTGCATGTCGAGAACCGCAGCCAGATCCTGTCGGTCGGCACCGGCAGTCTGAGCGGGACGGCTCAGTTCACGAAGCGTGAGTGAGCATCACGGTGAAGTCGTCGTACACCGGGACCGTCATCGCGCTGTCCCGCCACCGTCGACGATGATCACCTGCCCGGTCATGTAGCTGCCGGCGTCCGAGCACATCAGCAGGGCCGCGCCGACCATCTCATCCGGGGTGGCCAGGCGCTTCATCAAGGTCCCGCCCTTCATGAGGTCGATGGCCTCCTGCGGGTTGTTGCGCATCATGTCGGTGTCGACCGGTCCCGGAGCCAAGGCGTTCACCCGGATTCCCAGCGGGGCGAACTCAGCCGCCATCGACCGGGTGACCGACATCAGCGCGGCCTTGCCCGATGCATAGATGGACAGCGCCGGGGCGAAATTGAACGCCCCGACCGACACCATGTTCAGCACCGCGGCCTTCGCGCTGGCCTTCAGATGCGGCAAGGCGTGCTGCACCAGGAACACCGGTCCGCGCAGGTTCACCTCGTAGGACTTGGCCCAGGCCTCCGGCGTCATCTGCCCCAGCGGCTGGGCCAGTGCGTTCGCCGCGTTGTTGACCACCACGTCGACCCCGCCGAACTCGGCGACCGTGCGCTCCACGAGGGCGCCGAGTTCGTCGATGTTGCCGCTGTGGGTGGGCACCCCGATCGCCTGTCCCCCCAGTTCACGCAGGTGCTCGGCCGCCCGATCGCAGGCGTCGGCCTTGCGGCTGGCAACCACCACACGCGCGCCGGCCAGTGTGAAGCCCTCGGCGAGGGCCAATCCGATCCCACGGGTGCCACCGGTGACGATCACGGTGCGGTCGGTCATGTCGAACAGATGGTCAAAGGTCTCACGGTTCACCTCGTCAGTAGACCATCACCACGGTCCGGTCGTGCAAGGCTTCAGCCCAATGTCCGCGCACTCACGAATTCGCGATCCTCACCGGTGATCGGGTCGGTGAACTCGAGGCGCTGGGCCAACAGTTGCAGTGGATGGTCGAAATCATCCGGCGCGACGTCGATCACTTTGGGGTACAAGGAGTCCCCGATGATCGGCAACCCGATCGAGTTCATGTGCACCCGCAACTGATGTGTCTGCCCGGTGCGGGGCGACAACCGGTACAGCCCGCTACCCAGCTCCTCGACATAGGTCTCGGCGTTGGGCGCCCCGCATTCCTCGAAGGCCTGTAACCGACCGCGGTGCTTGATGATCCGGCTGCGCAGGGTGATGGGCAACGACACCGTGGCGGTGCCTGCGGCCCGGGCCAGGTACGTCTTGCGGGTCTTACCCTCGGCGAACAGCCGCTGATAACTTCCCCGCACCTCGGGACGCACGGTGAACAGCAGCACCCCGGCGGTCAGGCGGTCAAGCCGGTGCGCCGGGCTCAGCTCCGGCAGGTCGAGCTTCCGACGCAACCGCACCAGCGCGGTCTGCGCGACATGCCCGCCGCGCGGCATCGTGGCCAGGAAGTGTGGTTTGTCGACGACCACGATGTCGTCGTCGCGGTACAGCACCGGGATGTCGAATGGCACCTCCACCTCGTCAGCCAGATCTCGGTAGAAGTAGACATGCGCGCCCGCGGGCAATTCCGTGGTGGTGTCGACAACCGTGCCATCGGGAAGAAGCACTTCTCCGGCAAGCACTTTCGCGCCGATACCGAACCGCTGCTGCAGCTCGTCGTACACGTTCACCAGGGATTCCCCGGTCGCTGCGCTCCTGCCCGCCGGACCCAACAGCCGCAGCCGCGCCGGGCCGATTCCGTCACGCACCGGCAGCGGCGGCGACGCGCGCCTGCGCTTAGAGCGTTGGGGCCCGCCCCGCTTCAATGTCCCGTCAATTCAAAGGCACGGGTTCGAGGATCTCGGCGCGGGCCTCGGGCGCGGCCTGGCGCAGCGCATCGGCGGACTCGTCGTCGGGCTGGGTCTGCGACAGCACCTCGGCCTCCACCCGGGCGACATAGGTGGCGACCTCGCGGTCGACGTCCTCGGCGGACCATCCCAGTACGGGCGCAACCACTTCGGCGACCTCACGGGCGCAATCGACTCCGCGGTGCGGATATTCGATGGCGATCCGCATCCGGCGGGCCAGGATGTCCTCAAGGTGCAGAGCGCCTTCGGCCGCCGCGGCGTAGTAGGCCTCGACCTTCAAGTAGACCGGCGCAGCGGTGATGGGTGCCAGCAGTTCAGGCCGGCCCTCCGCCATCTTGAGCACCTCACTGATCAGCGAGCCGTACCGGTCGAGCAGGTGCCGGACGCGATAAGGATGCAGTCCGTATTGCTTGCCAACGTATTCGGTCTGGTTGATCAGGGCGAAGTACCCGTCGGCGCCCATCAGCGGGACCTTCTCGGTGATCGACGGCGCCACCCGGGCCGGGATGAATTCTGCGGCAGCGTCAATCGCGTCAGCGCCCATCACTCGGTAAGTGGTGTACTTTCCGCCGGCGATCGCCACGAGCCCGGGAGAGGGCACCGCGACGGCGTGCTCACGCGAGAGCTTCGAGGTCTCCTCGCTCTCACCGGCCAGCAGCGGACGCAGCCCGGCGTAGACACCGTCGATGTCGTCGTGGGTCAACGGGGTTGCCAGCACGGTGTTGACATGGCCGAGGATGTAATCGATGTCGGCCTTGGTCGCGGCGGGATGCGCGAGGTCGAGATTCCAATCCGTGTCGGTGGTCCCGATGATCCAGTGCGTACCCCAAGGAATCACGAACAGCACCGACTTCTCGGTGCGCAGGATGATCGCCACCTCGCTGACGATCCGGTCCCGCGGCACCACGATGTGTACCCCCTTGGAGGCACGCACCCGGAACCGCCCGCGTTCCTTGGACAGGGCCTGGATCTCGTCGGTCCACACCCCGGTGGCGTTGACCACCACGTGGCCCCTCACCTCGGTGATGGCGCCGTCCTCGGAATCGCGCAGCGTGACACCCACCACGCGATCACCTTCGCGCAGCAACGCCACCACCTGGCTCGACGAGCGCACGACCGCGCCGTAGTGGGCCGCGGTACGGGCCACCGTCATGGTGTGCCGAGCGTCGTCAACCACGGTGTCGTAGTAGCGGATACCGCCGATCAGAGAACTACGCTTCAGCCCCGGCGCCAACCGTAGCGCTCCGGACTTGGTCAAATGCTTTTGCGCCGGAACGGATTTCGCGCCACCCAGCTGGTCGTAGAGGAAGATGCCCGCCGCGATATAGGGCCGCTCCCACCAACGGTTGGTCAAGGGGAACAGGAACGGCAACGGCTTGACCAGGTGCGGCGCCAACGTGGTCAGCGACAGTTCACGCTCGTACAGGGCTTCACGCACCAGGCCGAATTCGAGTTGCTCGAGATACCGCAACCCGCCGTGGAACATCTTGGAGCTGCGACTGGAGGTGCCGGAAGCGAAATCGCGGGCCTCGACGAGCGCCACGGTGAGTCCGCGGGTCGCGGCGTCCAACGCCGCTCCGGCGCCCACCACACCACCGCCGATGACCACCACGTCGAATTGTTCACTGCCGAGTCGTTGCCAGGCTTGCGCCCTGTGCTGCGGTCCGAGGAAGGTTTGCCCGTCGCCCGGTGCTGAGATCGGGTCAGTCACGATTCCCAGGCTACGTGGGTGACGTGGGATCTGCCCGATTCTGCTCGTCCTCGGCCAGTCCAATTCGTCTGCGCCGGCCCTTTTGAGCGGTAGGTTCCCTAGCGTGTCGAATCAACCCCCGGGCTTGCCGGGACAGCCGTACCCGCCCGGTGGTGTCGGGCCGACGGGATACGGATACGGACCGCCGCCTGGTCACTTTCCCGGCCCGCCGCAACAGAAGGCGGCGCCGAAGAAGCTCTGGTACGGCGTCGGCGCGGCACTGCTCATCGTCGGGGTTCTGGTCGCGGTACTCGGGGGCGTGGGGATGATCGGGAATTTTTCCGACGCGGCACCGGATGCCGAACACACCTTCGGAAACGGCGAGACGACGACGGTGCACTTCGACGCCGGTGAGACCAGGGTGATCTTCGCTGCCGAACCTGATGAGAATCACCACGTTCGGTGCAACGTCAGCACTCGAACCGGTACCGACGATGACATCAAGGTGGACAACTACGACGGCACCCTCACGATCAACCAGTGGCAGGCCTTGTTCACCGTGACCGTGCAAAAGGCCTCGGACTATGCCGTCACATGCAAAGGTGCTGCCTCAGACGAGTTCGGCGTGGGTGGTGACGCCAAACCCGCATCGCTCGTCGGCGGTATTTTCGCCATCTTCGGCGGCGGCATCTTGTGTGTCGCCGGGATCCTGACGCTCATCATCACGGCGCTGTTGCGACGACGCCGGCAGGCCTGACACCAGCCGCCTAGTCCAGGTCGTCGTGCTTCATCAGTTGACGCGCGGCCTCGGTGATCGAACCGGACAACGACGGGTACACCGAGAAGGTCTGGGCCAACTCGGTGACCGGGATACCGTTCTGAACCGCCAGGGCGATCGGCAGGATCAGCTCGGAGGCGATCGGGGCCACCACGACGCCGCCGATCACCACCCCGGTAGCCGGGCGGCAGAAGATCTTGACGAAACCACGGCGCAGGCTGGACATCTTGGCCCGGGCATTCGTGTTGAGCGGCAGGGTCAGGGTGCGGGCCGGCACCGACCCGTCGTCGATCGCAGCCTGGGGAACCCCGACCGCGGCGATCTCCGGTCGGGTGAACACCGCCGCGGCGACGGTGCGCAAGCGGATCGGGGCCACGGCCTCGCCGAGGGCGTGATACATCGCGATGCGTCCCTGCATGGCCGCCACCGAGGCCAGCGGCAGCAGTCCGGTGCAGTCTCCCGCCGCGTAGATGCCGGACACCGAGGTCCGCGACACGCGGTCGACTTTGAGGTAATTGCCCGGCCCGAGCTCGATGCCGACGCGCTCCAGACCGAGACCACTCGTGTTGGGCACCGAGCCGACCGTCATCAGCGCATGGCTGCCGTCGACGGTGCGCCCGTCGGCCATCGTGACGCGCACGCCGCTCTCGGTGCGGGTGACCGACTCGGCGCGGGCATTCTTGACCAGGGTGACGCCGCGTTCGGAGAACACCTCCTCCAGCACAGCCGCGGCATCGGAGTCTTCGTGCGGCAGGATCTGGTCGCGGCTGGCCACGACCGTCACGGTCACCCCGAGTTCGGTGTAGGCGTTGACGAACTCGGCGCCGGTGACACCCGACCCGACCACCACGAGATGCTCGGGCAGCGCTTCGAGGTCGTAGAGCTGGCGCCAGTTGAGGATGCGTTCCCCGTCGGGCACGGCGTTGGGCAGCACCCGCGGGCTGGCGCCGGTGGAGATCAACACCACATCGGCCGTCAGCTGGCTGACGGCACCGTCCGGGCCGGTCACCTTGACCCGGTGCTGGGCCATGCCGGGGACGTCGTCGATCAGTTCGCCGCGGCCCGCGATCAACTCGATACCCTCGCTGCGCAGCCGGTCGGCAATGTCCTCGGACTGTGCCGTGGCCAGGTTCTTCACCCGCTCGTTGATCTGCGGCAGCGAGATCTTGGACTGCTCGAAATCCAACGAATATCCCAGGTTGGGAGCGCGCCGAAGTTCGGTCCGCACGCCTGTGGAGGCGATGAACGTCTTGGACGGCACACAGTCCCACAGCACGCACGCGCCGCCGATGCCGTCGCAGTCGACGATGGTGACGTGAGCGACCTCCGGGCCGCGGGCAGCGGCGACGAGAGCCGCCTCATAGCCGGCGGGTCCGCCGCCGATGATCACGATGCGGGTAGCCACGGCACCAACCTAACCAACTTTGCGCACTAAGCTGTCTTACCGTGCCGCTTTACGCCGCCTACGGGTCCAATATGCATCCGGAGCAAATGCTCGAGCGGGCTCCGCATTCCCCGATGGCCGGAACAGGGTGGTTGCACGGCTGGCGGCTGACGTTCGGCGGTGAGGACATCGGCTGGGAAGGCGCGCTGGCGACCGTCGTCGAGGATCCGCTGTCCAAGGTGTTCGTGGTGCTCTACGACATGACGCCGGCCGACGAGCATTCCCTCGATCGGTGGGAGGGCTCCGAACTCGGGTTCCACAAGAAGATCCGCTGCCGGGTGCACAGGTTGTCGTCGGACACCACGACCGACCCGGTGCTCGCATGGCTGTACGTGGTCGACGCCTGGGAGGGCGGTCTGCCCTCGGCCCGCTATCTCGGAGTGATGGCCGACGCCGCTGAGATCGCCGGGGCGCCGGACGAGTACGTGCACGATCTGCGTACCCGTCCCGCTCGCAATATCGGGCCGTAATTTCTCTCCGCGAGCGTGCGTGTTTGCTGTCCGACACGCCGCATTTCGCCGCCATTCTGCGCACCCTCACGCCGCCGGAGCGTGACTTAACTGCGCATTGATGCGGGCCACCATCTCCCCGCCGCGGTGCCGCACGTCCTCGAACACGATCGCGATGACGATCCACCCGATGTCCATCAGCGACTCGGCGCGCTCGTCGGCCAGCGCAATGAGGTTGCGGACGGCGACGATGCCGCGACGGCCGGCCTGCTCAGTAGCTGCGCGCCAAAGTTCGGTGCGGCTCCACGTGCCGCCGCGTAGTGCGGCGTCCAGCGTGGCCAGAGCGCGCGGGCGGGGTAGTGCGCGCGCCACCTCGATGGCAGTCCAAGCCGGCGCCGTGACGTATCTGCCAGCGACGACGGTGAGCGGCGCGCCATCCCGTCGGTGCACCACCAATCCGTCGACCGACCGCAGTTGGCAGCCTGGCGGATTGAGGACGTGCAAGTCAGCCGACCCTTCGGTGTCGAACCCGTGTACAGCCGCGGCGCTCGTCAGACACAGCGGCACCTTCTTGCCACACGAGAGGTCCAAGCCGTGTAACCGGAGCTGCTCGGTGGGCTCACCTCGACAGTAAATTCCGTGCCAGATCCTTTCGAGCACGCCAGAATGCACCGCCGATTCGAACGCGTGGCGCGTCATGCGGGCCAGTATCTGGCCGCTGCCGGCCACGCCGTTCTGCTCGTCGAACACTCTCATCAGTTGCTGGTCCATGCCAACGAGCTTTGTTGGTGCGCAACATCTTCGGAAGACACAATCTGCGGATCTGTGGATGAACTGCGCGCTGTGCACAACCGGTGGGCGCCGAGCGTGGGCATAATGCCGGCGCTGCGCGGCGCGTTGACCAGCAGACACGCACGCTCGCGGTGGAAGGTGGCTAGGCCGAGGCCTCGACGATGTTGACCATCGTCCGGACACCGACGCCCAACGCACGTTCGTCGATGTCGAACGTCGGCTGATGTAGATCGAGTTGCGGCCCCTGTCCGCTCCAGACGCCGAGCCGGCCCATGGCACCGGGCACGTCTTCCAGGTACCACGAGAAATCCTCGCCACCGCCGGACTGATGGGTGTCGGCGAGCACGTCGGGGCCGATGGCCTCGATGGCGTGCGTGAGGATGCGGGTGGACACCTCTTCGTTGACCACCGGGGGCACGCCGCGCCGGTAATTGAGGCTGTGCGAGATGTTCAGCGGCGCGAGCAGCGACGTAACCGTCTCTTCCACAATCGATTCCAGCGTCAGCCAGGTATCGCGACTTGCCGTGCGGATGGTCCCGGCCAGGGTGCCGATCTGCGGGATGGCATTGGCCGCCACACCCGCATTGACCGCGCCCCACACCATCACGGTGTCGTGGCGGGGGTCGATGCGACGGGACAGCACGCCGGGCAGCCCGGTGATCAACGTTCCCAGCCCGTAGACCAGGTCACCGGTCAGGTGCGGCCGGGAGGTGTGCCCGCCGGGCGAGTGCAGGGTGATCTCGATGGAATCTGCAGCCGACGTGATCGGTCCGGGCTTGGTGGCCACCTGGCCGACGACCAGCCGAGGGTCGCAGTGCAGAGCGAAGATCCGGCTCACCCCGGTCAGCACACCCGCGTTGATCGCGTCGATCGCGCCGCCGGGCATCAGCTCCTCCGCCGCCTGGAACAGCAACCGGACGCCGACCGGCAGCTCCGGCACCGACGCCAACGCCATCGCAGCGCCGAGCAGTACCGCGGTGTGGGCGTCGTGCCCGCAGGCGTGCGCGACGTTGGGCACCGTGGAGGCGTAGGACGCGCCCGTGCGGTCGGCCATCGGCAGGGCGTCCATGTCGGCGCGCAGCGCGATCCGCGGGCGGTCCTCCGGCCCGAAGTCACACGTCAACCCGGTGCCGCCGGGTAGCACCTTGGGGTTCAGCCCGGCCTCGGCCAGGTGTCGGGCCACGAACTCGGTGGTCGCGAACTCCTGGCGACCAAGTTCAGGATGGGCGTGCAGGTGCCGCCGCCACGACACCATCTCGTCGTAGTTGGCCGACAACCAGCGGGCAGCCGCATGCTGCAGCACACTCATGACGCCTGCCTCCTCTGCAGCGCCTCCAGGACCCGGTCCCGCTGCGCAGGCGTCTCGGCCAGCTGAACGACGCTGCGGGCCAACATGATTGCACCTTCCAACACGGCCTTGTCGGCACTCGGACCCGCCGCGGCAGCCGTGAACGCCGGTTGGTGGATCGCGGCGCCGCCCGAGTCGATACCGATCACCGGATGGATGCCGGGCATCACCTGACTGATGTTGCCCATGTCGGTACTGCCCAGTGGCACACTCGCCTCCACGTTCTCCGGCAACGGGTTACGGCCCAGGCGCAGCATCTCGGCGCGGATGGTCTCCGAGAGCCACGGATCGGGCACAAGTTCGGCGTAGGCCGGGCCGATCTCGGTGACCTGGTGCTCGCAGCCCGTCGCCAGTGCCCCGGCCGAAAAACAGCCCGCCATCCGGTCTTCCAGCTCGCGCAGGGCCGACATGTCGGTGGCCCGCATCGTGTATCTCATTTCGGCCCGACCGGGAATGACGTTGGTGGCCTGCCCGCCGTGGGTGACGATGCCGTGCACCATCTGCCCCGGCATGAGCTGCTGACGCAGTAGCCCGATCGCGACCTGCGCGACGGTGACCGCGTCACCGGCGTTGACACCCAGATAGGGCGCCACGGCGGCGTGCGATTCCCGGCCGGTGTAATTCACCGTCACCTCGGAGAGCGCCAGCGAGCGCGCCGCGGCGATGTCCACGGGCCCGGGATGCAGCATGACCGTGGCGGCGATGTCGTCGAACACACCGGCATTGAGCAGCAAGACTTTTCCGCCACCGAGTTCCTCGGCCGGGGTGCCGATCAACACGACGGTCAGGCCGAGCTCGTCGGCGACATCGGCGAGAGCCAGCGCGGCGCCGACCGCCGAGGCCGCGATGATGTTGTGTCCGCAGGCATGCCCGATCTCGGGCAGGGCGTCGTACTCCGCGCAGATCCCGATCACCAGCGGGCCGCTGCCGTAGGAGGCCCGGAACGCGGTGTCCAGCCCGCCGGCTGCCGCGGTGATCTCGAAGCCGTACTCGGCCACCAGCGCCTGGGTCTTGGCGCAGCTGCGGTGCTCGGCGAACGCCAACTCAGGCTCGGCATGTATCGAGTGGGAGAGTTCGACGAGGTCGCCACGACGCCGGTTGATGGCGTCCTCGACGCTCAGCGAGGCGGTGGCAGACGGCATCCTCGCAGTATCTCACTGCCCGTTTCCGGCGGTTAAGCTCGCCTATCGTGACCGATCCCCAGGCATCCAGCCAGGCAGCCGCCGCCATCGCCGAACGGACCGGCGTCGAACGCCACGATGTCGCGGTGGTGCTCGGATCGGGTTGGGCACCCGCGGTAACCGAGCTGGGCGAGCCGGTGGCAACGGTGCCGATGGCCGATCTCCCCGGCTTCACCCCGCCGACCGCGACCGGCCACGGCGGCCTGGTGCACTCGGTGCGCCTCGGGAGTCACCGCGTGCTGGTGCTGGCCGGGCGCATCCACGCTTATGAGGGCCACGACCTGCAGCATGTGGTGCATCCGGTCCGGACGGCTGCGGCAACGGGCGTGTCCACCGTGGTGCTGACCAACGCGGCCGGCGGGCTGCGTGCCGAGTATCAGGTGGGCCAGCCGGTACTGATCAGTGACCATCTCAACCTCACGTCGCGGTCGCCGCTGGTAGGTGCGCAGTTCGTCGACCTGGTCGACGCCTACTCCCCCAAACTTCGAGCCCTGGCCCGAGAGATCGAGCCGACCCTGGCCGAGGGCGTCTATGCCGGGCTGCCGGGCCCGCATTACGAGACCCCGGCCGAGATCCGGATGCTGCGCACCCTGGGAGCCGATCTGGTCGGCATGTCGACGGTGCACGAGACCATCGCCGCCCGGGCCGCCGGCCTGCAGGTCCTGGGCATCTCGATGGTGACCAACCTGGCTGCCGGGATGACGGGTGAACCGCTCAGCCACACCGAGGTCCTAGAGGCCGGGCGTCAGTCCGCAACCCGGATGGGTTCCCTGCTGGCTTCGGTGATCAGACAGATCTAGCCGACGAGATACCGCTGCAGGGTGGGGCCGATCCAGTCGACGACCTCCTGACGCGACATCGTGACCAGCGGCGGGAATTCCAGGACATAGCGGCACAACGCCATGCCCAGTACCTGGGACGCGGCGAGACTGGCCCGAACCGGGGTGTCGGGAGCGTCGCCACTGGTCTCCGCTATCGCCGGGGCGAGCTGTGCGGCGAAGATCGTGCGCATCCGCTCGGCCACTGCCTCGTTGGTGACACCGGCGCGCAACAGGATCAACAGCGCCTCGTCGCGCTCCCAGCGTTCGAGGAAATGCGCGGCCAGCGCGGCGCCGATCTCTTCGCGTGGGATCCGCGTGAGATCCGGTAGTTCCAAGTCGAATTCGGCGGCCGCGGCGAACAGCCGCTCCTTGTTGCCGTAGTAGCGCATCACCATCGCCGGGTCGATCCCGGCGTCGGCCGCAATCGCCCGGATCGTCGCGCGCTCGTATCCGTCGGCGGCGAAGCGCTCCCGAGCCGCGGCGAGGATCACGGACTTGGTCTCGGCTGCCGGTCGTCGCATGTCAACAAGTGTAGGTCAACGACCGTTGACATCCAGCCCGCCACGGGCCTACCTTGAAGTCAACAAGCGTTGACCAACAGTTGTTGACAAAGGAGTCGAAGATGCAAGCGCTCACCACCGACGTCCTGATCGTCGGAGCCGGACCCGTCGGCCTGACCGCCGCCATCGTGCTCATCCAGCACGGTCACGAGGTGACCGTCGTGGATCGACAGGCCGAGGGCACCAACACCTCGCGGGCCGCCGTGGTCCACCCGCACACGCTGGAATTGCTGGAGCCCTACGAGGTGGTCGCGGACCTCGTCGCTCGCGGCGTGCACACGCCGACCTTCGCCATCCGGGACCGCGACGATCTCCTGGTCGCGGTGCCGTTCAGCCAGCTGCCGACCCGCTACCCGTACACATTGATGATCTCGCAGGCCGACACCGAGGCGTTCCTGCTCAACCGGCTCGAGGAGCTGGGCGGCAAGGTCGTCCGCCCCGCTTCGGTCATCGGGATCCAGCAGACCGCCGACCAGGCGATGGCTACGTTCGCCGATGGCCAGCAGATCCGGGCCCGGTACCTGATCGGCGCCGACGGCATGCACAGCACGGTCCGCGAACACGCCGGGATCGCGTTCAACGGCGGCACCTACGGCGAGTCGTTCGCGCTGGCCGATGTCCGGCTGTCCGGCGGCGTGCCGGCCGACGAGGTGATCCTGTACTTCTCGCCGGCCGGGCTGGTCGTCGTCGCACCACTGCCCGACGGGATGTACCGCATCGTCGCGACGGTGGACGAAGCCCCGCAGCACCCGGACGTCGCGTTTGTGCAGTCGCTGCTGGATGAGCGCGGCCCGGTGGCCGAGCCCGCCGTGGTCGAAGAGGTGGTGTGGGGCTCCAGGTTCCGGGTGCATCACCGAGTTGCCGACGCGTTCCGCGACCACCGCATCCTGCTGGCAGGCGACGCCGCCCACGTGCACTCCCCCGCCGGCGGGCAGGGGATGAACCTCGGCATCGAGGATGCCGTCGTCCTCGGCGAGCACCTGGCGCAGGTACTGGACGCCGGAGCCGACGACGCCGTGCTCGACGAGTACGCGGCCACCCGCCGCCACACCGCACGTCGTGTGGTCTCGATGACCAGCCGGCTCACCGAACTCGCCACCGCATCGGCCCGCCGCCGCCCGCTCCGCAATCGCGTCATGCGACTGGCCGGCAAGCTGCCCGCCGTCCGCCGCGCGCTTGCCTGGCAGTTGTCCGGCCTGAACCGGCGATGAGCAGGCCGATCAGCTATCGCCCGACGGCGGCCACCGGTTCGTCGGCCTCCCGGTCGTGAGGCTCGTCGCGGCGCCGGGCCAGCCGGGCCATGACCCGCGCCATGAGCGGGGCGGCGAACAGCATCAGCAGCACCCGGAGCACCTGGGCGGCGATGATGAAGGTGACGTTGGACCCCGTCTCCACGGCGGTGGCGAGCACCGCATAGACGCCACCCGGACTGGTCGCCAGGTAGCCCTCCAATTGCGTCATCCCGGTGACGTTGGCCAGCACCACCCCGAGTCCGGCGGTCGCCACGCCGAGCACGACTATCAATGTCAACGCCAACGGAAGTATCCGGCCGATCGTCCGTAGCGAGTCGCGGGTGAAGGCGATGCCGGCCTGCCAGCCGATCACCATGTAGGCGGCCTGCACCAGAAGCACCGGAACGGCCAGCCCGAAGGACAGACCCGTGAGCTGTAGTGCCACCGTCAGGGCCAGCGGGCCGAGCAGTCCGGCGCCCGGCAACCTGGCCCAACGCCCGCCGACCACCCCGACTGCGACGATCGCGGCAAGCATGGCCAGGCTGAGATACCAAGGTGCCGAAGCAGTTTCAGCCGGGTCCGACGGCGGATGCGACCGGTCGGCGTGGAAGACCAGGGTCACCACGAGCGGAATGGTCCCGGTGACCAGTGCCACCCGAAGATATTGGACGACGGACACGACGCGATCGTCGCCGCCGAGTTCCCGGGCGATGGCCACCAGGCCCGACGCGCCCCCGGCCACGAGCGCGAGCGAGCCGGTCAGCGGACTGACGTCGCGGTGCAGACCGAGCAATCCGCCGGCGAGGATGCTGAGCACCAACGTGGCCACGGTGATCACCAGCACGATCAGCCAGTCCGATCCGAGCGCACTGACGGCGTCCCGATGGACCATCGTGCCGATGTACACGCCCAGCACACCCTGGGCGATCACCCCCGCCGGGCGCGGCATCTGTTCCGGGGCGAGCGAGACCAGCGCCAGCACGATGCCTACCGCGAGTCCCGCGAACAGCGCGGCCGAGGGCACGTCGACGAGGGTGAGCGGGACGGTGACGGCGACGGTCGCGACGAGAAGCAACATCCACCGCAGCGTCCGTGTCATCCCCGTCATGCACCTCCTACCGAGATAGTAAGGGATACCTTCGCAATATTCACGGTGTAATGGCATTCAAATGCTTCAATCGCGTCGAATACCAAGGTATAACCTTCTTATGGCAGCAACATCGGCGACTGAACTGCGCGAGTCGATGATGGCGGTGACCCGGCAGATGCGGCGGCACCGTCCGGATCACGGCCTGACGTTGAGCCAGCTGGAGCTGCTGGGCGAGGCGAGCCGCAGCGGAACCACCACCCCGGCCGAGATGGGCGCGCGGCTGCATGTGCGGGCCCAGTCACTGACCGACAGCATCAACGAACTGGTGCGCCGCGGGCTGATCGCGCGACGTCCCGACGAGAACGACCGCCGCCGACAGCTCATCGAGATCACCGCGGCAGGAGCTGCGTTGCTGCAGGCCGACCGTGACGAACGCGATGCCTGGCTGCACGCCACGATGCGGGAAAACCTCACCGATCTGGAGTTCGATCTGCTGATGCTGGTGGCACCGGTCCTGCGCAAGCTGGCGTACTCCGACGCCGCTGCGGGCACACTTGGGTCATGACCACCATCGCGACCGCCGCCGCCGAATGGATCGCGCATGACCCCGACCCTCAAACCGCGGCCGAATTGTCCTCTTGCACTCCCGAAGAACTCGACCGCCGGTTCAGCAATCCGCTGACCTTCGGCACCGCCGGGCTGCGCGGACCGTTGCGGGGCGGGCCCGATGCCATGAACCTGGCCGTTGTCATCCGTACCACCTGGGCACTGGCCCAGGTCCTGAAGGACAGATGCCTGGGCGGGTCGCACGTGGTGGTGGGCCGCGATGCCCGGCACCGTTCCGACGAGTTCGCTCTGGCGGCCGCCGAAGTCCTTGCCGCCGAGGGTTTCCAGGTTGTCCTCATGATGGCCGCAGTCCCCACACCGATCGTCGCTTACACCGTTCGGCACCTGCCTGCCGTTGCCGGCATCCAGATCACCGCGTCGCACAATCCGCCGACGGACAACGGCTACAAAGTGTTTCTCGACGGTGGCATGCAGATCATCTCCCCTGCCGACCGTGAGATCGAGGCAGCGGTGGCTCGGGCGCCGTACGCAGATGAAATCCGCCGATCCCCCGTGGAAACCGGTGGGCGCCATCAGGTCTACGGATACCTGGAGCGGGCCGCCCGAGTCCGTCGCAGCACAGGTTCGGTGCGGGTGGCGCTGACGCCCCTGCACGGAGTCGGCGGCGAGTACGCGCTTGATGCCCTGGCCCTGGCCGGATTCGACGACGTGCACGTGGTCGAGGAACAGTTCGCGCCCGACCCGGACTTCCCCACGGTCAGCTTCCCCAATCCCGAGGAGCCGGGTGCGGTCGACGCGCTGCTCGCCCTGGCTGACGACATCGACGCCGAGATCGCGATCGCCCTTGACCCCGATGCCGATCGGTGCGCCGTCGGGGTGCCGGGCCCAGACGGTTGGCGCATGCTCACCGGTGACGAAACCGGCTGGCTGCTCGGCGATTACATCTTGTCTCAGCTCGAGCCCGGCCCGGTGAGCGAAGCTGCCCTGGTCGCCAGCACCGTGGTGTCCTCGCGGATGCTGGCCGCCATCGCGGCGGCGCACGGTGCCCAGCACGCGGAAACCCTCACCGGATTCAAGTGGTTGGCCCGCGCCCAGTCACCCGGTAACACCCTGGTCTACGCCTACGAGGAGGCGATCGGGCATTGTGTCGACCCGGCCTCGGTACGCGACAAGGACGGGATCAGCGCGGCCATCCTGGCCGCTGATCTGACGGCCGCACTACGCGCTCAGGGGCGCACCATACTCGACGCCCTGGATGCGCTGGCCAAGGCGCACGGCGTGCACGTGACGGGCGCGGTCACGCGCCACGTCGACGACGCCGAAACGGCCATGGCCCGATTGCGCGAGGACTCGCCGACCGAACTGGCCGGGATCGCCGTCACCGTCGAAGATCTGCTGGAGCGGCGTGGACAACAACGCACCGATGCGCTGATCTTCACCGGTGAGGACGCAGGCACCTCGGTCCGCGTGGTGGTACGTCCATCGGGAACCGAGCCGAAACTCAAGTCCTACACCGAAGTTCGTTGTGCACCGACCGATGATCTGGATACCGCACGGGCCCACGCTCAGAAGCTGAGCCAGGACCTCGCCGACGCCGCCGCGCGCTGGTAGCCGGATACGTAATGCCGGACTGGACTTATCAACCGCTTCGCCCCATCGCGTCCGCCGTCCTCGGGGAACACCGCACCCAGCGCTGGGCGTTGCGGTTTCTGGCCACGCTGGTCGAGGCGGGCGGGTATCGCTGGATCCCAAGGGTTTTCGATCACCCGCCGGTCCCGCCGGAGTGGATAGGCCGCTTCGGGGCGGTGGTCCCGCCGTCGGTGGCGCGCGACGCCGTACTGGTGTTGCCGGTCCAGGGTGCCGGCATCATCGAGATCGCACCCGTGACCGCCGCCGACGTCGAAACCGTACGTCGGGCCGCCACGGGTCGGCGCTGCCGTGTCGTCGCGCGGGTGGATTCGGCCGAGGTAGCCGAACTGATCGCCGCTGACGTCGACGACGTGATCATCGGTGCAGGCCGTGAGCACCGCTACCTGTCGGATCCTGACGTCACGGCCACCGTTGTGGCGCTGCAAGATCCGGACGTCATCGTGCTGGCCCGGCCGAGCGTGCTGCTCGCGACCGGTCCGGGCTGGTTCAACCGCGTGATCGAGGCGGCCTCGCAGACATCGACACCGCCGCCGGGCCTGGCCGATGCCGGGCTCAACCCGTTTCGCTGGCCGGGCTGGCTGTGGGGTGTGCTGGCCGGACTCGGCTTGATGGTGGCCGGTGTCGGTGCCGGCGCCATCACGCTCGGTCCGGTGTTGCTCAGTTATGACCGTTCCTATCTCGACCTCGGGGTGGATGACCTGCGCCAGATCAACGACAACCTGGTGCATTTCATCCAACATGACCGGATCAGCATGGCGGGCAACATGATCGGCCTCGGCGCGCTGTACACCGGATTGTCCTGGGGCGGCATCAGGCGCGGCTTGGCATGGGCGCGCACGGCCCTGCTCATCTCGGGCCTCGTCGCGTTCCTCACGCTGTTCTACTTCGTCGGGACAGGGTTCGTCGATCCCCTGCACACGCTGGTGGTGGTGACGCTGTTCCCGATGCTGCTGGCCGCGGTCTGGAACAAGCCCGACCCGACCCGATGGCGGTCATTGCCGGACGGTCCGGAGCCACAGCGCCGGCGCGCGTTGTGGGGACAGTTGCTGTTCATCGGACTCGGCGCCGGGCTCGCCGTCGCCGGGGCGACCATCTCGTTCGTCGGGCTGACCGACGTGTTCGTCAGCACCGACCTGGGCTACCTGCACACCCACGGTGCGACGCTGCGGGCCGCCGAACCGCAACTGCTCGGCTTCATCGCCCACGACCGGGCCGGATTCGGTGGGGCTCTGATCGGTTCCGGGCTCGCGATCGCATTGATCGCGCTGTGGGGATTCCGCCGCGGCGAGCGCTGGGTGTGGTGGTCGTTGTTGATCGGGTTCGTGACGGGCACGTTGCCTGCGCTGGCCGTGCACTACGCGATCGGGTACACGACCTTCATCCATCTGCTGCCGGTGTATGTGCTCATGCTGGCCACCGCGGCGGCGCTGGTGTTGTCCCGGCCGTACCTGACGGCGACCGAGCCTGAGCGGCCTTAACGCGGGCCGAACTGACGGTCCCCGGCGTCGCCGAGCCCCGGGACGATGTAGGCGATCTCGTTGAGGCCCTCGTCGATGGTCGCGGTGATCAACCGGATCTCGGGGGCGACCTTCTCCAGCGCGGCGATCCCCTGCGGAGCACACACCACACACACCGCGGTGATGTCGTCGGCGTTGCGCTCTTTCAGCAGGTTGAGGGTGTAGGCCATCGATCCGCCCGTCGCCAGCATCGGGTCGAGCACGAACACCGACCGCGTACTCAGGTCGTCGGGCAGCGACGCCAGGTAGGGCGTGGGCTGGTGCGTCGACTCGTCGCGCGCCATCCCGACGAACCCGACCTGTGCCTCCGGGATCAGCGCGTGCGCCTGGTCGACCATCCCGAGCCCCGCCCGCAGCACCGGCACCAACAGCGGCGGATTGGCCAACCGCGACCCGGTCGTATCGGTCACCGGGGTGCGCACCGCGATCTGCTCGCAGGGAGCGTCCCGGGTCGCCTCGTACACCAGCATCATCGTCAGATCACGCAGCGCCGCACGGAACCCAGCGTTGTCGGTCCGCTCGTCCCGCAGGGTGGTCAGCCGCGCGGCGGCCAGGGGGTGGTCGACGACGCGCACATCCATGCGCTGACCTTAACGGTCGGCGCCGTCGGCGTGCATGTCTATCCGGTGTCCACCCCACGGACTACGAGGACCACGGATTCTCAAGGGTCCGCTACGAGCTTTCGCGAACCAGGCTGAGGACACATTCGTTCTTGTTCTCAAACGCTGGAGTTCTGATCATGACGAGAGTCGTAACCGCCCCGTCAGCCGATATCACGTCAGTAGCCGACTGTGACGCGCAACTGGCTGCCCGGTTCGTGCGCGACGCCATGCCATTTCACTCCGTCCTGCTGCGCACCGCGCGGCGCCTGACGCACAGCCAGGCCGACGCCGAGGACCTGGTCCAAGACACATTGATGAATGCCTACACCGGTTTCCACCGGTTCGAACCGGGCACCAATCTCCGTGCGTGGCTGTTCCGCATCCTGCACAACCGGTGGATCAGCACGCACCGCATGAAGCAACGTCGTCCCGACACGTTCGCCGTCCCCGAGTTCACCGACAGCGACATGTTCGGCAGCGCAACCCATTCCACGACCGTGCAGCGCTCCGCCGAGGACCTTGCGCTCGACCTGTTCTGCGACGACCGGATCCGTGATGCGTTGCAGGCACTGCCCGAGGGTTTCCGAACGGTGTTGTACTACGCCGACATCGAGGGTTGCACATATGCCGAGGTCGCCGCACGCATGGGAATCCCCCTGGGAACCGTCATGTCACGCATCGCGCGCAGCCGCGAACGCCTGCGGGCCGCGCTCGCCGATGTCGCAGACGACCGCTGGACCACCCACGAAGACGGCGGCACCCGAAATGTCGCGTGACGAACAACGAGAGGACACCATGGAATCCGGATCGACAGAACTCAACGGCTATCGCGCACTGGTCACCGGCGGCACCGCGGGCATCGGCCTGGCCTGTGCCGACCTGCTGGCCCGAGCCGGCGCGGCGGTGACCATCACCGGGCGAGATGAACAACGGGGACGCGACGCCGCGGCCACGCTCGGTGGGGACGTCCGGTTCGTCAGCGCCGACCTCGCCGACCTCGACTCGGTGCGATCTCTCGCACAGCAATGCGGCGAGCTCGACATCTTGGTCAACAACGCCGCGGCGTTCCCCGGTGCACTCACCGTCGAACAGGATGTCGCCTCCTTCGAGCGGACTTTCGACACCAATGTGCGGGGCACCTATTTCCTCGTCGCACACCTGGTGGGCGGCATGCTCGAACGCGGCCGCGGCAGCATCGTCAACGTCACCTCGATGGTCGCGTCCAAGGGCGTACCAGGTGCCTCGACCTACAGCGCTTCCAAGGCCGCCGTCGAATCGCTGACCCGCACCTGGGCCGCCGAATTCGGTTCCGGCGGAGTGCGAGTCAACAGTGTCGCGCCGGGGCCCACCCGCACCGAAGGCGTCGCGGCTCAATGGGGCGACACCAACGAGGAACTCGGCCGCGCCCTACCCCTGGGACGCACGGCAACCCCGGAGGAGATCGCCCACGCGGTGCTGTTCCTGAGTTCGCCGCGGGCGGCATTCATCACCGGCTCGGTATTGCATGCCGACGGCGGTGGCACGGCCATCTGAGAGTCAGGTCTGCCTCGGGCGCTGCGCCGGGGACCGGGCATGCGAACGCGGCGCGAATCACGCGGAACCGATCAGGGGCGGCGGACGTCCTAACCACATGACCGCCGACCCCCTGCGCGCCGACATGACGGGCATCCACGCCCTCGGCGGCGCCTTCGACGCACACGCCACCGATCTCAGCGCGGTGGCGGCAACCCTGCGGTCGATGCCGTCACCGGCAGGCGCCCTCGGCCCGATCGGCGAACGATTCGTAGCCGCGTTCGCCGCATCCGTCAGCGCCCACATCGACGCGGTGGCGGCGCTGAGTGCCCGGGCCGACGCGGGTGCCGTCAGCGCCGGGGCCACCGCCGCCGGCTACGACGCCGCTGGTCAGCGGGCGGCCGCACTGTTGCCGCGGGTATAGCCCGTGCCCGCGTCCGCCGCCGCGCTGGCCACGCCGCTGTATGCGCTGCGTGACCTGGTGGGCAGTGGCCCGCCGGAAACCGGGCCCACCGTGACGACGCTGGACGCGGCGCATTCCGCATTGTCGGATATCGCCGCGGCACTCGGCCGATCGTGGGAACGCGCCGCCGGCGACTGGTCGGGTACGGCGGCAACAGCGGCCGCCGACTTCGCCGCAGGCACCGCGGCGGAGGTGACCGAGCTGGCCGCGCAGGCTCAGGTACTGAGCGCTGCTGCCCGGCGTGCGGGCTCAGCCGTGGCGGAGGCGAGGTCGCGACTGCAGGCGATCATCGACCGCTTCGAGGATCGCGCCGCATTGTTGATCCCCCATCTCGACGAACCCGGTGTGGCTCAGGAGCTGCAGGCCGAGGCGCGGCGCGCGGTCGCTGAGGCGTCGGCCGTCGTCGACGAACTGCGCGCTGAACTGGACGGTCAGGCCGGTGCGGTCACCGCCGGGATGCACGCGGGCTCGACGGGGCTCCCGGCCGGTGCCCCGACGTCGTCGGGATTCCCAGGGTCGGGATTCTCAGGGTCGGGATTCTCAGGCGCCGGGCCTCCGGAGGCCGGGTTCTCCGGCGCGGGGCTCTCGGGAGGCACACCGCTGGGCGGCTGGGGTGGCGCCGCAGACCTACCGGCGGCATCGGGTGTCGATCGCTCCGAAGCGCCGACCGGGCTCCGTGACCCGGGGATGTTCGGCGACGGCGTAGCGGTGCGGCTGCCCGACGGCAGTACCGCGGTGGCCCCCAATGCCGTGGCAGCCAGCGCCGTGCGACATGCGCTGACACAACTCGGGGTCCCCTACCGGTGGGGCGGCACGACACCGGGCGTCGGCCTGGACTGCAGCGGGCTGACCCAATGGGCCTATCACGAAGCCGGGCTGGACATTCCGCGGCTGGCCCAGGAGCAGGACATCGGCAAGGCGGTCTCAGCGGGGACCCTGCGCCCGGGTGACCTGGCGGTATGGGACGGCCATGTCGCCATGATCGTCGGCGAGAACACGATGATCGAGGCGGGCGACCCGGTCAAACTCTCGCCCGTCCGAACGACGAATGCCGGGCAGGGCTTTCAGGGGTTCTGGCGCCCCACGGTGTGATACCACCCGAACCGGTCCCCGAACGGGAGACAACCTGACTGGCGTCAGAGGCGTCCCATTAGGCTGTGCCGCATGGCTGCTGACATCGTGCCGATCAGGCTCGGGCTGACCAAGGGCGACCTCTACACACTGTGGGCTCCGCGTTGGCGGGATGCCGGTGACGAGTGGGAGGCCTTCCTCGGCGAGGGTGACGCCCTGTTCGCCTTCGAATCGGTCGCTGACCTCGCGGCTTTCGTCCGCACCAACACCGACAACGATCTCGCCGACCACCCGGCGTGGGAGAAGCTGACCGCAGCCAACGCCCACAAGCTGCAGCCGGCCGACGACCGTGAATACGACATCGTCGGGCTGCCGGACCTGGTCGCCGACAAGCCGACCGAAGAGTCCGTCGCGACGGTGCACCGCACGCTGGTGGTGGTGTCCTCGATCGGCTCGGTGTGTGAACTGGCGGCCATCAGCAAGTTCTTCAACGGCAACCCGGTGCTCGGCACCGTCGGTGGTGGGTTGGAAGGCTTCACCGGCCGCTCCGGGCGCAAGCGTTGGGCCGAGATCGAAGCCGTGATCGCGCGGGGCTGGGACGGTGTGCTCGACGCCATCGACGAGATCGTCACCGTTCCCGAGGACATCGACGAAGCCGCGGTCAAGAAGGCCGAGGTCGAACTCGAGGAAGACGCCCCTGAGGAGGATGAGGACGACCTCGCCGTCGACGCTGACACCGAAGATTCCGAGGGCGACGACGACGAGGACGCCGAACCCGCGCGCAGCGTTGCCGACACCGCTGTCCTGGGCGACGACGAGGACTTCTGGCACAAGGTCGGTATCGACCCGGTGCGCATCATGACCGGCTCGGGAACCGTCTACACCTTGCGCTGCTACCTCGACGATGATCCGGTCTTCCTCGGCCGCAACGGTCGCATCAGCGTGTTCAGCTCCGAGCGGGCCCTGGCTCGCTACCTGGCCGACGAGCACGACCACGATCTGTCCGACCTGGCCACCTATGACGACATCAGGACCGCCGCGACCGATGGCTCCCTGCGGGTCGAGGTCGCCGACGAGAACGTCTACGTCTTGTCGGGCATCTCCGACGACATCGCCGACGGACCCGACGCGGTCGACCACGACCAGCTGGAGTTGGCCGTGGAGCTGCTACGCGATGTCAGCGACTACTCCGAGGACAAGACCGTCGATGAGACGCTCGCCGAGACCAAGGCCCTCGGCAAGTTCGTGAGCTATGTGCTCGGCGACGAGGGCGCCCGCAAGCCCGATGCGCCGTACGCCCAGGCCGTCGAGCAGTGGGACGCGTTGGAGCGTTTTGTGGAGTCGCGGCTGCGGGCTGAGTAACCCGAGCCGATGAGTTCTGGCCGCGCCGGCGGTCAGATCACTCATGACCGCATCGACCAGCCTTTCCACGCACACCGTCGAGGTTCCCGGCGCGCGCCTGCACTACGAGGTGCGCGGCGAGGGCCCGCTGTTGCTGATCCTCGGTGCGCCGATGGCCGCCGCCGAATTCGCGCCGCTGGCCCACGCGCTGGCCGGGGACCGCACCGTGGTGACGGCCGATCCGCGCGGCGTCGCGCACAGCTGCCTCGACGATCCGACCGAGAATTCCATCCCGGAGCGCCGGGCTGATGACGTCGCCGCGATCCTCAATGATCTGGGCGCCGACTCCGCTGACGTGTTCGGCTCGTCCGGCGGTGCGGTGACGGGTCTGTCATTGGCGGCCCGTCACCCCGACCGGGTGCGCATCCTCGTCGCGCACGAACCTCCGCTGCTGGAGTTGCTACCCGATGCCGCCGCACAACGCGCCGCGACCGAGGACATCATCGCGACGTTCAACCGCGACGGGATGTTCGCGGCCTGGGGCAAGTTCATGGCCAACGCCGGCTTCGACGTACCGCCCGGGGCACCGGAGATGCCCGCGCCGAGCGATCAGGAACTGCGCGACGCAGACCACTTCTTCAACCACGAACTCCGGGGCACCACCCGCTACCTGCCCGATGTCGCGGCGCTGAAAAACGGACGGGTTGTGCTGGGACTCGGTGAGGAGTCCGGACGCCTGTTGACCAAGCGGACCACGATGGCACTGGCCGACCTGCTGGGCGTGCGCCCGGTGAAATTCCCTGGCGACCATGGTGGATTCATGGCTGCGCCAGGGGCTTTCGCCGACGTACTCCGTGGGGCGCTGCGCGGCTGAGGTGTCGGGCGTTCTCAGCAGGGGTCGCCGGGCGGGGTGAAGTACGGAACGCCTTCGACGGTGTAGCACGGGACTTCGCCCGGTACGTAGGGAACATGGGCGGCCGCGATGGCCGCGCCGGTCGCGACATCGCCGGCGATGTTGGTGCAGCCTCCGGCAGCGAAATGGCGTCCGTCTGCTCCGGCGCAGACGTCGGCGCCGGCGGTCGGTACCGCGACAACCGGAAGGAACACCGCCGCCGTTGCCAGCACTGCGCCGGACAACACCGTGGTGAGGGGTCGGGCCATGGGGTCTCCTTGTTGATCCGGGCACGATCTTGCGTCGGGCCTGCTGGATTGTCGCAGCCGTAAACGCTGCCGTTACAGCGTTTCCAGTGGAAATTTTCGGTGGGGAGAATTTGCCCGACGCGGTGACTCAGCCGACCAGGACCGCGTACCGGGGTTTGATGACTTCGTCGATGATGGCGAGCCGCTCATCGAAGGGGATGAAGGCCGACTTCATCGCATTGATGGTGAACCGCTCCAGGTCGCTCCAGCCGTAGCCGAAGGCCTCGACCAGGCGCAGCATCTCCTGGCTCATGGTGGTGTCGCTCATCAGCCGGTTGTCGGTGTTGACGGTGACGCGGAACCGCAGTCGTGCCAGCCGGTCGAACGGATGCTCGGCGATGCTGGGCGCCGCCCCGGTCTGTACGTTGCTGCTGGGGCACATCTCCAGCGGAATTCGCTTGTCCCGCAGGATGGATGCGAGCCGGCCCAGATGCTGGGTACCGTCGTCGAACTCGGTGATGTCATCGACGATGCGCACCCCGTGGCCCAGCCGGTCAGCCCCGCAGAATGCGATGGCCTCGTGGATGGACGGCAAGCCGAACGCCTCACCGGCATGAATTGTGAAGCGCGCGTTGTTTCCTCGCATGTACTCGAAGGCGTCGAGATGCCGGGTGGGCGGGTACCCTGCCTCCGCCCCCGCGATGTCGAAACCGACAACGCCCTTGTCGCGGAAGCGGATTGCCAGTTCGGCGATCTCCCGGGAGCGAGCAGCGTGACGCATCGCGGTGACCAGGCAGCGCACGGTGATGGTCCGCCCCTCGGCCGCGGCCGCCTTCTCGCCGTCGGCGAAGCCGGCCAGCACGGCGTCGACCACCTCGTCGAGAGACAGGCCGCGGTCGATGTGCAGTTCGGGGGCGAACCGGATCTCGGCGTAGACGACGTTGTCGGCGGCGAGGTCCTCGACGCACTCGTAGGCGACGCGGTGCAACGCCTCCGGAGTCTGCATGACCCCGACGGTGTGGGCGAACGGCTCCAGGTAGCGCACCAACGAGCCGCTGTGCGCGGCGGTGCGGAAGAACGTGGCCAGCTCGTCGACCTCGGTGGCCGGCAGGTCGTCATAGCCGAGCTGGTCGGCCAGGTCGAGCACCGTAGCCGGCCTCAGGCCGCCGTCGAGGTGGTCGTGCAGCAGGGCCTTGGGAGCGTGCTGGATCTTGTCCAGACTCAGCGGCGTACTCATGCCCCCATCATGCGCGTCAGCGGCGCCGCCGCGCCGCCGAAACCGGGCCGTGGCGGGTGACGATCAGACCAATAGCGGCCTATTCGTGAGTGTCTGCCGATTGGCGCCGCGTCAGGAGATCCGGTCGATGATCAGGGGTCGCTGCATGGGCGCGGTGTCGCCGACCGTCCAGGCGCCGTCGAGCTCAGCAAGAGCACCCGGCAGCCGCTCGGGCGTTTCGGTGTACAAGGTGAACAGCGCCTCGCCTGCGGCGACCGGCTCCCCCGGCTTGCGGTGGATCCGCACGCCGGCGCCGAACTGCACCGGTTCGCCCGGCTGGGCACGGCCGGCGCCCAACCGCCACGCCGCCAGCGCCACCCCCATGGCGTCGAGATCGCCCATGATGCCGCCGTGCGGGGCCGTCACGGTCTCCGTGGCCGTCCCGATCGGTAGCGGGCGGGTCAGATCCCCGCCCTGGGCCGCGACCAGCGCACGGAAGCAATCCATCGCACTGCCGTCCCGCAGGGTCTCGGCCGGATCGGGGTGACCGATACCGGCCGCATCGAGCATCTCGGTCGCGAGCGCCAGCGTCAGCGCGACCACGTCGGACGGCCCTCCGCCGGCCAGGACCTCCAGCGATTCGCCGACCTCCACGGAGTTGCCGACGGTCCGGCCCAGCGGGCAGTTCATGTCGGTGAGAAGGGCCCGGGTCGGCACCCCGTTGGCATTGCCGAGGTCGACCATGGTGGCGGCCAGCGTCCGCGCCTCGGCCTCGGTCTTGAGGAAGGCACCGCGCCCGACCTTGACATCCAGGACCAGCGACCGCGCGCCCTCGGCCAACTTCTTGCTCATCACCGAACTCGCGATCAGCGGCAGCGACTCGGTGGTGGCGGTGACATCGCGCAGGGCGTAGATCTTGCGGTCGGCCGGCGCCAGCTCACCCGCCGCGAACACCGCCGCACCGATGTCCCGAAGCTGTTGGCGGATCTGAGCTTTCGACAGTTCCGCGGTGAATCCCGGGATCGCCTCAAGCTTGTCGAGGGTGCCGCCGGTGTGCCCGAGCCCGCGGCCGGCCGCCTGCGGAACGGCCGCACCACAAGCCATCACCACGGGAAGCAGCGGGATGGTGATCTTGTCCCCCACCCCGCCGGTGGAGTGCTTGTCCACCAGGGCAAGCGGCTGACCATCTCGACGAAGGTCCGAGAAGTCGAACCGGTCCCCGGAATTGACCATGGCCGCCGTCCACCGGGCGATCTCGGCCGGTGCCATGCCTTTGAGGAAGATTGCCATCAGCAGCGCCGACATCTGTTCGTCGGCGACCCGTCCGTGCGTGTAGCCGTCGATCACCCAATCGATCGCGGCGTCGGACAGCGTGCCGCCGTCACGTTTGGTCCGGATGACGGTGGGGGCGTCGAGATGCGACATGGCCGTCAACCTACTCGCCAGTAACCCGGAGTTGTTGGACCACTTGGCCTTACCTGCGCTCCAGGTCGTCGGGCCCGAACGCGTCGGGCAGTAGCTCCCGCAGCGGCCGCGGGCCCTGAGAATGGTCGATGAGCAACTCGGGGCCGCCGTGCTCGAGCAGTACCTGCCGACAACGTCCACAGGGCATCAACGCGCCCCCGTCGGGGCCCACACACGCCAGTGCGACGAGCCTTCCGCCGCCTCCGGAATGCAGGGCGCAGGCCACAGCACACTCGGCACAGAGACCTAGGCCATATGAGACATTCTCCACATTGCATCCGGTCACGACGCGGCCGTCGTCGACGAGCGCGGCGGCTCCCACCGGGAATCCCGAATAGGGCGCGTAGGCATGGGATGAAGCCTCGATCGCCTTGTAACGCAACAGGTTCCAGTCGACATCGACCGTCATGCGACCACTCCCGGCAAAGGTTCTGAATGCATTCCGAAACCCCAATTCCCGACCCGCACAGTAAGATAGGTAAGCCTAACTTTCTCGCTTTTTTGCGGTAGAACGGCTCAACCGTAATTCCTTCGCCAGCACAAATGGGTTTAGAGTCGCCCCGAGGTTTGGGGCTAATTCACAGGCAGGTCCCGAACGTCCACCGAAGACGTTGGAGGGCGAGATGAGTACTCAGACGGAGGTGCCGGCTCCGCAACCCAGGAAAACCCGTCGGCGCACCCTGTACAAGGGTGACCCGGGAATGTGGTCCTGGGTATTACACCGTATTACCGGTGCCACGATTTTCTTCTTCCTGTTTGTACATGTCCTTGATACCGCGCTGGTCCGGGTGAGCCCGCAGGCCTACAACGAGGTCATCGAGACGTACAAGACGCCCATCGTCGGACTGATGGAGATGGGCCTGGTCGCCGCAGTGCTCTTCCACGCACTGAACGGCATCCGCGTCATCCTCATCGACTTCTGGCAGCAGGGTCCCCGCTACCAGCGGCAGATGCTCGCGGTCGCCGTCGGCGTCTTTGCCGTGGTCCTCATCGCAGCACTAGGAGTTCTCGGTATGCACATGGCGGAGCGGTTCCTGTGAGCGCGCCAGGAGCGGGCGAGTCGCGGTTGGGCCGTCCGGCGCCGGTGATGGAACGCGAGCACGACCGGCCGGCCGCGCTGGACCACCCGCGCGCACCCCGTCGCCCCCGCGGCATCCCCTACTTCGAGAAGTACGCCTGGCTGTTCATGCGGTTCTCCGGCCTGGCGCTGGTGTTCCTCGCGCTCGGCCACCTGTTCATCATGCTGATGTGGCAGGACGGCGTGTACCGCATCGACTTCAACTACGTCGCACAGCGCTGGGCCTCCCCGTTCTGGCAGATCTGGGACATGGCCCTGCTGTGGCTCGCGATGATCCACGGGGCCAACGGCCTGCGCACCATCATCGGCGACTATGCCCGTAAGAACGTCACGAAGTTCTACCTGAATTCGCTGCTGCTGCTGGCGACAGGGTTCACGTTGGTTCTGGGTACCTACGTCCTGGTCACCTTCGACCCGAATATTGGGGGTTAACCAATGATTCAGGAACACCGCTACGACGTCGTCATCGTCGGCGCCGGCGGCGCCGGCATGCGCGCTGCCGTCGAGGCCGGCCCGCGCGTCCGTACCGCAGTGCTCACCAAGCTGTACCCGACCCGGTCCCACACTGGCGCGGCCCAGGGCGGCATGTGCGCCGCATTGGCCAACGTCGAAGAGGACAACTGGGAGTGGCACACCTTCGACACCGTCAAGGGCGGCGATTACCTCGCTGACCAGGACGCCGTCGAGATCATGGCCAAGGAGGCCATCGACGCGGTGCTGGACCTCGAGAAGATGGGCATGCCGTTCAACCGGACGCCCGAGGGCCGCATCGACCAGCGCCGGTTCGGCGGGCACACCCGCGATCACGGCAAGGCCCCGGTGCGCCGGGCCTGTTACGCCGCCGACCGCACCGGCCACATGATCCTGCAGACGCTGTACCAAAACTGCGTCAAGCACGACGTGGAGTTCTTCAACGAGTTCTACGCACTGGACATCGCGCTGACCGACACCCCGACGGGCCCGGTGGCCACCGGCGTCATCGCCTACGAGCTGGCGACCGGCGACATCCACATCTTCCACGCCAAGGCGGTCGTCTTCGCCACCGGCGGTTCGGGCCGGATGTACAAGACCACCTCCAACGCCCACACGCTGACCGGTGACGGCCTGGGCATCATCTTCCGCAAGGGACTTCCCTTGGAAGACATGGAATTTCACCAGTTCCACCCGACCGGCCTGGCCGGCCTGGGCATCCTGATCTCCGAAGCCGTGCGCGGCGAGGGCGGCCGGTTGCTCAACGGCGAGGGCGAGCGGTTCATGGAGCGCTACGCGCCGACGATCGTCGACCTTGCGCCGCGTGACATCGTCGCCCGTTCGATGGTGCTCGAGGTGCTCGAAGGCCGAGGCGCCGGACCGAACAAGGACTACGTCTACATCGACGTGCGCCACCTCGGCGAGGAAGTGCTGGAAGCCAAGCTGCCGGACATCACCGAGTTCGCCCGCACCTACCTGGGTGTGGACCCGGTGACCGAACTGGTGCCGGTGTACCCGACCTGCCACTACGTCATGGGCGGTATCCCGACCACGATCCACGGCCAGGTGCTGCGCGACAACACCAATGTCATCCCGGGCCTGTACGCCGCCGGTGAATGTGCGTGCGTGTCGGTGCACGGCGCCAACCGCCTTGGCACCAACTCGCTGCTGGACATCAACGTGTTCGGCCGTCGCGCCGGGATCGCCGCCGCCGAGTACGCCGCCAACCACAACCACGTCGACCTGCCGGAGAACCCGGCGGACATGGTGGTCGGCTGGGTCGGCGACATCCTCTCCGAGCACGGCAACGAGCGCGTCGCCGACATCCGCACTGCCCTGCAGCAGTCGATGGACAACAACGCCGCGGTGTTCCGCACCGAGGAGACGCTCAAGCAGGCGCTGACCGACATCCACGCGCTCAAGGAGCGGTACAGCCGAATCACCGTGCACGACAAGGGCAAGCGCTACAACAGCGACCTGCTCGAGGCGATCGAGCTGGGCTTCCTGCTGGAGCTGGCCGAGGTCACCGTGGTCGGTGCGCTCAACCGCAAGGAATCCCGCGGCGGGCACGCGCGTGAGGATTACCCCGACCGCGACGACACCAACTACATGCGCCACACCATGGCCTACAAGGAGGGCAGCGAGCTGCTGTCCGACATCCGGCTGGACTACAAGCCCGTGGTCCAGACCCGGTACGAGCCGATGGAAAGGAAGTACTGACCGTGAGTGCACCTGTCATCGACAAGCCCGAAGCCGGCGATCCGCCGCTGCCCCCGGTCCCCGAGGGCGCGGTCATGGTCACCCTCAAGATCGCCCGGTTCAACCCCGAGGACCCCGACGCCGCGGGCTGGCAGAGCTTCCGGGTTCCCTGCCTGCCAAGCGACCGGCTGCTCAACCTGCTGCTGTACGTGAAGGGCTACCTGGACGGCACGCTGACCTTCCGACGCTCCTGCGCCCACGGTGTGTGCGGCTCGGATGCCATGCGGATCAACGGCGTGAACCGGCTGGCCTGCAAGGTCCTCATGCGGGATCTGCTCCCCAAGAAGGCGAGCAAGCAGCTCACCATCACCATCGAGCCGATCCGCGGCCTGCCCGTGGAGAAGGACCTCGTGGTGGACATGGAGCCGTTCTTCGACGCCTACCGCGCCGTGAAGCCGTACCTGATCACCAGCGGCAACCCGCCCACCAAGGAGCGCATCCAGAGCGCCACCGACCGGGCCCGCTACGACGACACCACCAAGTGCATCCTGTGTGCGTGCTGCACCACCAGCTGCCCGGTGTACTGGAGCGAAGGGTCGTACTTCGGCCCGGCCGCGATCGTCAACGCGCACCGGTTCATCTTCGATTCGCGTGACGAGGCGGCTGCCGAGCGGCTGGACATCCTCAACGAGGTCGACGGTGTGTGGCGCTGCCGCACCACGTTCAACTGCACCGAGGCCTGCCCTCGTGGCATCCAGGTGACCCAGGCGATCCAGGAGGTCAAGCGCGCTCTGATGTTCGCGCGCTAGGTTTCTCTTTTCCCGAGTCTGAGCTTGTGTACGAGATTTCGCGAGAATCTCGAACACAAGCTCAGTTTCGTCAGTAGGGAGCGCCGGCCGCCTGCAGCGCGTGGCGGGTGCGGTCGATGACTGCGCGAGGACGATTCTTCAGCAAATCAGCCCCGACCCGGACCAGCCGCCAGCCAAGTTCGCGATACTGCGCGTCCTGGTCGATGTCCTTGGTGCGTTGTCTCGGATCGGTCCAATGCTGGATCCCGTCGTATTGAACGCCGACCTTCCACCTCGGCCAGCCCATGTCGATACGGCCGATGAAGGTGTACTCGTCGAAGACGTTGATCTGGGTGTGCGATGGACGCATGCCTGCCTCCGTGTACAGCAGACGCAGCCGGGTCTCCTGTGGCGATTCCGCACCGTCATCGGCGAGGTCGAGTACCTCGCGGAGCTGAACGAGACCGCGCATCCCCTTGTGCCGCAACACAAGCGGGTGCACTTCCGAGATCTTCAGGGAAGTGGCCTGTAGCAACGCATCCACACGAATCACAGCTGTCGTGAGTCCACGTCGACGGCCGAGGTCGAAGGCCGTTCTGTGGGGAGTTGTGGTCCTGATGCCGCGCACCAGGCAGATCTCATCGTCGGCGAGAGCGTCGCTGTGCAACACGATGCCAGCGGTCTTGTGCTGGCTGGGTTGGTTGAGTTCGGCGGGGTGTTTGGCGTCGATCCATTCCGAACGGTGCAGCGCAGCGGCTGACAGGCCTGCCACCCTCGCGCGCCGGCCCGACCAGAGCCAGGCCGCCACTGCCTTGTCTTCAGGAGTGAGGTTGGTGCCCCGCGGGACGTAAACGCCCCTGTACACCGCGTCGTACCGGGTGCGCAGCTGGTACCGGTTGAGCTTGCCGGACGCCAGCGCCTCGGAACCCAGAAACGGCATGTAGTTACGACGCCGAGGGCTGATCGCCGGTTCCCCGCGCGCCGAACCTGAGCTTGTGTGCGAGATTCCAGCGAAAACTCACACATAAGCTCAGGCTCGCCTGTCACCGAACCGCGTTCGGCGCTACTCCCCGATCGTGCGTAACTCCCAGGGCTGCATGCCGATAACCTCCGCCAGGTTCCGTTGCAGCGCAACACCGGCCGGCAGCGTGCGGTAGAAGATGTTGACCTCGGCGATCTTGCCGTCCGCGTCGAGCAGGACGAGAAATACCCCGTTGACTGCGGCGTCTCCGACTTGTAGGCGAAAGTGTGCGGCGTGGTGGGTGTCGCCGCTGAGCACCTCCATGTAGGTGTCATCGGACGCGAGTCCGTTGACGGCCTTGATGGTTCCCACGGCGACCTCGCGGCCGGTGATCGGCTTATCGCTGAACGGGCCGTACAGCACCACATCCTCGGCCAGCAGACCGCTGAGGACGTCTTCGTCTGCGCCGCCGTTGATACAGTCGACGAAGGACGCCAAGGTGTTGCGGTGCGGGGCGAATGTGGTCACGGATACTCCTCGTGGCATCGTGCGAAATTCATTGGTGGGCAACAGATATTCTTATCTCCGAGAAGTAGTGGCCGTTGTCCAAGTCGGCGAGCAGTTTGGGCTGAGCGGGTTCCCAGCCCAGGGCCTGGCGGGTGATGAGGCTGGAGGCCGGAAGGTTCATCGTGACCAGATTCGTGAACATGCCGAAGTATCCCGGCAGCATCAGTGCGTCCACCGGCACACTCACGGTGGGCAGGCCCAGACGGCTGCCGATGGCCTCGGCGATGTCGCGGAACGCGATTCCCTCGTCCTCGACCGCGTGCCAGTAGCTGCCGGCCGGTCCCTTCTCCAGCGCCAACCGGAACAGGGTGGCGATATCGCTGATGTGCACCGCATTCCACAGATTCGCGCCATCGCCGGGGTAAGCAGCGAAACCCTTCGCCTTCGCAAGTGCGATCAGGCCGGGGAGGAACCCAGCAGTGTCGGTCGTGTCGTGCGCGATGGTGGGAAACCGCACGATCGACGACCACACTCCCCGCTCGGCGAGTCCGATTACGGCGAGTTCCACGGCGTTACGGAATCGCAGGGTGCCCGAGTACTCCTGCCCGGCGGGCAGGGCCGGGTCCTCCTCGGTGGCCGGGCGCCCCAGCTTCCCGAATGACGACGAGGCAATACTGCCCGCCGCGACCAACGGCTTTCCGGTTCCCGCGAGTGCCTCCCCGTAGGCGTGGATGACCGGGACCTCCGCGGCGGTCACCGCGTCGATCCCGCCGGCGGGCAGCAGATCTTGCCGGTGCGCGACGTGGATGACGCCGTCGGAGTCCGCGGCCGCCTCCTTGAGCCCGTCGAGGTCCTCGAGGCTGCCGCGACGCACCTTCGCGCCGAGTGCGGACACGGCTGCCGCAGCCGTGTCGGATCGAGCCAGCCCGGTGACCTCGTGCCCGGCGGCGATGAGCTCGGGAATGATGTGCGTACCGGAATGACCGGTCCCGCCAGTGACGAAAACACGCATGTGACTGTCCTTTTCAGGGTAGGCAGCAGATCAGTTGAGGGCGTTGACGCCGAGGGAGAAGTTGGTGTGCCCGACGGAGTGGTTGACGAGGCTTATCTCCAGCAGGCCCGCGCTCTCCAGGGCCCGCGCCATCAGCAGCGGCCCGGCGTCCAGCGGACGCAGCCCCAGGCTCTCGATGAACGCCGACACGCGCGCCTTGGCCTGCGCGTCGTCGCCGGCGATGAAGACGTCCACCGGGCGGCCGTCGGACAGAACGTTGGAGAACAGGGTGTTGAACGCTTTGACGACGTGCGCGCCGGCGGGGACAGCCTTGGCGATCTCCTGCGCGCCGGAACTGCCGTCGGGGGTGACGAAGCCCGTCATGTCGGCCGCGACAGGGTTGGTGATGTCGACGATGACCTTGCCGCGCAGGGCATCCCCGTACTCGCTGACCACCGCCGCCGCGCTGGCATACGGCACAGCGAGGACGACGATGTCCCCCGTCGGGCCATTGCCGGCCATCCCTACTGTGGCGCCGTCGAGTTCGGCAGCCAATTCCTTCGCTTTCACCGGGTCGCGGCCGATGATCTCGACGGCGTTGCCGCCGGCGAGCGCCCGGTCCGCCAAGGCGCGGGCCATGTTTCCCAGGCCGATGATGCTGATGCTGCTCATGAGGTGTCCCATCGTGATTGACGATCAAAAAGGTTGACGCGTCAACATTAAGCCGGATTTTGATGATGCGTCAACCAATCGCGGTAACATCAGGGCCCATGGAGCCGAACTGGCTGAACCCTCGCGAAGACCGCGCCTGGCGAGCGTTCATACACGCCCATCAACAGATCGAGGCCCACCTGAGCCGACGCCTACAGGAATCGGGACTGTCCGGAGCCGACTACGAGGTCCTCGCGGCGCTCTCGGCCCTCGACGGAGACCGCATGCCCGCACACGCCCTCTGCAATGCCCTGAACTGGGAGAAGAGCCGCCTCTCCCACCAGTTGCGGCGTATGCAGAAGGACGGGCTGATCAACCGCGAACCGAACCCCGACGACGCCCGCAGCACCATGGTCTGCCTGCTGCCGGCCGGCCGCGCCACCATCGAGAAGGCTGCACCCGGCCACGTGCAGGATGTCCGCCGCAACTTCATCGACCTGTTCACCCCAACCGAGCTCGACATGCTCGCCGACCTCAACGAACGAATCCTGCAGCACCTGACCGAGGACGACGACCCGCCCCGCTGAGGCGGCTAGTTCTCGCCCACGCCGCACGTTGGCGCTGCCGCCGGGATGGCCTTGTCGATCAGAACGGCTGCGACAGCGGCTGCGGTGGCGAAGGTTTCGGCATTGAGGACCCGGTTGCGGGCCGACGCGCCATCCAGGAGCAGCGCCAGCTGTTCGCCGAGCTGTTCGGAGTTGGTGGCACCGGCCTCGCGGGCGGTTTCGACGAGCCGCGCGGCAAAGGCCAACTTGTAGTCGCGGGCGTGGAGGCGTGCCGGGTGGCCCGGGTCGTTGATTTCGACAGCCGCCGCGATGAACGGGCACAGGGGCGCGTGGATATCGAAGACGGCCAGTAGCCGTTCGCGGGGGGTGAGGTCGGTGCGGTCGAACACCTCGGGCAGGACGTCGGGATCGAAACGGCGTAGATGTTCGGCGATCAGCTCGTCCTTGCTGGCGAAGTGCTGGTAGAAGGTGCGCTTGGACACCTGGGCCACCGCGCAGAGCTCGTCCATGCCGGTGCTGTTGATGCCTTGATCGCGGAACAGTTGTCGTGACGCGCCGAGGATGCGCTCTCGTGCGCCCCTGCCGCGGCGCAGGCCTCGCGGCCCCTTCTCCAGCTCCGTCATATGCCCAGCGTAGCCCAATCGGGTACCGATCGGTGTGCATAGCTTGCGCTCGACATCGCCTTCCATTACGTTAAGCACTCAGATCGGTGTACCTAACATCGGCAGTCTCGGAGAGATGGAGCGATCGTGGGAAAACTTGATGGCAAGGTCGCGGTGATCACCGGCGCGACGAGTGGGATGGCACTGGCCGGTGCCAAGTTGTTCGCCGACGAGGGAGCCCACGTCTTCATCTCGGGGCGGCGGAAGGATGCACTGGACGAAGCCGTCGAACAGATCGGGCGGAATGCGACTGGCGTACAGGGTGATTCCGCCGACCTCGACGATCTGGACCACTTGTTCGACACGGTCAAGCGGGAGAAGGGCGCGATCGACGTGTTGTGGGCGAGCGCCGGGGTGGGCAAGCAGAGCAGGCTCGGTGACATCACCGAGGAGGACTTTCACGACGCTTTCTGGCTGAACGCGCGCGGCACCCTGTTCACGGTCCAGAAGGCGCTGCCGCTGTTCAACGATGGCGGCTCGATCTTCATGACCGGGTCGAACGCATCGCTGCGGGGCTACCCAAATTGGAGTGTCTACGCGGGAAGCAAGGCCGTGCTGCCCGCCTACGCACGGGTGTGGGTGTCGGAGTTGAGGGACCGGAAGATCCGGGTGAACGTGCTGACCCCCGGCCAGGTCGCCTCGCCGATGTTGGCGGAGGTGATGGACGAGGAGATGAAGGCGCAGTTCGAGTCCGTGATCCCACGGCGAGAGATGGGCGACCCAACGGAGATCGCTTCGGCCGCATTGTTCCTCGCCTCCGACGACTCGAGCTATGTCAACGGCATGGAACTGGTGGTCGACGGCGGCACGACGGTGATCTGAGGAGCGACCATGACCACATTCGCCGCACACCGCGACACCGTGGAGGCGTTCGTCGACTGCATGCACGGCGGCGCCGACAAAGACGCTCTTTCCGCGATTCTCGCCGAGGACGTGGTGCTGTACGGCCCGCTCGGCGATGAGCCGGTCACCGGCCGCGAGGCAGTGCTGGAAGCCATCCAGACCGTCAGCGCGGTGGCCGCCGACCTCACCTACAAGGAAGTCCTCAGCGGAAGGACACACCACGCCGCGCACTTCCGGCTCCAGGTCGACGACGCGATGGTCGACGGTATGGACTGCTTCCGGCTCGACGCCGACGGCAGGATCGCCGAGGTGACCATATGGTGGCGCCCGCTGCCTGCCGGCGTCCAGATGCAGGGGCACCTTGCCCGTCTCCTCGGCGTCAAGCCGTGGGAACTCCTCACCCCACTCTGACCGCCGGGCTACGCCCGCCGAACCTGAGCTTGTGTGCGAGATTCCAGCGAAAACTCACACACAAGCTCAGGCTCGGCCTGTCACACATTCCGGGGCCATCTCGTCTAACGGGTATGACCGAGACGAAGACACGAATCCCCGCTGTTACCCCCAAACAAGCCGGCCTGCTGACCCGCGCCATGTACTGGTACGCCAAGCGCCAGTTCGGTGAGGTGCCTGAGCCGTTCGCGGTGGCCGCTCACCATCCGCGTCTGTTGGTCGCCAACGGTGTCCACGAGATGCTGCTGCAGGGCGGCTCCAAGAAACTGCCCGCCACCGTCCGCGAGCTCGCGGTGTTCTGGACTGCCCGCACCGTCGGCTGCTCGTGGTGCGTGGACTTCGGCTCCATGCTGATGCGGTTGGAGAACCTCGACGTGGAACGGCTCAAGTCGATCGACGACTACGCAACCTCGCCGCTGTTCACCGATGACGAGCGCGCCGCAATCGCCTATGCGAACGCGATGACCACGGACCCGCACACCGTCACCGACGAGCAGGTGGCCGATCTGCAACGCCGGTTCGGCGACGACGGCGTGATCGAGCTGACCTATCAGATCGGGGTGGAGAACATGCGGTCGCGGATGTACGCGGCGCTGGGCATCACCGAGCAGGGCTTCAACTCCGGCGATGCGTGCCGGGTGCCTTGGGCGGAGTGAGCGCGGGGAGCAGTGACTCCGGAGTGAACGTCGGGGGGCTGGCTTCAAGCTGCGGCCAGGTGGTAGAACACGTTACAGAAACAGTGGCCCCCGCTGCTGAAACCACCTGCTCAGCGAGGAGCGCCCATGCATTGGTACACCGGCAACACGTTCTACGACACCGTGCTGACCGCGGCCTTCGCATTCGCCGTGTTCGTGATCATCGGCGGCTTCTTCGCACAGAGCTCGTATGGGCGTTTCTCGACGACGAAACTCGGCCTCAACCTCAACCCGAAGCTCGGCTGGTGGCTGATGGAGATCCCCGCGACCGTGGTGTTCTTGATCAGCTACCTGGCCGGGCCGAACCGGTTCGAGCCGACGTCCCTGGTACTGGCCGGAATCTGGATGCTGCACTACGCCAACCGGGGCTGGTTCTTCCCGCTGGCGATCCGCCAGATGCCAGGCAAGCGCGGCACCTTCAACGTCTCGGTGATCGTGATGGGCATGCTGGTCACATCGATGCACGGCTACCTCAACGGGACCCTGTTCAGCCATGACTTCTTCGGGCAGTACACCACCGCGTGGTTGACCGACCCGCGATTCCTGGTGGGGTTGGTGATCTACCTGTGCGGGTTCGCGCTGTTGGTCAACTCCGAGTCGATCGTGCGGAACCTGCGTGAGAAGAACAACCCCGGCGTTGCCGAGTACCGGATCCCGTTCGGCGGCGGCTTCCGATTCGTCACCAGCCCGGCATATCTGGGCGAGATCATCGCCTGGTCCGGGTTCGCGCTGCTGACCTGGGCCCTGCCCGGCGTCGCGATCCTGCTGATCACTGCAGGCAACCTGGTTCCCCGGGCGCTGGGCACCCACGGCTGGTACCAGGAGAAGTTCCCCGAGTACCCCACCGATCGCAAGGCGTTGATCCCCTACGTCCTGTGAGCGTCACGCCTCCGCGGGCGTGATCTCGATGTAAGCCGTGGGTACCCCGGCCAGTTGACTGCCGTAGTCGAGGCTGCGTTCGAACACCTTCATCGGAGCGCTCCAGTTGGCGGCAATGACCGCCTCGGCGTGGGCGTGTTCGGCCTCGGGCAAAATGCGCGCCACGCCGGCAACGACGGGCCCACTGGGCTTGCCGCGCAGATTGCTCGCGACCACAAGGACTTTCGGGTTGTTGCGGATTCGCTTGACCTTCCCGGTCGACGGATCGGTGCGCACATAGATCTTGCCGCCGGCCACACCGTGGTTGATCGGGCTGGGCATCGCCTCACCTGATCGCTTGAAGGTCACCAACACGATCTGGCGGTAGTCCTCGAACCCGGTGAAGTCCGATCCGGTCGGTGCGCCGATGTCGAAGGCGTCGCGATGGCGCATCTTGTCCATGCCGCGGAACATCATTCGGCTCAACGTGTGGGCCAAGGTGCCCGGTTCGTTCGGCATCATTGAGCACCTCGCAGGGGCGATCCGGTGAACTTGTCAGGGTTGGCGATGTCCCAGACCGCACAGACCAAGCCGTCGCGAACGGTGAAGATCGTCACCCGCGGCATCATCTCGGGGTAGCCGTCACCGGCGGGAGCGCCTGCCGTGTAGACCCCCAGCTGGCCGTTGACGAGCGCAAATTGACTGCCTGCCAACCAGTTCGGGCCATACTTCTTGGACAGACCGAGGATGAACCGGGCCACCTTGTCCGGCCCGTGGATGACGCGGGCAGCGGTCGGGGCACGACGGTTCGAATCACCGGTGAACGTGACGTCGGGATGCAGCAGCCGGACGACAGCATCGAGCTCCCCCGACGCCAGGGCGGCCATCAGCTCGCCTGCGACCTGATTGTGCAGGTCGTCGGGCGACGAAGCAGGCGGATTGTCGGACACCGCGCGGCGGGCCCGCGAAGCCAATTGGCGGGCCGAGGCATCGCTGACACCGAGCACGCCGGCGATCTCGCTGAAGGGCAGGCCGAACCCGTCGTGCAACACGAACGCCACACGCTGATCCGGGGTGAGCCGCTCCAACACCACCATCGCGGCGAACCGGGCGTCTTCCCCGGCCACCACCGCGTTGAGCGGGTCGTTGGCGTCGAGCCCGGTCACGACAGGCTCCGGCAGCCATTCCCCGTAATAGGCCTCACGGCGGTGGGCAGCCGAGCGCAGCCGGTCCAGACCCAGCCGGCTCACCACAGTGGTCAGCCAGGCCCGCAGGTCGGCGATCGTGGTCTGGTTGGATTCCCAGCGGATCCACGCGTCCTGGACGATGTCCTCGGCATCGGCGAAGGTTCCGGTGAGGCGATAGGCCACGGCAAGCAGGTGTGGCCGCAACTCCTCGAACTCGCCGACCCGAGCGCTCGCGGTCATGCCCCCAGTTTAGGGCGCGCCCTCAGACACCGATCATGACGTACGTCTTGCGGATCGCCTCAGTGACGAACCACGTCCCGCGCCACCCTCGGGGCAGGACCAGCAACGTGCCCGGCCCGATGTCGGCGCTCGTTCCGTCCTCGCCGACCACGCTGCCTGCGCCCGAGATGATGTGACAGACCTCTGTCGCACTCGAACGGTCCGCGGTGAACTCCCCCGGGCCGCATTCCCACACCCCGGTGTCGGTCACCGCATCGGCCCAGACACTGATCGCAGATTCCAGCTGACCGCTGACACTCGTCGGTTTCGGTTGCGGCTCGGGCAGTTCGGCAGTTGTGGCGTCAACATGCAGCAGGTTCACAGTCGTCTCCATGGCGTCAGCGCCCCGTGATCTTGTTGGCCACCCGTGCCAGCCCACTGGTACCGGCCAGCCCGCGGGTGGACTCGCGACGGTCAGCGGTGCGGTACAGCGCATACATCGCCTGGACCCCGAGCCACCGGAATGGCTCCGGTTCCCACTTGCGGACCCGTCGCCCCACCCAGGGCAACCGGGTGAGCGCGGTGTCACGCTTGAGGACGAGGTCGGCAAGTGTGTGCCCGGCCAGGTTGGTGGTGGTCAGACCGCTGCCGACATACCCTCCCGCGGTGCCGAGCCCGCTGGCCTGGTCGAAGTCCACGGTGGCGGTCCAGTCGCGTGGCACTCCGAGCACACCGCACCAGGCGTGCTCGATCGGAACATCGCGGGTCGCGGGGAACATGTCGCGAACGAGCGCCCCGAGAGCGTCGATGGTCCACTGCTGGGTGGCGCCGCGATGGTCGAGCGCCGATCCGTACCGGTAAGGAATTCCACGGCCGCCCAGGGCAATTCGATTGTCCGCCGTACGCTGGGCGTACATGTAGCCGTGCGCGTAGTCGCCGAGGAGCTCGGCCCCCTTCCAGCCGACCTCCTGCAGCACGGATTCCGGAAGCGGTTCGGTCACCACCATCGACGAATTCATCGGCAGCCACGCGCGGCGTTGTCCCGGCATGGTCGCGGTGAAACCTTCGAGACAGCGCAGGATCACGGGGGCGCGGACATCGCCGCGCGCCGTGATGGCACGACCAGCCTTGATGTCGGTCACCTCGGTCTGCTCGTAGATCGCGACGCCCATGCCCTCCACCGCGCGGGCCAGTCCGCCGACCAGCTTGGCCGGCTGCACCCGTGCGCAGTGCGGGGTGAACAACGCACCCATGGCGCCTTCTACCCGGATGCGGGCGTTGGACTCGTCACCGGTGAGCACAACGAAGTCGTCCTGGGTCGCACCCCAGCTCCGCTCGTAGTCGAGCGACTCACGCAGCCTGCCCATCTGGGCCTGGTTGCGTGCCACGTGCAGCACACCGTCCTTGACGATGTCGGCCTCGATACCCTCGGATTTCGTGACGCCGATGACCTCGTCGACGGCACCCCGCATGGCCCGCATGAGTTCCACGACGCCGCCATGACCGTGCGTGGAGGCATAGGCGTCGCGGGACCCGGCGAGTTCCGCAGACAGCCATCCACCGTTACGGCCGGACGCCCCGAATCCGGCGAACTCCTTCTCCAGCATCACGATTCGCAGGTCAGGCTGCTCCCGCTTGAGGTAATACGCTGCCCACAAGCCGGTCAGCCCCGCCCCGACGATGCAGACGTCGGCTTCGAGCGACCCCGGCAAGGGCGGTCTCGATTTCGGAAAACCCGCCGCGCGATACCAGAACGACACACTGCCGTTCACGAAGTCATTGGCGAGACCGCTGGTCGTGCGACCGTCGGGGGACATCTTGGTTCTCCTGTACTCGTGGCTGTTGTCAGTGATGGATACGCCGGCCGACGTCATGTGTCGGCGGGCAGGATCGTGGCGACATCCGGATCGAAGGTCAACCAGACCTTCTGCCCCGCTTGGGTCGGCGTGATGCTGTCCGCGCTTTCCCGGACGAGCGCGACGGTGCCGTCGGGCAGACTGACCTCGACCTTGCGGGAGTTGCCCAGGTAGATCTCCTGAATCACGGTGCCCGGCACCGCATTGACGGCCTCGGGCTCCCCGTCGCCGGTGAGGATGCGGATCCGCTCCGGACGCACCACCACGGCCACCGCGTCTCCACTGGCAGCATCGCCCCGGCCGGCCACGATCCGCCGCCCATAGGCGTTCACGGCGAGCCCGTCTTCGAGCTTTCCGTAGAACAGCGACGACTCCCCGAGGAACCGGGCCACGAAGATGCTCTTCGGGCGCTCGTAAAGATCTGTGGGCGAACCGATCTGTTCGATTCGGGCCTTGTTGAACACTGCGATGCGGTCCGACAGCACCAGGGCCTCGTCCTGATCGTGCGTGACGTAGACGAACGTGGTGCCGAGCTCGCCGTGGATGCGCTTGATCTCCAGTTGCAGCGAATCGCGCAGTTTCTTGTCCAGCGCACCGAGCGGTTCGTCCATCAGCAGCACCCGCGGTTCGTAGACCATGGCGCGGGCGAACGCGACCCGCTGCTGCTGACCACCGGACAGTTCCTTGGGCATCCGCTTGCCGTAGCCGTCGAGGCCGACCGTCCGCAGCGCGGCGGCCACCTTCTCGCGACGCTGAGCCTTGGCCATCTTGCGTTGCCGCAGCGGGTATTCGACGTTGTCGATCACCGTCATGTGCGGGAACAGCGCGTAGTGCTGGAACACCATGCCGATGTTGCGGCGGTACGGCGGCAGATCGGCCACCGGCCGGCCGTCGATCAACAGCTCGCCCTCCGTGACGTCGGCGAAACCGGCAATCATGTTGAGCGTGGTGGTCTTTCCCGACCCGCTGGGACCGAGAAGGGTGAGGAACTCACCGGGCCGCGCGTCGAGGTCGATGGCGTTGACGACGGTCTCCGACCCGTAGGTCTTCGTCAGGCGCCGCATGGTGATCGACGCTCCGTGCGGGGTTTGGTCAGTGGACACGGTTCCTCCTGCGCGAATAGATGCCCGCGACGACCGTCAGACACGTCGTGAGGGCAAGGATGAGGGTGGCGGCCGCAGCGATGGTGGGATCGGTGTCACGCGTGACCGAGGCATACATCTTGACCGGCAACGTCTGCAGATACGGGTTCTGGATGAACAGCGACAACACCACTTCGTCGAAGCTCGTCGCGAACGCGAACAGCGCACCCGAGAGCACCCCTGGGGCCACCGACGGCAGTGTGACGGTACGGAAGGTGGTCCAGCGGCCGGCACCGCAGATCGCCGCGGCATCCTCCAGGCGCCGGTCGAACCCCTGCAGGCTGGCCATCACCGGCACGATGACGAAGGGCAGCGCCAACATGCTGTGTGCGACGACGAAGCCGAACACCGTCCCGAGCAGGTTCAACCTCAGGAACAACGCGTACAGACCGACGGCGACCACGATCACCGGAACGACCATGGGAGCCAACAGGAATGCGCGTATCCCCTGCCGGCCGGCCAGCGAAGTGCGGCTGAGCGCCACCGCCGCGGCAGTGCCGAACAAGGTGGCGAACACGGCCACCAGGACGCCGACTTCCAGGCTCGCCTTCAGGGCCGAGATCCACGCCGGGTCCTCGAAGAACGTGTGATACCACCGCGTCGACCATCCGGTCGGCGGGAACGCGAACGAGGGCCGGTCGGTGAAGCTCAGCGGCACCACGATCAACGACGGTGCGACCAGCCATAATCCGACACCCGCGCAGAACAGTCCGAGCAGGACGTTCCAGAACGTCTTCATGTGCCGTGTCATGCCGTGCGCTCCTTCCGGTTTCGGCGCAGCAGGTACATCAGGGCCGCGAGGACCAAGAAGGTGACGAGCAGCAGGACCACGCCCATCGCACCTCCCCTGCCCCAGGCCAGCAGGCTCGTGACCTGCACGTAGATCTGCTGACTGATCAGGGCGTCATCCGGAGCGCCGAGCAACGCCGGGGTGACGTAGAAGCCGAGGCTGCTGATGAACACCATCAGGCAGCCCGCTCCCACGCCGGGCATCGACAACGGAACCCAGATCCTGGCGAACGAGATCACCGGCCGCGCACCGAGACTCGACGATGCGAGCACGAGCCTGCGGTCGATACCGGACATCACGGCGTACAGCGGCAGCACCATGAACGGCAGCAGGATCTGGCTCATCCCGATGACCACGCCCAGATTGGTGCGCAGCAACGGCACACCGCCCAGCCCGACGAAGGACAGCAGGGTTTGGATCGGTCCGCCGTCCTCCAGCAGGATCACCCAGGCGAAGGTGCGCACCATCAGGCTGGTCCAGAACGGCACCAGCACGATCAGTGTCAGCGCGATACGCACCGCCGGTCCGAACGCGACCATGGCGTACGCGTACGGGTAGCCGAGAACCAGGCAGATCGCCGTGACCTCCAGGCCCGTGGTGAACGTGCGCAACAGAACGCTGCGTTGCACGGAATCGCCCAGGTACCAGGCGAAATTGCCGAAGCCGAGTTCTGGATCGCTGAATGCCTGCCAGAACATGATGGCCAGCGGCAGTCCGAACACCCCGACCACGAGCAGGATCGACGGCAGCAACAACCCGACGTCGCCCAATCTCCGACCCGAAGGCGGGGCGGTTGTCTGGATCTTGGGTGGCGCACCACCGGCCAGAACATCGACCATCGACATACGACGAAACCCTCCTAGCCCGCGAGCCAGGCCGTGTACTTGGAGGCGATGTCCTCCTGGTGTTCGGCCCAGTAGTCGAGGTCGAGCGGGAACTTGTCCTTCTCCCGCTCCGGCGTGGTGGTCAGATACGACCGGGCTAGGTCATCGAGTTGAGGCTTGGCATCGACGTTGATCGGGCTGTACGACGTCAGTTCAGCGAGCTTGGCCTGCTGCTGCGCACCGAGATAGAAGTTGATGAACGCCATGGACGCCTTGGGATTCCGGGCCCCGATCGGCACGGCGATCGTGTCGGCCTCGGGCATCCACTGGTCCCACATCGGAGCGAATGGCGCGCCGTTCTTGACCGCCGAGTAGGCGCGACCGCTCCACACGAGCGCCATGTCGACCTGGCCGGATTCGATGAGCTGTTGAGGCTGTGCGCCGGTGGTCCAGAAGATTGTGTCATTGCGGATGGAGTTCATCTTCTTGAGTGCGCGGTCGAGATCGATCGGGTAAACCGCGTCGGGAGCGACACCGTCGGCGAGGAGGGCCCCCTCGGGCACTCCGGGGTCGAGCTCACCGGGCACGCCCTCGATGGTCCGCTTGCCGGGGAACTTCGCGGTGTCGTAGAAGTCGGCCCACGTCTTCGGCGGGTTCGCACCGTACTTCTTGGTGTTGTAGACCACGATCAGGCCGTAACCCATTGCCGGAACGGAACAGTCGTCGGTCTTGGTTCCCGCGGGCAGCTTGCTGATGTCCACGATGCTGGTGTCGAGCGGCATGAAGAGCTTGCCGCAGTTCTTGGCGGTGAACACGTTCGTGCTGTCGACCACGTCCCAGGTCACGTTCTTGGAGTCGACCTGGGCTTTGATCTTCGAATTCTCGGTGGGCCCGTCCTGCAACACTTTTGCCCCGGACTGCGCCGCGAACGGTTCGATCGCGGCCTTCGCCTGACCGTCCTGGAAGATGCCGCCGTAGGAGACGAACGTCATCGTGGTGCCCTTGAGCGCACCCTCCTTGATGGTGCCCGCCTGCGGCGGTCCGCTCCCGAGGTCGACGTCGGCGGCCTGGCCGGGACCTGCCGGGGTACACGCGGTGGCCAGGAGGACGCCTGCGGCGATCAAGGCGGGCACACTGCGCGCTACACGTGACTTGTTCATTTGCGGATCTCCTTTGATCTGGGCGGAAAGGTGTTCGCGGATGCGGTCACATCCGTAGCGGGCGGGCGGCCCGTCAGGTCGGCCAGTCAGTCGGGGGGCTGACGATCCAGATGAGTTCGACCGGCGCGTCACTCAAGTTGTGAACGGTGTGCGGCATGGATGTCCGGTACTCCGCGCTGTCGCCCGGTTCGAGCAGGTAGCGCTCGCCGTCGAGCTCAAGCGTCGGAGTACCGGCGATGACGATGAGAATCTCCTGCGCGTCACCGTGCACATACGCCTCGCCCGCACTCGAGCCGGGCGACAGTTCCCCCGCGTACACCTCGAGGTTGCGAAGCGGCTTCTGCGACAACAGGTACTTCGAGCTCAGCTCCGACACCTCGATGGTGGGACGGGCCGCCTTCCGGAGAATGCGGACGTCGCTGACCTCGTCGTCGGTGAAAAGGTCGGGCAGGACGATGCCCAGTGATTGCGCCAATCGGCGCAACGTTCCGACACTGGCGTTGACCTGGCCGCGCTCGACCTGGCTGAGGAAGCCCGGGGAGATACCGGCCCGGTCGGCCAGCTGCCGAAGAGACATCTTCCGCGCGGCGCGGAACTGCCGGATCCGGGCACCGACCACGGTGTCTGCCGTCGTCCCAGCGGGATCGGGCTCGACAGTCGCACTCATATCGAAACATCCGTTCGTCTCATAAGAGCAAGAGGATTGTTTTCAGCGAACACTTTGTTCGCTCAGGCCGAACCCTATGTCTGCTTCGAGTGCGCGCGCAAGGCCTGGATCACATTCCCCACACTTTGTGGGATAGGACACACTGGCGCGTTATCAGCAGCTGTCAGCAGAAATACCGATGATCAGCCCGGTCAAATACGCCGCCAACGACTGATTCCGTAGAACGCCCGCAGGCCTTCTAGTGCCTGCCGAGCACATGCGGGCCGGTGCGCGCGGGCACGCCCTGCGAGAAGCGCGCCAACGACCAGGCGGCCACATCGGCGTCCGGCACGCGTCCCTCGGCCAGATCCGCCAGCACCTCGCCCATCAGCGCGGAGTACTTGAAGCCCTCCCCCGAGTCCCCGCAGGCGACCACGATCCCACCGGCGAGCCGATCGACGACGAAGGTGCCGTCGGGAGAGTCGGTCCAACTGCACACCTGGGCATCGAGAACCGTCGGATCCACCGAGGACATATCGGCGCACACCCGGTCCCGCAGCACGGCAGTCCGCTCGGCATCGGGCGTCCGATCGATGTCGCCGGCACGGTAGTCCCGCAAGGGTTTGTCCAAACCGATCTTGTACCCCGCACCCGGCGAGGGCATGGCATAGATGCCGGGGCGGTCCTCACCCGGCCCGTCGAACAGGCACGGAAAGTCGTCGGTGGCAGCAGGATCCGCCGGATCACCGAAGTACACCACCTGTTCCAGGTATGGGTGCAGCGACAGCTCGAGGCCGAGCGGCGACAACAGCGGCCCCGACCCCGGCCCCGCAGCGATCACCACGACGTCGGCGTCGATGGCGTCACCGTCGTCCAGGACCACCCGCACGCCGTTGGCCACCGTCTCGACTGCGGCCACATCCCGCTCCAGAACCGTTGCGCCGGCAGCACTCCGGAAGAGTCTCAGCTGCGCCCTGAGCGATTCTCCGGCCAGGACGACACCCGCCACCGGCTGCCACAGGGCATGGCGCCCGTCGCCGCGCAGACCGGGGAAGAACCGGCCCACATCGCCAGGAGCCACGCTCGTGTACGACACCCCGAGAGCGTCCAGCGTCGACTGCACGCCAGGCAGTGACTGGTCGTCACGCCACAGCAGGCCACGAGTGAGGAACACCGGGGTGCCGGCGCGTTCGGCCAGGCGCCGCATCGCGTCAACTCCACGCTGCGCCAACCGAACCCGGAGCGGGTCGGGATCGGCCAGCCGCCACAACCGGGTCGACCCTCCGGATGACGACAGCGTGTTGAGCGGGCCGTAGCGATCGATCAGCGTCACCCGGTGCCCGCGGCGGGCAAGTTCGGCCGCAGTGGGCAGGCCCCAGGCACCGGCGCCGATCACCACGCACTTCATGGCCACGGCTGCATTCCCTCCAGATGCGTCAGCGCTTGTTGAAAACCGTTCGGTGCCATTCTTTTTCGGCAACCCCGGTGATGTCGCTCATCACATGTTTGATGGTCAGGTACTCCTCGAACGAGTAATCGCTCATGTCCTTGCCGAAGCCCGACGCGCCGACGCCACCATGCGGCATCTCGCTGATGATCGGGATGTGGTCGTTGACCCACACGCATCCGGCGTTGATCTCGCGCGAGGCGCGCTGGGCGCGGTACACGTCGCGGGTCCAGGCCGAGGCTGCCAGACCATAGACGGTGTCATTGGCCTGCCGGATCGCGTCGTCGTCATCGGTGAACGGCCGCACGGTGAGAACCGGACCGAAGATCTCGTCGCGATAGACCTCGGAGGTCTCGGCGACGTCGGCGATCAGGGTGGGCCGGTAGAACGCACCCGGGAGATCGGGCGCAACCCCGCCGGTGACGACGCGGCCGCCCTGCTCGGGTGCGCGCGCCACCATCTGCGCGACCTTGTCGCGGTGGGCGAACGAGATGAGCGGGCCCAGGTCGGTGTCGGGATCGTGCGGGTCACCGACGACCATCTTGCTCATCACCTCGGCGACGCCGGCAACGAAGTCGTCGTACAGGTCCCGGGCCACGATCGCCCTGGTCGCAGCGGTGCAGTCCTGGCCCGTGTTGATCAGCGAACCGGCCACCGCCCCCTGGATCGCGGCGTCCAGATCGGCGTCGTCGAACACCACGAACGGCGCCTTGCCACCCAGCTCAAGCTGGGTGCGGTGGCCGTGGACGGCGGCGGCCGCCATCACCTTGCGGCCGACGGCGGTCGAGCCGGTGAAGGTGACGACATCCACGTCGCGGTGCCCGGCAAGGGCGTTGCCCACGTCGGCGCCACCACCGGTGACCACGTTCAACACTCCGTCGGGCAGCCCGGCCTCGGTGGCCAGCCGCGCCAGAGTGAGGGTGGTCAGCGGGGTGATCTCGGCCGGCTTGATGACGACCGAGCAGCCGGCCGCCAGCGCCGGGATGACCTTCCACACCGCCATCTGCAGCGGGTAGTTCCACGGGGTGATGGTGGCGACGACGCCGACGGCTTCGCGCCGAATGCTGGAGGTGTGGTCACCGGAGTACTCGGCCGTGGCCTTGCCCTCCAGGTGGCGGGCCGCACCGGCGAAGTAGTCGATGTTGTCGATGCTGCCCGGCACGTCGAACTCGGTGGCCAGGCGCACCGGCTTGCCGGTCTGGCTGACCTCCTCGGCAATCAGCTGATCAGCATGTTCGTCGGCGAGCTTGGCCAGCTTGGCCAGCACCGCGGACCGCTCGGCGGGTGTCGCCTTGGACCACCCGGGGAACGCCTGGCGGGCGGCAGCGACGGCGTTGTCGACGTCGTCCGGGGTGGCCAGGGCGTAATCGGCAACGGCCTGCCCGGTGGCCGGGTCGATGATCTGGTGGGTCGGCCCGGAGGTCGCCACGGGCGCCCCATTGATCCAGCTGCTTGTCACATTCACTGCCACGCTCATGGAGCCCCACGGTAACCGATGCCACATTTCTTCTCTACGCAATCCCGCGTTGGACCCGGTTCAAACAAGGGATTTCATCGATTCGATTGCCACAAACGACGGATTCCGTGCACAATCGGAGGCATGAGCAACCCTGAGGGTGACGACCTTCAGCCCGTCCCGCTGCGGGTGAACAACAATTCTCGCACCGCCTTTCAACTCGACGACCTGTCGAAGGCGATCATCGAGAAGCTGCAGGCCGACGGCCGCCGTTCGTATGCCGGGATCGGTAAGGCCGTGGGCCTGTCCGAGGCCGCGGTGCGCCAACGCGTGCAACGCATGGTCGACGCGGGTGTCATGCAGATCGTCGCGGTCACCGATCCGCTGCAACTCGGGTTCGCGCGCCAGGCGATGATCGGCATCCGGTGCACCGGCGACACCCTCAAGCTGGCCGAGAAACTGTCCGCCATCGACGCCGTCGACTACGTGGTACTGACCGCCGGATCCTTCGACGCCATCTGCGAAGTGGTCTGCGAAGACGACGACAGCCTGCTCGAACTTCTCAACACCCAGATCCGCTCGCTGCCGGGAGTGATAACCACCGAAACCCTTGTTTACCTGAAACTTGTCAAACAGCAATACAATTGGGGAACGCGATGACTATCGCAGAACACGCACCAACCACCTCCACCACAGATCTGGCCGCCAAGGCGAACCGCCACCTGTGGGGACACTTCGCCCGGCACGGCGAAGGCATCACACCGCCCATCATCACCCGCGGCGAGGGTGTTCGGATCTTCGACGACAAGGGCAAGAGCTACATCGACGGCCTGTCCGGCCTTTTCGTCGTCCAGGTGGGCCACGGCCGCAAGGAACTTGCCGAGGCTGCCGCCAAGCAGGCCGAGAAACTGTCCTTCTTCCCGCTGTGGTCCTACGCCACGCCGCCGGCCATCGAACTGGCCGAACGCGTCGCCAACTACGCCCCCGGCGACCTGAACCGGGTCTTCTTCACCACCGGTGGCGGCGAGGCCGTCGAAAGCGCCTGGAAACTGGCCAAGCAGTACTTCAAGCTGACCGGAAAGCCCGGTAAGCACAAGGTGGTCTCCCGCGCGATCGCCTACCACGGCACCCCACAGGGCGCACTGGCGATCACCGGCATCCCGGCGTTCAAGGCGCCGTTCGAGCCGCTGACCCCCGGCGGCTTCCGCGCTCCGAACACCAACTTCTACCGGGCACCTGCCGAATACGCCCACGACGAAAAGGCTTTCGGCCGTTACTGCGCGGACCGCATCGCCGAGGCCATCGAATTCGAGGGACCCGAGACCGTGGCCGCGGTGTTCCTCGAGCCGGTGCAGAACGCGGGGGGTTGCTTTCCACCCCCGCCCGGCTACTTCGAGCGGGTCCGCGAGATCTGCGACCAGTACGACGTACTGCTGGTGTCCGACGAGGTGATCTGCGCCTACGGTCGCATCGGGTCGATGTTCGCCTGCGACGACTTGGGCTACGTGCCCGACATCATCACCAGCGCCAAGGGCCTGACCTCGGGCTATTCACCGCTGGGGGCGATGGTGGCCAGTGACCGCCTCTTCGAACCGTTCAACGACGGCAAGACCGTCTTCGGCCACGGCTATACCTTTGGCGGGCACCCGGTTTCAGCCGCAGTCGCCATGGCCAACCTCGACATCTTCGAGCGCGAGGGCATCAACGACCACGTCAAGCAAGCCGCCCCGGCGTTCCGGGCCACCCTGGAGAAGCTCTACGACCTGCCGATCGTCGGCGACGTCCGCGGCGAGGGCTTCTTCTACGGGATCGAACTCGTCAAGGACAAAGCCACCAAGGAGACCTTCAACGACGAAGAGTCCGAGCGTCTGCTGCGCGGGTTCCTGACGCCGGCACTGTGGGAGGCCGGCTTGTACTGCCGTGCCGACGACCGTGGCGACCCAGTGATCCAGCTGGCCCCGCCGCTGATCAGCGGGCAGGCCGAGTTCGACGCGATCTACGAGATCCTGCACGGCGTGCTGTCCGAGGCAGGAAAGCTGTTGTAGCCCCACCCCTTTGCGTCGAAACGGCATTCCGGCAGAAGAAGTTCGAGTAACTCTCTGCCGGAATGCCGTTTCGACGGCAGACTGGCGGCGTGCCACGTAAACCCCCGATCGATCCGGTCCGTTGGACTCCGCCCCCCATTGACGAGTTGCCGAACTTCGGCCCTGCCGAACTGACCATCGTCCCGCTGCCTGGCGACGGGCCCGAGGATGTCGTGGTCGACGCCTCCGGGCAACTGTGGACCGGGCTGGTCGATGGACGCATCGTGCGGGTGTCGCCCGACGGAGCGGCTGAAGTGGTGGGCAATACCGGCGGACGTCCGCTGGGCCTGCATGTCGCCCGCGACGGCCGGTTGCTCATCTGCGACAGCCACCGCGGACTGCTGGCATTGGAACCTGCTACTGGAGTGTTGTCCACGCTGGTGGAATCGGTGGATGGCCGCCCGTTGAGGTTCTGCTCGAATGTCACCGAGACGGCCGACGGCACAATCTATTTCACCGAGTCGACCAGTCATTTCCATTTCGAGCATTTCGCCGGCGCCGTCATGGAAGCCCGTGGGCGCGGCAGCCTGTTCAGGTTGAATCCCGACGGCTCGGTCACCACACTGCTGAACGGCCTGTACTTCGCCAACGGCGTGACCACCACTGCCGACGAGTCCGCATTGGTGTTCGCCGAAACCCAAGGCCGCCGGTTGTCGAAGTACTGGCTGAGCGGACCGCAGGCCGGGTCGGTGACCCCGCTGGCGGTGCACCTACCGGGCTATCCGGACAACATCTCCACCGGCGCCGACGGCCGGATCTGGGTGGCGATGGTGTCTCCGCCCAACGCTGCCGCCGAAGCCCTCGCACCGCGCGCGCCGGTGATCCGAAAACTGCTGTGGCAGTTGCCTGACCGACTCCAACCCAAGATCCGTCCCCAGGTGTGGGTGCTGGCCTTCGACGCCGACTCCGGCGAGGCGCTCGCCGGGCTGCGTACCACCCGGCCGAATTTCGGTACGGTTACCGGGGTTGTGGAATCCGCAGGCAGGCTGTGGATGTCGACGATCGCCTTCCCGGCGCTGGCCTGTGCCGAACTTCGCGACTTGGGCTAGTTGCGGTTCTTCAAGGCATCGCCGACGCGTCTGGCGCTGTCCCCCAGAGCGTTCATCTGGTCCCGGTCCAGCGGCGCGAGATAGAACTGCCGCACCAGCATGGCGTATGTGCGCAGCACCGGCCGCAGATAGTCCTGACCCTGCCGGGTGATCCCGACGGCGATTCCTCGCTTGTCCTCGCGGCTACGAAACCTGCGCATCAACCCGCGTTCCTCCAGGCGAGGCCTCCTCTGCAAAGTAAAGCCAGACCCGCCAACAGCGCTGCCGAGCTTCCTCCGGGTCGGGGGACGCCGGGTAACCGGCAAGCATTCGGGTCCCATCCTCCGCGGGGCCCGAATGTCTGCCCGGATCGACATGCCGAGCCGACCACGCATGCCCACCGCCGCATACAGCACGTTCACATTTGTCACACAAACCACACACGTCACAGCGTGGCAAACGGGAAATTGTGTCCGAGTCACCTAATCTTCGGACACGATGGCGACCTTGCGGAGGACTACCCAGCGCGCAGTGTCCGTGTTTGCGGCACTGACGATGCTGACGGCACCCCTGATGACGGCCGGCGTAGCCAATGCTGACCCGGCGCCCGAATGCCCGTACAAGGTGACCACTCCCCCTGCGGTCGACGCCTCGGAAGTGCCCAAGCCGGGCGAGGTCGCACCGGGACCACTGCCCGTACCCGCCAAGACGGTTGGCGGTGAGGCGCTTTCAGGCTGCGGAGTGATCACCGCCGCAAACACTCCACCACTGCCCAACGATGTCTCTGCCGAGGCCTGGGTGGTCGCCGATCTCGACAGTGGCGACATCATCGCCGCCCGCGACCCGCACGGCCGGCACCGCCCGGCCAGCATCATCAAGGTGCTGGTGGCCACCGCTGCGCTCAACGAACTCAACCTCAACAAGTTGGTTGCCGGCACCCAGGACGACGCCAACTCCGAGGGCACCCGGGTAGGCGTCGGGCCCGGCGGTCAGTACACGATCAACGACCTGCTGCACGGTCTGTTGATGCACTCCGGCAACGACGCCGCACATGCTCTCGCGGTTCAGTTGGGCGGCATGGACCCCGCGCTACAGAAACTGAACATCCTGGCGGGCAAGCTCGGCGGGCGCGATACCCGCGCGGCCACCCCTTCTGGCCTGGACGGCCCCGGTATGAGCACCTCGGCCTACGACATCGCCCTGTTCTACCGCTACGCTTGGCAGAACCCGGTCTTCGCCGACATCGTCAGGACGCAGACCTACGACTTCCCCGGACGTGACGGCAATCCGTCCTACCAGGTGGAGAACGACAACAAGCTGCTCTACAACTACCCGGGCGCGATGGGCGGCAAGACCGGTTACACCGACGACGCCGGCCAGACCTTCGTCGGCGCGGCCGAGCGCGACGGCCGCCGCCTGGTGGCCATCCTCATGAAGGGCACCCGGGTCCCGATCGCGCCGTGGGAGCAAGCCGCACACCTGCTCGACTACGGGTTCGCCACTCCCCCGGGAACCAAGGTCGGAACTCTCGTCGACCCCGATCCGTCGCTGACCGCCCCCAAGCGTGAGGAACCGACTGCGGCACAGGCAGCCGCACTGCTCCCTCCGGCGGACGCCCTGCCAGTGCGCGTCGGGGTGGCCATCGTCGGGGCCCTGATCGTGTTGATGCTGATGATGGGCGCACGGTCACTGAACCGCCGAACCATTCGCTGATCTGCGATCTATCGGCATCTGCGAAATGCTTCGGCGGCAACCTCTTCGGATTGCACGCAGCCGGCCATAGTGCGCCCCGGGATAGACACCTTCATCTGCTATGTAGATGACATCCATCGAAAACGCTCGTTGGATGCGATGACTCAATCGTGTTCGACTAGATGGCGTGATCTTCGGACAAGGCCCGTCTCTGCAGGAGGAGTTCTAGAAGTGTCGACCGAAATATCTGACGCCGAAAACGCCGCACCGGCCCCCCGCGCCCCACTCAAGTCCATGCTTTCAGGCTGGACATTGACGTGGTTCCTCATCGTGGCGATCGCCGTCGGCTCAACCCTCGCGGCGTGGGTGGTGGGCGGCGTCAACGGAGCCAACCTCGGCATCCGCATCACTGCCCGGACATCGGCGATCCTTTTCCTGCTCGCCTTCACCGCGTCGTCGCTGTACCAGTTGTGGCCGAACAACACCACCAAGTGGATCCGCCGCAACCGACGCTATCTCGGCGTCGGCTTCGCCGGATCTCACTTCGTCCACGCCGCATTCATCGTCACGACAATCGTTCTGAACCAACAGCGGTTCGAGACTCGCGTCGTCGATCCCACCCCCCACGGTGTCTTTGTCCTGGACTTCATCGCCTACGGATTCATCATCGCGATGACCATCACCTCGTTCGACCGCATCTCCAAGCGCATGCAGTACTCGACGTGGAAGAACCTGCACCTCACCGGCAGCTACGTCATCTGGTTCACGTTCTTCATCGCCTACTGGCGTCGAGGCGTCACCTACACGGAGTTCTACGGACCGTTCCTCATGATTGTCCTGGCCGCGCTGATCATCCGGTTCATCGCCAAGGCGAAGCGAGGTGCGGCGAAGGCCTCGCGCACCTAGCGACGGTGCACCCTTGCCAATGTCTGACCGATCGGTCTAATCTCAGACCATGCGGTCTGAACGCACGAAAACGTTTACCGAACAGGCCCGGCGCCGGCAGATCGTCGAGGGCGCCCTGGAGGTGATCGCCGAACAGGGCTATCCGCAGGCTTCCCTGGCGCGCATCGCCGAGCACATCGGGATCGCGAAAAGCGCTGTGCTCTACCACTTCACCAGCAAGTCCGAAGTCGTCGAGGCGGTCTTCACCGAGATCTTCACGCGTGGTGCCGCAGTGATCGTGCCCGCGGTGAATGCCGAAACCACCGCAGCGGCAAAGCTGTCCGCTTACATCCGGGCCAACGTGGCGTTCGTCGCGGCCAACCGAGCCGCGGCCGTGGCAATGCTCGAGCTCATCTCCGGCTACCGGGACGCAAACGGACTACGGGTTGACCAAGCGGCCGCCAAAGCCGTTCAAGACCATCCGCCGACCGGGGATCTAGCCGCCCTGGACCCGCTGACCGTCTTCGAGGCCGGAATGAACGACGGCGAATTCCGGGAACTGTCACCGCTGTTCATGAAGAACATCCTGCGCGGCGCGTTGGACAGTGCGGCGCAAGAGTACGCCCGAGATCCCGACTACGACGTGATCGGCCATGGTGAGGTGCTTGTCGAGATCTTCGCGAAGGCCACGGCACCGTGAGCACCATCGCGATCATCGCCATCGGCAGTCGCGGTGATGTCGCACCGCTGACCGGGGTCGGTATGCGGCTGCGGCAAGCCGGCCATCGCGTGATCGTGTTGGCATTTCAGGCATTCGCCGATCTGGTGACCGGATGCGGGCTGGAGTTCCGCGGCCTCGACGACGACCCAGCCGATCTATCGGACGTGTCGGCACGCCAGGCCGCGCAGGCGATGGCAGCGTTCCTCTCCCCACGCGGCATGCGAGGGTTGGGCGAGGGCGTGCTGGCCGCCGTGGGCGACGAGGGGATCGACGCCCTGCTGCTGTCGCCGTTCGCCGAACTGGTCGGCCATCCGCTGGCCGAGGCGCTCGCCATCCCCAGCATCGGCGTGCGGTTGCAGCCCATGTCGACGACTTCGGACCACCCGCCGGCGTTGATGGGAGCGTGGACCGCCGGTCGGTACGGAAACCGGGCGGCGGCGCGGATCGGCGAGACGATGATCGACGGCCTATACGGCAGGACTACCAACCACTTTCGCGAGAGACTCGGTCTGTCGAAGGCCTCGGATCGATCACTACGACGGCAACGCAGCGACGTTCATTGGCCCATCCTGTACGGCTACTCCCCTGCGGTTGCGCCGAGGCCGTCGGACTGGAGAACGGGGATCGACGTCGTCGGCTACTGGTGGCCGGCACGCCCGGTCGGGTGGCAACCACCCGCCGAACTGGTGAGGTTCCTCGACGCCGGCCCACCGCCGGTTGTCATCGGTTTCGGCAGCACCGTCAACAGCCGCGTCGCGGCCGAGACCTTGTCCACCGTTGTGGCGCAGGCCGTTCGAACCGCAGGCACCCGGGCAGTGATCCAGGCCGGATGGTCGGGACTCGATGCCTGCGGCGACGACGTGCTCGCCGTCGGCGAGGTGCCACACGACTGGTTGTTCCCACGGGCGGCAGCCGTCGTACATCATTGCGGCGCGGGCACGACAGCCGCCGGCCTGCGGGCGGGCGTACCAACAATTGCGGTCCCGGCCGGCTTCGGAGACCAACCGTTCTGGGCACAACGGCTCGTCGAACTCGGCGTCAGCCCGCCACCGCTCCGGCAGAATCGCCTCAACCCGGACAATCTGGCCACGTCGATTCGAATAGTGTTGTCGACCAATATATTTCGAGACAGCGCCGAAAGCCTTGCCGTCCAGATCAACGCCGAGGACGGTGCGGGCAAGGTGGCCTCGATCGTGGAGGAGGCTCTCAGCTACCGGTAACGAATTCGCCGATTCGGCTGACACATAATTGCCGAGCGAGTTAAATACGTCCCGGGCCTGCCAATCCGCCGCCGCTCTCGGCGGTTTGGCAGGCTCATCACTGCCAACGTCGCAGTAGCTGCTCGGCGCCGTCGGACAGCGACCGCACGATTTCGGCAGCACCGGCCTCCCGCTGCACCGCACCTACGCCCTGTCCCGCGTTGACGGGCGATCCACGCAGCACTCGCTCGGGAATCGTCGCCGGCCACCGATAGCCGGCGGCGACGTCGTAGCCGGTGGTGAGCTCGGTGTCGTCACCCGCCGCGGCCAGCAACGCATCACGCGCCGGCGCCGGCGTCAGCGCCTCGACACACGCCGCGAATGCCGTGCCGACCCAGGCGGCACCCGCTCCCGCCGCCAGCACCGCAGCCACCGCGCGCGGCGAGGAGATCCCGCCGGCGGCCAGTACCGGTATGTCGACGGCGTCGAGTACCTCGGTCAACAGCGGCAGCGTCCCGACCGTTGGCTCACCGTGGCCGCCACCTTCGGCGCCCCGGGCCACCACCACGTCGACACCGGCGTCGACTGCACGCCGGGCGGCATCGACCGTCGCCACCTGGGTTGTCACCGTGAGGCCCGCATCATGCGCCCGACGCACCCAGTGCCAGTCATCCCCGAAGCTCACGCTCAACAGCGCCGGCTGGGCGGCCAAGGCCACGTCGAACAGATCGGGCCGATCCTGGGCAACCCAGTGCACCAAGCCAATTCCGAATCGCTGCCCGTCGAGTTGAGCCAACTCGGCGGTCAACTGGTCAGCTGTCGCCGAGCTGCCCATGCCGACCATGCCCAGACCGCCGGCAGCCGAGACCGCGGCGGCCAGCCGGCCTCCTGCCGCACCGCCCATCGGCGCGTTGACGATTGGGACATCGATGCCGATCGACCGCGACCAGGTGGTTGCCAAGCTCACAGCCCGCAATGTTACGTCGTTGTTACAATGGGAGTCGCCAGCACATGGCACCGGACGAGGCGCACCCGTACCCGGCCAGCGACAAGACGGGGTGTTTGGAGGTGTGCCATGGCATGGCTGATTCTCGTCGTCTCAGGTGTCCTGGAAGCGGTCTGGGCGACTGCCCTGAGCAAGACAGAGGGTTTCACCCGTCTGGTTCCGTCGGTGATTTTCGGTGTGGCCCTTGTGTTGTCGATGATCGGGCTGGCGATCGCGATGCGCAGCCTGCCGCCCGGCACCAGCTATGCGATCTGGGTCGGCATCGGCGCGGTGCTCACCGTCGCCTTCGCCATGATTACCGGCGCCGAGTCCGCGTCGGTCATCAAGGTTCTACTGATGCTCGGCGTCGTCGGCTGCATCGTGGGCCTCAAGGCCGTCAGCCACTAGACGTTTTCCCGCCCCGCTTTGTCACGCCAGCGTGGCTGTCGACCGCCGGCGCCACTCTGGCGTGACAAAGTGCGGCGGGTGCGCACTCCAGCGTGACGCTCGACCGCGGGCGCCACTCTGGCGTGACAAAGCCGTGGGTGAGCCGCAGCCACCGACCACCGGCCGTCCGGTTACTAGCGGCGCAGCAGGCGCGAAAGCCCGAGGGCACCAATGGCTCCCATGGCGGCCGCGGCCAAGGCTCCGGTCACCCCGATACCCTCGTGGACCTGCACCCTGGTGACGATCTGCGCAGGATCCGGCGGTGGCACCGGCGCCTCGGCCAGGCTCTCCGTGGACGTCGCCGCCCAGGCTGTCGCGAACAGGATCAGCCGCGCGGTGACATAGGCGAACACCATCAAGCCCAGCACGGGGCCGAACGTCGCCCCAGCCGGGCCGTTCAGCACGGACTGCAGGTAGATCGACGCCACCTGCTTGAAGATCTCGAAACCCACGGCAGCCAGGAGGCCGGCTCGGATCGACCGGCGGAACGGCACCGGTTCGCGCGGCAACCGGGAGATGATCCAGGTGAACAACAGCCACGAGATCGAGACCGACACCGCGATCGAGATGACGCGCAAGCCGCCGCCGAGTAGGGCGCCGTCGTGAAGGCCGATCCAGCGCAATATCTTCCGCATCAAGGAGGGGTCCCCGAGCACGGTCAGCCCGATGGTGACCACCATCGCCAGGAACGCCGACACCAGTGCGAGCAGATCCGACAGCTTGTTGCCGACGAAGCTGGACTCGGCGTGTTGCTCCCACATCTGGCTCAGTGCCTCACGCAGATTGGCCATCCAGCCCAGTCCGGCCCACGCCGCGGTCGCAAGGCCGATCACGCCGACCGTGCCGCGCGAGGCGATGGCCGAGTCCATCAGCGTGACCAGTTGCTGGCCGAGGTCACCGGACACCGCCTCACGGATCCGGTGCTCGATTTCTTCGAGCAGATCCGGACGGCGCGACAGCAGGAAGCCACCGGCGGCGAACCCGACCATCAGTAGCGGGAACAGGGCGAAGATCGTGAAATAGGTGATGCCAGCGGCGTAGAAGTTGCCGTTGCAGTCGTTATAGCGCTCCTGTGCCCGCATCACGTGGTCGAACCAGGGGAAGCGGGCGCGGACCCGTGCCAGTAATCCCGGCTTCTCCGGCTCGTTCACCGCCGACCCTCCCCTGGCCACTCATCACGTTTGCTGGAGAAACCCTATCTTGTCGTAAACCCGGGCGAGGGTCTTCCCCGCGACCTCCCGGGCGTGTTCCGCCCCGGCGGCCAGAACCGACTGGAGTTCGGTCGGATCGGCCAGGAGTTCATCGACCCTGGTCTTGATCGGCGTGACGAACTCGACCACGGCCTCGGCGGTCTCCTTCTTGAGATCGCCGTAGCCGCGGCCCGCATAGCCTTCGACCAGCTTGTCGATGTCGGCCCCGGTCACCGCGGACTGGATGGTGAGCAGGTTGGAGATACCCGGCTTGTTCTCCTGATCGAACCGGATCTCACGCTCGCTGTCGGTCACCGCGGAGCGGATCTTCTTGGCTGTGGCCTTCGGATCGTCGAGCAGGCTGATCAGCCCGGCATCGGACGCCGCAGACTTGCTCATCTTCGCCGACGGATCCTGCAGGTCGTAGATCTTGGCCGTGGCCTTGGGAATCATGGCCTCGGGCACCACGAACGTGTCGGGGAACCGGGCGTTGAACCGCTGCGCCAGGTCGCGGGCCAACTCCAGGTGCTGACGCTGATCCTCTCCGACCGGCACCAGATCGGTGTCGTAGAGCAGGACGTCGGCGGCCATCAGCACCGGATAGGTGAACAGGCCCACGGTGGTGGCGTCCGCACCCTGCTTCTGCGACTTGTCCTTGAACTGTGTCATCCGCGATGCCTGGCCGAAGCCGGTGAAACATCCGAGCACCCAAGCCAATTGGCTGTGCTCGGGGACATGGCTCTGGACGAACACGGTGCTGCGCGCCGGATCGATGCCCAGCGCCAGGTACTGCGCAGCGGTCACCAGCGTGCGCCGACGCAGGGTCTCGGGATCCTGCGGCACGGTGATGGCGTGTTGGTCGACGACGCAGAAGAACGCCTCGTACCCATCCTGTAGCTGCGCCCAGTGCGTGACGGCACCCAGGGCATTACCGAGGTGCAGGGAGTCCGAGGTGGGCTGAGCGCCCGAGAATACGACCTGTTTGCTTCCGCTACTCATGATGCTGTTGATTTTCGCACTGGCGTCATCCGCATTATTCAGGGGTCATCCGCTGCAGGACCCGCAAGAACACTTTTCGCTCCTCGGCAGTCAGCTCGCCCAGCCAGCGCTCCTCCCCGCGCTGGATCTCCCGTTGGACCGCATCCTTGACGGCCCGGCCCGCCTCGGTGATGCCCAACAGCCGGACCCGACGGTCGTCGGGATCGGCCTCGCGCTCGATGAAGCCCTGCTGCTGCAGGTCATCGAGGGTGCGGATGATGCGGGTCTTGTCCGCGCCGATCGCCTCGGCCAGCGCCGCCTGCGTCCGCACCGAGGACCGGTCGAGGGCGAGCAGGACGACGTAACCCCACATCGACACACCGTGAGCGTCGAGGACCGGTTGTTCGGCGGCCATCAGCTCCCGCAACAGCGGGGCGAGCATGGCTGCCAGATCCGGACGCTTCGACACCCTGATCAGCGTAGGCGTTGCTATATGATGTGCTCACGCTTATCGTAAGCATATGCCTACTATTGAAACAGACCCACGTACCTTTCACCGCGTCGCCGTGCTGCGCTCCGTCGAGGCCGTCGGCGCGGTCCGCGCGTCCGACCTGGACCGGCCCACTCCCTGCACCGGGTGGACGCTCGCCGACCTGCTGGCCCACATGACCGTGCAGCACCACGGATTCGCCGCGGCCGCGCGCGGAAATGGCGCCGACGAAGCGGTATGGCAGGTGGCGACGGTGGCCGACGCCGTCCGCGCCGACCCGGCCGGCACCTATGCCGCTGCCGCCCACGACGTGCTGGACGCGTTCGCCGCCGACGGAATCACCGAGGCAACGTTCGCCTTGCCCGAGTTCGGTCCGGATGCGACGTTCCCCGGCGCCCTGGCGATCGGCTTCCACTTCGTCGACTACGCCGTCCACGGGTGGGATGTCGCGGCTTCGATGGGTGTGCCGTACCAACTGCCCGACGACGCTGTCACCGCATTGCTGCCACTGGTCATGGGGATTCCCGACGGGGACTTCCGTGACAGTGCGGCCTCACCGTTCGACCGCGCGGTCGACGCCGCGGCCGCAACGGATTTCGAGAAGGTCCTGCTGCATCTCGGCCGGAGGCCGAACTGGCCTCAGCCGTAGTTGACCGTCACCGGTGAGTGATCCGACCACCGCAGCGCGTACAACTCGGCCCGGTCCACCCGGGCTGCGGTCGCCCGGCCGGCCAAGGTTGGGCTGGCCAGGTGGTAGTCGATGCGCCAGCCGGCGTCGTTGTCGAAAGCCTTACCGCGCCACGACCACCAGCTGTACGGTCCGGCCACGTCGGGATGTAGCACCCGCACCACATCCACCCAGCCGGTGCCCAAGAGTTCGGTGAGCCAGGCCCGCTCACCGGGCAGGAAGCCGGCCTTCTTGACGTTGCCCTTCCAGTTCTTGATGTCGTTCTCGGTGTGGGCGATGTTCCAGTCCCCGCACAGCACCGCGTCATGCTCCAGCAGCTCGGCCATCCGGGCGGCGACGGTGGCCATGAACCGTTCCTTCTCCAGCTGACGGTCCGTCTCCGCCTCGCCCGTCGGGACGTACACGCTGGCCACCGTCACTCCCGCGGTGTCCACCTCGAGGTAGCGGCCGTGGGCCTCGAACTCGTCGGACACCAACAGTCGCGCAGCCTCGATGGGGTGCCGGGACAACACCGCAACCCCGTTGCGGCCCTTGACATGCGGGACGGCCGAGGCCAGATTCCACCCGTCGGCCAGAGCTGGGGCCAGGGCATCGTTGAGCTGCTCGTCGTCGGCGCGGGTCTCCTGCAGACACACCACCTCCGCCTCGGTTTCCTTCAGCCAGGGCAGCAGGCCCAGATTCTCGGTGGACCGCTGCTTGACCGCGGCGCGAATGCCGTTGACGTTGATGGTGCTGACAGTCAGAGGTGCCGGAGATGCCACGCCCAGACCCTACCGATCCGCACCGACAGGCCCTTGCGGTACCGGCGGTATCACCTTAATGTCGGGCGACATGGCTGAACGTGCCCCCATTCACCTGGGATCAGGCGAACCGATCCTGCTGCTGCACCCGTTCCTGCTGTCGCAGAGCGTGTGGAAGTACGTCGCACCCCAACTCGCGCAGACCGGGCGCTACGAGGTGTTCGCGCCCACCATGGCCGGCCACCACGGCGGTCCGCATGCCCCGATGCTTCTCGACGTCGCAACCCTGGCGGACGACGTCGAACGCCGGCTCGACGAGCTGGGCTGGTGCACCGCGCACATCGTCGGGAATTCGCTCGGCGGCTGGGTGGCCTTCGAACTGGAACGCCGTGGCCGGGCCCGCACGCTGACCGGCATCGCTCCCGCGGGAGGCTGGTCGCGGTTCACCCCGGCGAAGTACGAGATCATCGCCAAGTTCATGGCGGCCCTGCCGGTCGTGCTGTCCACCGCGGTGTTGCGTCAGCAGCTGCTCAAACTCCCGATGACGAAGCAGATCTCATATCTGGCCGTGAGCGCGACCCCCGAGGTGCTCAACGACAGCGACCGTCGCGATTTGATCGACGATCTGGCACACTGCCCGGCCTACTTCAAGCTCATGGTCAAGGCACTGACCACCGCGGGACTGATGGAGATCAAGAACTCGCGGACCCCAACCCAACTCGTGATCTGCGAGAAGGACCGGGTGCTGCCCGCGCCGCGGTTCACCCGGCACTTCACCAAGAGCCTGGCACCCGATGCCGTGGTCACCACGCTGAAGGGTGTGGGACACGTCCCGATGTTCGAGGCACCCGACACCATCACCAGGCTGATCACCGAGTTCGTCGACCGGCACACGGACCAAACGCGCGCGACAGGCTAGCCCGCGTCCGCAGGCGCCAAGGACTGACCGCCAGACAGCAGTCGGGGGGGGGGGGGGGGGGGGGGGGGGGGGGGGGGGGGGGGGGCGGGGGGGGCGGGGGGGGGGGGGGGGGGGGGGGGGGGGGGGGGGGGGGGGGGGGGGGGGGGGGGGGGGGGGGGGGGGG
>NZ_LZSY01000027.1 GCF_001665625.1 Mycolicibacterium peregrinum | reverse complement strand
AGCACCCGACCGAAGCGGGTCACGTTGTCGACCACGATGATCGAGCCCGGCCGACCCAGTCGGATCGCCCACTCGACGTAGCGGACGTTGTTCTCCTTGTCCGCATCGATGAAGACCAGGTCGAAGACGTCACCACGTTCGGCCAGCCGCGGCAACGTGTCGAGTGCGGCGCCGACGATCACCTCGACCCGGTCCGCCAGGCCGGCCCGCGCCAGATTGGCCCGTGCCACCTCGGCATGACGCGGCTCGTATTCGAGCGTGACGACGCTGCCGTCGGGTCCCACACCACGGGCCAGGTTAATGGTGCTGTACCCGGCGAGCGTGCCGATCTCAAGCGCCCGACGCGCCCCGGAAATCGTCGCGAGCAGCGACAGCAGCTTGCCGTGCTGAGCCGACACCTCGATGGCCGGCATGTCGGCGGCGTGTGCGGACTGACGCGCCGCGATCAGCGCCTCGTCCTCGGTGCGCAGCACCTCGTTGAACATGGCATCGACGTCAGCGGCCTCGGTCATGTGCGCCAGAGTAGCGTCAGGATGCCAGACCGAGTATCCGCTGCTCGAAGAGGTCGGCGCCGTACTCCACCCCGCCCGTCTCCGCGAATCCGGCAGCCACCCGACGCGCTCCCGCTGCCATCCCCACCGCTTCTCGCACCTTCTCACGCAACCGATCCGGCGTCAGCCGCCGAGCCGGTAACCGGGTGCCACACCCCGCCACGTCCACCCTGCGGGCCACCTCGAGCTGGTCCCGCCCGTAGGGCACGACGCACACCGGGACGCCGCGGGCGAGCGCCTTCTGCGTCGCCCCCATCCCACCGTGGGTGACGGCGCAGATCGCGCGATCCAGAACCAGGCCGTGCGGAACGAACTGACACACAGTCACATTCGCAGCCGATTTCAGGTCAGGTGGCACCCCGGACGGCATCGTCGCCACCACGTGTACCGGCTCGCCGGCCAGCGCCCGGACGGCAACGGCCGCGAGTTCGGCGTCGGCCTGTTTCTCCGAAGAGGTGGTCACCAGGATGATCGGTCGGTCAACCTCGGCCAACCAGTCCGGTACGCCACCACCATCCGTTTCCATCACACAGGGCCCGATCATCTGGACGGCGTCGCCCCACTCGGTGGCCGGATACTGGAACGGCTTACCGCTGGTCAGCAGGATCAGGGGTGCGCACCGGAGGAACTCGTCCATCGAATCAGCCTGCGGCAGCTGAACTTCGGCACGAACCCGGTTGATGGGGGGCAGCATGATCTTCTCAAGCGGCCTGACCACCAGGGCCCGCACTGCGGCGTCACGCAGCCGGCCGGCCACCCCAGTCCAAGGTGGTAGGCCCAACCCAAACGGCGGCACGCCGGCCGCCCTCAGAGGCAGTGTGTACGGAGCGAAACTCGCCCAGGGGACCGATCCCGCCTGTGCCGCCGATTGGGCACCCCAGCAGTTGACGTCGACAAGCAGCGCGTCGGGCCTGACCTGATGCACAGCGTCCGCGACGTCGGCGGTCTCGTAGCCGGCTCGCCGACCGAAGGACGAAACCCCCAACTTCAACGCATCTCGTGGGTTGGCAGCCTTCCAGTCGTCGATCTCAATTGCTTCGATCCGCGGGTCGATGCGTTCGGCGGCGAAGCCGAGCTGCCGAGCGATATCCAGCCCGGCGGACAAGGTCCGCACATGCACGGTGTGGCCCCGACCCGACAGTTCGGCCAGCAACGCACTCATCGGAAGCAGGTGACCGAGCGCCGGCGAGGTGTAGGCCAGGATCGTCGCCACGGCTACGTCATTCTCCGGGCGGTATCGAGCCTGCCTCGGGCCTCCAGCTTTTCGCACAGCGCCAGGTACTGCGCGGACAGTTCGCTGTAGTCCGCCGCGTCCCCGTCGGCCTGCGCCAACATGGCCCGTGACCGCAACCACCACAGGTCGAGTGCCGCGATTCCCGGTCGTAGCCCTCGCCACTGTTCGACCACTTCGCGTGCCTCGGCTCGCTCCTCTTCGGAGCCGGACTCGATGAGGAGTTCGACGAGCGTCTCCCCGAGTCGTCCGAGGAAGAATTTGGAGCCGCCGGCGGCGTATCTCGCGAAGCCGGACCGCAGCTCGGCGAGGGCCTGCTCGCGGTCTCCGTTGTAGGCCGCGTCGACGGCGAGGTCGGCGATGATGGTGGGCTTGATGAATGTCATCGAGCTGTGCGCGTCGATGAACGAAAGTGCTTGCCGCAGGCCATTGACCGCTTCGGTGTCGGGCCGGGGCAGCGCACGCAGTACGGCGGTGCCGCGCGCCCACCGTGTGCACACGACGCCGCTGCTGTCCCCGATCGTGTCGGCGGCCAGCACTGCCTGGTCGAGGGAGTCGATGAACTCATCGGTATGGCACAAACCCAGCGCCACCGCCGCTCCCGCGTACAGCACGGTGTGGGTGAACGTCATCGGCCGGTCGGCTTGCGCCAGTTCGATGCCTTCGTGCAGGTGGCGGCGTCCCTGCTCGGACCGGCCCAGACACAATTCCAGAAGACCCCGAAGCGCCTGAGCAGGAGCAAGTTCGGTGGGCGGGGTCCGGTCGACGTCGAGTAGGTCGATGGCCTGCAGCCCCGATTCGAGCTCGCAGTTGGCCAGCTTCGCGAAGGCGACCGCATTCACCACGATGCCGGTGGCCTCGGCGTCCCAGTGGGCGTCCTCGGCCATCCGATGTAACTCCGAGGCGAGCGCCGCGGCCTCCCTCAGGTTCTCCTCGTTGACGGTGAGGGACCACAGCTGACCGGCGGTGCCGATGGCGAGCGATCTCATGTCGTCGGTCTGCGTTGCCATATCCCGGAATTCACGGTAGCGCTGCGCGGTGGCGTCGTCGTTGCCGACATACAGCGAGGTCGACACCAGCAGTGCACGGGGTGCCACCTGTAGGTCGGCCACCTCGGGCTGGTCCGGTGGCAGCCCGTCGGCAATGCGTTGGGCATGCTCCCACTGCTCACGCGCTGCGGGGATGTCACGCACTCGAATCCATTGTCCTGCACGCATATACCAGCGATATGCCGCGACGAGATCGCCGGCCGACTCGAGGTGGGCGGCGATCAACGCGGCATTCTCGTCAGCGGCCCCGGGATCCCGCCACTCGATGGCGGCGGCCAGACGACCGTGGGCACGAGCCCGGTCACGGTTCAGTTGTGACTCGTAGGCCACCGTCCGGACCAGTGGATGATGGAAGCAATACCGTTGCCGAGGAACGAATTCGGTCTGGTCGATCAGTTCCGCAGAGACCAGCTCGGGCAGTCCGTCGGGTTCAGCCTCCGGTTGCAGCATGCGCAGTGTGTCGGTGTCGAAATCCGTGCCGATCACCGAAGCCGCGTTGAGTGCCCGCTTGGCGTGCGCCGACAGCCGGTCGATACGTGCCGCCAGGACGGCCTGAACCGTCGCGGGGACCGAGATGCGGTCGAGATTACTTGTCATCCGGTAATTCCCGCGACTGCCCGCCAGTACGCCCCGACCGGCGAGATCGCGGACGATCTCTTCGACGAAATACGGATTGCCTACCGCCACGCCCGCGATGCGGGCAGCCAGCCCGGTCAGCGACGGGTCCTCGCCCAGGTGGTGGCCGACCAGGCGGGCTGCGACCGGCGCCGGTAGCGGGTGCAACCTGATGGTCGACGACCGGTCGCGGCGCAGCGCTCCGTGATACTCCGGCCGATAGGTGGAGACAACGGTGGCTGTCGCCACATCGCCGATCTCGGCCACGAAATCGGCGAGCACCTCGTCACTCGGGGCGTCGATCCAGTGCACGTCTTCGAGAACGAAGACCGTCGGGGCGTCAGCGACCCGAACCGCGGTGGCCATGAGTTCCACCAGTCTTCGCCGCCGGCTCTCCAGAGCGATGCTCGCATCGAGCGAGGCGGCGTCACCGATTCCCATGGCCTCGAACAGCACTCCGGCGTCCGGGGACTGCACCGTCAAGTGTCCATGGAACTGTTCAATGGTGTGCTTGCGCGCCGCATCCGGACTCAGCCCATCCACGCCGAACATGCCGCGGAGCACCAGCGAGAGCATGCGGAAAGCCAACACGGAGGCGTGTGCCTCACCACCGGCCACCACAATCCGGGCACCCCGACGTTCCGTCGCCGCCGCGAAGTCGCTGACCAGACGGCTCTTCCCCAAACCCGGCTCGCCGATCACTCCGACGAACTCACCCGCTTCGGAATCGAAGGCCTCTTGCAGGTGATCCAGTTCCGCGGCCCGACCCAGCAGCACACCGGCAGTTCGACCCAGCACGGCGCCGCCGGTTTCGACCGAGTGCAGCTGCCGTGCCGCCACGGGCTCCTCGAACCCCTTGACCGTGACGTACCTCGTAGGTCCGAGCCGCGCTCCGTCGTCGACCAGTCGGGCGGTGGACAGGGAGCACATCACCCCGCCCGCGGGGGCGACCGATTCCATGCGCTGGGCCAGACCGACTGGATGGCCGACAGCGGTGTAGCCGCCCGAACCGATCTCCCCGGCAACGACCTCACCGGAGTTCAGCCCGACCCGCAGACTCAGCGCGACGCCGTCACGGCGGGACACCTCGGCGGCCAGCTCGGTGGCCACTGTCTGGATCTCCAGCGCCGCGATGCACGCGAGGAGAGCGTGATCCTCCAGCGCGGCCGGCGCACCGAACAGCGCCATCAGTCCGTCACCGGTGAACTTGTCCACCGTTCCGCGGTAGCGCTGCACCACCACCGCGGCCCGGTTGAACAACTCGTTCATGATTTCGCGAAGTCGCTCGGTATCGACCGCGGCGGCGAGTTTCATCGA
>NZ_LZSY01000026.1 GCF_001665625.1 Mycolicibacterium peregrinum | reverse complement strand
TTGACTTTGACTGCTGATTCGGGAGTCGTTTGATCACGAACTTCGGAGTCGGTGTTGTCGCGGCGAAGTCGTTGACTGTGAATTCGGGAGTCACCGGCTGTCCACGTGGTGCGGGTTAAGTCGGGTTGTGCGGCCTCCGGGGTCGAAGGTGGAGCTGTATGCAGCGATCCGCCGGGATGCCCGCGCCGGGAAGTCGGCGCGGGCGATTCAGCGTGAGTACCGGGTGTCGTGGACGACAGTGCAGAAAGCCCTGGGGTCGGCCTGGCCGAGCGAGCGGAAGCACTACCCCGATCGGGGCAGCAAGATCGATGACTACCGCGAAGTCATCGACGGCTGGTTACGCGCGGATCTGACCGCCCCTCGCAAGCAGCGCCACACGGCCAAGCGGATCTTCGATCGCCTCCGTGAGGAGCATCAAGCCGACGTGTCGTATTCACGGGTGCGGGCATATGTGTCGGTGCGCCGCGGCGAGATCCTGGCCGAATCCGGCCGAGCCCCGGTCGAGGTGTTCGTGCCGCAATCGCACCGCCCCGGCGATGAAGCCGAGGTCGACTTCGGTGATGTGGTGATCGAGCTGCGCGGTCAGCCGGTCACGTGCACGTTGTTCTCGCTGCGGCTGTCGTTCTCCGGCCGCGCGGTGCACCGGGTGTTCCTCTCAGCCGGGCAGGAGGCGTTCCTGGAGGGCCATGTGCACGCCTTCGAGGTTCTCGGTGGGGTTCCGTTCGGCCGGATTCGGTACGACAACTTGAAATCGGCGGTCTCGGCGGTGCTGGGTTTGTCACGTCATCGGGTAGAAAACGATCGCTGGGTAGCGTTTCGCTCCCACTACGGCATCGAGGCGTTCTATTGCCAGCCCGGCATCGAGGGCGCTCACGAGAAGGGCGGGGTGGAAGGCCAGATCGGTTGGTTTCGCCGCAACCACTTCGTGCCGGTCCCGCAGGTCGAATCGATCGCCGAACTCAACGCCATGATCGACAAGTGGGACGCCGATGACCTGGACCGCCGTATCGGCGCCCGCGTCCGCACCGTCGGTGAACTGTTCACCGTGGAGGCGCCGCTGTTGACGCCGCTGCCTGATGCCGCGTTTGAGACCGGCCGCTGGTTCAACCTGAGAGTGGATCGGCACAGCCAGATCACAGTGCGCACCAACCGATACTCGGTGCCGGTCCGGTTCGCCGGCCGCCAGGTGCGGGTGCAGCTGCACGCTTCGCATCTGGAGGTGTACTGCGACCGCCAGCTGATCGCCACTCATGAACGCCTGCCGGGGAAGGCCGAAACCCGTCTGGAGTTGGATCACTACCTGGAGATCCTGTTGCGCAAGCCCGGCGCCCTGCCAGGGTCAACGGCCCTGGAGCAGGCCCGCGCGGCCGGGCGGTTCACCCCGGTGCACGACGCCTGGTGGGCCACCGCCCGCAAGACCCACGGCGACGCCGCAGGCACCCGCGAACTGATCGAGGTGCTGCTCGCGCACCGCCACCTACCTCACGAGGTGCTGGTCATCGGGTTGGCCCGCGCCCTGGCCGCCGGAGCACTCACCGCCGATGCCGTCGTCTTGGAGGCGCGGAAGGCCTCTGAAGACAACACCTCTGAACAAACCGGCGAACATCACGAAACCGGCGACGACACCGAGGCGGTGGCGTCGCTGACCGCACGACGGCTAGCCACGCTGCCCACCGATTCCCGGCCGCCGCCCTCGGTCGCGGCCTACGACACTCTGCTGCGCAACCCCAGGAAGGACACCACCACGCCATGACCACCACGACTCCCGTGAGCACCAGCCTGCCGCACCGGCGCGGACTGACCGAACAGGCCTCCGACGCCGCAGTCGAGCAGGCCTGCCGGATGTTGCGCCTGCCCACGATCCGCGCCAACTTCGCCGAACTGGCCGATGAGGCCGCCGCCGAGCAGATGTCCTATCGGGGATTCCTGGCCGAGCTGTTGATGGCCGAATGCGACGACCGGGCCCGGCGCCGCGCTGCGCGGCGGATCAAAGGCGCGGGGTTTCCCCGCGATAAGTCGTTGCGGACCTGGAACTTCGACGCCAACCCACACGTCGACGCCGCCGCGATCCACACTCTGGCAAAATGTGAATGGGTCAAGAAAGGGTTGCCACTGTGTTTGATCGGCGACTCAGGCACCGGCAAAAGCCATCTGCTGATCGCATTGGGCACCGAGGCGGCGATGGCCGGCCACCGGGTGAAGTACACGCTGGCCACCAAGCTGGTCAACGAACTCGTCGAAGCCTCCGACGACAGACAGCTGTCCAAAACCATCGCCCGCTACGGCCGCGTTGACTTGCTCTGCATCGACGAACTGGGCTACATGGAACTCGACCGCCGCGGCGCCGAGCTGCTGTTCCAGGTACTCACCGAACGAGAAGAGAAAGCCTCGGTGGCGATCGCCTCCAACGAGAGTTTCTCGGGCTGGACCAAAACGTTCACCGACCCACGGTTGTGCGCAGCCATCGTGGACCGACTCACGTTCGGCGGCAACATCATCGAAACCGGCACCGACTCCTTCCGCCTGGCCCAGACCCGCGCGAAGGCCGGTGAACGGACCAAGCCCACCGTTGACTAGAGAACCCTCAATCAGCATGCTGCGCACTCGTGGCGCTCGACCCCTGGCACCATGAGACAGGTGGACGGGCAAGCCGCGGCAGTGATCGCAACCTACCTCGACCTGGCAGACCAGCATGCTGACGGTCTCATCGAGGCGCTATACCTTGAAGGATCACTCGCCCTCGGCGATTTTCAGGCCGGAACCAGCGACATCGACTTCATTGCCGTCACTACGGACCAACCCGACAGCGCGGCACTCGACGCACTCCATCACGTCCACGAAGAGCTCGCCACGCGTCACCACCGGCCCTTCTTCGACGGCATCTATCTCACCTGGCCCCAAGTGGCCGCCGGACCCACATCCGTTCACAACCCGCCCGCCAGTCACGAAGGCCGATTCATATCCACATCGTCACCGGAAAAGGCCAACCCGGTGACGTGGCACACGCTGGCACAGCACGCGATCACCTGCCGAGGCCCCTCACCATCGCAACTCGACATCTGGACCGACTCCACCGAACTAGCCGCCTGGCAGAACACCAACCTCGACGAATACTGGCTGCGCAACCTCACCCGCGCCCGCAGGCTGCTGAACCCGTCGAGTCTGGCATTGCTCACCGACTACGGCACCGTCTGGACCGTCACCGGCATCGCCCGACTGCACTACACCATCGCAACCGAAAAGATTGCCTCGAAGACCCAAGCAGCCCAGTACGCGCTCAACACGTTCCCCCAGCAATGGCACCCCGTCATCCGCGAGGCCTTACGAGTCCGCACCCGCGAACACTCCAAACCGCTCTACACCAACCGCCTCCGGCGCCGACGCGACATCCTTTCCTTCGGACACATGGCCATCACCGACGCCCACCGCATCTACACCGAACACCAACCATGACCCCATAGCCGCCAAAGCAACAGTGACTCCCAAATTCGTGAGCACCAGACCGCCTCCCAAGTCCTCAGTGCCTCCCGAATTCATGGTCAAATGACTCCCGAATCCACGAGCAAAATCA
>NZ_LZSY01000025.1 GCF_001665625.1 Mycolicibacterium peregrinum | reverse complement strand
CCGGTGACGGCCAGGACCTGACGCAATCCGTACGGGCCCGGACCCACGATCTGGGGTTCGGCGAGCTCTGCGGTGTAGCTGAACTCCGGCTCCAATTTCACTGTTGGACCTCCATTTTCAAGCGGGGCTGCTTTCAGCGCCGCGGTGGATCTGAGAGTGCACCACGAGTTGGTGATAGTCAACACATTGTCGATTTATTGCTTGACTTCGCTGAAGTGGGGCCGGTTTTTTAAAGTGGACAGTGTGTTGACTACAATCGACTGTGAGTCTAGTCTCAACTTTGCCAAGGCCGTGACACCGGACACCGACGCGCGGCGCACAACGACGAAAGAGGATTGACATGGCCACGAGAGCGGACGTCGACCAGATCCAACCTTCAACTTCACGCGATGGTGAGAGCTACGTCTCCCACCGTGACGACATCCACTTCAACATGACCGGTGACTTCATGACCGGGGTGGATTTCTGGATTCATGCGACCGGTGAGACCACGAACGGTCAGCTGATCGTCATCGAGACCAACTGGGTGCGTGGTACCGAACCGGTCTGGCACATCCACCACCGAGAAGAAGAGGGCTTCTTCGTGATGGACGGCGAGATCAAGATTCACACCGAAGCCGGTTCGTACAACGCCAAGAAGGGCCAGTTCGTCTGGGGGCGTAAAGATCAGCGGCACACCTATGAGGTCGTCGGCGACGAAGCCCGGATTCTCGTGGTGTTCGTCCCGGGGCCCGACAGCTCGGGTTTCGAGCCCAACGGTGGTATCGACAAGTACTTCTACGAAGCGCGCGATCGTGAGCTCCGGACACCCGAGCAGCTGCAGGCCGAGGTCGAAAACCTGAAGGTCAACTACGGCCTGGAGATGTTCCCCGAAATTCCGCATCCCCGCCAGAACGCGTGAGCGTGGTTGTCGTTTCGGATATTCCGCATTACTGAACCATTGGAGTTGCTGTGACCATCGATGTATCTCTTGACACCGTTCCACATTGGATCGGCGGCGCGGCCGTCTTCTCGGCGGAAGGATCGCGAGCCGAGATCCATGATCCCGCTACGGGGCGCGTGATCGGGACTGTCGTGCTGGGCGGTGCCGATGCCGTCGACGACGCTGTCGTCAGTGCGCGCGCTGCGGCGGAGGCCTGGGCCGACACCCCCGGCCCAGCCCGCGCAGCGATACTGCATCGCTTCCGGGTTTTGCTGCACGAGCAGGTGGACGACCTGGCGTCGATCATCACGGCCGAACAGGGCAAGACGCTCGCAGACGCCCGGGGAGAGCTGGCACGCTCGATCGAAGCCGTCGACGTGTCGCTTTCGGTGGTGCAGCAACTCAAGGGAGAGTACGCCGAGCAGGTTGCCAATGGGGTCGACACGTACTCCTTCCGGCAACCGCTCGGTGTATGCGCCGGCATCACGCCGTTCAACTTTCCGGTCATGGTGCCGGTGTCGATGTTCGCAGCCGCCATTGCGTGCGGGAACGCGTTCGTGCTCAAGCCAAGTGAGCAGGTGCCATCGGCAGCGGTGCGGTTGGCGCAGATCGCGAGCGAAGCAGGATTGCCCGAAGGCGTGCTGAATGTTGTGCACGGGGGTGTGGAGGCAGCCGAGGCGCTCATCGACCACCCCGATGTCGCGGCGGTGTCGTTCGTCGGGTCCACCCCGGTCGCACGTGCGATCTACCGGCGCTCGGCCGAGGCAGGCAAGAAGGTGCAGGCTCTTGGGGGTGCCAAGAACCACCTGGTGGTCATGCCCGACGCCGATCTCGATGCCGCGGCCGATGCGCTGGTTTCGGCGGCCTACGGGGCTGCGGGTCAGCGATGCATGGCGGTGACGGTCGCCGTCGCGGTCGGCTCGGCGGCAGATGCATTGGTGGACAAGATTGCCGAGCGCGCCAACGCGTTCAAGGTGGGACCGGGCGCGGTGTCGGGTTCTGACATGGGGCCGTTGATCTCGGAGCGCGCGCTCGATCGGGTCCGAGGGGCGCTGGAACGCTCCGTCAAGCAGGGGGGCCGATTGGTCGTCGACGGCCGTGATCGGACAGCACCCGCAGCCGGGTACTTCATCGGTCCGAGCCTCGTCGATCACGTCGGCGTCGAGAGCGACCTCTATCGCGACGAAGTGTTCGGACCGGTACTGAGCGTGTTGCGCGTCGAAGATCTCGATCAGGCCCTGCAGATCGTCAACGACAATCCCTACGGGAACGGCGCCATCATCTTCACCGGCAGCGGCACCGCTGCGCGTCGGTTCAGCCGGGGCGTATCGGCGGGCAGCGTAGGGATCAACGTGCCTATCCCCGTGCCGATTTCCTGGTTCGGCTTCGGCGGATGGGGGGACTCACGCTTCGGAGACGACGGGCTCAACTACGACGGATACCGCTTCTACACGAGGTCCAAAGTCGTCACGCAGCGTTGGACCGAGCCGAGGCCCGGCCTTGCTCCGCACTTCGTCGCGGCAGGCAGTCAATGACCTCGCCACCCGCTGCCGGCCTCCCTCGGCTCGACCACGTCGGCATCCTGGTCCGTGACCTGGACTCGGCACTCGCGCACTGGTCCCATCGGTTTGGGGTGGAGGTTGCTCGTTCGGTCGAGGTTCCGGCGATGAGCCTTCGCGCGGTGTTCCTCAACGTTTCCGGCGCAGAGGTCGAGCTGTACACCCTGCACGACCTGGACGCGCTTGAGAAAGCCCTCGACGGCGAACCGGCAAAACTCGACCACCTGGCACTGCGGCTGCATCACGCCGACGGCCCTGAACTCGCGGGCTGCGCCATCCGAGGCCCTGGCCGTCCGGAGCCGATCGGAGCACCGATTCTGATGGGGGAGGCCACCCATGTCTGGACCGAACCTCCAGGTATCGATGTTCTTCTCCAACTGATCAGACCGAGCGAGTGAAGTCTCAACCTATATCCGTTGCACCACAGGCGGTCTCGCCGATCGGCCGGCCGTAAACCAATCACCACGAGGAGTAAACATGGGACGCATGGCAGGAAAGGTCGCCCTGGTCACCGGAGCGGCCCGAGGCCAGGGGCGAGCACACGCCATCCGCCTCGCACAGGAAGGCGCGGACATCCTCGCCTTCGACTGTCCGGCTAACGGCGGAGTTCCGTATCCCGTTGGCACGGCAGCTGACCTCGAGATCACGGTCAAGGAAGTCGAGGCGCTGGGTCGGCGAATCATCGCACACCAAGGCGACGTTCGTGAGCAGGCCCCGCTGGACAAGTTGGTCGCCGAAGGCGTGAAGGCCTTCGGCGGACTCGATGTCGCGGTGGCCAACGCCGGCATCTGGACTGTGCACCCGTTCGCAGACATTCCGGAGGACGAGTTCCTGGATGTTCTCAACGTCAACATCATGGGGCCTTGGCGCACGCTGAAGGCGGTAACTCCCGCCATGAAGACGCGCGGAGGTGGCTCGGTGATCATCACCTCGTCCGGTAACGGCGTCGAGGGATCCCCCCACTATGTCCACTACGTGGCATCGAAGCATGGCGTACTCGGCCTGGCGAAGAGCGCAGCACTCGAGTTCGGTCAGTACGGCATCCGGGTCAATTCACTTCTTCCAGGACCTACCGATACGCCCGCCCTGGACTGGCAAGGCGGCTACGACCTCTGCGCAGGCAAAGGACCTGGCCAGGGTGTCAAAGAGGACTTGCAGGGCGCGAGGTACTGGGCAGTTCTGCGGGATGTGGGCCTGCTGCCACCGCAGGCCATGAGCGAGGCGGTGCTGTGGCTGGCCTCGGACGAATCACGATGGACCACTGGTCTCGAGATGTTGGTCGAAGGCGGCCACATGCTCATGCCCGGCCTCAATATGACGAAAATGGCCCTGGACAACCAATAAAGGTACTACCAACCGTAGCGGTCAAGCGGAGCCCTCCTCGAAGAGGTCGATCATGCCTTCGAGGAGGGCTTACGGCGTCTAACTGGCTTCTCGCGCGGCTTCCACTCAAGGCCGTAGACCGTGCGCAGCCAGATCGTCGTCACTGTTTCGGCCATGTCCCCCAACGGGATTGCGTTTTCGCTGCGCAGACTCATCAACGCAAGATTGCGTTCACCCATCCACATCAAGGCGGCAGCCAACGACCTGGCCGGCGGGCCTGCGATCGCCACCCCGGTCTCTCTGTCCCGCTCGATGCCTGCGGCAGCAGCGTCGATGAACCGACCGAGGATTGTGTCCCACTGCTTCTGCAGGTCCGGCTCGGCCGCAGCGGCGTCGCCGACTTCCCGAAGAACGTGACCGTGCTGTTCCCACACCTGAATAACTTCGTTGACCGCGTGCTCGATGGCCGCCTCCGGCGGCATACCGGCCGGACGTTCAAAGATCAGTTGCGATGCTTGGAACACGTCGGCGGTGACCCGCGAGAGGAGCGCCGACAACAGCTGCCACTTGGACTCGAAGTAGAAGTAGAACGATGACCGAGACAGCCCCGCGCGCTTGGTGAGATCGTCGATGGAAATGTTGCGCAGCGGCACTGTGCGCAACATGTCGTAAGCACCTTCGAGGATGGCTTGTTCGCGTCTGTCACCTTTGATGTTTCGTCGGCCCACCCGTGTTTCTGTGGTGCTCAGGTTGAAAGATGAAGTGGACGCCATGCGAAACATGATAGGTCAGGCCAACTGCGAAACAGGTGTACCAAAGACCGAAGTACCGGGTAATAATCGACATTGTGTTGAGTATCACCAACGATTAGTGCATACTATGAGCGTTGTATCGGCCTCGCCTTCAACGTTCGTGCCGGCGCCGGCCGTCGACTCAGATTCGGCCGCTGTTCCGCCCGCGCTCAAACGCGATTCGCACGCCTGGCCGCGGAATGAAAATGCGAGCTCTCTTTCGAAGTAGGAGTCAACCGTGTCCAACCTCGCTGGCAATCTCGTCGCGACTGCGCACGAATACGGGGACCGGCCGGCCGTGAAGCTCGATGAATACGTGCTGTCGTACCGGCAGCTCTATGACCAGGCTTCGGCTGTGGCCGGAGATTTGCGGGCCCGAGGCGTGCTCCCCGGCGATCGGGTGGGTCTGGTGCTCCCCAATGTTCCGGCATACCCAGTGCTGTTCTACGGCGTCCTCCTGGCGGGCGCTGTCGCAGTTCCCATGAATCCGCTGCTCAGTGCACGTGAGGTCGAGTACTACCTCACCGACTCGGGTATGACGATGGTGTACGGGTTGGATGGCAGCGATTCCGTCGTGCCGGCCGCAGCGGTGAAAGTTGGAATTCGCTCGGCATTGGTGCGCCCTACGGGGCCAATCAACCTGTCCGGCAGCCCAATCCGTGAAGCGGCCGAGCGAACCGACAACGATACTGCGGTGATCCTGTACACCTCGGGAACCACTGGCAAGCCCAAGGGGGCAGAACTCACCCACCGGAACATGTCCTCCAACGCCGCGACGACAGTGGACACGTTGATCAACGTGGGCCCTGAAGACGTGATCCTTGGGTGCTTGCCACTGTTTCACGTCTTCGGCCTCACCTGCGGACTCAATGCAGCAGTCAAAGCCGGTGCCCTCCTGACGCTCGTTCCCCGCTTCGATGCTGCCAAGGCATTGGAGGTCCTGGCCCGCGATCGAGTGACGGTTCTCGAAGGCGTGCCCACCATGTACGCCGCGATGCTGCACTCTCCCGATGCGGACAACACCGACATGTCCTCGCTCCGCACGTGCATCACCGGCGGTGCGCCCATGCCTGTCGAGATTCTCAAAGCATTTGAGCACAAGTTCGATTGCGAAGTCTACGAAGGGTATGGGCTCTCAGAGACGGCGCCTATCGCCTGCTTCAACCAGCCAGGCCATCAGCGCAGGCCTGGCACCATCGGGATACCTGTGCGGGGTTGCGCGCTGCGCATCGTCGGCGACGATGGCGAGGACATTGCTGATGGCGTCCCTGGCGAGATCGCCATCCAGGGAGAGAATCTGATGAAGGGGTACTGGAACCGACCTGAGGCAACGGCCGAAGCCATCCCCGATGGCTGGTTTCGTACCGGCGACATCGCCATTCGCGATAGCGACGGGTACTACACCATCGTCGACCGGAAGAAGGATCTGATCATCCGGGGCGGGTACAACGTGTACCCCCGTGAAGTCGAGGAAGTGCTCTACGAACATCCTGCTGTCGCTGAAGCCGCGGTGATCGGCATCAAACACGCAGACCTCGGGGAGGAGATCGGCGCGGCCGTTGCGCTCAAACGTGGGGCGCACGCAGAAGTTGGCGAATTGAAGGCGTTCGTACGAGATCGTCTCGCGGCGTATAAATACCCCCGCCAAATCTGGTTCGTCGACTCCGTGCCCAAGGGTCCGACCGGCAAGATCCTCCGACGCGAAGTGCAGCTGCCCAACCCACGGGATCGGCTGAGTAGCTGACCGCGCGGTCGGCCCACAACCGGGTGCCGATCACCAAGGTCGTAGTGCTCAAAGAGTCCCGATGTCATCGGTAGACGTTCGTGGCCCCGCCGCGGGTGTTTGTATCACGTAGAAGCCGCAGAACCTGTAGTGCACCAGTACAACTGACATGACGTATTCGGGCGACCCGGCCGACGTGGCTGCCGACGACGCGCACAAGGACTTGAGCGCAGCAGAAGATGCAATCTTCACGGAAGCTGAGCCGTCGCAATCATTTTCATGGCCAGTTGTCGCCCCACCCCGCCGGTGACTTACCACCGGCCGGGTGGCGCGCGCTCAGGGACGGGCTAGGGGAGCGGTGCGACCTGGACGACTGTCTTTCCGCGCGCGCCGCCGGAAAGTGCCTGATTGAGGGTTTCTCGAGCACTTTCCAGACCTTCGACGACGGTTTCGTCGTACATGACCGAGCCCTCGCCCAGCGCCGCGGCGAGTTTGCCGATGATTTCGGTGTAGCGCTCTATGTGGTCGGTGACGATGAAACCACGCAGGGTGGCGCGCTGCATGAGCAACTGGTTTGCGTTGCGCAGACCTGGTTGATCGCCGTCGGCGTTGTAGGTGTCGTACTCCGAGATCAGACCACATAGCGCCACTCGAGCACCGATGTTCAACCGGCCCAGCACGTGATCCATGATCGGGCCGCCCACGTTCTCGAAGTCGACGTCGATGCCGTCGGGGGTCGCCTCGTCGAGTTGCTCGCGCCAGTCGTCCGAGTGCCGGTCTACGCATGCGTCGAAGCCCAGTTCCTCCACCAGATGCCGGCACTTCTCGGTGCCGCCGGCAATGCCGACCACGCGGGCGCCTCGCTGCTTGGCAAGCTGTCCAGCGATAGAACCGACGGCGCCCCCTGCGGCGGAAACAACAACCGTCTCGCCGGGCTGCGGATCGCCCAGCTCGATACCGATGAACGCTGAAATACCAGTGTGGCCAAGTACTCCCAGGAATGCCGAAAGCGGCGCCGGTAGTGGGTCGGGCAGCACTGTGAATGGAAACTCCAGAACGGAATCGTCAGCGACACAATATTCTTGCCAGCCAGTGAAGCCGAGGACGAAGGCGCCCACCGGAAGGTCGTCTCGCCGACTTTCGATCACCTGACCGACACCGAGACCACGCATCACCGCACCCAACTCAACCGGCGGGATGTACGAACGCAACTGGCTCATCCAGACACGGTTCGTGGGGTCGAGCGACAGGTACAGCGTGCGGATCAACGCCTGCCCCTCCGCAATGTCGGGGACGAGCTCCTCGGCCCACACAAGATCTTGTTCGGTGACTTGGCCTTGCGGCCGCCTCTGTAGACGAAACAGCCGGTTGGTGAGTGTTTTCATGGCGAATCCTCGTTGTCGGCGGTGACTGGAATGGTGGTCATCAGGGCGCGCAAGCACCGCATCCAGAGGGATCGCGCCAAGACCTGGGTCCATCCTAGACTCGGTGTTGAGTTTAATCAACGATGTGTCTAAGACTGATGGTGTTCGTTTTGAGGGTTGCGAGTCACGTTCGGGGGCAACGGGTGTGGCATTCGTCGACATACTGTTGACTATTAACGACGTATGGTGCACTCTCGATTTGTCATTCGACTGTGACGGCAGTCGATCGAGAGATGGAGGCGGGCGCATGAGCGTACAAACGGACAACCGCGCGACGGTTGAGCGATTCTGGGGGGCCCTCGATGACGGTCCGCCTCAGGGCGAGGCTCTGGAGGCTTGGAAGGACAACTTTGCCGAAGACGGCGTCTGGGAGATGCCCTTCGCACCCGAACCGCTCGCCGATACAGTCCCTGGCCGACACCTGATCGGCCATTTCATCGACTGGTTCTTCGCCTCGGTGCCCGACCTCCGGATCGATTCGCTCACTGTGCACGACACGACCGACCCGGAACTTTTCATTCTGGAGCTGCACGGGAAGGCGACGGTCACGCAGACCGGCAAGATCTACGCCAACACGTATTGCACGCACATGCGGATCCGGGACGGCAAGGTTGTGCTGATCCGCGAGTACTTCAATCCCGACGTTGTCCTCGAAGCCTTTGGGCGCGACGTGATCGCCGAGGGCATGTCAGCTGTGATGGCAGCCGCGGGAGCGGGGGCTGGCCAGTGAAGTTGGAGCCGGAGTTCAGTTACACCGCAGAGCTCGCCGAACCCCAGATCGTGGGTCCGGGCCCGTACGGATTGCGTCAGGTCCTGGCCGTCACCGG
>NZ_LZSY01000024.1 GCF_001665625.1 Mycolicibacterium peregrinum | reverse complement strand
TGCGCGGCGGCCGAGTAGAACGCGTTGGCCCACCCGCTGATCGACAGGTTCCACAGGTAGAGCACCGCGGTGCCGGCCAACAGCAGGCCCACCGCGATGCGCTGGGTGATCGGGGTCGAGTTGCGGGGCTTCGACTCCTCGGGTGTCGCCGCCGGCACCTCGGCAGCGGGATGCGCGGCAACAAGGGTCACGTTCTCATCGTTGCCGTGGCCGCTAGGTGCCGGATTGGTCCGTCCTGTGCGTGCCCTGTGAGCTGACGACCGGCAGCCGCACCACGAATTCGGTCGAGCCCGCGGTACTGCTCACCGCGATGGTGCCGCCGTGCGCCTTGAGCACCGCGGCCACGATCGCCAGCCCCAACCCGGTGCTGCCCTCCCTTCGTGACCGCGACGAGTCTCCGCGGGCGAACCGTTCGAACACGTCGGGCACCTCGGTCACGGTGTCGCTGAAACCCGACCGGGATGCGGTGCTGCTGAGCGTCGCAGACGACGGTCCTGGCATACCCGCAACACTGCTGCCCGACGTGTTCGAACGGTTCGCCCGCGGAGACTCGTCGCGGTCACGAAGGGAGGGCAGCACCGGGTTGGGGCTG
>NZ_LZSY01000023.1 GCF_001665625.1 Mycolicibacterium peregrinum | reverse complement strand
ACAGCCACAGCGTGCCGAGCACGACCAGTCCCGTGAACGCCGCACTGACCCCTTTGACCGCGATGTGCTGGCGGTCGAACCAGGCCATCACGACGTCGTAGCGAGCCCGGACGTAACGCAGCGCCCGCTTCGCGAAGTCGAATTCGCTGGCCAGGATCGCCAGGCCGAGAAACACGATGGCCCAGCCGGGTCCCGGGTACGGGATCGCCACGATGCCGACCGCCAGCACGAGCGTACCGACGACGCCGACGACGATCCGGTAGGTGAATTCCGCGGCCGGGCGGGCGCGCAACTGGTCCCGCCAGCGCGCCCAGCGCCGCTTCAGCGCGGCGAGGTTGGAGCCAACGCTCATGGCTGCCCCGGCTTGAGCCGAACGAACAACGCCTCGGCCTCGGCGAGCACGTCGTCACCGTCGAGCAGTCGTCCCGCGACGAAGATCTTGCGGCCCTCGATGCGGTCGATGCCGGCCTGCACCTGCAGATCCTTCTCGATCGGGGCGATCTTGCGGTAGTTGACGTGTAGATACGCGGTGCGCTGGTACATGCTGCCGGTCAGTTTGGCAGCGGTGTAGCCGAGCAGCGAGTCGAACAGCAGCGCCAGCGAGCCGCCGTGTACCGCACCGTTGCGGCCGAGGTGGAAACGCCGGAAGTGGGCGGTTCCGGCGATCTGGTTGTCGGCAGTCCGTTCCAGATGCACCGGCACGTTGTTGACGTTGCCGCGGTTGGGCAGGTCCATCCGGCGGCCCGACGGCGAATTCCACTCGTCGGCCTCGTACGGAGCCAGCAGTGCCGACACCTTCTCGATCAGGTCGGCCGCCTCGGTGATGACCTCGTCGGGCGCGTCGGCGCTGCGGGCATGGTCCTGCAGCGTGCGCACCGCCTCGATGAAGCGGCCGTAATCAGGGCCCCCACGATCGGTGGGGTCGGGCGGATTGAACCCACCGCCGGGGTGCGCGCCTGCGGTGTCGATTTCTGGGGCCACGAAGCCACCGTATTAGTGCCATGGTGGTGACGTGAAACTGCGCGACCTGGCAGAGCTGTCATTGACCTATCCGGAGGTCGGCGCCACCGCCGGCGAACTGCCCACGGGCTACCGGCACATCCGGTCCTCCGCGGTGATCGGCACCGGCCGTGACCGCTTCGAGCAGGCGGGCGCCGACGTGCTCCGGTGGGGCATGCAGCGGGGCGCGGGCCTGCGGGTACAGGCCACCTCCGACTCCGCCGCCGAGGGCACCGAGCTGATCGTCGGGCTCGGCCCGATCCCGGCGCCGTGCCGGGTGGTCTACGTGCTCGACGAAGCCGACCGTCGGGGGTTCGCCTACGGCACGCTGGCCGGCCACCCCGAATCGGGCGAAGAGTTGTTCTCGGTCCGCTACGACCCGGAGACCGACACCGTGCATGCCGAGGTGGCTGCGTTCTCCCGTCCGGCCACCTGGTGGAGCCGTTTGGGCGGGCCGGTGACGCGGCTGCTCCAGCAGATCGTGACACGCCGGTATCTCACCGGCATCTGAGCTTCAATAGCCCGATGACATACCGGGTGATTCAGTGGGGCACGGGCGCGGTCGGGATCGAGACGCTGGCGGCGACGCTGGACGACCGTCCCGATCTCGATCTGGTCGGCGTTCGGGTGTATTCGGATGCCAAGAACGGTATCGACGTCGGCGACCTGCTGGGCCGGGCGCCGATCGGGCTCCGCGCCACGAGCGATGTCCAGGCCATCTTGGACCTGGAGGCCGACTGCGTCGTGTACACCCCGCGGACCACGAACCTCGACGACGTGTGCGCACTGCTGGCCGGCGGCAAGAACGTGGTGACGACGGCGTTTCTGTTCCATCCGCAGCGCCTGCCCGAGGCCGCCCGCGAGCGGTTGATGGCCGCCTGCACAGCAGGCGGGACGACAGTGCACGGCAGTGGCCTCAATCCCGGCAACCTGTCCGGTGCCCTGCCGTTGGTCCTGTCGGGCATGAGCCGGCGCATCGACAAGATCACACTGCAGGAACGCGCCGACTGGTCGGATTACGACAGCACCCACATCACCTTCGACAACATGTCCTTCGGCCGTCCCGTCGACGAGATCGGTGTCGACACAACCGAATTCCTGGCGTTCAACAACGAACTTTTCACCGAGCAGGTGTGGCTTCTGGCCGACGCACTGGGTGCCGACATCGACGAGGTCACCTCGTCGGTTGAGGCTGTCCCCGCACGCCACGACCATCAGATCTTCGACCACGTGCTGGAAGCCGGTACCACGGCCGGGCAGCGGTGGAACTGGGTCGGAGTTCGCGACGGCGAGCCACTCGTCGAGATCGAGACCCTCTGGACCGTCGGCAACGAGTATCCCGATCACTGGCCCCGGCCCAAGCACGGCTGGACGCTGACCATCGAGGGCGACCCGTCCATGCAGACCCATTTCTTCAGCCTGGCCAGCTTCACCCGCGAGGCCACGATGGCCGAGCACGTGCGGGCAGCCAACGTCGCCACGGCGATGCAGGTCCTCAATGCGGTACCGGAGGTGTGTGACGCCGCGCCCGGGTTCGCCACGCTCGCGACGCTGCCACTGATCCGCAGCCACACCGGGTTTCGGCGCCGGTGACTACCTGACCACGGCCGAGCTGGGTTCTCTCGGCGCACCGAGCATGTCCCGGTGCGACGGGGGCACCCGGCCACCTTCGTCGGTGATGCCGTAGCGGGTCGCGAGCTCGGCACCGATCACCGTGTGCCCGGACAGCTGCGCCAGGTCCGGGTCCCGGTACAGCGCGTCGATGAGATAGCCGGTGAACTCCGGGGTTTCGGCATGCTCGGCGGTCTTGGCCAGCGCGCCGGGGTGGCCGGCGAAGGCGGCCTTGAATTTCTCGGTGAGCAGGATTCCCATCCAGATCGAAACCGTCGACACTCCGGTATCGGCGAAGTCGACTGCCATGTCCGCGGCCAGCTTGTCCACCCCGGCCTTCTGCGCCCCATACGCGGGGCCGTGCATGTAGCAGACCGAGCCGGGTGAGGAGGTGAACGCGATCAGGCCGCGCTCGGCGGCCAGCAGTAGCGGCGCGGCGTACCAGGACGCCACATAGGCCGAACGCAGTCCGACGTCGAGCACGTCGGCCAGCTCGATCGGCTTCTCCCAGAACGGTTTCGGGTTGACCAGGTCATCGTGGACCGCGGCGGCGTTGTTGACCAGGAGGTCCAGCCGGCCCTCCTGCTCGCCGATCCGCTCGAACAGTGCGCCCACCGCGGCGTCGTCGGAGTGGTCGAGGGGTACGGCGATACCGCCCTCCCCCGGATCGGTCACTGTACGTCCGGTGACATACACCCGCCAACCCGAGGCGAGCAGGGCCGCGGCGATCCCGCGGCCCGCGCCGCGACTCGCCCCCGTGACAACAGCGATCGGGGTATCCACGGTTATCAACCTACGGGGGGTTTCGCCGGGTGGGCACACCGGTCAGCGCGACGGGAGCCCCAGCCGTTCGAGTTGCTCGCGGAGCCGGTGCCGCCCGGACAGCGAGTGCGGACCGGCCAACCGGCTCAACACCCGCTCACTCCAACTGCCCGACAACCCGTAACGGGTGTTGTAGACCGCCAGTCGTTCGTCGTAGCCGGGCAGATGCGAATCGGCGGCCGCGGCGTCGTACTGCTCGTGATGCAGCACGGCAGCCTGGGGTAACCGTGGTTTGATCCCGGCGTTCTCCGTCGGATCGGGTGTACCAACCGCGAGCCCGAAAGTTGCGACTGCGTGCGGCGGCAGCCCGAGCTCCGCCGCGACCTCCTCGGGATGGTTGCGGACGGCCCCGACGAAAACTGTTCCCAGACCCTGGGATTCGGCAGCCACCACCGCGTTCTGCGCAGCGAGCGCGGTGTCGACGAAACCGATGATCGTGGATTCCAGGTAGTCTGCGCCGTCCAGCGTGACCCCGGTCCGCTGCGCCAACCGGCGGGCACGCCCCAGGTCGGCCACCCACACCAGGAACAACGGGGCCTCGTTGATGAACTGCTGGTTGTTGGCCAGGATCGCCAAGCGGGCCTTGCGCTGCGGATCCCGTACGGCGATCACGCTCCACGGCTGCAGGTTCGACGAGGTCGCCGCGGACTGGGCCGCGGCGACCAGCGCCGAGAGTTGCGCGTCGCTCACAGGTTGGCCGCTGAACTTGCGCACAGACCGGTGCGCGAGTTGCAGGGCGAGTGTGGCGTTGTGAACCTCGAGCGCGGCGTCGACATCGCCGTAGCGTGCGATGACCGTCATCAGGATCCGTAGAACGGCACGCCGGACACCGACTCGGACGAACGTCCGTCGACACCGGTGGGGACATCGCCTTCGAGGGTGACGCGGTACAGCACCCGGTCGTAATCGAGGTGACCGGCGTCGTCGATCGCCAGGTGCGCGGTGGCCCGGTTGTCCCAGAACGCGATGCTGCCCGGCGCCCAGCGGAACCGGACGGTGTACTCGGTGCGGGTCGCCTCGTCCCACAGCAGCTTCAGGATCGCCTCGCTCTGCGTCGGCGAGTAACCGCGGATCTCCCGGGCCCCGCGGGTGAATCCGGGGCTGACGAACAGTGCGCGCTCCCCCGTGACCGGATGCACCCGGACCGCGGGGTGATACGTCACCAGGTTTGCCTCGCGCACCTTGCGGTCCCGCTGGCTGCCGGCCACTGCCCGGGTGTTGAACTGGTGCCTGATGTCGAGCTTGTCGGCGAAGTCACGTAGATCCTTGGGCAGGTTCTCATACGCCGCAACGAGATTGGTCCAGGCTGTATCGCCACCGTATGGCGGCAGGATGTGTGCCCGCAGGATCGAAGCCGCGGGCGGGTTCACCAGTGCGGTGACGTCGGTGTGCCAGCTGTTGTCGTAGGAGGTACGTTTCCGGCCCAGGTGGCGCTCGTAGCGGCGGCTGTCGATCGGCAGGATCTCGGGGAACCCTTCCGGCGCTTCTTCCTCGTGCGGATGGGCTGGAGTCACCTTGCCGAACTTCCGCGCGAAGGCGACCTGTTCGGCGTGGCCGATCTCCTGGTCCCGGAAGAAGATGACCTTGTACGTGTGCAGCGCATCGCGGATCTCGTCCACGACACCGGCCTCCAACTCGTTGCGCAGATCGACGCCGCGGACTTCGGCGCCGATGTAGCCGGCAACCGGCACGATGTCCAGACCCGTATCGGTGAGCGGCTTTTCGGTGACATCGGTCATCTGTGGACTCCCTTGTGGTGGCGTGATGGTGGGCTGGCGAGGCGTACTCGACCGACTCGCTCAGGTCAGAATCGACGCGCAGGTGGTGGCGAACAAGCGTCTGTGGCTACCGGAACCTTTCAGTGCGACTTAACATCTCAGGCACCGCCCGCAGGCGCGAGAATTACAACCGGCGTGATTCCTGCACCCGACGTGTCATAAAACCCCTGATCAGGGCGGTGGGACGGGCCCCAACCGGCTGCACATGTCAGCGACAGCGCGACCTGTTCTGCGATCATCACCTCGCAGGAGGTGCCTGATGCTGGACTTACGTCGGATGATGCTGCTGTCCGATCTCGCAGACCTCGGCTCGGTGACCGCCGTGGCCGAACATCGCAACATCACGAGTTCTGCAGTATCCCAACAACTTCGTGTCCTGGAGGAAGAAGCAGGCGCAGTCCTGTTCCGTCGGGACGGGCGAACCCTCGGACTGACCCGCAGCGGCCAGGTCCTCGCCGAGCATGTGCGTCGTGTCCTGGCCGCCGTCGACGACGCCATGAGCGCGGTCGCCGAAACCAGGGACCGGGTGGCAGGGCAGGTCGCCATCGCCACGTTCAACATGGGGATTCCGACGCTGGCCGTTCCCCTGATGCAACGGCTCAGCATCACCGAACCGGATCTGCGTGTGCACGTTCAGCAGGACACGAGTTCGGGCGCGCTGCGCCTGCTGCGTCAGAGTGAGGTGGACGTCGCGATCACCTGCCACTACGACGTCCTCGGGCCCGACTCCGCCGGCGGACTGACCACCGTGCCCTTGTTGTTCGAACCACACGTGCTGCTGGCGCCCACGCAGTCCCACCTGAGAATCCGCACTCAGGGCCTGTCTGCCCTGGCCGACGGATTCTGGGTGACGGGCCCTCAGGGCTCCGGCCTCGAGATCGCCGCGACGCATGCGTGCCAGAGCGCCGGGTTCACCCCACAGGTCAAGCACCGGCTGATCGGCGCTCAGAACATCTGCGAGCTGGCCGCCACCGAGGTAGCGTCGGCCATTGTGCCCCGGCTGTCGGTTCCCTCCAGGCTGGAAGGACTGCTCGTGGACGACCTCACCCTCGGCGGCCGCACCATCAGTGCCGTGGTGCGCGCCGGCCGGCAGCGCGATCCCAACATCGCACTGATCCTGCGCACCCTGCGGACGATCGCCGAACAGGCTTTGCCCGGACACTCCACCGAGCCGCTCGGTGTCGCATCGTGACCACGCCCCGACCGCTCGTGGTGTACGGGGTCGGCGCGATAGGCGGCGTGATCGCCGCACGGTTGCGGCTCGCCGGGTTCGACGTGACAGCTGTCGCCCGCGGCGAACACCTCTCCGCGATCCGCGCCCGAGGCCTCACGCTGGTGACACAGGCCGGTACCGATGCAGTGGCACTCCCGGCCGCACCGAGCGCCCGCGAGGTCGACTGGTCGGCCGACCCGGTGGTGATGCTCGCGGTCAAGAGTCACCAAACCGCCTCGGCCCTGGATGATCTCAGCGCTCATGCCCCGCCGGAGACCGCGGTGTTCGTCGCCCAGAACGGAGTGGCCAACGAGCCTGCCGCGCTGCGGAGTTTCGCCAATGTATACGGCGTCACGGTGATGCTCCCGGCGGCTCACCTCGACCCCGGTGTGGTCATTCAACAGAGTCACCCGGTGGCGGGGATCCTCGATCTCGGCCGCTACCCCACCGGCCATGACGAGCCGGCCGAACTGGTCGCCGCCACGCTCCGCGCATCCGGGTTCAGTTCCTCGGTACGCGACGACGTCATGGCGTGGAAACACCGCAAGCTGATCGCCAACCTCGGCAATGGCGTGATCGCGGCATACCGTCCGGGACCGGACGCCGACGAACTGGTCGCCCGCGCCCGCACCGAGGCCGAACACGTTCTCACCGCGGCCGGCATTCCCTTCGTCACGGCCGAAGAGGATGCGCTACGGCGTGGGGATCTACTGCAGGGCAGGGTCAACGACGACTATTTGAGCTCCACGTGGCAGAGCGTGGCCCGGGGCCACACCCAGGTAGAAACCGACTGGTTCAACGGTGAGATCGTGCTTCAGGCCCGCCTGCACGGTCTGCGGGCCCCCGTCAACGAACTGATCCAGCGAGTCACCGCCGAACATGCCCGGGTGGGCCGCCCGGTGCGCTCCCTGGACGCGACCGCCGCCCTCAAGAAGCTCGGGGCGGCTACGAATCCCCGGCGGACCCACGAGTTCGAGGAACCTCGCGCTAGTCAACCGCGGTCCACGCGACCGGCAGGTGTTTGACGCCGTGCACGAACGCTGAACGCAGGATGGCCGGTTCGCCGATCGCCACGATGTCGGGAACCTGGCGACGCAGTTCGTCGAAGGCCACCCGGATCTCCCGCCGGGCGAGGTTGGCTCCCAGACAGAAGTGCACTCCGCCGCCGCCGAACCCGATGTGCGGATTGGGATTTCTCAGCACGTCGAACCGCCACGGGTCGGCGAAGGTCTGCTCGTCACGGTTGGCCGAGTTGTACCACATCGAGACCTTGTCTCCCGCCTTCATCTGAACGCCGCTGCGCTCCACGTCCTCGGTGAGTGTGCGCCGCATGAAGATGATCGGTGACGCCCACCGAACGATCTCTTCGACCGCCGTCGGCGATACCGCATCGAAGTCGTTCCACCACTTGGCGCGTTCGTCGGGATAGCGGCTCAGCGCCACCATGCCATGACTGATGGCGTTGCGGGTCGTATCGTTGCCCGCCGCCGTCAGCAGAATGAAGAAGGAGGCGATCTCGTTGGACGACAACCGTTCTCCGTCGACTTCCGCCTCCACGAGACTCGTCGTCAGATCGTCTCCGGGATGCGCGCGGCGCTGTTCGGCCAACGCCACGCCGTAGCCGGCCAACTCGGTGGCCACCTGCAGATACCCACTGAAATCGTCGGTGGAAACCTCGTCGTCCCCGGCCCCCATGAGCACCGAGGTCCAGTGAAAGAGCTTGGCCTGATCTTCCTCCGGGACGCCCATCATGTCGCAGATGATCTGCAGCGGCAGCGGCGAAGCCACCTCCTCGACGAAGTCCGCGGTGCCATCAGGGTGTGCACCCACCATGGCGGACACCAGCCGATGCGCTCGGTCCCGCACGCTCTGCTCGATCCGCGCGATCACCTTGGGTGTGAAGGCCCGGTTGACGATGCACCGCAGCCGGGTGTGGCGGGGATCGTCCAATGTGATCATCGACCCGAAGAACTCGGCAATCTCGGCGGGAACGTCGTTGAGTGTGGTGCTGGTCGGGCTGGAGCTGAACAGCTCAGGGTGCCGGCTGGCGAAGTGCACATCGTCGTAGCGGGTGAATGCCCAATGCCCGGCGCCGCCGGGAAATCCGGCGTACTCGGCCACCTCGAAGAACGAGATCGGCGCGTCGTGACGCAGCGTGGCGAAGGCGCCGTCGCGCGCATCGTCGTCACGCCCCCAGAAGTCGAGCGATCCGAGGTCGATCTCGGCGAGAGGCACCGATGGTGGTGCGGCACCGTTTTCACGGTGGGCGATGCCGGCGATTGCTGTCATCGTGGTCCTCCCGACGTTCTCGGCGACGCGGACCACCGGTCACCGGCCCCACCGCCCTACCGCAGTGTGACACCCCGTACAGCGCCGGTCCAGGATTGCGAGCCGAATCGTGCTGCGGCTATTGGCGTTCGCAATCATTCCGCACATGCGCGGCGATCTCGTCACTGGTCGTCAACCACACGTCGGGTTGAGCGGCCAGAAACTGCAGAACCTGATCGAAGTACTTGTGCCGGAACGGTTGCCCGATCACGAACGGGTGCAGCGCCAGGGCCATCACCCGACCGCTGGTGGCCGAATCCGCGTGTAGCTGCTCATACTGATCGATCACCATCTGCACGAATTCACCCCCGGTGAAACCTTTCCCGAAGATCAGTAGGTCGTTGAGCTCGACCGAATACGGCACACTGAGCATGCCAGGGACCGTCAGCGGATAGGGCTGGTCATCGTTGGTCCAATCGAGGACATAGTGAAAACCGAGTTCGGCCAACAGGTCCGGAGTGTGCGCGGTTTCGGTCAGGCCTGGCCCCATCCAGCCCAGCGGGCGCCGGCCCGTCGCATCGGCGATGTCGTCGGCGATCGAGGTGAGAATCCGACGCTCCTCGTCGACAGCCAACCCGGTGTGCAGAATCGAGTTGGTCTGCCCGTGCGCCAGCCATGCCCAGTTCCGTTCCACACCGGCGGCGACGATCTGCGGATGATGCTCGATGACGGCCGTGTTCAGCAGCACACTGGGACGAATACCGTGCCGGTCGAGGGTGTCGATGGTGCGCCAAATCCCCACCCGCGCGCCGTAATCCCGCCAGCCGTAGTTGAGCGCATCCGGGGTCAGCTCCGCTGTCCCCGGCCAGATGCTCGTCGAGGGCCGATCGACGAGGAAGTGCTCGACGTTGAGCCCGATGTACACCGCCACTCTCGCGCCACCGGGCCAACAGATCGGCGGGCGTTCAGTGATCGGGCTGTAGGCGAAAGGCGGTTGCGACGTGGTCATGGCGAACCTTACGAGCTCACACCAATGTCAGGGTCAAGTCGCGTGGGTATAACTGGCATATGCGCATAGGCGAACTCGCACGTCGCACCGGGGTCAGCCAACGGTCGCTGCGCTATTACGAAGAGCAGGGACTGTTGGCGTCCGACCGCACGTCTGGTGGGCAACGCGAGTATCCGGAGAAGGCTGTCGACCGCGTGATCCGCATCCAGGAGCTCTACGCCGCCGGGCTGCACAGTCGCACCATCTCGTCGCTCCTACCGTGTATGCGCGACACCGACGGCGGACCGGCCCCTCAGGCCACGCCCCGGCTCCTCAGCGAGCTGACCGCCGAACGCAACCGGCTCGAGCAGGCAATCAGGGACCTGTCGACCTCACGCGAGATTCTCGACGGCGTGATCGACGCGGCCTCGGAGTGATCTAAAGACTGTCGAGCGCCGCCTGCAGGCGTCGGCCGACCTCGGCTGCGATATCGGCCAGCGCCGGCTCGTCGGTCACCTCGGCCATCAGGTTGGGGTTCATCGCCTCGACGACGACCACCGCGTCCCCCTCCGGCCCCGTGCGCAACACCACATTGCACGGCAACAGCACGCCGATCGGTGGGTAGGCACCGAGTGCCTTCTGGGCGAACTGAGGATTGCAGGCGCCCAGGATCAGATAGTCCCCCACCTCGTCACCGGCACCACCGCCCAGTTTGGCGTTGAGCGTGGCCCTGATGTCGATCTCGGTCAACACACCGAATCCCTGCTCGGCGAGCGCGTCTCGCGTACGAGCGACAGCCTCGTCGAACGGGCCTCTCGTGGTGGCCACCATGGCGATGTCCATCTCTCGATTCCTTTCGTCCCATACCAAGCGAGTGCTCATTCTGCCGCCACGCTACCCGCGGATACATCGCCCAGAGGGCGAACGAGGCCACGGAATAAATACCCCTGGGGGTATGTTGGAAGTGGTCGAACGAATCGACCTGCGGACATCGCCGGCACTTCAACGCGAGACAAGGAGATCAGAATGACCACCCGAAACATCGGCTACGCGGATTTCGAGTCCACGATCCGGGACAACGACATCGTGCTCGTCGACTTCTGGGCTTCTTGGTGTGGCCCATGCCGCGCTTTCGCCCCGACCTTCGAGCGGTCGGCCACCAACCACCCCGAGATCGTGCATGCCAAGGTCGACACCGAGCAGGAACAAGAGCTGGCGGCGCTGATGAAAATCCGGTCCATCCCCACCATCGCGGCCTTCCGCGAGGGCGTCCTGGTCTTCAGCCAGCCCGGGGTTCTGCCGCCGGCGGCACTCGAGGATCTGATCTCGCAGGTCGCAGCACTCGACATGGACCAGGTCCGGGCCACCGTCGCAGCACGGAAAGCCAAGAGTCACAGCGCCGCGAGCTGAACAAGGAGGATCGACAGCCTAGGACGGCTGCGCCAAGACGCCGCGCTGCAGCTGTGGCAACCCGACGGCAGGTGACCGCGCCCCGCGATGACGGTACGGCCGTGGGGAAGAATCGTGGGCGCCATGACTGACGACGACGATCCCCCCGCCATCAGCCGGCGGCCGCACATCCTGCGGCTCGTCGCGTTCGCGGCCTTTCTGTTCGGCCTTTTCTATCTCGTGGCCGTCGCGCGCGTGATCGACGTCGACGACATCCGGGCCCTGGTCGCCTCGACGGGGCCCGCCGCACCGCTGGCGTATGTCGTGGTGTCGGCTTGCCTCGGCGCACTGTTCGTGCCGGGCCCAATCCTGGCCGCGGGCAGCGGGGTGTTGTTCGGTCCGGTGTTGGGCACCTTCGTGACCTTGGGCGCGACGGTGGGCACCGCGGTGGTGGCCAGCCTGATCGGGCGACGCGCCGGCCGCGACAGCGCCCGGGCTCTGCTCGGGGCGCAACGGGCCGATCGGCTGGACCATCAGATCGAACGGGGTGGTCTGTGGGCGGTGGTCGGACAGCGGTTCGTCCCCGGACTGTCCGACGCCCTGGCGTCCTATGCGTTCGGAGCCTTCGGGGTGCCGTTGTGGCAGATGGCAGTCGGGGCGTTCATCGGCTCGGTGCCGCGCGCCTTCGTCTACACCGCGCTGGGCGCGTCGATCGGTGATCTGTCGGCCCCGCTTGCCTACACCGCGATCGGGGTGTGGTGTGTCACCGCCGTCGTCGGGGCGTTCGCCGCCCACCGCGGCTACCGCTCCTGGCGCCGCCACCACTCCGGGGCCGATCAGGCCCCGGAGCAGACCGCGTAGCCGCTACTTACCGAAGCCCGCGTTGCGCAGCGCCTCGGCCATCGAACCCATCGGCTGATTCGAGTCCCGGCGGCCGGAGTTGTTGCCGCGGTTCTGGTTTCGCCGGTCACCGCCGCGCCCCTGATTGCCGCGACCTTGATTACCGCCACCGTCACGACGGTTCTGGCCACCCTGGCCGCCACGATCGTTGCGGTCGGGTCGCTTTCCCTGCTGCGGAGTGTCGTTGAGCCGCAGGGTCAGTCCGATCCGCTGCCGCTCCACGTCGACCTCGACCACCTTGACCTTGACCACCTGGCCCGACTTCACCACCTCGTGCGGGTCGGAGATGAACCGGTCGGCCATCGCCGAGACGTGCACCAGTCCGTCCTGGTGCACGCCCACGTCGACGAACGCGCCGAAGGCGGCCACGTTGGTCACCACGCCCTCGAGCACCATGCCGGGCTTGAGGTGGGCGACCTTCTCGACCCCGGCGGCAAAGGTGGCAGTGGAGAACGCCGGCCGGGGATCACGCCCGGGCTTCTCCAGTTCGGCCAGGATGTCGGTCACGGTGGGCACACCGAACCGCTCGTCGGCGAAGTCGGCGGGCTTGAGCCCCCGCAGGGTGCGTTCGTCACCGATGAGCTCGGCGAGCGTGACGTTGGAACGGTCAAGGATGCGCCGCACCACCGGGTAGGACTCCGGGTGCACACCCGAGGCGTCCAGCGGATCCTCACCGTCGCGGATCCGCAGGAAGCCCGCACACTGTTCGAAGGCCTTGGGACCCAGGCGCGGAACGTCCAGCAGCGCCTTGCGGCTGCGGAAGGCACCGGCGCTCTCACGGTGGGCCACGATGGCCTCGGCCAGGGATTCGGTAACTCCCGACACCCGGGCCAACAGCGGCACCGAGGCGGTGTTGAGATCCACACCCACCGCGTTCACCGCGTCTTCGACGACGGCATTGAGGCTGCGCGCCAGCGAGCCCGGCGTCACGTCGTGCTGGTACTGCCCCACCCCGATCGACTTCGGGTCGATCTTGACCAGCTCAGCCAGCGGATCCTGCAGACGTCGGGCGATCGAGACTGCGCCGCGCAGGGTCACGTCGAGGTTGGGCATCTCCCGGGCCGCGTATTCGGACGCCGAGTACACCGAGGCGCCGGCCTCGCTGACCATGGCCTTCGCCGGCGCTTTTGCCCCAGCTGACCGGATGTCGGCGATCAGCTCACCGGCCAACGCGTCGGTCTCGCGCGAGGCGGTGCCGTTGCCGACCGCGATCAACTCAACGTTGTGCCGGGCGATCAGCGCCGCCAGAGTGGCCTTGGCCTGGTCCCACTGCTTCTGCGGCTGGTGCGGGAAGATCGCGCAGGTGTCGACCACCTTGCCGGTCGCGTCGACGACGGCAACCTTGACGCCCGTGCGGAAACCCGGATCCAGACCGAGGGTGGCGCGGGTGCCGGCCGGCGCAGCCAGCAGCAGATCCTTGAGGTTGCGGGCGAATACGGCCACCGCCTCCTCCTCCGCACGCTGCCGAAGCCGGATGCGGGCGTCCACAGCGGCCGAGATCATCAGCTTGGCGCGCCAGGCCAACCGCACAGTGGTGGTCAGCCACGGAGTGGCGGGGGCCTTGGCAGCCATGTCGATGCCGAGAGACTGCGCGATCATCGCCTGGTAGAGGTCGTCCTCACCGCCGTCGAAGTTGAGCGACAGTGCCTGTTCCTTCTCGCCGCGCAGCACCGCGAGCACCCGGTGAGAAGGCATGTTCTCGAGCGGCTCGGAGAACTCGAAGTAGTCCCGGAATTTCTGCGCAGCAGGGCTTTTCGCCGCCTCATCCGACCACGGGCCGGTACGCAGCGAGCCGTCTTTCCAGAATTTCTCACGGGTCGCGCCGACCAATTCGGCATCCTCGGAGGCCCGCTCGATGATGATGTGACGGGCACCTTCCAGTGCGGCGGCCGCGTCTGCGACGTCGTCGTTGAGGAACTCACCGGCCGCCTCGTCGGGCACCAGCGACGGATCGGCCAACAGCCGCTCCGCCAGCGGCTCCAGGCCGGCCTCCTTGGCGATCTGGGCCTTGGTGCGCCGCTTGGGCTTGTACGGCAGGTATATATCTTCGACCCGCGCCTTGGTGTCGGCGGCCATCAGGGCCGCCCTCAGCTCGTCGGTGAGCTTGCCCTGCTCCTCGATCGAAGCCAGCACGGCCTCCCGACGCTGGTCGAGCTCACGCAGGTAGCCGAGGCGTTCTTCGAGCGTGCGCAGCTGTCCGTCGTCGAGACTGCCGGTGACCTCCTTGCGGTACCGGGCGATGAACGGGACCGTCGCGCCCTCGTCCAGCAGCGCCACGGTGGCGACGACCTGCCCCTCGCCCACGGCGAGTTCCTCGGCCAGACGGGCAGTTACGGATTTGATGGTTCCGACGGTCACGCTCTGAGTCACGTCGGAGGACCCTACCGAATCGGACGGACAACACTCCGTCACCGCCGCGTGTGTGTCCGGCCACGAAAAAACGGCCCCGGATTTCTCCGAAGCCGCCTGAGGTGATGGTGGTCCCGGCTGGGTTCGAACCAGCGACCTTCCGCGTGTGAGGCGGACGCTCTCCCACTGAGCTACGAGACCGTGGGAACGACGTCGAACACTAGCACGCGTTTCCGGTCAGACCCGAATCGGTATCCACCCGATCGACTTGTTTGATTTGCCAAATATGCACGCCGATGCGGGCGTATGGTCACCCGTCATGGTTCACCTGCAGGTCCGCTGGCCGGCGGTCAGCGGCGCAGTTTTTGCTGCTAGTGCACTATTTTCCGGCTGCCACAGCGCCCCAGACGCCATGACAGATCAGGCCCCGGTCGTAACGCCCAACATCCTGAGCGTCGCCGACCTGGTGAACCGGCAGGTCACGGGGCCGACGAGCTTCGACTCGCCGTCGGGCAACGTGCGGTGCTACCTCGATACCGCGACGGCGCGTTGCGACATCATCGAACGTAACTGGGCCCCGCCCCTGCGACCGGCCAGTTGCGCGTTCGACTACGGCCACGGGATCACGCTGAGCCCCGGGCGCCCCGCGCAATTCGCATGCGCCGGCGACGCCGCGCCGCGCGCGGACCTCCAACTGGCCGACCGAGACTCGATCACCGCAGGAACGCTGCGCTGCGAGGGCACTGCGACAGGCATCACATGTCTCGACGTGAAGAGCCGCCACGGGTTCACCCTCTCCCGGCACGCCTATCACCTGTTCTGAAACACCGTTTTTGGCCGCGCTTTGCCCTCCCGTAATGGGGATTTGTGTCTGCGCACGTCGGTGGACTAATGTTCTGCATCGCGACGGGCGACGATCTCGCTCGTGGCGCGCGGATGTAGCGCAGTTGGTAGCGCATCACCTTGCCAAGGTGAGGGTCGCGGGTTCGAATCCCGTCATCCGCTCGAAGGTGCGATTTGTGGCATCAACCCCAGTGGTGGAGTGGCCGAGTGGTGAGGCAACGGCCTGCAAAGCCGTGCACACGGGTTCGATTCCCGTCTCCACCTCCAAGAAGGTTTTCGACCCGCGCGATTAGCTCAGCGGGAGAGCGCTTCCCTGACACGGAAGAGGTCACTGGTTCAATCCCAGTATCGCGCACCACATTCTCCGCAGATGAGGCCCGGTTTCGACCGGGCCTTTCTTGTCTCTGCCACATGTTCGACTTTCCTTGCGGCCCCCGATAATTCGCCAACACGCGGGGTGGCTTCAGCAATAATTCACAGGTGATCCCCGTCAAATACGCAGCGGTCGCCTCGACCCTGCTCACCGTCGCCGCGCCGATCGGGACCGCGCACGCCAGCGATGCCAGTTATATGGAGCGCCTCAGAGTCGACTTCGGCTCCGAACTCGCGCCGGACAAAGAGCAATACGCACTGAAAACCGGGCATTTCTCCTGCGACTTGATGCACGATGGGACACCCCGCGAGGATGTCGTGGGACTGTTCAAGGCGTACAACGATCAGCAGTCCCCGGAGCGTCAGGTGACCCTGGAGCAGATAAACGACCTGGTCGACGCGGCGCAACTCGAGCTCTGTCCCGACACGATCGACTAGGCGACTGATACCACTGTCGGACGTAGTGAGCCAATAAGGCGGTTCGTTCGATCACCTGATTGTTCGAACATATGATCGATCCGTGGGCGACATGCAGGCCATCGGCTACGGCGGGCAACCCGTCCGCGACGCGTTCCGCGTCGTGCGGCCACCCGCGCCCGTCCTGGTCGATCTGGTCGCTCTGTTCCCCCGCGAACCACACCTGGCGGGTCGCTACCACCCGTTGGGCATCCAGATGAGCAAGGTCGTCGAAGGCAAGCTGAGCTGCTGGGCGCTGTGCGAACAAGGCCAGTGGTGGGGCCTAGTCACCTACCCCATCCGTTTCGGAGCGAACGAAAAAACCGTGACCCACTGGATCCCCGCATGGGTACTCAAGCCTCATGAGGGACAAGGAGAAAAGGCTTCAAAAGGTCTTCGAAAGCGTCGCCGCCGAAGCTGATCAGAACGCTGCCGATCCGTACTCGACGGCATGTGGCCACACCTGCTGAAATGCGTACCCGTCCCAGATGCAGATCGATGACGGGGTGACGAACGCCGACCCATTCCAGATCTTCGGGGCGCCGTTGACGAACGCGGAGCCGTTCCACACCTTGAGGTCAGGCATCAGGGCACCACATAGAGCACGCCGGTTACCCCAGACGTGGGAAGCGTTCCGACGATGACGCTGCCCGCTGCGCCGGATTGAACAGCCCCGGTGACGCGGGAGTCGTTGCCCTGGCACGCCGTTCCCGCCGTCGCACCGTACGACACCGCCAGCGTGCGGTTGGCCGACAGGTCACCACCACCGGTCAGGCCCGTGCCCGCCGTGATCGTCGTGGCTTTGTCAGCTTTCCCTGACAACGCGGTGACAGCCGCGGCGAGGTCCGTGGTGTTCTGATTGACCGCGTCTGCAACGGCATTCTGATCCGACGCGGTGAACAAGTCACCGATGGTCCAATCATTTCTCAATGGCATGGTTGGCATCTTGGTCGGTGGCGCACAGCGAATCCTCGAAACCGGAAAACCTGACATCCGCAGCCACGCCTGGACCACACGTAAGTAGCAGCCGGGCGGCGCTTTTCGGCAAAGCTGCTGAACTCCTGTTGCCGCTCGGAGCGGGCACCTATGCCGGTGGGAGGGGCGCAGCGGGCGGAATGGGGTTCGGGATGATCGCGCCGATCGCCGGCGGTGGCGCCACCGGAGGGGCGGGCGGCAGCGGAGGGGCGGGCGGCAGCGGAGGAGGCACCTCAGGGCCCGGCGGCAGCGGCGGGGGCAATTGCGGAGCGGGTGGCAACGGATCCGCAACCGCGGCAGGGTCGGCAATCGGGCTGCCCGGTGGAACTTCGTCGAGCCGGGTCGCGAGAACCGGCACGGTGATCACCGCACCTTGCAGCCCACACTCGTTGGACTGGATGGTGGTGGTTTGAGCGCCGGCCAGCCCGCCGTCCGGCTGGGGTGTCAAGGCCAACGCCGTATCCGTTGCCTGTGCCAGCCCGACGTTCGGCGCCTCGCAGGGCAGTGAGCCCCGCCCCGGATCACCCTGCCAAGAATCGTTGAGGAAGCGGAACACCGCCGTCATGCCGCCGCCCTCGAGGTAGGGAACGGCATGGTTGATGCTGTCCATGCGTGTCGAGGTCGTGACACATCCCGCCGGTGTACAGGCCGATCGGAATGCCCACCAGTAGCTCGCGATCTGGTTGCCCGCCGCGGGCCAAGGGCTGCCGTTGAGTGTGGCGTGGATGTTGTCGTAGTCGAGGCGGTAAAGGCCGTCGAAGACCGGGCTGCTGGGCGCTGGGACGGCCGCTGCAATCGTGGCGCCGGCAACGGCTGTGCTCGGTGGTGGGCTCGGCTGCTCACTGGTTGCGGCGTCAGCCGATGGCCACAGCTGCCACATCCCGACGCCGGCGACGACGCAGACGGCGGCGGTCGCCGCTATGGGCACCCAGCCTGGCATCTGGGGTAACCGAAACCCGGGCTGGGGCGCCGGGGCGGCCGATGCCGGCGTCAAAGTCACCGCGGGCAACGGGGTTTCATCGGCCAGGGCGTGGGCAAAAGTGCCGCAGCTGACGAATCGGTCGGCCGGGTTCTTGGCCAGAGCTTTGGCCAGCACCGGATCGAGGTCGGCCAGCTCGGGCCGCATGTCGGCCAACGCCGTCGGCTTGGAGTTGACGTGGCGGCTGACGACGACAGCAGGATTGGGATGGTCGAACAGCTGCGTTCCGGTCAACAGGTGGTAGGCGGTGCAGGCCAGCGCGTACTGATCTGCGCGGCCATCGACGTCCTCCCCCATCAGTTGTTCGGGCGCGGCATAGCCGGGGTTGTCCGCAGCCTCGCCGTTGCGTGCGACACCGAGGTCGACCAGCACCGCGCGCGGCTCCGCATCACCATCGGCGTCGGTGACGATGATGTTGGCCGGCCCGACGTCGCGATGCAGGGAACCGTGCTTGTGGGCGTAGTCGAGCGCGCCGGCGACCGCGATGACGATGCGGAAAACCTGTTCGCGCGGCAGGCCGTCGGGGTACCGCTGATCGAGAAGACCAGCGAGATCCGTGCCGTCGACGAAGTCCCTCGATATCCAGAACTGACCGTCGTGTTCCCCGCGGCCCCGGACTCTGGCGATGCTGGGATGCCACAACGCGGCGGCCACATCCGCCTCACGGTGAAACCGCTCCCGGTACCCGGGCTCGTCGGACCAGTCCCTGGGCAGCACCCTCAGCACCTCAGTGCCACGACGCCTCGGATGCTGAGCGACGTAGACCTCCCCCGCCCCGTCTGGCCCCAGCGGTCGAACGATCCGGAACACGGAGAACGTCTCATCGACGTTGAGCGCCATCCAGGAATCCTACGAACTGCACTCCGACGCCTGTCGCCGGCATCCGGATCACGACACCGTTTCCCGGGCCCGGACTGGTTACGTTGCCCCGCAATGCAAGTCAAACCGCGGGATTTGTGTCTGCGTGCGTCCGTGGGCTACTGTTCGGCTTCGCGACGGGCGACGATCTCGCTCGTGGCGCGCGGATGTAGCGCAGTTGGTAGCGCATCACCTTGCCAAGGTGAGGGTCGCGGGTTCGAATCCCGTCATCCGCTCAGAAGGTGCGATCAGCGCTTGACCGCGTACCGTTCGGTTGTCCAACGGCCCAGTTCTGTGCGCCAGGTGACCTCGACCTCGGTGTCTCCCGCGGCGGACAACACAACACCGAGGCTGACGGAGTCACCCGGATCCACCGAACTCACGGTTTTTTCGGCCGACCCCGAGGAGTTCGAAGCCTTTGCCGTGACCGAGCGAGCCTTGTTTCCACTCGCATGACACCGTCTTCGGCCCAGGCGACGCGCCACGCGACGAACGACTTCTCCGTGCCCAGCTCGCGACCGCGGGCCGCTTCCTCCATCGCCTGTCCGATGAGGATCCCGAGCTGAGCCTGGTTCACACGAATCCGCTTGGCGAGCACTTCGTTGCGCCACGCCACAGCACCGATCGCGAGCAAGATCGGCCAGAACAAGAACACCACGCCGACAATCCACCCGAACAGTCCTCCCACAAACGCGCAGACTACGCGAAGCGGCCGATCGCGTCCTGAATCCGCTGGGTCACTGCGGGATCCCAACCCTTCGGCGCGAGGATGTCGACCCACAGGTCAGCGGCATCCGGTCCGAACGCATGCCCATACCCGTAGGGCACGTCGGCGGAGAAAATCATGTCCAGCGTGACCTGCCAGAAGGTGACCAACGGTAGCCAGCGCATCCCCGGGTCCACATCGGGTCCCAGCGGTTCCCGCAACCAGTCCGGCCGGTGCAGCAGCAGGTCGAACGACCACCACGTGATCGGATCGCTGGCGTGCTGCCAGAACACCACACGCGGAAACTCCCAGTGCCCAGCGAGATTCACATCGGAGGTCCGGGAGGCGAAGCGGATATGGCGTCCTCCGTCGATCACCGGTAGTCGTTGCAGCGAGCCGGGATCCCTGTTGGCGGTGAGTCTCCCCCACGGCTGCGCGAAGTTGGGCGTTCCCACCAACAACGCGCCATCGGTGCGGCTGACGATATCGGCGCCGGAGGCGAACGCCGACTGGCCGCCGAACGAACCAAGGCTCTCCCCGAACACCACCAGTTTCGGCCGTTTGACCTCTGGCAGCGCCACCCAGACCCGGTGCACCGCTTCGAACAGTGCCTGCCCTGCCAGCGGTGGGGTCTCCCGGTCGGCGATGAAGGACAGCGCGCTGGGCAGGAACGAATACTGCATCGACGCGATCGCGGTATCCCCGCCGTTGACGTATTCGAGGGCGGCCGCCACATTCGGGTTCACCCAGCCGCGCCCGGTGGTGGTCACCACGGCCAGCACCTTGCGCTCGAAGGCGTGGGTGCGGTGCAGCTCGGCGATCACCTGCCCGGCGATGCCTTCGACGCTGTCGGCGGAGGTGCGGCCGGCGTACACCCGGATCGGCGTACGTGCCGGCGCGCCGGTCACTTTCGAGATCTGTTCGACGTTGGGGCCACCGGCCACGAAACTTCGGCCTTCGCGCCCGAGGGAGTCCCACGGCTGCGCCGAGGCCGGCGAACCGGAACGCTCCGGCGCACTCGGTTGCGTCACGCCCTCCGCGGTGCTCTTGTCAGCCGTCTTCGCGGAATGTTCGGCGATGCTCAGCAGGCCGCGGTGCAGGGCGCCGTCGAGCCCCGTCACCACCAGCGTCACCACGATCACCACGGCAGCCAACCGGGCCACCGGGCCGGGCACGAACCGGCCACCGAAATCAGTCAAACGATGGGTGGCCCAACGTAATCCACGCCCGATCGCCACAAGCGCCAGTGCGATCACCAGAGCGAGGAGCAGCACCAGGAGGTAGAACGACCGCTCGGCACGTGGCATGCCGATCAGGTCGCGCACGATCTGCTGCCACCACGACCCGAGCACCAGGAACGTCGGGACAACCACGGCGGCGGCACCGGCCAGTGCCCACCACCCGATCCGTCGGATGCGCACGGACCATTGCGGACTGATCCCGCAACGCCGCACGACCCATGCCGTCGCGCACCCCAACCCGTATCCGATCCCGACACTGATACCCGTCGCGACCCCCTGCAGGTACCACGCCCGCGGTAACAGAGACGGGCTCATCGACCAGGCGAAGAACAGCAGCGCGACGGCCAGTCCGACCGGATGCAGGGTGCGTGCCGCGGACGTCACGGGCGCCGGGATGGGTAAGTCCCGCAAGGCTCGCAGCACGAAGTACCGCCCTTCATCCAGATGAGTATCGAGACTGTAATGGACGGCGGGTTCCCCACCTGCCGGCTAAGGCTGGACTAACAGAATCCGCAGGCAGGGCGGGCGTTAGACTCGAGCGTGCCCAGGATCAGCGCCTCATCGGTCGAAGAACACCGCGAGCAGATCCAGCAGCGCATCTTCGAAGCATTCGCCGCCCTGATGACCGAGCACAGCTTCGACGCGATCACCATGGCCAAGCTCGCGGCCGAGGCCGGCATCGGACGGACCGCGATCTATCACCACTTCCCGGACAAAGAGTCGGTGGTGATCGCATTCGCGTCGCATGAGACGAGCCGCTACCTCGACGGGCTGCGCAACGCGCTGTCCGAGGTGAACGATCCCGTTGGGCGACTTAGGGTTTACATCCGGCACCAGCTCGAAGCCGGACAGGAATTCCACATGGGCATGGGCATGCAGCTGTATGGCGCCTTGTCGAACGAGACCATGCTGGCCATCCGCGATCACGTGGTGGCGGTGGAGGACGTGCTGCGCGAGATCCTCGCGCAGGGTGTGGCCGACGGGAAGTTCGTCATCGACGACGAGGCCGCCACCATGTCACTGATCCATGCGTGCCTGGCGCCACGGCACCTTCCAGTAGCCGCCATCGAGCAGTTTGTCCTGCGCGCACTGTCCGCAAAAACGTAGATCCCCACGCCGCGCGACCCGGTGCTAGGTTTCCTGACAGATTGTCGGCATGATGTTGACAACCTGTCGTTAAAACACCTGGAGCCAGAGTATGCCGAGCGCCGTTGCCCCCGAGACCGTCCGATCGCTGTCCGTCGCCATGCGCGAGGACTCGCGAAGCGAGCACGAGGCCGCCGAGCAGTCGTCGTTCATGTCGGAGTTGCTCAGCGGGCGGGTCAACGGCCAGGGCTACGTTGATTACCTGCTGCGACTGCGCGCGGTCTATCGCAGCCTGGAGGACACGGTCCGAGCCCGACGTACCGACCCGGTCGTCGGCGCGTTCCATGACCCGATGCTGGAACGGTTGGCCACCATCGACGCCGACCTCGACCATTGGGCCCCGGGCTCAGCGCACGAGGTCGACTCCCCCGCCGCCCAGGCCTACTGCACCCGGATCGCCGAATCCGATTGGGGCGGAGCACTTCTGGCCCACCACTACACCCGCTACCTCGGCGACCTGTCCGGCGGCCAGGCCATCGGTCGAGTGCTCGACCGGTCCTTCGACCTGGACGGCGCAGGCCTGTCGTTCTACGAATTCCCGATGCGGGCCAAGCCGTACAAGGACGCCTACCGGGCCCGACTCGACGGTCTCGACCTCGATCAGGACGACATCGACCGCGTCGTCGACGAGGTCAAGGTGGCCTTCGCGCTGAACCAGGCACTGTTCGACGAACTCACCGCCAACCTGCCCGCTTACCGCCGCTGACCCGCGCACACACCAACTGACGACTGTGTCGGCACATAGGAAGTTCATACCCCAAATCGGCAAAAGTTAGCTTATGCTAACCATACTTAGCCACTGGGGGAGCAAAGCGATCGAGAGGAGAACCGGGCCGCCGGCACGCGCTGCATCCCGGACAACGCGATGACTATCTGCACCCCCGTCCCTCCGTCGGCAAACGACGCCACTTCGCCCGTCCTGGGGGGTCTGCGATGACCGCCCCCGTGTGGATGGCGCTGCCGCCCGAAGTGCATTCAGCTCTGCTCAGCAGCGGTCCGGGCGCCGGGCCACTGCTGGCGGCGGCCGGGGCATGGACCTCGTTGAGTACCGAATACTCCTCGGCCGCAACCGAATTGACAACGCTGATGGGTACGGTCCAGGCCGGGTCATGGGAGGGGCCCAGCGCCGATCGGTACGCGGCGGCACACCTGCCCTACCTGGCCTGGCTGGGCGCCACCAGCGCGAGCAGCGCACGGGTGGCCGCCCAGATCGAGACCGCGGCCGCCTCCTACACCACCGCCCTGGCAGCGATGCCGACGCTGGCCGAACTCGCCGCCAACCGCACGACCCTCGGTGTGCTGGTGGCCACCAACTTCTTCGGGATCAACACCGTCCCCATCGCGGTCAACGAGGCCGACTACGTCCGCATGTGGATCCAGGCCGCGACCACGATGACGGTCTACCAGGCGTCCACCGAGGTTGCGGTGGCGACCGCGCCGCCGTCCACGGCGGCACCGGTACTGCTGGCGCCGGGGGTCGGGGAAGCGGGCTCCGGGTCGGCGACGATGATGCAGTCTGCCGCCGTGGCCCGGGCCGGCGAATCGGGCTCTTCCCTCAGCCTGAGCGATGTGCTCAGTTCGTACGAGGAGTTCATCGAGTGGATCAAGGCCAACGATCCGATCGGGAACTGGCTGGCCGAGCAGTCTGAGCATTTCTACGGGATGTACGACCAGCTCAGGGAATTCATTCTTGAACCCTGGCGGATCCCGCAGATCCTCGCCGAGATCATCGCTGACCCGTCCTTGTTGTTCAGCACCTACATCAACGTGTTCTTCCTGGGTGCGTACACGGCCGTCTTCGCTGTGCTGGGCACTCCGCTGTACGCCGCTGCGGTCGCGGCCGCGTCCCCGGCCATGCTCGGACTACTCGGGATCGTCGGACTGGCCCAGGCCTACGACATTCCGATCGACGCTCCGGCCGAGGAAATCGCCCGTGCCGAGCCGCCCGCAGTCGCCGCGTTGCCCGGCTCCGCGGCGCCGGCATCGGTGGCGGCGGGCGCCGCACCGACGTCCACTCCCACCTCCGCGCCCGCCGCCCCTGCACCGTCAACTCCCACTCCGATGCCCGCCGGGACCGAGACCTCCCTGTATGCGGTGCCGGGCGGGGGCGCCGGATTCGGTCATGGCGCGACGTCGCGGTACAGCGCCACCGCCAAGGCTTCGGACTCCGTAGGCGCGTCCGCCGCGGCCGCCGCCACAGCCGCGGCGATCAACAAGCGCCGGTCGCAGGCCCGCAAGCGACGCGGCGGAACCGCCAAAGATCGCGGTTACCGCTATGAGTTCCTGACGGCCGACGGTGTCGCCGCACCGCCGCCCGAGCAAGCGGTCAACACGAGCGCCTCCGAGAGTGGGGCCGGAAACCTCGGATTCACCGGAACCGCAGTGAAATCGACGGTGGCCGGACCGGCCGGGCTGACCACGTTGGCCGACGACGCCTTCGGCGACGGAACGACGATCCCGATGGTGCCGGGCAGCTGGCAGCCCGAGGTGGACGCCGCGCCGGCGACAGAGGACGATGCCTAACCGATCCATGTTGAGGCGGTGAGTAATTCGTGAGAACCCGCGTGATCTTCCGTCCACGGCGCGCGACCGTCGGGAGGTCATGCCAATACTGGTGATTCCGTTGGAAGGGAGCACCAGGTGAGCAGTGACACCGCGCAGTCCTCCATATGGGAGAGCACGCTGCCGCACTTCTCCACCGTCGAAAAGCACGGCCACATCACCGTGCCCGTCGCCCGACCGTCAGAAACGCTGCGATTCTTCGCCGTCCTCACCTTCATCCTGTGGGTACCGGTCGCCGTCGGCGCAGCATTCTGGATTCACAGCATGCAGACCCACAACCCGTCGACCTGGTTGGGCCTCGCCGCGATCGTCGGCTCGTTTCTTCCGGCCATCCTCGCCGGCATCCTCGCCGACGAGGCCCTCGACACTTTCGGCCAGCGCAGTACCGCCAACCGGGTGGCCGTCATACCCGCCCTCGCCGGCGTCGCGGTCGGCCTGTTGGGAGCCGCACTGTGGATAGGGGGTGTCACCGGCGGGGTCCTGGCGCTGGTCAGCGTGGTGTGCTCGGCCGCCGCGGCGGCCGCCGACGCGGCGGCGGGGCGGGGCATCGGCTATACCCGTCGCAGGCAAGACCGGCTGGCGGCCCTGCGCCGGCACGGTGTGCGTTCACCAGGCGAGTTGCGCAATGTGGAGTTCAAGCAGCGGTGGACTGCGGACGATCCTCAATTCACCGTCACCGTCGCGTTCGAAGGCCCGACCGGACGTCGGGTGGTGACGGCGAACATGGTCGCCCATCACTCCCGGGTTCCGCTGGCCGGCTCACGCGTCGTGGTCTTCAGTGCGCCTCACGACACCGACGATGACGTCCTCATCGAACTCGACCCCGCCGAACCGCCCAAGTTCGACCGCGACCCCGGCGGCCGGTACCGCAAGCCGAGCGGAAGCTAGCCCTCGCGCCTGGCAAGCTCGCGCAGCACCAGATCGGTTGCGTCCCAATCCATGCACTTGTCGGTGACCGACTGACCGTAGGTGAGCGGCCGCGCCTCGGGTGACTGCGCCCCGGCGACCAGGAAGCTCTCCAACATCACACCGCTGACCGGCAGCCCGTCACGCACCATCTGAGCGACCTCGGTGGCCACCACTGCCTGACGGACGTGATCCTTGCCGGAATTGGCGTGGCTGCAATCGATCACCACACGGCCGGGCAGACCGGCACCGCTCAGCTTGGCCGCGGTCGAGGCCACCGCATCGGCGCCGTAGTTCGGTCCCCCGGTGCCACCGCGCAGGATCACGTGGCAGTCCTCGTTGCCTGCGGTGCTCACCAGCGCACCACGGCCCATATCGTCCATTCCGAAGAAGACATGTTGAGCGGCAGCGGCTTTCACGCCGTCGACCGCGACCTGGATGTTTCCGTCGGTGCCGTTCTTGAAGCCGACCGGCATCGACAGGCCCGACGCCAACTGGCGGTGTACCTGCGACTCGGTGGTCCTGGCGCCGATGGCTCCCCACGCCACAGCGTCGGCAATGTACTGCGGGCTGGTCGGTTCCAGGAACTCGCACCCGACGGGCAGGCCGATGTCGATGATGTCGAGCAGCAGTCGACGGGCCACACGGAGGCCACGCGCGACGTCGTAGGTGCCGTCCATGCCGGGGTCGTTGATCAGACCCTTCCAGCCGATCGTGGTGCGTGGCTTCTCGAAGTACACCCGCATGACGATCTTGAGCTGATCTTTGAGCTCGTCGGCCACCTTCACCAGGCGGCTGGCGTACTCCAGCGCGGCTGCGGGATCGTGCACCGAACACGGACCGACGACGACCAGCAGCCGGTCGTCCCGACCTGCCAGGATGTCGGCGATCTCATCGCGGTCGCGGGCCACCCGCTCCGCGCGGCGCTCCCCCAGCGGGAATTCGGTCAGCACATCGTGCGGGCTGGGAATCGCGCTGAAACTGCGAACCCGTCGGTCCGATGTGGCTGGGGCGTTGGCGATCTGCGCCAAGTTCATTTTTGGGGTGCCTTCCTGGTGGTGGGCACCTGCAAGAGTTCCGGCGCCCTGTAACGACGAAAGGCAGCGACCGATGGTCACTGCCTGGGCTCCGGGTGGATGCGTGCTTAGTGCTGCGCTTTATCGGCTCCGCCCGGAGCCTCGATAAAGCGCCAATAGCTGGCACACACGCCGATAGTCACGTCGGCCAGGTTACACCACGTCCGGCGCGACGCCCCAACCGGTGCGTTCACAACCGCCATTTGTGACCACGCCCTACGATCCTGGGCATGCCGCTCAGCCCCCGAATGCCCGAGCTGGCAGCGTTCGAAGTGCTGCTGGCGATCGCGCGTACCGGCAGCATCGGAGCCGCCGGGCGTGAGCTGGGTCTCACCCAACAGGCGGTGTCCGCGCGGCTGGCCTCGATCGAATCGCAGACCGGCGTGCGGCTGGTACAGCGCAGTCCCCGCGGTTCGCAGCTGACCGCGGCCGGTGCGGTCGTCGCCGAGTGGGCCGACCAATTGCTCGACGTCGCGGAGCGGGTGGACGCCGGGCTGGCCTCGATGCGTACCGAGAGCCGCGATCGCGTCACCGTCGCGGCCAGCCTCACCATCGCAGAACAACTCATGCCGCGCTGGCTGGTGTCGCTGCAGGCCGACGCGGCACACCGCGGAGTGAACGCACCCCAGGTCATCCTCACCGCGGCCAACAGCGATCAGGTGATCGCCGGCGTCCAGGACGGGTCGGCCGACCTCGGCTTCATCGAATCTCCAGGCGTCCCGACCGGACTGCACAGCCGAGTGATCGCCCGTGACGAGCTGGTCGCCGTGGTACCCCCGGATCACAAGTGGGCCCGCAGATCCGCCCCGGTCAGCCCCGTCGAACTCAGCGAGACACCTTTGGTGTCAAGGGAAATCGGTTCGGGCACCAGGGATGCCCTCAGTTCTGCGCTGCGGTCCGCGCTTGGCCCGTCGAGCCGGCAGGCCGACCCCGCGATCGAATTGTCGTCGGCAACCGCGATGCGTGCCGCGGTGCTGGCCGGGGCCGGGCCCGCCGTGATGAGCCGGCTCGCCGTCGAAGACGATCTCACCCTGGGCCGGCTGTGTGAGGTACCCGTCGCCGGACTGGATCTGCACCGGGAACTGCGTGCCATCTGGTCGGGTGGCCGCACCCCGCCGGCCGGGGCGGTGCGCGAACTGCTCAGCCACATCGCCTCGGCGCGTTGAGCCGGGCCAGGAACCGTCACGAAAACAACGCCGTGGTCGCTCCCGCTGCCGGATCGCGACCATGGCGTTGTTCTCGGTAGATGCGCTGACCTCAGCCGCGCAGTAGCCGTCCGGTCCGCACCCCGCGAAGGGTGTTGGTCGCGACGGTGGCCCAGGCCCCGAGCAGCACCACGTACAGTGCGACCGCCAGCCAGGAAATGGCGACGGCACCGGTGGCGACGCCCAGTGCTGATGCTCCCGTCACGCAGGTCCCCACCGGGAAGGTGAAGCTCCACCAGGTCAGGCTGAATGACAGCCCGCGGCGCGCACCGTGCACGGTGAGTGCCGTCGCGAGGCAGAACACAAACGCTCCGAAGCCGCCCATCACCAGGCCGTAGACGATCCCGAAGGCGTGCAGAGCAGAGACCGTGGCGCTGTCGGTGAGCACCGAGCCGGCATGGGCCGCCAGCAGATTGGCCGCGGTGATCGACTGGCCGACGACGCCGAGCACGATCCACACCGTCGGAATCGCCTGCACCTGGCTGAAGCCGCCGTGCATGAGCCGCGAATACACCATGGTGGTGGTGATCAGACCGGCCAGCAGGCTCAGACCGAACATGGCATAGCAGGCGACCAACAAGGTCATCCCCGCTTGTCCCGGACCGAGATGCGACAGCAGCAGGGCGCCGGTGGAGGCCGAGACCATCGGCGACACCACCGGCATCATCCAGGCCGGCACCGCCTCGACGTCGGTGTGATCCTCACGGGTGATCATCGCGTACGGAAGCCACAGACTCACAACCAATCCCAGCGCCGTACCGGCGATCCACAGCACTACGTCGAGGGCCAGCGCCGCGGACGGGCCGATGATGCCCGGCCCGAGCAGCAGCGCACCCGCTCCGACGGTGAGCAGCGCCATCGCCGGGGCACCGTAGAACTGCCCCATCACCTGGTGCCCGGCGTAGGCCTTCGCCTGTTCCCGATGGCGGATCCAGTGCGTGGCGAACGCCGCGGTCAGGATCACCAGCACGGTGGCGGCGAGAATCCATACCGCAGTGGCGAACTCGTGCAGGCCCGACAGGTGCAGCGGCAGGGTGGCCGCCGCCGTCGCGACGATTCCGGTGCCCATCACCGAGGCGAACCAGTTCGGCGTGATGTGCCGGAAGGCCGAACTCGCACTGTCCAATTCGGCCAGCAGGGCGGTGTGGAACGGCCTTGCCGCGGTGTAAGTCGCCGTGTAGGTGGTCACCTCACCAATGCTGGTGGGTGCGACCGATCAGCGGTAGGTGCCACGATCTTGTGGCGCCACAAGCCAGGCTTGTGACTCAGACATATCGGTTCCGGCCGGCCAGCGCGCCCGCCACCATCTGCACCAGGTAGATGACCATCACCATGGCAAACGGCGCCGTCCAGCCGGCGGTCATGTCATGAAGCAGCCCGAACGAGAACGGACCCACGCCGGCCAGAAGATAGCCGAAACCCTGCGCCATGCCGGAGAGTCGCGCGGTGTCCTCGGCGTTACGCGCACGCAGAGCAATCACCGTGAGCGCCAACGAGAACACGCTCATCCCGATGCCCACGAAGAAGCTCCACAGCAGCGGCGCCGCACCGGGATCGACGAGCAGGCCGATCATGCCGATCATGCCGACCACGCCGAGCCCCACGATCCAGCCACTCTGGTTCTTCTGCTTGGCCGCCAGCGGCGGAACGATCAGGCTGATCGGGACGGCCAGGATGGACACCAACCCGAGCAGCAGGCCGGCGTCGGTCTTGCTGACCCCGCTGTCGATGAACACCTCGGGCAGCCAGCCCATGACGATGTAGGCCAGGAACGACTGGCAGCCGAAGAACAACGTGATCGTCCAGGCCAACGGACTGCGCAGCAGCGAGCGACCGGCAGTCCCCGACGAGGCCGCTTCGGTACGGGCCGTGCTGATTCCCCGCGCGCCCACCAACCAGAACAGCAGCGCGAGAATGGCCACCAGGGCCCAGGCACCCAACGCGCCCCGCCACCCGCCGAGCAGGGGCTCCAGCGGTGGGGTGACCGCAGAGCCCAGCGCCCCGCCGCCCTGCAGGGCCGCGGTGTAGACGCCGGTCATCAGTCCGATCTGGGCAGGGAACGAGCCCTTGATCACGACCGGGATGAGCACGTTGACCAGCGCGATGCCCCCAGTGGCGACCAGTGTTCCGCCGATCACCACGTACGGTCCGTCCAGCACCCGGGCCACCAGACCGACGCTCAGAATCATCAGGGCGACCGAGATCGCCCGGCCCAGGCCGATGCGGCGGGCCAGCCACGGCGCGGTCAGACCCGCCGCAGCGAAGCACAGCCCGGGCAGAGTGGTCAGCACGCCGGCCCACACGGCGGACGCGCCGAGGGTCTCGCGCATCTCCCCGAGAACCGGCCCGATGCTGGTGATCGCCGGGCGCAGGTTCAGCGCGGTCAGGATCACCGCCACGATCAGCAGGGCGCCACCCGCAGCCATCTGAGCTGGGCGGACCTCTACGGCGCCGTCGAGTTCGAGCTCCAGATCGTGCTCGTAACCGTTCAGCGTTTCCTTGCGCAGAGACCTACTCACCCGGTTATGATGCCATACATCCCATGATTGGATGAAAGGACTTTCAGAGTGCCGCTCGCCACAACGCGACGCACGGGCCTGGTCGACCAGGTGATCGAGCAACTTCGCACCCTGGTCACCTCGGGCGAATGGCCGGTCGACAGCCGCATCCCCACCGAGCCCGAACTGGTCGAAGCCCTCGGCGTGGGACGCAACACCGTGCGCGAGGCGGTCCGAGCCCTGGCGCACAACGGCATCTTCGAAGTCCGGCAGGGCGACGGCACCTATGTGCGCGCCACCAGCGAGGTATCCGCGGCCCTGCGCCGGCTGTGCGGATCCGAGCTACGCGACGTGCTGCAGGTCCGGCGCTGCCTTGAGGTTGAAGGGGCCCGTCTGGCCGCCGTCGCGCGCACCGAAGAGGACCTTGTCGAACTACGCGCCCACCTGGCACACACGGACACCACCGACCACGCGCAATTCACCCACTCCGACACCGAATTCCACCTGGCCGTGGTGCGGGCGTCGCACAATCCGGTACTCGTCGAGATCTACCGCGGGCTCCTTGAGGCGATCACCGCCAGCGTCGCGACGACGAGCGCGGGTCCCGGCGGGATGTTCCCGCACGACGATCTGGTCGACGCGATCGCAGCCGGCGATGTGGAACGTGCCGGGCAGGAGGCCGCGGGCTTCCTCGACGAACTGCTGGAGAGGTCCCCGGCTCAGGACTGCTGAGCCTCCCCCGCCTTCCAGGATTCCGACCAGTCCCACAATCCCGACAGCGCCGCCCCCAACCCGGCACCGGCGACCGTCAGTTCCCATGCCCCGGTTTCGTTCTTGACGACCAGTCCGGCCGCCAAGAGTTGTTGCAGCCGCTCCGACAACATGCTCGACGAGCAATTGCCCATGTGTCGGCGCAGTTCGAGGAATCCCAACGACCCCGGTTCGAGCTCCCAGATCACCCTCAACACCCAGCGCTGACCCAGCAGCTCCATGACTGCCAGCATCGGCGCATTCGCCGGGTCTTCACCACGACGGACAAACTCGGGCCCACTTGCGCTTCTCATTTAGAACCATCATATTGGTTCTAAATCAGAAGCACGGAGGCCTGTCATGAAAGTCGCGCTCGTCACCGGCGCAGCACGTGGGATCGGCGCCGAGGTCGCCCACCAACTCGGCGCGGCCGGCGTGCACGTGATCGTCAACTACCGCGAGAAGATCAAGCGGGCCAACGCGATTGTGGATGCCATCACGGCGGCAGGCGGCCACGGGTCCGTTGCGGGCGCGGATGTCTGCGATCCCGACGCAACCGCCGACCTGATCAATCACATCAGGGACACGTTCGGCCGCCTGGACATGTTGGTACTCAACGCTTCCGGCGGACTGGAGCGTGGCGCCGACGCCGGCTACGCGATGCGGATCAACCGCGATGCCCAGGTACGCCTGGCCGAACTGGCGCTGCCGCTGCTCAGCCCGGGCGGCCGCATCGTGTTCGTCACCAGCCATCAGGCCCACTTCCACGGGCAGCAGCCGGTTCCCGACGATTACCAGCCCATCGCCGCGAGTAAGCGCGCCGGCGAGGACGCGCTGCGCGCGATGCAGTCCCGTTTCGATGAAGCCGGAGTGTCGTTCGTCGTGGTGTCCGGCGACATGATCGAGGGCACGATCATCGTGCGGTTGCTGGCCCGCCGCGACCCTGATGCCGTTTCGGCCAGGCAGATTCACGGCGCCCTGCCCACCATCGAGGAGTTCGCCGGGGCGATCGTCGACGCCGCTCTCGAACCGGCTACCTCAGGTGACACCGTGTATGTCGGCGGTGCCGATTACGTCGCTGCCGCGCACCCCTGATTCAGAAGGGCGCATCCTCCACCCGCCGGGTCAACGGCAGCTGCAACAGCAACCGCGCGCCCCCCAGCGGGCTCTCCGTCAAAGCAGCTGTGCCACCGTGCAATTCGGCTTGCTGGGCGACCAGCGCCAGACCCAGACCGGATCCCGACCGCGACGCCGTGGATCCGCGGGCGAACCGCTCGAACACCTCGGCCCGCTCGACCTCGGGCACCCCGGAACCGTTGTCGTCGACCACGATCTGCACGTCGTCGGCCGAACTGACGGCGCTCAGCCTGATTTCGGTGGCGCCACCGTGCTTGACGGCGTTGGCGATGGCATTGTCGATCACCAGACGCAGGCCCGCAGGCATGCCCAGCATCAATACCGTCGGCGACGGCATCAGTGTGGCCCGCAGGCCCGGATACGTGCGCAACGCATCGTGCGCCGCGCGGTCGAGCAATTCGGTGACATCCATCGGCACGAAGTCCTCGACCGTGGTCAGCTCCCCCTGCGCCAGTCGCTCCAGGGCGGTCAGGGTGCCCTCGATGCGGCTCTGCGTACGCATGACGTCCCCGATCACCTCCTTGCGCTGCTCGTCGGTCATGTCCAGTGTCGACAGCACTTCCAGGTTGGTGCGCATCGCGGTGAGCGGAGTCCGAAGTTCATGGGAGGCGACCGCGGCGAAATCACGGGCCGATTCGAGCGCGGCCTTGGTGCGCTCCTGTTCGTTGCCGATGCGCGCCAGCATGCCCTCGACCGCCTCGGCGATCTGCACGGCCTCACGCACACCGCGGACCTGTACCTCGTCGGGCTTGGACTGGGCGTTGATGGCGCGGGCCTGCTGCGCCAGCAGCCGGAACGGCGTGATCATCACCAACGAGATCATCCAGCCCACCACGATGGTGCTGCCGATGACGCCACCGCAGATCAGCAGGACACGCAGGTGCAGTTCGTCGATCCGGCGCTGCGTCTCGGCCAGTGGCGCACCGAGGGCGATGGTCGCGGGGCCGGCCGTGAAGGTGCGCACGCGGTACTCGACCCCGTCGATCGTCGTGTTCGTGTAACCGTTTTCCAGCCGCGGCAGGACGATGTCGCTGGGCACCGAGACGCTGACGCCACCGATGTGGGCGGTGCGGACGAGACCGCCGTCGTCGGGCATGGCCTTGTCCGCCGATCCCTGCTTCGTGGCGGTGAGCAGCGTGCTGACATCGCCGAGGCTGCTCAATGAATCGAGTCTCCGATCCAGCTGGCTGTACTGGTCGTTGGTCACGCCGATCCACACCCAGGTACCGAGCGTGATGACGGTGACCACCACCGACAGCGCACCCACGATGACGATCGTGCGCAACGACAACACGCGCATCACCGGCCGCAGCACGGGGCGCAGCAGCGTCAGGACGCGATCTTCGAGATTCACCGGCGCTATCTTGCCCGATCCGTGCGGACCGGCGCCGCGAGCACCGGACCGCCCACACCAATCATCGTCAACTCATGGTTGACGATGACCTATCGTCAACCTACAGTTGACGCATGAGCAAACCCGTCACCATCTCCAACCCCGTCCGCCTCGACGACCTCATCGGTGCGATCAAGAAGGCTCATACCGAACCACTCGAGCAGTTGATCGATGCCGTGATCGCCGCCGATGCCCTCGGCGAGATCGCCGACCACCTCATCGGGCATTTCGTCGACCAGGCCCGGCGCTCGGGCGCGTCCTGGACCGACATCGGCAAGGCCATGGGCGTCACCAAGCAGGCCGCCCAGAAACGCTTCGTGCCGAAAGTCCCCGATTTCGACCCGGCCGCCCTTGACCCCAACGCCGGATTCGGCCGGTTCACCCCAAGGGCCCGCAACGTCGTCGTGGTCTCCCAGAACACCGCACACGAAGCCGGCAACACCGAGATCACCCCCGATCACCTGCTGCTGGCACTGTTCGCCGAACCCGACGGCCTGGCCGCCAAACTCCTTGTCAGTCAAGGAATCACCGCTGATACGGCTCGCGCGACCATCACCCTGCCGCCGCCCGCCGGGACGGTCCCGGCACTGATCCCGTTCAGCGCCGCGGCCAAGAAGGCGCTGGAACTCACGTTCCGCCAGGCACTTCGGCTCGGCCACAACTACATCGGGACCGAACACATCCTGCTCGCCCTCGCCGAGGCCGAAGGCGAGGACGGGCCCCTGCACCGACTCGGCGCCGACCCCGAACGGTTCGAGACCGAACTCGCCGCGGCCCTGGCGCCGTTCATCGCGAAAGGCCAGGACAGCGCCGGACAGTGAAACCGGGAATGAAAGCGCCCGCGCAACCGTAGAACCTGACGTGTTACTCAACGACGCCGCACGCGAACTCATCGGCGCGGGTGCCGATGCCACGCTGGTCACCTTGAATCCGGACGGGAGCCCACAGGTCACCCTGGTCTGGGTGGCGCTGCAGTCCACGCCGGACGGCGACGAGCTGGTGACCGCGCACCTGGCCGAGCACAAGAAGGTGCGCAATGTCCGACGCGACCCTCGCGTGGCCCTGACGATCATCGATCCCGGGCGGGTGGGCGAAGCGATGCGCCCCTACCTGGCGATCACCGGCACGGCCCGCATCGTCGAGGGCGGAGCACCAGAGCTCCTCAAAGAGCTGGCGCAGACCCTGGCCGCCCCCGATGTTCCGTTTCCCCCCAAGGACGCGCCGCCCGGTTGGCTCACCCGCATCCGGATCGACAAGGTCGGCGGCGTCGGCCCCTGGGTGTCCTGACCCATCCGGCTGTAACACGTTTCAATTTGTGCGATCATGCCTGGCATGCCTCGCTGGTTTGCGCTCCTGTTCACGGCTGTGGTCGCCGCCGTCGCCGCCCTGGTGGCCCCGCCGACGGCCTCGGCCGAAAGCGCCCCGATCGGCAACGTCGGCCAGACACTGCGGGTGGAGACCGACAACGGCATCGTCGCCGACGTCACCGTGCACGACGTGCTCGCCAGCGACGTACCTCCCGGCTGGGGCTGGAACGGCTCGCCGCGCTGGCGCGCCCAGGGCAGCCCGTGGCGGGCCCCGGTCACCGTGACCACCATCGCTGCACCCAATCCCTACGCGATGGCGCTGGCGTTCACGTTCAACGGCGTCACCCCCTACGCCGACGCCTATGTACCCAAACACACCGATGCGCCCAACCGGCTCGAGGCAGCGCTGCGCAACGCGCCCCCGGGAGCCACCGTCAACGGCGACGTCTACTGGGACGTCTACCGCGCACTGGTCACCAACGTGGTGTTGACCGATACCAAGACGGGCAAGCATCTGGCGCAGTGGAACCTGTGGCAGCCAGGCGCGCCCCTGCCTTGATGATCGCCCGTGCCACGGCGGCGGACCTTCCCGAACTCGCCGCGGTGGCGGCCGCCACCTTTCCGCTGGCCTGTCCCCCGTCGGTGACTCCCGACAACGTCGCCGCCTTCATCGCCGAGAACCTCTCCGAGGCCCGCTTCGGCGAGTACCTCACCGATCCGGACCGGATCGTTCTGGTGGCGCGTGACGGCTCGATCACGGGCTACGCCATGCTGATTCACGGTGTTCCCGACGACGTCGACGTGCAGCGGGCAGTGACGCATCGTCCCGCGCTCGAACTGTCCAAGATCTATGTGCTGCCCGACCGCCACGGCGGCGGTGCCGCGCAGGCACTGATGACCGAGACGCTGCGGACCGCGACCGAATCCGGAGTCGGCTGCGTGTGGCTGGGGGTCAACCAGGAAAACCAGCGCGCCCAGCGCTTCTACGCCAAGAACGGTTTCACCGTCAGCGGCACCAAGACGTTCCGGCTCGGGACGGGTGTGGAGAACGACTACGTGATGGTCCGGCCCGTCTAGGGCGTTCGCTGCGCGGCAGCCGTCAACGCCAGCAGGCGCGAGGTGGCCCGCAGGTACTTCTTCCGGAAACCTCCGGCGACCATCTCGGGGCTGAAAATGGTGTCCAGCTTGGTCCCCGACGCCAGCACCGGGATACCCGCGTCGTAGAGCCGGTCGGTCAGTGCGACCAGTCGCAGTGCCACGCTCTGGTCCTCGATCGGGTGCACACCGGTGATGAACACCTCGGTGACATCCTCGATCAGCGCGTGATAGCGCGACGGATGCATGGTCGCCAGGTGCGCACACAGCACGTCGAAGTCGTCGAGGGTCGCCCCGACGACGTCCTCGGCCCGTTGCGCCACCTCGTCATCGGACAACGGCTCGGGCGCCGGCGGCAGATCACGATGCCGGTAGTCGGGCCCCTCGATCCGGACGGTCGTGAATATCTGGGCCAGCGTGTTGATCTCGCGCAGGAAGTCCTGGGCGGCGAACCGGCCCTCGCCCAACTGCTCGGGCAGCGTGTTCGAGGTAGCCGCGATCGAGACGCCGCGCTCCACCAACGCCGAGAGCAACCGCGAGATCAGTGTCGTATTGCCCGGGTCATCGAGTTCGAACTCGTCGATGCACACCACCGAATACTCGGAGAGCAGGTCGATGCACTCGTTGTAGCCGAACACACCGGCCAGCTGCGTCAGCTCGCCGAACGTGGCGAACGCCGTGGGGGCCTCCCCCTGTGAGAGCGTGTAATACGTCGAGGCCAACAGGTGGGTCTTGCCGACGCCGAACCCGCCGTCCAGGTACAGACCGACCCCGGGCAGCACCTCCCGCTTGCCGAACAGCTTCTTCTTGCCCGCCCGCCGAATCGCAGCCTGCTCGCAGAATCTGCGGCAGGATTCGACCGCGGCGGCCTGGGACGGTTCGGCCGGGTCCGGCCGGTAGCTGTCGTAGCTGACGTCGGCGAACGTCGGCGGCGGAATCAACTGTGCGACCAACCGCTCCGGAGTGACGGTGGGATGACGATCGGCGAGATGAGCGACGCCGCTGGACCCGTGCATTCAGGCAGCGTAACGACGTGCTCCAATTCAGTTCATGTCCGATGACATCGCCGGGACAGACCTGACCGTGCTGGGAAACGTCGACAAGATCGCCGACGGTCAGCTGGCTCAGTACTACGCCTACCCCGATGACCTGCAGCGATGTTGGGTCCGGGGCAACATGATCAGCAGTCTGGACGGCGGTGCCACCGAGGACGGCAAGTCCGGCGGGCTGGGCGGTCCGGGTGACCGGGCTGTGTTCAATCTCATGCGCCACTGCGCCGACGTCATCCTGATGGGCGCGGCGACGGTGCGGATCGAGAACTACTCCGGCGTACAGCTGTCCGCAGCCCAACGGCAGGAACGCCAGCGGCGCGGGCAGGCCGAAGTGCCGCCGATCGCCGTCGTCACCGCGTCGGCCGCGCTCGACCACGAAGCCAAATTCTTCAAGCGCACCGAGGTCCCACCGTTGATCCTCACCGCCACCCAGACCGTCGCCGATGCGCGTCGGCGGCTGGGCGGGGTCGCCGAGGTGCTCGATGCCTCCGGCGCGGACCCGGCCCGCGTCGAACCGGCCGTTGCGCTGCGAATCCTCGCCGAACGCAAGCTCTTCCGGGTGCTCACCGAGGGCGGCCCGTCGCTGCTGAGCCTGCTTATCGAAAACGATCTGCTCGACGAGTTGTGCCTGACCGTGGCACCGATCCTGGTCGGCGGGGTGGCTCGACGCATCGCCACAGGTCCGGGCCATGCGCACACCCGGATGCGGCCCGCTCACCTGCTCACCGACGACGAGGGCTACCTGTACACCCGCTACGTCCGCGGCTAGTTCCGACGAGCGCTTGCGCGAGGAGCATCTGCTCCGTACGTGTCGCTACTGTGGTCAGCATGCGTCATCAGCTGGTGAAAGCCCTGCGGAGGTCGGCGGTCGCCGCGCCCGTCCTGTCACTCCTGCTCACCGCTTGCTCACCCCTGTTGGCCGCAGATCCGCGCTATGCCACCAACTCCGGCGCCCACCCGCAGGGACAGCCCGAAACCACCTCGGCGGCCCCACCCGGCCAACCCGGCATCGATGCACCCAAGAACGACCTGTCCTGGCGGGACTGCACGCCGCGCGTGTTCAACGGTGCCGGCATCCAGCCGCTGCCCGACATCACGCTGGACTGCGCGACCTACGACGCCGACCTGGACTCGATCAACGGGGCCACCGGCACGCTCAGCATCGGCGTGGTCCGGGCCCGATCCACGCAGACCCCGCCGGATGCCGGCCCGCTGGTGATGACCACCGGAACGGACATCCCCTCCTCGGTGCAGCTGCCGACATGGCTGGCGCACTCGGGAACCGACGTTCTCAAATCTCACCCCATCGTCGCAGTGGACCGGCGCGGCATCGGGATGTCCGGCGCACTGGACTGCCGCGACGTCTACGACCGTCAGGAGATGCTGGACCAGACGCAGTTTCAGGCCGGCAATGATCCGGTGGCCAACCTGGGGGCGGTCACCATGACCGCCACGACCAGTTGCACCGACACCATCGCCCCGGGCGACTCGGCCTACGACAACTCCCACGCCGCCGAAGATCTGGAACGGCTGCGCAGCACCTGGGATGTGCCCGCCCTGGCGCTGATGGGCGTCGGCAACGGCGCCCAGGTGGCACTCGCCTACGCCGGGTCACACCCCAACAAGGTGGCCCGGCTCATCCTGGACTCCCCGCTGCCGCTGGCCGTCGGCGCCGAGGCCGCGGCCGAGCAGCGCGTCAAGGGACAGCAGGCCGCACTGGACGCCTTCGCCGCGCAGTGTGTGGCCACCAACTGCCCGCTGGCGCCAGATCCGAAGGCCGCCGTCGACGCCCTGCTGGCCGACGCCCGGGCCGGTCGCGGCCCCGGCGGAGCCTCGGTGGCCACCCTGGCCGACGCGATCACCACGGGCCTGGGCTTCCCGCAGGGCGACCGCGTGGCCGCCACCAACAACCTGGCGAACGCCCTGGCGGCGGCTCGCGCCGGTGACGCCGGCCCGATCTCGGGCCTCATCACCCAGGCGGACAACCTGCGCCAAACCGACGGCCAGTTCGTCAACTCCTGCAGCGATGCGCTCAACCGGCCCACCCCGGACCGCGTCCGCGAACTGGTGGTCGCCTGGGGCAAGCTCTACCCGCAGTTCGGCGCCGTCGGAGCGCTGAATCTCGTCAAATGCCTCAACTGGCCCAGCGGGACGGCACCGAAAGACCCGCAGGACCTCAAGATTCCGGTGCTGCTGCTCGGCGTGCGCAACGACCCGATCGTCGGCAGCGAGGGCGTCGCCGCCGTCGCCGCGACGATCATCAACGCCGGCGCCAACAACCGACGAGTGATGTGGCAGGGCATCGGCCACGGCGCCAGCATCTACACGCCGTGCGCGCTGCCCCCGCTGACGGGCTACCTCGACAGCGGCAAACTGCCCGAGACCGACACGTACTGTCCCGCCTGACGCGGGGCCCGATCGGCGTCGGTATAAGGTTCGCTGGTGGCGGCAGCAGATTCCATCATCTCCGGTTTCGTGAGCGCATTCCGTCCCCGCACCTCCCCGCCGAGCACCGCCACGGTGCTGCGCTCGGTGTTGTGGCCGCTCGCGATCCTGTCGATCATCCATCGCAGCTACGTGCTGGCGACCAACGGTTACATCACCGACGACTTCGGGCCGGTGTACCGCGCGGTCTCGAATTTCCGCCGGCACTGGGCCATCTACAACGAGCATTTCAACTTCGTCGACCCGCACTACCTGTACCCGCCGGGCGGCACACTGCTGCTGGCTCCGTTCGGGTTCCTGCCGGAGTTCGCGTCGCGCTTCTGGTTTGTCGCGTTCAACGCCGTGGCCGTGATCATCGCGGCCTGCTTTCTGGTACGGCTGTTCAAGTTCTCCCTGACCTCGGTGGCGCTACCGGCCCTGCTGTTGGCCATGTTCTGCACCGAATCGGTCACCAACACACTGGTTTTCACCAACATCAACGGCTGCGTGCTGCTCGGTGAGGTGCTGTTCTTCTGGTTCCTGCTCAAGGGCGGCACCCGCAACGTCCTGATCGCCGGCGCGGCGATCGGTCTGACCTTGGTGGTCAAACCGCTGCTGGTGGTGCTTTTGCTGCTGCCGCTGCTGAACCGGCAGTGGCGCGCCCTGATCACGGCCATCGGTGTGCCCCTGGTGTTCAATGCCGTGGCCTGGCCGCTGTCGGCCGACCCGATGGGCTTCGTACGCAACACCGCGCCCTACATCCTTGAGACCCGCGACTACTTCAACTCCTCGATCCTGGGCAACGGCATCTACTACGGGCTGCCGATGTGGTTGATCATCGCGCTGCGCGTGGCGGCCGTGGTGCTGGCAGTGGTCAGCCTCTGGTTGCTGTACCGCTACTACCGCGAACGCGATCAGCTGTTCTGGATGCTGACCTCCTCGGGTGTCCTGCTGATCAGCTCGTGGCTGGTGCTCGGACTGGCCCAGGGCTACTACTCGATGATGCTGTTCCCGTTCCTGATGACGGTGGTGCTGCCGAACTCGGTGATCCGCAACTGGCCGGCGTGGCTGGCCGTCTACGGATTCATGACCATGGACCGCTGGCTGTTGTGGCGTTGGCCGACCACCGGCCGGTTCCTGGAGTACATGAAGATCACCTACGGCTGGTCACTGATGCTGATCGTGGTGTTCTGTGTGCTGTACTTCCGCTACCTGGACGCCAAGCAGGACGGGCGACTCGACGACGGCATCGACCCGCCCTGGCTGAGCCGCCCCAAGGAAGCCGAATCAGTCTGAGGTGAACTGCATGACCTGTCCCGCCAATCGGGTACGGGTCTGCATCGCCAGGCCGTGCCGCGCACACACCTCGTCGAGTTCGTCGGGATTGACCAGGCGGAACGGTGACCGGTCGAGCCGGTGGACCGCGGTCGCCATCGGGGTGCGGGTCAGGTCATAGCCGGTGAACACCCCGCCGGGCCGCAGCACCCGGGCGATCTCGGCGATCGCTTTCTCCCAGTCCACGATGTGGTGCAGCATCAGGCAGCTGAGCACCGAATCGAACGAGTCGTCGCCGAACGGCAGGTCGGTGGCGTCCGCCCCGCACACGGTCACATCGCCGAACGCCTGCAACCGCCTGGCCGCCGAGCGCACCATGGCCGGATCGAAGTCGGTGGCGGTGATGGCCAGCTCCGGGTTGGCCTGGCGTAGCCGGGCCGCGATATCGCCGCTGCCCGAGCCGATTTCGAGCACATCGTGGCCGAGCCGATCAACCGGGATGCTGCCGAGCACAGCCTGCCCGGTGCCTCCGCGCCACAGCGCCGTCTTGCAGAATGCGCGCTCGATCCGTGACATTGCCGGCATGGGGGCTCCCCTCGTCGATGTGCTGATACTCCACCCTGACCGGTTGTCGCCGCCATCGCTTGTACCGATCGGTCGTATGAGAGATTGAGGTGATGAGCGAAGACCGCGCCGCCTGGTCAGGTGCACTGGCGGTCGTTGCGGGCGCCCTGTGCTACACCGGCAAGTTGTCCGATGCGCGCCGACATCGCCACGCGGCCGCCCAGGTGGTGCGGTCCTGGGCAGACCCGTTCGAGCTGGCCGACGGCCACGGACGCCGGGAGGTGACCTCCGCTGCGGTCATCCCGCCGGGGCGGGAGCATTCGATCCGGATCCTCACGCCCACATCGGGGGTGCTCGTCTTCCTCGATCCGAGCGCCTTCAGTCGTACCTCCCCCGACAGTGACGATGTGGCCGAATGGGTGTCAACCGGTCGCGAACTTCCCTGCTGGACAAGTCCGTTGCCACCGGAGCAGCTGCTCGACGAGCTGATGGCCGCTCCGCCCACCGGGTACGCCCGGCCGACGGCAGACAGCTGGCACGCGAGCGTGCTCGCCGCGGTCGAGTTGATCCCGCGCCTGCTTCCGGACCCGGTCCGGCTCACCGACGTCGCACAACGGGTCGCACTGTCACCGAGCCGGCTCGGTCGACTGTTCAACGAGCAGGTGGGACAGTCGTTTCCGACGTATGTGCGCTGGGCGCGCCTACGCTGCGCTGTGGAAGCCCTGCGCGACGGGGCATCGCTCACCGACGCCGCCCATGCCGCCGGGTTCACCGACAGCGCACACGCCAACCGGGTCTGTCACGAGATGTTCGGGATGGCGCCGAGCCAGGCCAGCCGAGAACTGGTGTGGGCATAACAGACGATCTGCCTGATCGCCGTGGGCGAGATCGGTGGCGCCGACCACCGGACAGAACGTAACTTGGGAATATGACGACCGAGGGCCCCAAGGTGCAACTGACCGACGACGAGTGGCGCGCCAAGCTCAGCTCCGAGGAGTTCGCCGTGCTGCGCCGGGCGGGCACCGAGCGCCCGTTCGTCGGTGAGTACACCGACACCAAGACCGAAGGGGTATACGAGTGCCGGGCCTGCGGCGCCGAGTTGTTCCGCAGCACCGAGAAGTTCGAATCCCACTGCGGCTGGCCGTCATTCTTCGACCCGGCCGATTCGGCCGCGGTGATCCTTCGGTCGGACACCTCGCTGGGCATGCGCCGGGTCGAGGTGCTCTGCGCCAACTGCCACAGCCACCTGGGCCACGTTTTCGAGGGCGAGGGCTACCCCACCCCCACTGATCAGCGGTACTGCATCAACTCCATCTCACTGAAGCTGGTGCCCAAGACGGAGTAAGGCCGGGCCTTCAATCGACCCGGGTGGCGTGTACCTCCCAGAACGGCATGTGCACCCGGCCGTCGACCAACCACGGCTCGATGACCCGCAACCGTTCCAGCAGCGGCGTCATCTGATCGGCCATGTCAGGGTTGCGGGCCGCCATCATCTCGAAGACCTCGACGCTGACGTTGCCCTGGTAGGTGGTCGTGCCGAGATAGGTGATCTCCCAGCCGGCGTCGGGAAGCACCCCGCGGAAATCGTCGGCCGTCATCGAACGCGGCATCTTGAAGCCGTTGACGGTGTGGTCGCCGAACTCGTACATGTACAGCCGCGCACCGGGTTTCGTGGCCCGGTGCAAGGCCCGCACGTACGAGTTCTGCAGCTCGGGGTCATCGGTGAAGACGTGATAGAAGGCGGTGTCGACGACGGTGTCGAACTTCCCTTCCAGCCCCTCGAGCTTGGTCGCATCGGCCACCCGGAAGTCCACCGTCACGCCGGCCTTCTGCGCGTTCTGTCTCGCCCGCTCGATCGCGGCCGGTGAGGCGTCGATACCCGTGGCCGACAAGCCCTTTGACGCGTAGTGGATGGCATGGTGACCGGGCCCGGTGCCAGGATCGAGCACCTCACCCTTGACGGCGCCCAGCGCGACGAGCTGCTGCACGACCGGTTGCGGCCCGCCGATGTCCCACGGGGTCGCGGCGGGCAGTCCGTGCGCCGTCCGCTCGTCGCGGTACATCTCTTCGAAGCGATCGGATTCTTGCGGAGCAGTCATGTCCGCGAGGGTAGACCCGCTGGCTGAAGGCCCAGGTCAATCCACCTGCCACCAGTCACACCCACTGTCACGCGCACACTGTCACGCTGGAGTGGCGCTCGACGGCCAGGGTCACTCTGGCGTGACAACGGGCACCGAACCAAACCCCCGTTGTCACGCTGGAGTGGCTGTCGGGTTCGACAGCCACTCCAGCGTGACAAAACGAAGAGAATGCTAGGGCAGCTTGGCGACGAGATCCTCGACGCTGACCCGCGGGCCGGTGAAGAACGGCGTCTCCTCGCGGGTGTGGCGGCGGGCGTCGGTGGCCCGCAGATCGCGCATCAGGTCGACGATGCGATCGAGTTGTGGAGCCTCGAAGGCGAGGATCCACTCGTAGTCGCCCAGGGCGAACGCCGGCACTGTGTTGGCCCGCACATCCTTGTAGCCGCGGGCGGCCATGCCGTGCTCGGACAGCATGCGGCGACGCTCTTCTTCGGGAAGCAGGTACCACTCGTAGGACCGCACGAACGGGTACACGCAGATGTAGTCGCCCGGATCCTCGCCGGCGATGAATGCCGGGACGTGGCTCTTGTTGAACTCGGCCGGCCGGTGCAGCGCCACGCTGCTCCACACCGGGTCGCTGATGCGGCCCAGTGCGGTGGTGCGGCGGAAGTCCGAATAGGTCGCCTGCAGCGCCTCGATGGTCTCGGCGTGGGTCCAGACCATGAAGTCGGCGTCGGCCCGCAGGCCGGCCACGTCATACAGGCCGCGCACGACGACTCCGCGCTCTTCCTGGGTCTTGAAGAACGCCGCCGCCTCGTCGGTCACCTGGGTGCGTTCTTCACCCAGTTCCCCGGGGCTCACCGCGAACACCGAGAACATCAGGTAGCGGAGGGTGGAGTTCAGTTCGTCGTAGTCGAGCTTGGCCATGCGCCTATCGTGCCACGCCGCCGCGCACCAGTTCCGCGGCCGCCCGGGTGGCGGTGCCCACACATGCGGGCACCCCGATCCCGTCGAGGTAAGCACCGGCCACCGCCAGGGTCGGTGGCAGCCCGGCGCGCAGTTCGGCGACCAGTTCGCCGTGGCCCGGACCGTACTGTGGCATCGCGTCGATCCAGCGGTGCACGTGGCTGTCCACCGGATCCACGGTGACGCCGAACAGCGTGTTCAGATCGCGTGCCGACCAGGCCAGCAGGTCGTCATCGCCGGTGTTGGCGGCCATATCGTCGCCGTACCGGCCGAACGACAACCGCACCATTTCGACATTCCCGCGCCGGCCCCACTTGCGGGAGGACATGGTGATCGCCTTGGCGTTGAGGCGCTCCCCCGCGGTCACGAGCACGCCCGATTGCTGCGGCAACGGTGTCCCACCCGGCAGCGCCAGGGCCACCACCGCCGCCGACGCCACCCGGATGCGCCGGGCTGCGGCGGCCGTCTGCGGTGCGATGTGCTCGATCAGCAACGGCAGGTGCGGCGCCGGTACCGCCAGCACCACCCCGTCGGCGTACCAGCTGGCCCCCTCGTCGTCGAGCACCGACCAGCCACGTCCGTGCCGATCCACCCGCACCGCGGTGACCTGGGCCCACCGCACATCGGCCCGGCGTCGCAGCTCCTCGAGCAACACGGTGTAGCCGCCGTCGACCGCGCCGAACACCGGTGCGTTCGACGGCGGCGGCAGCGCCTCGCGCACCGCCTCGGTGAGGCTGCGGGCCCCGCGGTCCAGCGCGGCGGCCACCGACGGCACCGCCGATCGCACCCCGATAGTCGTCGACGATCCGGCGTACACGCCGGTGAGCAGGGGGTCGACGGACCGCGTCACCACCTGTGGGCCGAACCGGTCACCGACCAGCTCGGCGACCGACGGATCGGCGCCCGGCGTCCACTTCAGTGGCCGCGCCCGCTCGTCGAGGATGCGGGCCACGGTCTGGTCGTCGACGAGACCGAGCAACGACGACGCCTGCGCCGGAATGCCCTGCACGGTGCCTTGCGGCAGCTGATGCATCCGCGCGCCGCTGTAGATCAGTGGGCGGGTGCCGGTCGGGCTGAGCCGGCGGCCGGCCAGACCCAGCTCGTCGAGCAGGTCGAGCATCTCTGGCCTGCGCACGATGAACGCCTCGGCGCCGACGTCGAACGGCTGCCCGCCGACCCGTTCGGTGCGCAGCACGCCACCCAGCCGGTCCGCCGGATCGAGCAGCGTGATCTGTGCCCGGGGTCCGGCTGCCAGCCTCAACCGGTAGGCGGCGACGAGCCCTGAAATACCGCCGCCGACAACGCAGTAGGACGCACTCACAGGGAGTGCACCAGGGTCACCGCCTCGGTGATGATGCCGGGATCGGTCGCCGGCAGCACACCGTGGCCCAGGTTGAAGACGTGCCCTGCCGCCCCGGCGGCCACTGCGGCCCGCCCGTCGGCGACCACACGGCGCACCGCCTCCTCGGCTACCGGCCAACCGGCCAGCAACACCACCGGATCCAGGTTGCCCTGCAGGGCGCGGCCCGGCTCGACCCGGGCCGCGGCGTCCACCAGAGAGGTGCGCCAGTCCACCCCGACCATGGTGGCCGGCGCGGGACCCAACGCCTCGGACATGGCTCCCAGCAGTTCTGCCGTGCCGACCCCGAAATGTGTCATCGGTACGCCGGCCCCGGCCATGGCGGCGAACACCCGCGTGGTGTGCGGCAGCACGTAGGCGCGGTAGTCGGCCAGCGACAACGTGCCGGCCCAGGAGTCGAACACCTGCAGCGCGTCGACCCCGGCGTCGACCTGGGCCTGCAGGAACGCGATGGTCAGATCGGTCAGCGCGGCCATCAGGGCATGCCAGGTGGCCGACTCGCCCAGCATCATCGCCTTGGTGCGCTCGTGGTGACGGCTCGGACCGCCCTCGACCAGATAGGAGGCCAGCGTGAACGGGGCGCCCGCGAACCCGATCAGCGGCACCTCGCCCAGCTCGCGCACGAGCATCGAGACCGCTTCGGTGACCGACGAGACCTGCGCCGCATCAAGCGGTTTCATGGCCTCGACATCTGCCGACGTCCGGATCGGCTGTTCGATCACCGGGCCCACGTCGGGCACGATGTCCAGGCCGATCCCGGCGGCTTTCAGCGGCACCACGATGTCGGAGAACAGGATCGCGGCGTCCACGCCGTGCCTGCGCACCGGTTGCAGGGTGATCTCGCAGACCAGTTCCGGGTCGAAGCAGGCGTCCAGCATGCGGTGCTGGGCGCGCAACGCACGATATTCCGGCAATGACCGGCCGGCCTGGCGCATGAACCACACCGGCACACGGTGCGGAGTGCGGCCACTGACGGCGGCAAGGTAGGGGGATTCGGGCAGCTCCCGGCGGGTACTCATCGGCTCCTATGGTGCCACGACCCGTCTGACGCGGGCCGTTGCCGGTTCGTGACTGCCTCACTCCGGCGCGCCTGCGTACCGTCGTTGCCTTATCAGCTAGCGTCAAAAGCCGTGACCTCTGCCGAACCGGCCCAGTTCCGGACGGCGGTGGCGGCGATGAGCGCCACCACCGTACGGCCGGAAATCGAGCTGGGTCCGATACGACCGCCCCAGCGGCTGGCGCCGTACAGCTATGCGCTGGGCGCCGAGGTCCGACATCCCGAGACGACGGTCGTCCCGGAGCGCTCCGAGGGCGACGCGTTCGGGCGGTTGATCCTGCTGCACGACCCCGAAGGCGCCGAGGCCTGGGACGGCACCATGCGGCTGGTCGCCTACATCCAGGCCGACCTGGACTCCAGCGAGGCCGTCGACCCGCTCCTGCCCGAGGTGGCCTGGAGCTGGTTGGTGGACGCCCTGGAGACCCGCGCCGAGCACGTCACCGCGCTGGGCGGCACCGTCACCGCCACCACCTCGGTCCGCTACGGCGACATCTCCGGCCCGCCACGGGCACATCAGCTCGAGCTGCGGGCCTCCTGGACCGCCACCGATCTGGAGTTGGGGCCGCATGTGGAGGCATTCTGCGAAGTTCTCGAGCACGCCGCCGGGTTGCCGCCGGCCGGTGTCACCGACCTGAGTTCCCGCACGCGCGCTTGACATGACCGACGAAAACCCTCAAGTCTCAACAGACCCAGGCGCTGCCGAGCCCGACGAGGCCGAATCGACCCCGCTGCTCTCCCCTGCCGAAGGGGTACCCGATGTCTGCGTCACCGCGAGTGAAATCTCCTCTGCGGCAACATCTCTGGCCAAGGGCAGCGGCCCGTTCGCGATCGACGCGGAACGCGCCTCGGGCTTCCGCTACTCCAACCGCGCATATCTGGTGCAGATCCGCCGCGTGGGTTCGGGTACCGCGCTGATCGACCCGGTCAACCACGGCGGCTCCCCCATCGACGCGATGGCGCCGGTGGCCGATGCCCTGTCCCAGGACGAATGGGTCCTGCACGCCGCCGACCAGGACCTGCCGTGCCTGTCCGAGATCGGCCTGCGCCCGGGCAAGCTCTATGACACCGAACTGGCCGGCCGACTGGCCGGTTTCGAGCGGGTGAACCTCGCGGCGATGGTCCAGCGGCTGCTCGGCCTGCAGCTGATGAAGGGCCACGGCGCGGCCGACTGGTCCAAACGCCCGCTGCCCGCGGATTGGCTCAACTACGCCGCCCTGGACGTCGAGGTGCTGCTGGAGCTGCGCAACGCAATCGCCGCGGTCCTCGATGAGCAGGGCAAGACCGACTGGGCGACACAAGAATTCGAGTATCTGCGCACCTACGTCGCCCAACCCACCCGGCGTGACCGGTGGCGGCGCACCTCTGGTATCCACAAGGTGCGCAACCCGCAGGCACTGGCGGCGGTACGCGAGTTGTGGACCACCCGCGACACCATCGCCCGCGGACGCGACATCGCACCCGGACGGATCCTGCCCGACGCGGCGATCATCAACGCCGCCACGACCGACCCCAAGACGGTCGAGGAACTGATCGCCCTGCCGGTCTTCGGCGGCGCCAAACAGCGCAAGAGCGCGAAGGTCTGGCTGGACGCGCTGGCCCGGGCCAGGGACAACACCGATCCGCCCGAGGCCAACGAGGCTCAGAGCGGGCCGCCACCCGCGGCGCGGTGGGCCAGACGCAAACCGGAAGCCGCGGCCCGCCTCGAAGCCGCCAAGGCCGGTCTGGCCGAACTGTCGCAACGGGTCTCGGTACCCGCCGAGAACCTCATCACGCCAGAAGTGGTGCGCCGGCTGTGCTGGGACTGGCGTCCTGTCGCCGATGTGGCCACAGCAGTGGAGGAATTCCTCGTCGAGGCCAACGTCCGGCCGTGGCAGCGGGAACTGACGGTGCCGGTGCTGGCCGCCGCGCTCAGTACCGACTGAACCACCGATACTTCATCCGCCCACCCGGTCGATGTGGGCGAGGAAGTGCGTCAGCACGCCCTGCGGATCCTCGATCTGCGGCCAGTGCGCGATGTCATCGGCAAGCATCACCACGTCCGGGTCAGGGATGACCTCGAGGTAGCGCTTCGCCATGTGCCGCCCGGAGTTCGGGTCCGACGGCCCGTCGATCAGCCGCATCGACACGTCGGTCTCCCGCATGGCCCGCACCCACCGGTTGCGGTGGGTATAGCGGTCGTTGACGAACCGACCGACCTTGTGGACGACCCGCTTCCCGTCGTTGAACTCAAGGATCTGGTGGAACTTCTCCATCAGCTCCTGCGACGGTTTGGTATTCACCCCGAACATTTCCCGGATGGTGGGCTCCACCAGCCGACGTGAGAACCGGCTGCCCTGCAGCGGACTCATGATGTCGCCCAACGGGGTTCGTGACATCGCCTTCTGCAGCAGCCGCGGCGTGTAGGCCTCGTTGAACAGTCCGCCGTTGAGCCAGGTGATCGATTCGATGTTCAGTGCGCCGTAGGACCGGTCACCGAACCGGTGGCGGGCCAGCAGTTCCTGGCCCACCGAATCCCCCAGGTCGTGGGCCAGGATGTGGGCACTGCCGACGCCGAGGTGATCCAGCAGCGCCTCGTGCATGTCGGCGTGGTCGGGCACCGTGTAGCCGTAAGCCACGGGCTTGTCGGAGAACCCCATCCCGATCATGTCCGGCGCGATGACGGTGAACCGCTCGGTCAACGTGGGCCAGATCAGTGACCAGTCCCAGGAGTTGAACGGATAGCCGTGGATGAGAAGAAGATTCGGCCCACTACCCTCGACCCGGTAGAAGATGTCGAAGCCCAGGTAGTCGAAAGACTGCCCGGCGTCCTTCCAGTTCTGCAGTTCGCCGTCCATCTCTGCAACGTAGTTGAGGAGGGGTGACGCCTGCTCCGCGGCCGGCGATCGCGACCTGATTCGCCCGTGGTGACGCGGGGACTGGCATATCGTCAGTGCGGTGGCGCAGCAGCAGGAAGCCGAAGACGAACAGGAACGAGAGCGTTTCGCCGACCGTGCCCTGAGGATCGCCGAGGACGGGGTCTACTGGTCGATCGCGGCACTACTGCTCGTCGGGTCCGTCGTGCTGATCGTCGCGCAGGTCAACACCTTGCTGCGACTGGGCGGCAGTCCGACCACCCCCGTCATGCTGGAATTGCTCGACGGACTGTTACTGGTCTTCATCTTCGTGGAACTGCTCTACGCGGTGCGGACCTCACTGCGCTCGCGTGAGCTGGTTGCCGAGCCGTTCCTGATCGTCGGCATCCTGGCCTGCATCAAGGAAATCGTCGTGGTGTCGGTGGACGCGGCCAAGCTGCTCGACAAAGGGCCGGAGTTCGCCCGAGCGATCGTTCAGGTCGGCGTGCTCGGCGGCCTGGTGCTCGTCCTGGCGATCGCCATCTACGTGTTGCGACTGCAGCGCCGCGGCGCCGACCACATGCGCGACAAACCGGACGATTCCTAGTCGACCTGGTGGCTGACTTCCTGCTCGCCCACCCGCGCGCCGATCGCGGCGATCCACCCCGTGATCTGGCGGGCGATGTGCTGATCGGTCAGACCGACGGCAGCGAGCACCTCCCCACGCGAGGCATGCTCCTGGAACACCTGCGGGACACCGAGATCCCGGCATGGCACGTCGATCTCGGCGTGGCGCAGCGCCGCCGACACCGAGGAACCGATGCCGCCGTGCACGCCGTTGTCCTCGACCGTGACCACCAGCTTGTGCCGACGGGCCAACTCACCGACGACATCCGGAACCGGTAGCACCCAGCGCGGATCGACCACGGTGACACCGATGCCCTGGTTGCGCAGCCGCTCGGCGACGGCCAACGCCATCGACGCGAACGATCCCACCGCGACCAGCAGCACGTCGTCGGTCAGCCCTTCGGCCGGAACGGCAAGAACGTCGATGCCGCCGCGCCGCTCAAGCGCCGGAATGTCTTCGCCCACATCACCCTTGGGGAACCGCAGCGCCGTCGGGCCGTCGTTGACCGCGAGCGCCTCCCCGAATTCCTCCCGCAAGGAGGCACCGTCACGAGGGGCCGCGACCCGGATGCCCGGGATGATGCCCAGCACCGACAGGTCCCAGACCCCGTTGTGGCTGGCCCCGTCGGGCCCGGTGACACCGGCCCGGTCCAGCACCATGGTGACCGGCAGCTTGTGCAGTGCCACATCCATCATCAGCTGGTCGAACGCGCGGTTGAGGAACGTGGAGTAGAGGGCCACGACCGGATGCAGGCCACCCATGGCCAGGCCGGCCGCCGAGGTCATGGCGTGCTGCTCGGCGATACCCACGTCAAAGAACCTGTCCGGGAACCGGTCCCGGAACGCACTCAAACCCGTGGGCCCCGGCATGGCCGCGGTGATCGCCACGACATCGCGCCGTTTGGCGCCGGCCTTGACCAGCTCGTCGGAGAACACCGACGTCCAACCGGGAGCGGAAGCCTTCGTCGGCAGCCCCGTCTCGGGATCGATGACGCCACAGGCGTGCATCTGATCGGCCTCGTCGTTCTCGGCATGCGCGTAGCCCATCCCCTTGCGGGTCACCACGTGCACGATCACCGGGGCCTTGAAGCCGCGGGCATGGCGCAGCGCGTTCTCCACGGCATGCTCGTCGTGACCGTCGATCGGGCCGACGTACTTGATGCCCAGATCGGTGAACATCACCTGCGGGGCGATCGCATCTTTGATGCCGGCCTTGATGCTGTGCATGCACTGGTAGCAGAACTCGCCGACGACGGGCAGCCCACGGACCGCCTTGCGGCCCTCCTCCAGGATCCGCTCGTAGCCCGGCTGCAACCGCAGGCCCGCGAGATGGTCGGCGAAGCCGCCGATGGTGGGCGCGTAGCTGCGGCCGTTGTCGTTGACGACGATGACCACCGGCCGGCCACCCGTGGCGATGTTGTTCAGCGCCTCCCAGCACATGCCACCGGTCAGAGCGCCGTCACCGACCACCGCCACCACGTGGCGATTGCGGTGCCCGGTCAGCTCGAAGGCCTTGGCCAGACCGTCGGCATAGGACAGCGCCGTGCTGGCGTGGCTGGACTCCACCCAGTCGTGCTCGCTCTCGCTGCGCGACGGGTACCCGGACAGACCGTCCTTGCACCGCAGGCTGTCGAAATCCTGTGCGCGGCCGGTCAGCATCTTGTGCACGTAGGCCTGATGACCGGTGTCGAAGACGATCGGATCGTGTGGCGAATCGAACACGCGATGCAGCGCCAAGGTGAGTTCGACGACCCCCAGGTTGGGGCCGAGATGTCCGCCGGTTGCAGCGACCTTGTGGATCAGGAACTGACGGATTTCCTGTGCCAAATCAGTCAACTCGGACTGTGACAGGTGCTGCAGATCAGCGGGACCGCGGACCTGTTCAAGCATCCAGCCAGTGTACGCACGCATCCCGAAGTCAGTCCTGTCGAGGCTGATAGATATCGGGCACACCGTCGTTGTCGGCGTCGACCGTCTCCAGCTGGTGAATACGGCGATATGCGGCATTGCGCGACACCAGGACGACCGACGCGAGCAGGCCTGCCACGACCGATCCGGTGACCACAGCGATCTTCACGTCGTCGTCGGCCACGGTGGAGTGCCCGAAGGCCAGTTCACCGATGAGCAGCGAGACCGTGAATCCGATCCCGGCCAACATCGCCACACCGAGCACGTCCCGCCAGGCGAGATCCTCGTCCAGGCTCGCGTGGGTGAAGCGGGCCAGCAGATACGTGGTGGCCAGCACGCCGATGGGTTTACCGAGCACCAGGCCGGCGATCACCCCGATGGTCACCGGGTGTGACAGGGCGCCGGCGAAACCCGACCAACCACCGACCGTCACGCCCGCCGCGAAGAACGCGAACACCGGCACGGCAAACCCTGCCGACAGCGGGCGTACGAGGTGTTCGAAGTGCTTGGCCGACGCGTGGCGGCCCAGGACCGGAACGGTGAACCCGAGCACCACCCCGGCCACGGTGGCGTGCACACCACTGGCATGGACGAGCGCCCAGGCCACGATCGCCGGCGGCATCAGGATCCACCACTGGCGCACACCCCGCTGCACAGCAAACGCATACAGCGCGATGGGAATCAGCGCGGCGGCCAACGGCCCGAGCGCCACGTCATCGGTGAAGAAAACGGCGATCACCGTGATGGCCAGCAGGTCGTCGACCACTGCCAGGGTCAGCAGGAAGATCCGCAGCGCCGCGGGCAGGTGGGTGGACACCACGGCCAGCACCGCCAACGCGAAAGCGATGTCGGTGGCGATGGGGACCGCCCACCCGCCGAGGTTCTCCGGATGGCCCGAGAACATGTTGATCCCGACGAAGATCGCCGCGGGCACCACCATGCCGCCGACGGCCGCCGCGATCGGCAGCGCGGCACGGGCCGGGTCACGCAGGTCGCCCGCGACGAATTCACGCTTGAGCTCCACGCCCACGACGAAGAAGAAGACGGCCAACAGCCCGTCGGCGGCCCAGGCCGACAGGCTCAGGTTCAGGTGCAGCGACTGCGGGCCGACGACAAATTCCGAGAGCCGGTGATAGCCGCTCGACCACGGGGAGTTCGCCCAGACCAGCGCCGCGCCGGCGGCGGCCAGCAGCAACGCCCCGCCGACGGTCTCGGTGCGCAGCAGATCAGAGACCCGCTGCCACTCCGGCCACGACCCGCGCGCGAGCAGGCGTCGGCTGGTGGGTAAACGGCGATTGGTCATCGGGCTCCTGAGGTCAGCATGCATCGAACGCCGACCAGACTTCCCGGCACACCTGCGGTTCACGCTAACAGGTGCGGTACGTGAGCAAATATCGACGAAGTCCGTGGCAGCGCCTCGAACCGGCGGCGAAACGCCGACCATCATGATTACGTAGGGTGTAGGCGAAGTCGATTACTCCGGGGTGCTGGTTGAGTCCATTCGATCACTATTACGCGCGTACTGCCTTGCTGGCAGCGCAGGGCAAGCGCGCCGGTATGCAGCGCCTCGTCGGGGTCACCATCGTCGGACTGAGTCTGGTGCCATTGCTGTTGCTGGTCAGTCCGATGGGGCCACGCGGCGGCCTCCAGTACGTCGCGGTGGCGGTCGGCATCGGCGGCCTGACCCTGGCGCAGTGGTGGTGGCGGCGGCAGTGGCCCAGCCGCACCCAGTCGTGGGCCGTCGTGACCCTCGGGACGGCCTGCATCGCGGCGACCTGCATCCTGCTGGTGGATCCGGTAGTCGGCCTCATGGGTTCCAGTTCGTTGAGCCTGATCACCGCCTACACCGCATTCCTGCACAGCCGCCGGGTACTGCACCTGACCTGGGTGGCCTCCGGCGCCGTGGTGGCCTTCCTCGGGGTCCGGGTGGGCCTCACCGACGTCTGGCTGGGGGCCGTCGGCACGCTGGTCGCGCTCCTGGTGATCCTGAGCACTTCGGCGCTGTGCCGGATGGCGGTCGAGCTGATCGAACCCGACCGCGTCCAGCATCCGAGCGAGATCGACCCGCTGACCGGTCTGCTCAACCGCGAGGCCTTCGACATGCACACCGCCACGATGCTCGGCTCCCACAGCCGCCACGACGACCAGTACCTGGTGGTCGTGGCCGTCGGCATCGATGACATGGCGCTGCTCAGCGACATGGACGGCAGCCACAGCACGTTGCACGCCCGCGTCGCGGTCGCCCAGGCGATCCGCGAGACCGTACGCCACAAGGTCCCACTGGCCCACGTGTCCGACAGCGAGTTCCTGATCGCCGACGTGTTCAAGACCAACGATCCGTCACCCCTGGTGAACCGGATCCGCATGGCGCTGACCACCACGCCCATGCGGTTGACCGCCAGCATCGGCAGCGCGTGCAGCCAGCTGCGTCCGCTGACCGAACTGCCCACTCCGCAGATCGTCGACGCCCTGGTGACCCTGGCCCACACGGCGATGAATCAGTCGAAGGCCGAGGGCGGTAATCGCGCCACCTACGCCCACTTCCCCACCCCCACGATGGGCCCCGACGCCCAGGAATGAGTCGGGCCCGTTCAGCGGGTCAGCACGGCGACGCACTCCACGTGATGGGTGAGCGGGAAGGAATCGAACACCCGCAATTCCTCCACGGCGTACCCGTGCCGCAGATACAGCCCCACGTCGCGGGCGAATGACGCAGCCTCACAACCGATGTGGATGACCCTCGGCGCCTCGGTGGCGGCCAGCGCGTCGATCACCTCACGCCCGGCACCGGTGCGCGGCGGATCGAGCACCACGACATCGGGATGTCCCGACTGCGCGGACAGCGCACGCCGCACCGAATCGGTGACCACCGAGACCCAGGGCAGGTCGGCCAACGCGCTGCGCGCGGCACGCGACGCCCCCCGGGAGGTGTCGACCGTCAGCACCCGTCCGTCAGGCCCGACCTGCTCGGCCAACGCGGCGGCGAAGACCCCGGCACCGCCGTACAGATCCCACGCCGTCATGCCCGGCTGCAGGCCGGACCGATCGGCTACCAGTCCGCTGTAGAGGGCGGCCGCGTCACGGTGGGCCTGCCAGAACGCCGTCACCGGCAGCATCCACTGCCGGTCACCGATGCGCTGCACCGCCTCGTACTCGCCTTCGATCACGCGCGTCTGACTCTTCGCACCGGCCGCACGACCGTCTCGGCGGCCGGTCTTGGGGCCCGACTGAACGATGTGCCTGCGTCCGTCGGAATCCAGCACCGCGTGCACATGCGCGCCGGGGGTCCAACGCATCTCTGCCAATCCGTCGGTCAGCTCGGCCGGCAGCTGTGCGCAGTCGAGGTCGGTCACCAGCTCCGCGCTGTGGTAGCGGTGGAACCCGGCCCGGCCGTCGCCGGTCGTGTCCAGCCGTACCCGGGTGCGCCAGCCGAGTACGTCACCGGCACCCACCGGCTCGGCCGCGGGCGGCTCGTCGCTCTGCTCGTCGCCCCAGGTGTATCCGCCCAGCCGGGCCAGCTGGTTGGCCACCACCGCGCCCTTGAGCCGACGCGCCGCACCGGGCTCGGCGAATGCCAGATCGCAGCACCCGGCACCGTCGACGCCGGCGATCCGGCACAGCGACGCGACCCGGTCCGGTGACGGATCTATCACCTCGACAACCTCTGCGTGCCAATACGATCCGCGCTCGTCGAGCACCTTGACCCGTACGGTCTCGCCGGGCAGGGCATAGCGGACGAACACCACGCGGCCGTCGTGGCGGGCCACGCAGCTGCCGCCGTTGGCCGCCGGGCCCGTGGTCAGAGTCAGTTCCGTCATTCCAGAAATCCCCTGCGCGCGTCGCCCGGAGTGGCACGAGGCTGCAGCGCCTTGAGCCGCTCCGACGAATTCAGTTGCCACGGAACCGAAGTCACCATCACGTTCGGCATGAACAGCAGCCGGCCCTTGAGCCGCAACGCGCTCTGGTTGTGCAGCACCTGCTCCCACCAGTGCCCCACCACATATTCGGGGATGAACACCGTCACCACCGTGCGCGGCGATTCCTTCGTCACCCGTTTGACGTAATCCAGCACCGGCCGGGTGATTTCGCGGTAGGGCGAGGCGATCACGGTCAGCGTCGACGACGCCGAGACCCGTGCCCTGGTGCACCAGTGGGAAGACAGCGACATCAGCGT
>NZ_LZSY01000022.1 GCF_001665625.1 Mycolicibacterium peregrinum | reverse complement strand
GGCGAACAACTGTCGTATCAGGGGTTTCTGGCGGAGTTGCTGCTGGCCGAGTGCGACGACCGCGACCGCCGCTCCACCATTCGCCGAGTCAAAGCCGCCGGCTTCCCTCGCCAAAAATGGCTATCTGACTTCGATTTCGAGGCGAACCGCAACATCAACCCCGCCACCATCCACCAGCTGGCCACCGGAGACTGGATCAGCAAGGGCCAACCTTTGTGCCTGATCGGCGACTCCGGCACCGGCAAAAGCCACCTGCTCATCGCCTTGGGCACCGCCGCTGCCGAACGCGGTTTCAGGGTGCGCTACGCCCTGGCCACCCGACTGGTCAACGAACTCGTCGAAGCCGCCGACGACAAACAACTGACCAAGACCATCAACCGCTACGGCCGCGTCGACCTTTTGCTCTTGGATGAACTGGGCTATATGGAACTCGACAAACGCGGCGCCGAACTGCTGTTCCAGGTGTTGACCGAGCGGGAAGAAAAGAACGCCATCGCCATCGCCAGCAACGAAGCCTTCTCCGGCTGGACCAAGACATTCACCGACCCGCGGCTCTGCGCTGCCATCGTCGACCGACTCACCTTCGGCGGCACCATCATCGAGACCGGCACCAACTCCTACCGCCTGGCCCACACCCGCAACCAGAAAACCACGGCAGCCAGCTAACCATTTTTGGTGTGGGAAGTGGAGCGGCGGTCGCGGTCGTTGCGTTCGGATGCAGCAACTCTCAGCTTTCTTCCCGCGCCAGGCTCAACTGAGCAAGCAGGTCGTCGTGGTGTCAGGATCACCGGCCTGACATGGTGGTCGAGTGTCAGTTGCAGCCACCGGCGCTCACCCAGCGGCCGTTGTAGCCGATGCAGCCGCTGATGTTGGACCCCGGCGGCGGCGGCGGTGGTGGCGGCGGTGGGTCTTCGGGCAGCGGGGCGTAGTAGGCCGGGGGCGGCACGTAGGGTGCGACCGCGTCGGCGATGTTGACGCATCCGCCGACCGAGATGCGGCGCCCGGCGCTGGCGCACACGTCCGCACTGGCCGTGCCCGCCGGCGCGGCCAACACGATGACGCCGGGCAACGTGAACAGCGCGAGCGCCGTCGTCATGGCACGGGTCTGGACCGACCAGCGTGATCTCTTCATGATTGTGCCCCTCCGAGTGGATTGGGCTCGCTGTATCCGCAGCGGTTGCGGAAATCGACCAGAGGTTGGCGGATACCCCTTAGTTCTGCGTGCTGTTGCGGGTGGGCGTCGAAGAAGGCCCGGGTGGATTCGGGTACCTCGCCGTGAGGGCGGCCGTGCAGGTCGGTGAAGAATTCGTTGACGTCAGGATGGGTGAAAAGGTACGCCGAGGTGGCCGCGGCGACCCCGGACGCGATGCCGGCAAGGTCGGCGGCGGTGCAGTTCGTTGGACGGGCCGAATCTGCCGATGGTTCCGCGGCCGCTACCGCACCACCTATCACCGCGGCGGCACCCAGTGCGAGGGCTCCGGCAGCCGCCAGTCGGGTCAGCGTCGTGGGCATCATCGATTCTCCTTCTTGCTCGTCAAACGGACGCACTGAGCGCTGGTCACTGGCGGGCCAGGGCGATGCGCACGGCCTCGGCGGGGTCTACCTGATGGCCCGCGGCGTCGGATTCCTCGGCGATGGCCAGTTGCACGCCGCGCACCCGGCCGGTGAAGCGGTTATCACCCGGTCGGTAGTCGGGTGAGACCGCCGAACCGGTATCCGAACCGACATCGAGACCGTCGTCGGCGGAGAACACGTTGGTCAGCGTTGCCGCCACCTGCCCGGTACCCACCGCGGCGCCGTCGACGAACAGCGTCACCGTGCCGCCCTTGGCCAGACCCGGCCCGTCATAGGCGAACTCCATGCGCACCTGATGCGCACCGGAAGGCAGCGGTTCGGCGGATTCGGCGAAGAAATGCTGCAGGCCACCGAGGTTGTAGCAGTACTTGAGCTGGCCATTGTGGGCATACAGCGACCAGCCGCCGATGTTGGCACCCTGCGCGACGATCACGCCTTCGGCACCGCCCTCGGGCACGTCGATCTCGGCGGTCACCGAGTGCGACTTGTTCTTGAGGTTGAGCACGCAGTTCTCCGAGAGCCGCCCCATCCCCGCGAACAGCACCTGCGTGTTGCCCTTGATCAGCACGGGCCGCCCCGCCAGGTCGGGGTTCATCCGCACCGTGAGGTTGTCGTCCAAGGGCAGCACGTTGTAGCGCGTCGCCTCGATCAGCCACAGTCGCTGCAATTGGTGCAGCCGCTGCGGCTGCTCCTTCGACAGATCCTTCGCCTGGGTCCAGTCGACCGTGGTGTCGTAGAGCTCCCACACGTCGTCATCGAATGCGACGGTGTCCTCGCCCATGAGCACCCACGGCGTCTTGTGCTTGGTCACCGCGGTCCAGCCCTTGTGGTAAATGCCGCGGTTACCGAACATCTCGAAGTACTGCGTCTCGTGCCGCTCGGCTGCCCCGCCGTCGTCGAACGAGTACCGCATGCTGGTGCCCTCGATCGGCGCCTGCTGCACCCCGTTGACGAACAGCGGCTCCGGGATACCGGCGGCCTCCAACAGCGTGGGCGCCACGTCGATCACGTGATGGAACTGATCACGATGCTCGCCGCGGGCCTGGAAACCGTTGGGCCAGTGCACCACCGTGCCGTTGCGGGTGCCACCCCAATGCGAGGCGACCTGCTTGGTCCACTGATACGGGGTGCACATGGCATGCGCCCAGCCCACCGCGTAGTGGTTGTAGGAGTCCGGGCCGCCGAACTCGTCGAGACGTTCCATCATGAATACGGGTGTCTCCAGCGCCGCCATCCCGTTGAAGTTCAGCATCTCGTTGAACGTGCCGTTGAAGGTGCCCTCGGCGGAGGCGCCGTTGTCACCGACGATGTAGTAGACCAAGGTGTCGTCGAGAATCCCGAGCTTGTCCAGCGCATCGATGACCCGGCCGACGTGGTGATCGGTGTGCTCCAGGAACCCGGCGTAGACCTCCATCTGGCGGCGCAGCACCGGCTTGAGCTCCTCGGGCATGTCGTCCCAGGCCGGGATCTGTTCGGGCCGCGGCGTCAACTGCGCGTCCGGCGGGATCACGCCGAGTTCCTTCTGCCGGGCGAAGGTCTGCTCCCGCAACGCATCCCAGCCGGCGTCGAACTTGCCCTGGTACTTGTCGATCCACTCCTTGGGTGCGTGGTGCGGGGCGTGGGTGGCCCCCGGCGCGAAGTAGGTGAAGAACGGCTTGTCCGGTGCGAGGGCCTTCTGCTGACCGATCCAGGCGATCGCCTTGTCCGCCAGATCCTCGGTGAGGTGGTAGCCCTGCTCGGGGGTGCGGTCCACCTCGATCGGCGTGGTCCCCTCGTACAGCGAGGGGTACCACTGGTTGGCTTCGCCACCGATGAAGCCGTAGAAGTGCTCGAAACCCCCACCGGCGCTGGGCCAGGCGTCGAACGGTCCGACCTGGCTGGTCTGCCAAACCGGCACCTCGTGGCACTTCCCGAACTGGGCGGTGCTGTACCCGTTGAGCTTGAGGGTCCGCGCGATCGGCGACATGGTGTTGGGCAGCACCGAGTTGTAGCCGGGCTGACCGGTGGCGATCTCGGTGATCCCACCCATCCCCGCCGAGTGATGGTTACGCCCGGTGAGCAGGGCCTGCCGCGTCGGCGAACACAACGCGGTGGTGTGGAACCGGTTGTACTTCAGACCGCCGGCCGCCAGCCTCTCGGCGGTCGGGGTGGCGCACGGCCCACCGAACGCACTGGCCGCACCGAAACCCACGTCGTCGAGCAGGACCACCAGAATGTTAGGGGCGCCCTCCGGGGGCCGGACGTCCCGGATCAGCGGATGCGGGGTATCCGGATCCTTCGCGTCGTAGGTGACCAGCCCCGTTCGCGGCGCGCTCGGAATCGGCAGATGCGTCCTGGAAACCTCTGGGCCCGTAGTCATTTGCTTGTATCCTTTCCGCGGCCCCGGCGGGCCGTATACCACGCATCGGCGTTCCCCGGCGCGTCCCTATCCTTCACGATCCGGTCGCCTCCCACTCCCGGCTCGCCCGAATCCGGCGGGGCCACTGCGGGTTTCGACCGGTTAGCTCTTCGATACCTTCGGTGGCGTCCAGCTACCGTCGGTGATTGCCTGCTCGGGCCAGTAGGTCCGCAGGATCATCTCGAAGTCACCGGCCGGGGTCGGCAGCCAGTTGGATTCCTTTTCCGGTCCCGGAGAGGTGTGCTGCAAGTAGATCGTGATTCCACCGTCGGGGTCGCGCACCAGGTCCGGCAGCATCGGCGAGTTGATCAGGTACCGGTTGATCGGGTTGTCCACCAGCAGGATCTGCGGCAGTTTGTACATGGTGACCGACCAGAACGCCTTCACCGGCGGGAGCTGCCCAGCGGGGAAGGTCAGCGTGTAGTTGTTCGCGCCGTTGAGCTTGGCGCCGGCCGAGTCGTTGGTCAGCGGGATATACATGGCTTCGGCGCCCGGCAGGCCCAGGATGCCCATCACCGCTCCGGCGAACCGGTACAGGTAGTTGCCGCCCAACTGCTCGGCGGACCCGAACAGCTGACCGGAGGTCACCTTGCCGGTCTGCAGCTGTTCGGTCTGGAAGGTGTGCAACTCGGCCCACGCATCAGCCATGCCGCCCTCGATGGCGGTGCGCTGCTCGTCGCTGAGCGTGGCGGGATCGAAGCCCCCGTCGGGTCCGATCCCGATCTTGGCGAACCGCTCCCGCAGCTCCTTCTCCTCGGGCTTGACCGGTGCGTACTTCAATGTGAAGTTGAGGATCTTGAAGAAGTCCAACGACGTCTTCTCCTGGTCCGGTGTCAGCGGCGTGATGAAGTCGACCGCGGGCGCAGGGGCTGGGGCCGGGGTCTTCTGGAACGCCGAGAGCGGCTCGACCTTGTACTGGGCCTGGATCTTCTTGACGTTGTCGAGGTCGGCCGGGTTGAACAGCTGCGTGCGGTACAGGACCAGCCCGAAGTCAGTGTCGGTGCGGATCACCTTGTCGACGCCGGCTGGCTTGTCCCCCTGCCAGCCGGGGCCGGCCAGCAGGTAGGTGCCACCACCATTGCCGGTCGTGCGGCTGCCGATCAGGTCATAGACATAGGTGTAGCTGTCGATGAACTGCAGCGAGAAGTACCGGCCCTGCTCGATCGGCGGCACCGTCAGCACCAGCGGCTCGGTCCGCAGGTCGGTTGCCAGGAACGAGTACGGCGTATCGGAGTTGGGTGTCTGCACCGTGGTGTCGGCCGGTGTGAACACGCGGGCGATGCTGTGGATCTGGTTCCAGTCACCCAGGTATTGGCCGCTGTCCTTGTTGACCGCGTAGGCGTTCTCGATGCGGTACATGTCCACCATGGGGAAGCCGTACACGTAGGCCTCTTTGGCGATCGCGCGCATTTCCTGCGCCGGCACCGTAGTGCTACCCGCGGGCGCTTCGGATTTGCCGCCGCAGCCCGCGATCGCAACGACCACCGCCGCGGCGACAGTGATCGCCACGACCTTGCCGAACCTCATTCGTTCTCCTCTGATTGTCAGTTGGCACCGCGGGTCCGCTCGCGGGGCCGCTCGGGTGCAGGTTAGCTGGTGTGGCGCCGCGGTGTGTGCAGTCGCCGCTGGTCAGCAGGGTTGGCCGGGCGGGGTGAAGTACGGAACGCCTTCGACGGTGTAGCACGGGATCTCGCCCGGCACATACGGCACATGCTGGGCCGCGATCGCGGTGCCAACAGCGACGTCGCCGGCGATGTTGGTGCAGCCGCCCGCGGAGAAGTGCCGGCCCCCCGCACTCGCGCAGACATCCGCGGTCGCCGCGGGTGCGTTGATGATCGGTGCGATGGCCAGCGGAGCAGCGGCGAGTGCCGCGGCGGCCAGCAGTGCGGTGGTACATCGGTTCACGGGGTTCCCCTGGTTCATCTCCGTTGCGGCTCACCCTCATCGGGTCGACCACAACACATCAGGTCCCCCGACCCGGGCACCCACTCTGCACGACCCGGCACCCGCTTGTCTTGACTTTGCTGGACCTCTTCTTGACTATCGTGGACATGCATCTGGTCCGTGGATCGTCGCTCACCGGGTTCGCTCCGCTTGTCAGCACCCACGGGGGAGATCCGGACGCGCTGCTGGCGTCGGCCGGGATCGATCCCGCCGACGCGGGAAACGATGACCGCTACATTCCGCTGCGCAGCGCCATCGCCGCGGTCGAAAACGCGGCCACGGTCCTCGATGTGCCCGACTTCGGACGCCAACTCGCGCAGCACCAGAGCATCGACATCCTCGGCCCCGTCGCGCTGGCGGCCCGCACCACGGCCACCGTCGCCGAGGCGTTCACCATCCTGGACACCTACATGAGCTCCCACAGCCCCGGTATCACCGCACGCATCACCGACCATGCCGATCCGACGCTGCGGCGGTTCGAATACGACTTCCTGCTGCAACCGTCGCCCCCGCAATCCCAGGCGATCGAACTAGCATTGGGCCTCACCCTGCAGGTGCTGCGCCTGTTCCTGGGCGCTGCGTACAGACCCGTCGCCGTGCACCTGCCGCACCGGCCGCTGGGAACCGATTCCGACTACCGCGGCTACTTCGGATGCACAGCCCACTTCAACGATCCGATCGCGGGATTCACCCTGCGCGCCAAGGATTTACAGCGCCCGCTCACCCACGATCCCCTGGCACACCGACTCGCCATGCACTACCTGACAGAAGCCCACGGTCAGCGCACACGCGACATCGCCGACACGGTGCGCAACATGGTGCGCCAACTGCTGCCCACTGGCGAGCTCACGGCGGGGTTGGTGGCCCATCAGTTCGGCATCCACCCCAAGACCCTGCAGCGACGCCTCGTCGCGGAAGGGACCACCTTCCCCGAACTGGTCGACCGGACCCGCCGTGAACTGGCCCACCGCCTGCTCGTCGGCACTGACCTACCCGTGTCCCACGTGTCGCGCCAGCTCGGCTACGCCGAGCACAGCGTGTTCACCCGCGCCTGCAAACGCTGGTTCGGGGTGACACCCACCACGTATCGCGACACCAGATCTCGCCACGAAACCCGCGGCACACCAAGATAACCCACTACCCCCGGGAGCTACACGTGTCATCGGATCAACGCAGCGATCCAACGACACACCGATGTCACACCACAACCAGTCGTCTCCACGGACCACCACGGCGCTAAATCCCGCACATCCCCCTCCGGTCCATGCCCGACGGTCAATGCCCTCACGCAACGCATCACCGCACCCTCCACACCCCGCCCATAGCCGAAACTGGGGCCATTTCAAACCGCCCAACTGGGGCCAACGCAGATTGACATACTCAGCGTGCCCGGTACCCACCATCGCCACCTGAACCCGTAACCACCAGAACTCCCACGAGCCTGACCGGACCCTCACCCCCGAGGTGCCCGGTCGGGCTTTCTTTTTGATCCGGCGATTGGGGTGGTGGCGGCGCACGAGGTGCGACCGCCAGATAGCCCACCTACGGCGGGCTTTCGGGTTGGCAGCCCACTC
>NZ_LZSY01000021.1 GCF_001665625.1 Mycolicibacterium peregrinum | reverse complement strand
CCAGCCGCTGTAGGTCACCAACCGAATGCCGGTGGTCCACCCGTACCACGTCCTGCTCGATGATCGGCCCTTCATCGAGGTCACCGGTCACGTAATGCGCTGTCGCACCGACCAACTTGACCCCACGCTCCTTTGCCCTGCGGTAAGGCGCCGCACCGATGAATGCCGGCAGGAACGAGTGGTGGATGTTGATCAGCGGGCAGCCCACAGCATCGAGGAATTCGGGCGTCAGGATCTGCATGTACCGCGCGAGCACCACCAGATCGACGTTGCCACGCAACAACTCCAGCAGCCGTTGCTCAGCCTCGGTGCGGTTCTCCCGGGTCGCCGGGACATAGAGGAACGGCACTCCGAACGCGCGGACCTGATCGGCGAGGTCGGGATGGTTCGAGATGACCATGACCACCGACATGTCGAGCTCACCGCGCCGGTTGCGCCACAACAAGTCCAGCAGACAGTGGTCCTCGCGGGAAGCCATCAGTGCCACACGCTTGGGCTTGGAGGCCTCTGTGAGGCGGAAGTCCATCTCGAACGGCTCGGCCACCCGTTGCCGGAAGTCACGCTCGAGTTCGTCGCGCACCGCCGCCAGGCCCGGCAGATGGAAGATCGTGCGCTGGATGAAGGTGCCGCCGGTCTGCTCGGTGGAGTGCTGATCCAGCGACACGATGTTGGCGCCGGCACCGGTGAGGAAGCCGCTGATCGCCGAAACCAGACCGGGCCTGTCCGCGCAACGCAGCAACAGCCGACCGACATCCTGAGCCGGCAGGGCGGTGGTTTTCGGATACTCCTGTGTCATCGACACCAGAATCTCATCTCGGCACTCCGGGCCGACACACAACCCACCAATGCGCGGCCGAACCGAATGGCCCGGAGCCCCGCCGAGTCGGTCGCCATTCACCGCGATGGTCAATCGCACTAAGGACTGGCTGTGAAGGGTCACAGCAAAAGCGTGCGCCGCCGCCCCGAGACCACGCATTCGGCATCGTCGTCAATTCAAGATTTTTGCCACGTTCGCCCGTAAGGCACATATTCGGCATAAATGTCGATTGCTGAATTTGCCAAAATTGCATGTACCGGTGAGTTAATCGGTGCTGCGCCCGCAGAATTCACCCCGGCACTGGACAAGATTTCTCAGCTCGCTGGAATTCCACTACGCGGCGGCGCAATACTCATCACACGTATTCGCAACACCGTGCTGCACACACAAATCAGCCGTCCCGTCGGAAGGCACGGCTGACCGACGAAATGGATTCCAGATGACCGCTCCCCAACTCGAAGACGTCGCCCGCCGCTGCGTGACATTGGACGAGAGCCCAACCTGGTGGGACCCCGACAGCGAGTGCACGATCGTCGTGGCCCGCCCGCCGGCCGAGCGCAAACTGTGGGACGAATATGTCCGCGGCGCCTGCTCCAACTACCGCAAACATGCAGTGGAGCAAGCGTTGGACCTGAAAGCCCTACGGACGGGCGACGATACGGCGCTGTTCTGTGTCGGGATCAACAGCTCGGGCAATGTGGTCGGCGGTCTGCGGGCCAAGGGGCCGTATCGGAGCGTCGACGAAAGCCACGCCATCGTCGAATGGAGCGGACAGCCCGCACTCGACGCCGTGCGCAAGATGATCGCCGACCGTCTGCCGTTCGGAGTGGTCGAGATGAAGACCGCCTGGGTGTGTGACGACCCAGAGCAGAGCCGCGCACTCACCGATACGCTGGCGCGTATGCCGCTGCATGCCATGACACTGTTGGACATTCAGTTCGGTATGGCCACCGCCGCCGCCTATGTGCTGAAACGCTGGCTGTCCTCCGGCGGCGTGCTGGCTGCGAAAATCCCGGCGACACCGTATCCCGACGAGCGATACCAGACCAAGATGATGTGGTGGGACAGCACCACTTTCGCCAACCACGCCGATCCGGGACAGCTGTCACGCTACTTCGCCGAAGCACAGCGAATCGGCGCGTACCCCCGAACCGGCGGCATCGACGCCGTTACCGCCGCCGGGACGAGACGATGACCCCAGAAAGCCCCAAGGAAAGCGCCCACACAGACATCGGGAATTCCGAATTGAGTGAATACAACGACCTCGATCAATATCGAGCGATCTTCGTCGACGGCGACGGCGACGGCGACGGCGACGGCGACGGCGACGGCGATTCGAGCAGCACGCTCGACCAGCTGCGCCGGGACCCGCGAATCACGGTCATCGACGAATGCCGCCAACAACAGGCTGCGCTCCGCACGCTCGTGCCTGCGGTCGAACAGGAAATGCTCGAGGAGCCGACCAGGTGGGCGTACTACCCGTGGCGGCGATGCCTGGTTCACCTTCTGGGACCGGGCGCGTTCAACCGGCTACGCCTGGACCGCAACCGCAACCTCATCAGTGCCGATGAGCAGCAGCGGTTGTCACGCCTGAAAATCGGAGTCGTCGGCCTCAGCGTCGGCCACGCCATCGCCCACAACCTCGCGGTCGAGGGCCTCTGCGGCGAGATTCGACTCACCGACTTCGACGAACTCGAGTTGGCGAACCTCAACCGGGTCCCCGGCACCGTGTTCGACCTGGGCTTGAACAAGGCCGTGGTGGCCGCGCGCCGGATCGCCGAGATCGACCCGTACATCAGGGTTCGCATCGATCGCAACGGCGCGGTGGCCGAGTCGATCGACGACTACCTGCGCGGCCTCGACGTCGTCGTCGAGGAATGCGACTCGCTGGACGCGAAAGTTCTTGTCCGCGAGGCTGCCCGGGCCCGGAGACTGCCGGTGCTGATGACCACCGGGGATCGTGGGCTGCTGGACGTCGAGCGGTTCGACCTGGATCCCTCGCGCCCGATCCTGCACGGTCTGCTCGGCGACGTCTCGGCACGCGACCTGGCGGGGCTCAGCAGCAAGGACAAGGTGCCGCACGTTCTGCGAATCCTCGACGCGCCTGAGCTGTCGCCCCGGATGGCGGCGTCGCTGGTGGAGGTCGGCAAGACGCTGAGCACCTGGCCTCAACTCGCCGCGGAAGTGGTACTCGGGGCGACCGTCGTCGCCAACGCCGTGCGACGCATCGGCCTGGGTGAGCCGATGCCGTCGGGGCGGGTGCGCGTCGATATCGCCGACGCTCTCGACCGCATCGGCGATCCGCTTCGCGACGCGTCGGCGGCCCCACCCGCATCCGTCCCCGAGCCGACGCCACCGCGACCGACGGGGATGGCGGACATCCTGACCGAGGCGGCATCCCGCGCCCCCTCGGGCGGCAACGTCCAACCGTGGCACATCGAAGCGAGCGACGACCGGATCAACCTGCGGCTGGCGACGAAATACACCACGGCGATGGATGTCGGGTACCGCGGCAGCGCGGTGGCGCTGGGCGCCGCGGCGTTCAATGCCCGAGTCGCCGCGGCGGCTCACGGCCTGGCCGGGCACGTGCGGTGGTCCCGCGGCGACGAGGGCACCCCCCTGTACGGGATCGCGGAGTTCACCCCCGGCGACACACCTGAGCTGGCCGAACTCTACGAACCGATGCTGGCCCGGGAGACCAATCGGCTGCGAGGCACGTCGGCACCGATCTCCGTCGAGGTGCTCGACGCCCTGCGGGCTGCCGCCGGCGGCGAAGGTGCCGATCTGAGGGTCCTGGACACCCCTTCCGAGATCGAAACCGCCGCAGGCATACTCGCCAAGGCCGACCGGATCCGCTATCTGACTCCCACGCTGCACCGGGAGATGATGTCGGAACTGCGCTGGCCCGGCGATCCAGCACCCGATACCGGTATCGAAGTCACGACGCTCGGGTTGGATTCGGGCGACATGGTGGTGCTGGACATCCTGCGCCGGCCCGAGGTCATGGCGAAGTTGTCGGACTGGAACGCCGGGGTGGCCCTCGGCGACGACACCTACGAACGGGTCACCTCGAGCTCGGCGCTGGCGGTCGTCTCGGTCCGTGGCCGCCGGCTGACCGACTACGCCCAGGCCGGGTCGGCGGTCGAGGCTGTCTGGGTCGGCGCCCAACGCCACGGGCTGGCGGTCCAACCGGTGTCTCCGGTGTTCCTCTATGCCCATGACGACCGGGACCGCCAGACACTCTCGCCCGACCACGCCGGCACCCTGCGCGACCTGCAGTACGCTTTTCGCAGGTTGACCGGTACCGCGCGCGACGAATCACAGGCGCTGGTGCTCAGGTTGTCCTACGCGCCGCGTCCGACCGTACGCAGCAGACGGCGAGCCCGACCGGGTTCGGCGCCACAGTACGGCTGAGAGCCGGGTGCAGAGGTATATGCGGAGGTATCTGGTGCCAGGCAGCCTCGAACTGCTCGTCACGTCGGTCGCCACCCAGCTGATGGCGGTCGACGCCGCGACCTCGGTTTCGGTGAGCCAACAGGTGCTGGCCGAGCTGGTCTCGTTCTTCGATGTGGACGTGAGCTTCCTGCGTCACAACGATCACCAGGCGCACGCGACTCGGCTCGTGGCCGAGTGGCCGCCGCGCCCGCAGGACACACCGACCGACCCGATCGCGGTCATCCACTTCGCCGATGCCGACCCGGTGTTCGCGATGGCCGAGCACCTCAAGGAACCGGCGGTGTTCCGGCCGGAGCCGGCCACCGACGACTATCAGCGCACGATCGAGGCCGGGCGCCACATCCCCAGCACCTCGATGGCCTGTGTGCCGCTGCTGTCCGGGGACATCACCACCGGGGTGCTGGGATTCGTCAAGTTCGGCGACCGCGAGTGGCTGCCCGCCGAGCTCAACGCACTCAAAGCGATCGCCTCGCTGTTCGCGCAGGTGCAGGCCCGCATCGAGGCCGAGGACCGGCTACGGTACCTCGCGGATCACGACCACCTCACCGGGCTGCACAACCGCAGGGCACTCATGGCCCACTTGGAGGCCCGGCTGGCTCCGGGCCAGCCCGGCCCGGTCGTGGTGATGTTCTTCGACCTGGACCGGTTGAAGGCGATCAACGACTACCTGGGCCATACCGCCGGTGATGCCTTCATCAGCATCCTGGCCGAGCGGTTACAGCGTGGCGACGACTCGCCCAAGCTCATCGCGCGACTCGGCGGTGACGAGTTCGTCGTGGTCCCCGCGGCGTCGATGACCGCCGAGGCCGCCACCGCTCTGGCCTACCGACTCCAGTCGGTGCTTCGTGAACGGGTCACGATCGACGGCGAGATGCTCACCCGGACCGTCAGCATCGGTCTGGCCGAAGGTATGCCGGGCCGGGACTCCACCTCCGATCTGCTCAACCGGGCCGATCACGCGGTGCTTACCGCGAAGAACTCCGGCGGCAATCGGGTCACGGTGTTCTCCGATGCGATGGCGATGGAGATCGACTTCCGCAACGACATCGAGTTGCACCTGCAGAGTGTGATCGAGAGCGGCGCGCTCGTTCTGCACTACCTGCCCGAGATCGACATGCGGACCGGTGAGGTGCTGGCCGCCGAGGCCCTGGTCCGCTGGCAGCACCCGACGCGAGGCCTGCTGTCCCCCGACTCGTTCATCGGCGTGGCCGAATCCATAAATCTGGCAGGCGAGTTGGGACGCTGGGTACTCCGGAATGCCTGTGCGGAGTTCGCCCGGTGGCGGTCCAACGGCGTCGGCCGCAACATCGTGCTGCGCATCAACGTGTCGCCGGTGCAGCTGGTGACCGACGGGTTCGTCGATTCGGTGGCCGGCGTGATGAAGGAGTTCCGCCTGCCCCGCGGGTCGGTCTGTCTGGAGATCACCGAGAGCATCGTGGTGCAGGACATCGAAACCACCCGTTCGACACTGACCGGACTGCACAAGGTCGGCGTGCAGGTGGCCATCGATGACTTCGGCACCGGCTACAGCGCGCTGTCACTGTTGAAGTCCCTGCCGGTGGACACCCTCAAGATCGACCGCAGCTTTGTCGCCGGCCTGGGTTCGGACCCGGGCGACCTACCCATCGTGCGTGCGGTGATCGCGCTCGCCGGGGCTTTCGGCCTACAACTGGTGGCCGAGGGGGTGGAGACCGAGCGGGCCGCGCTGACGCTGTTGCGCCACGGCTGCTACCGCGCGCAGGGCTTCCTGTTGTCCAAGCCGATTCTCGGCCACGAGATGGCCGCGTTACTGGCCAAAGGGCGGGTACCGGTGCATTTCTCGGCCGCGCCGCGCAGGTGAGCGACCCGACTCACGCTTGGAGTCGTGCACCCGACCGGAGTTGCAGTAGCCCGATCCCGATCCGTCCCGCTCGAGCTCCAGCAGTTCGACCCGGCCGAATCTGCTCGCGCTGTAGCCGACCAGGCCTACCTGCACGGGCTTGCCCGGTTCGATGAGCTGATCGGCCGCCGAGGTCGCGGCAGGATGAGGTTCGGTCGAGACGGCAACTCCGTGGCGGGCCCGCAGGGCCAACGGTCCGTCTGCGGTGTCGATCACCGCGCCCAGTATCTCGCCCTCCTCGAACACGAGGCGCTGGAGCGTGCCGTTGTCCGCGGCCGGGATCTCCCGGTCGCGGGCCTGCGCCGACAACCAGTCACCGAGCACCGCGGTGGTGTCCGCGGGCGTCGTGGTCTCCAGTGCGCCCAGCATCTTGACCTGAATCTCCTCACCGGTGCCGGAGCGCATCGAGGTGGTGCCCCGGTCCGCCAACCGCGTGTAGAGCACGCCGTAGGGAGAGGTCAGGCAACGCTGCGCCCAGTCCTGCAGCCGAGCACCGTAGAACGGCGCGATCCGGCCACGTCCGGAAACCGGGGTCCATTCACTGATTGCCCGGACGGTCAGCGCGCTGTCGCACTTGGTGTCGACGAGCGGCGTCAGGTCCGCCGACAGGGCGTCGAAGTACTCGCGGGTCTCGGGATCGTCGATACCCACACCCAGCCACGGTGTCTCCGGTCCGGGCGTGACCGATCGAGGATCTCCCGGACGCACGATATGCACGTCGAGGCCGGCATCCGCCGCGGCGACGGCAGCGGCCAACGCCCCGAAGCCCGAGCCACAGCAAACGACGTCGACTTCGTCATCCCACATCGGCTAGTGACACTCCGCCTGAACCACGGGGTGCATCATCAAGATCGAATTATCTTGGTAGGCACCAGAAATTAAGGTCGCCATGGCCCGCACCGGGATTCGAGGGGGATTGCCGGTGCAGGCCATGGCAACGTTTCCAGGATAGCCCTTGGCTACTGCCGACCGCCAAATGGTGGCGCTCGCCACAGCGCCCGCGACCGTGGCATGTGCCACCGCCGGGCGGGCAACCCGCGACGAACCAAGAGTTATCACCCTACGCACGATACATACCTTTAGAATGTTATGCACGTACGGTGAAGACTTTGAGTCTGCTGGCGGTGGGATGAAATCAGAACGCTGCCGCCGGCCGATCAGAGTCAGGAAGGCCCCGTGGTGACTGAGCAGCTCGACCGGCGAGCAGAGCTGACGCGCCTCCAGATCCTGCAGGCGGCGGCGCGACAGTTCGCGCACACGCCCTACAGCTTGGTCAGTCTCGACGACATTCTCGCCGACGCGAACGTCACCAAGGGCGCGCTGTATTTCCATTTCCGGTCCAAGCACGCACTGGCGGTCTCGATCGTCGAGCACCGGACACAGCGGGCCCAGAAGGCGGTGGAGGACGTCCTCGCCCGCAACCTGTCCGGAGCCGAAACCCTGATCGACCTCTCGGGCCTGGTTGCCGCCGAGGACATCGGCGACCCGGTGGCTCGGGCCTGCCTGAACCTCGTCGAGTCCATCGGCCGGACCGACGACGTGGGGCCGCGGGTTCTCAACGAATGGGTACAAGGCTTCGCCGGCATCGCCAAACGAGCCATCGGCGAAGGCGATTTCACGGCCGACACCGACCCCGAAGCGGTTGCCCGCTTGCTGGTTTCGATATACCTGGGCGTGCGCCAGACCAGTGACCTCGACGATCCACCGCGGTTCCTCACCGACCTCGAGCACAGCTGGCGGCTGGCGATGCCCGGGTTCGTCGAGCCAGAGCGGCTCGGCTACCTGCAACAGTTCATCCGGCGTCGCACCGCAGTGGGCATCAAAAAAGTGGCGCCGCTGCACCCCCGTACCAAATGATAGGAACGCCACAATGGCACGCCAGGCTCGATCGGAGCTGACCCGGCAGAAGATCATCACCGCCGCGGTCGACCTGTTCAGCGAGCACGGCTATCCCGCGACCGGGCTCGGCGACATCATCGCGCGGGCCGAGATGACCAAGGGTGCGCTGTACTACCACTTCGATTCCAAGGAGTCCCTGGCCGAGGCAATCATCAGCGAGGGCGGCACCGCCATGTTGACCGCGTTCCGCGTCATCGCCGAATCCTCTTCGCCGGCTTTGGAAAACACCATCCACGGGTTGTTCGTCGTGGCCGACTTCACCCGTTCGGACAAGGTCGCCCAGATCGGCATGCAGCTGCTGCGAACGTTCAGCGGCATCCACGTCGCCGCCACCCGGGTGTACACGAGCTGGCTCGACGAGCTCACTCAACAGTTGACCCAGGCCGCCGAGGAAGGTGACCTACGCGAGAACCTGGATGTCGCGAGCGCCGCCGAGGTGATCCTGGGCTCCATGCTGGGCGCGGAGGCGCTCTCGCGCGCCACCACCGGCACCGAACTCCGTGAACGCGTGGCCCGTACGTGGGATCTGCTGCTGCCCGCGATCGTCAGCCGGGAGTCGCTGGACTACTTCCGCGAGTTCCTGGCACGAGAGTCGCTCCGGCGGGCGAAGGCCGCGGGATAGCCCTAGAGCTCGTCGACCCACAACTGCTCGGTGAGGTCCTCGAACGTCGCCAAGGCCACCGGATCGTCGCCGCGCAGCAGCGCCGATTTGCTCATCCGTGCCCGCACGATCGACCCGTCGCGATGGACGAGCTCCACGAGCAGCCCGGCGTTGGCCCGCATCACCGAGACCGCGGACTCGTCGGCGGGCAGCGAATGGAAGACCTCAGCAAACGGCATGTTCTTGACCGCATCGGCGTCGCGACCGACCATCTCGCCGAAGGCACTGTTGGCGAAGAGGATGGTGCCGTCTTCGGCGATCGCCAATACCGGCACCGGGAATCTCTCCAGCACCACCAGGGCAGGCAGGTTCTGCAGCAGTGCCATCGGAGATTGAGGGTCCTGACCGCTCTGGCGACGCTCCACGCCCTCGATTATCGCCTGTGACCTGGGCCGGGCACCACCGCCGGCCATCGACCTGGCGGTGTCGCCCCGCGCCCGGCGGTCGAGCGTCGAGCGGGGTGGTGTGCGTCACTTGATTAACTAGGTTTACTCTGTGGAGCGACACCAGTAGAAGGGGCAGGCATGGACCTGAAGTGGTCGACCAGCGACCAGGCATTCCGCGACGAAGTTCGCGACTTTCTCGCCAAGAATCTGACTCCCGAACTCCGCCGCGCAGGCCAGTTGATGACCAGCGTGTATGCCGATCACGACGCCAGCATGGCCTGGCAGAAGATCCTCCACGAGCGGGGCTGGGCCGCCCCGGCTTGGCCGGTCGAACACGGCGGCTGTGATTGGAGCCTGACCCAGCACTACATCTTCAGCCGCGAATCGACCCTCGCCGGCGCCCCGTCGCTGTCACCCATGGGCATCCGCATGGTGGCCCACGCCATCATCAAATTCGGCACGCAGGCCCAGAAGGACTTCTTCCTTCCCGGCATCCTGACCGGTGAGGTGTTCTTCTGCCAGGGCTATTCCGAGCCCGAGGCCGGCTCGGACCTGGCCGCCCTGTCGATGGCAGCGGTGCCTGACGGAGACGACCTGGTGTGCACCGGCAGCAAGATCTGGACCACCCACGCCCAGGAAGCGAACTGGATGTTCGCCCTGGTGCGCACCACCCGCGGCGCCAAGAAGCAGCAGGGCATCACCTTCGTGCTGATCGACATGACCTCGCCCGGCATCGAAATCCGCCCGCTGGTCATGACTTCCGGCGAAGAGGTACAAAACCAGGTCTTCTTCGACGAGGTTCGGGTGCCGAAGGCCAATGTGATCGGCACGATCGACGACGGCTGGACCGTGGCCAAATACCTGCTGGAGTTCGAGCGCGGCGGCGGCGCCAACGCGCCGGCGTTGCAGGTGCTGGGTGATGAGATCTCAGCGGTCGCCACCGAAATGCCCGGACCGACCGGTGGTCGGCTGATCGACGACCCGGCCTTCAGCCGCCGGCTTGCCGACGCCCGGCTCCGCACCGACGTGCTGGAAATTCTGGAGTACCAGGTGCTGGCGGCGGTGGCCGAGGGCGGCCATCCCGGCACCGCGTCGTCGATGCTCAAGGTTCTGAGCACCGAACTGAGCCAGACCCTGACCGAGCTGTCGATGGAGGCCGCCGGCCCGCTGGCCCGCGCCTACCAACCGCACGCCACGTTCCCGGGCGGGCCGGTGGCCGAGTACGAACCTCCCGCCGACGGCTATCACAGCGGAGCGCCGTGGCAGGCGGTCGCCCCACTGCGCTACTTCAACGACCGGGCCGGCTCGATCTACGCCGGTAGCAACGAAATTCAGCGAAACATCCTCGCCAAGGCAGAACTGGGGCTCTAGATGGACTTCAACCTGACCAACGAACAGGAACTGCTGCGCGACGGGCTGACCAAGTTTCTGTCCAGCCGCTACGACCTGACATCGAGCCGGGCCGCCGCCAAGACCGGCCCCGGCTGGCAGCCCGAGATCTGGCGGGGTTTTGCCGATGAGCTCGGCATCCTGGGCGCCACCCTGCCCGAGGAAGCCGGCGGCATCGGTGGTGGCCCGGTCGAAACCATGGTCATCGCTGAGGCATTGGGCCACGCCCTGGTGATCGAACCATTCGTGGACACCGTGGTGGTGGCCGGTGGCCTGCTGCACCGGTCCGGCGACGCCGCCGCCGCGGCCCTGCTAGAGGAGATCGTGGCGGGTTCGGCCATCGTCGCGCTGGCCGCCACCGAGCCGGACTCCGGAGACAACTGGCGCGACGTGTCCACCACCGCACGGCGCGACGGCGACGAGTGGGTGCTCAACGGCGCCAAGGTGATGGCCGTGGACGCACCGCTCGCGACCCACCTGCTGGTGACCGCACGTACCTCGGGGGAACGTGCGGACACCGACGGAATCTCGCTCTTTATGATCGATATCTCTTCGTTGACAGCAGGATTCACCGCGCACCCGTACCGCACGGTGGACGACCGCCGGGCATCGGACCTGACATTCTCCGACGTCCGGTTGCCTGCCTCGGCATTGCTGGGAACCGAGGGGCAGGCCTGGCCGTCACTGGACCTGGCCCGGGACGAGGGCGCGGCGGCCGTGTGCGCCGAGGCCGTCGGCGGAATGCGCAAAGTGCTGGCCGACACGGTCGAGTACTGCAAACAACGCCAGCAGTTCGGTCTACCCATCGGCAGCTTCCAGGCGCTGCAGCACCGGATGGTCGACATGCACATGGAAGTCGAACAAGCCTCGGCGGCGGTCTATCTCGCCGTACTGAACCTCGATGCCGAACCCGCGCAACGGGCCAAGGCGGTGTCGGCAGCCAAGGCCACCATCGGACGGGCCGCCCGTTTCGTCGGACAGAACGCGGTGCAGCTCCACGGCGGCATGGGCATGACCGAGGAACTCGCGATCGGTCATTACTTCAAGCGTCTCACCGCGGTCCAGTACGAGTTCGGATCAACCGACTACCACGTCGGCCGTTACGCGGAGCTGACCCGGCCGTAGCGCTTCACCGGGTGCTGATGGCCCGGGCCACGCCCCGCATCAGCACCCGGACGGCCGTGTGCCGGGGCCCGTAGTCTGGACCGGGTGAGTGTGCGGGGCTGGCTGCTGCTGGGCGCCATGAGCATCATCTGGGGTATCCCGTACCTGCTGATCAAGATTGCCGTCGAAGGCGTATCGGTGCCGGTGCTGGTCCTGGCCCGCACTGCTGTCGGTGCCGCCGTTCTCTTACCGCTGGTGATGTCGCGGGCCGCGTGGGCGCCCGTGTTACGGCACTGGCGGCCCGTATTGGCGTTCGCGTTCTTCGAGATCATCGCGGCGTGGTTCCTGCTCACGGATGCCGAACGCCACCTGAGCAGCTCGCTGACCGGCCTGCTGATCGCCACCGCCCCGATCATCGCCGCCGTCCTCGACCGACTGACCGGCGGAGAACGGTTGAGCGCCAAGCGGATCACGGGACTAGGGATCGGCCTGTCCGGTGTGGCGGTGCTGGCCGGGCCCGGCCTCACCGGAGGGCATGGCTGGCCGATCGCCGAAGTGCTGCTGGTGGCAACCTGTTACGCCATCGCGCCGCTGATCGCTGCTCGGTATCTGGGCGATGTGCCGACGCTCCCGTTGACCGCGGCGTGCCTGACGATCGCGGCGCTGATCTACACCACCCCGGCGGTCCTGACCTGGCCCGACGAGATGCCGTCGCGGCAGGTGCTGATCGCGCTGGCCACACTCGCCGTGGTCTGCACCGCGCTGGCATTCGTGGTGTTCTTCGCACTGATCCGCGAGGTCGGCGGCGCACGGGCCCTGGTGTTCACTTACGTCAACCCTGCCGTCGCCCTGGCGGCAGGCGTCGTTGTGCTGGGCGAACCGCTGACCGTCTACAACGTGGCCGGGCTGGCGCTGATCCTTGCCGGGTCGGTTCTGGCGACCCGCACACCCCGCGACCCTGACCCACAGATCGAGACCGAGGTCAGCCGCGCAGGCCCGCGCTGAGCATCTCCTCGATCGACACGAACTTCACCCGAGGCCGCGCCGCCTGCACGCCGCGGTCACGTTCGGCGGTGTCGATCGCACGCCATCCCCGCCACCCGACCGGCTCGGCTCCCCGGGCGGCCAGCAGCACATCGAGCGACTCGACGCCCTTGACGTCACGGGTCAGCAGGCCGGCATCGAAATCCGCCCACAACTGGGCCACGGTCTGCTCGGCACACAACCGGTTCGTACCGATCACCCCACGCGGTCCGCGTTTGATCCAACCGGTCACGTAGGTGCCGGGCACGACACGGCCCGAGTCGTTGGGCACGGTTCCGGAGTCCTCGTCGTAGGGCAGCCCGGAGACCGGCAGACCGCGATAGCCGATCGACCGCAGGATCAGCGACGTCTCGATCACCTCGGTGCCATGGGCCTCGCTGCTGACCTCCAACCCTTCGGCACGGTCGGGTCCGTGGATGGCGATCGGGGTTGTGCCGAAGCGGAACACCACGCGCTTGTGTCCGGGAGTCGGGCTGCGCTGTGCGTAGTCGCGTGCGATGGCGAGCTTGAACGAGGTCTCGACGTCGTCGTGTTCGTCATCGGCGGGTAGGTCCTGCGGATCCACGATCACGTCGACACCGTCGAGATGCCCCAGCGCCAGGAACTCCCCCGCCGAGAATGCGGCGTGCCCGATGTCGCGACGCGCGAGGATCACCACTTCCCGGATTTCGCTGTCGGCCAACGCATCCAGGGTGTGCTCGGCGATATCGGTGGCTGCCAGCGCGGTCCGGTCCATCAACAGCACCCGGGCGACGTCGAGGGCGACGTTGCCGTTGCCGACGATGACCGCTCGCTCGCCCGACAGGTCGAACTGGTGGGCGGCGTGGTCGGGATGGCCGTTGTACCAACCGACGAACTCGGCGGCCGCGTGATTGCCCATCAGGTCCTCGCCGTCGATGCCCAGTCGCCGGCTGGTCGCCGCGCCCACCGCGTAGATCACCGCGTGGTGATGGGCCAGGAGCTCGTCGTGGTTGACGGTACGGCCGACCTCGACGTTGAAATGGCTCGCGAACCGTGGGTTGGTGAACGCCCGCTCGAAGATCGCGACGACCGACTTGGTGTGTTGGTGATCGGGGGCCACCCCCGCGCGAATCAAACCGAACGGCGTGGGCAGGCGTTCGAACAGGTTGATCTCCACCCCGTCCACATCGATCAGCTCGGCTGCGGCGTAGCAGGCGGCCGGACCCGATCCGACGATCGCCACCCGCAACGATCCCGCCTCGACCCGCGCACGAGATGGTGCTGCCGGCACGGTCACCGGCTCGAGCGGGTGGCGCTCGAAGTAGGCCGCGTTGAGGTCCTTGAACCGCTGTAGTTCGCCGGGCAGGTCCTCTTCGTAGTGGATCGCGCCGACCGGGCACTCCTCGAAGCAGGCTCCACAGTCGATGCACGATTCCGGATCGATGTAGAGCATCTCGGCCGACGCGGAATCCAGCCCACCCTCAGCCGGGCGGATGCAGTCCACCGGGCACACCGGTACACAGCTGGCGTCCTTGCAGCAGTTTTGCGTGATCACGTAAGCCATCGGACCTCCCCTTTCAATCTGGGCAGATCATACTGGACACCTGTCCGATTTATCGACACGAAAGCCTCGTACACGCGTTGGTCGGTGCTCAATCTGCGTGAATGACAATCCTGAAAATATGTAAATACCGGCAGTTTCACCGAATGATTGCCATTCGCGGCACGGCTCTATATCTTGGACACATGTCCAGGCCAGAGGTGGCTACCGTCACCCGCCTACACGACGCGCAGGGTCAGCGCACCCGCACGCAACGCCGCGTCTTCGGAGCGGCGACACAACTTCTCGACGCGCACAACGACGTCTCGGTGCCCGCACTGGCGGCCCGCGCGAAGATGGCGCCCGCGGCGCTCTACGCGCATTTCCCGTCCATCGAGGTGGTGTTCGCCGAGCTCTACCTCGACCGGGTGATTCAGCTGCCGCTCGACATCGACCCCACGGCCAGCACCACCAGCCGAGTCACCGAGCAGCTCACCGCTCTCACACTGTTGATGGCCGATGAGCCTCGCTTGGCGCGGGCCTGCACTCAGGCGCTGATGAGCACCGACGACGAAGTGGTCGATGACGTACGTGGGCGCATTGCCGTTGAGATCACGCGCCGGATCTCCACGGCATTGGGCGCCGGGGCCTGGCCCGAGGTACTTGCCACCTTGGAAGCGGTCTTCTGGGGCGCACTACTGCAGGCACAGTCAGGCGCGATGAGCTACCGGCAGATGGCCCGCCAGCTCGAGACCATGATCTCGCTGATCGTCCCCGGGAGCTGAGCCTGCGGCACGCGCACCTCAGGCCATCGCAGCCAACCAGCCCCGGTACTCCGTGATGTCGCGTCCGTGTGTGGGAGCGGTGTGGTCACAACCGAATCCTGTGATCCAGCGACCGTCGTCGAGCTCCACGTTCCCGAGCAACATCGGCGCGGGTAGCTCGGCCAGAAACTCGCCGAGTGCAGCCGGGGACAACAACCATCGTTCTCCGATGATGGCCGCTCCGCCGTCCTCAACCCGGGTCAAACCCGGTTTGGGCGGAACCGTGTCGAGGGCGTAGAGACGGTAGTGCGGTGCCGTGGTGATGGGCCCGGCCCAGCGGGCACCCCGCCCGGTGAGCTGATGTTCCAGCGGCTGCCCGCGCAAATGCGCGCCAAACACCGCGAGTTCGGCCAGTGGGGCGCCGCCCGTCTCGGGCCACGTCTCCGCCGACGGGGTGTCGAGGAACCGGGCTGCCAGATCGGCGATGACGCCGTCGTGGAAACCCTGCGCCAACAGGGTGATTCCGAACTGGGCACCGTCGGATACGGTGCCGGCGGGAATCGAGATGGCGCACATGTCGAACAGGTTGCAGAAGTTGGTGTACCGCCCCATCCGGGAATTCACCGCGACCGGGTCAGCCGCGACTTCGTCGATGCGCGGATGCTCGGGAGCGGTCGGCACCATGAGTGCGTGACAGCCCTCAAGCTGCGCCAAGGCTGTGCGACGCAACTCCTCGACCCGCCGCCGGTCACGCAACAGGTCCGCGGCCGAATATGCACCAGCCGCAGTGATGATCGTGGCCACGGTCGGATCCAACTCCGCGTCAGGACCTGCCGTGCTGACGAACTCCCCCACCGCATCCCACCGTTCAGCGACCAGGGCACCGTTGTAGAGAAGGCCGGCTGCGGCGAAGAAGTCGTCCATCGGGATCGGGACCGTCTCGAATCTGGAGTCCTTCGCCTGACGTACGGCGGCGTCGAAGGCAGCCTGCCATTCGTCGTCGAGGCCATCCAGGGTATCCGGTATGGCGATTCTGGGAGTCCCCGGTGCGGCGTAGGGGACGTCGGCCGGCCACTGGCGTTGCGGCGCAATGGCGCTCATCACGGCCATTGCTGATTGGGCCGTCGCCAGGTCAGCAGCGAAGATCGTCACACAGTCATAGCTCGCACACGCCGGGACGACGCCCTCGGTGGAGACGAGGCCGACCGTGGCTTTGATCCCGACGATGCCCTGCAATCCGGCCGGAACGCGACCTGACCCGGCAGTGTCGGTGCCGATCGCGATGTCGGCGAACCCGAGCGCGACGGCCACCGCGGAACCGGAACTCGATCCGCCGGAGATGTAGTCCGGCCGGCGGGAATCCCGTACGGCGCCATAGGGACTGCGGGTCCCCACCAATCCGGTGGCGAACTGGTCGAGATTGGTCTTACCGATGACGACAGCACCGGCGGCCTTGAGAGCGGTCACCGCCGGTGCGTCGGCATCGGGAATATAGCTGAAGTCTGGGCACGCCGCAGTGGTCGGGATCCCGGCGACGTCAACGTTGTCCTTGACCGCCAGCACCAGCCCCGCCAGTGGGCTGTCGGCGGCAAGCGCCGTGCGGTAATCGTTGTCCACGTCGGCCTGCGGACGTAGGTGGATGAACACCTCGTCGCGTCCACTGGCTTCGATGTTCCGGTAGATCTCGGCAATCTTGCTCACGCAGACTCCTTCCGTACGAATTCTCCTGCCGCCGCCCAACGCTCGCGCTCCTCGGCGCGAGCCGCTTCCATCTTCGCGCGCGTTGCGGCGATGTCGTCGGCATTGGCGGCCAGGAACTGCTCGTGCTCGGCAAGCGAGAATGTTCCATCGGTGATCTCGACATGACCGCGACCGGCGGCCATGTCGGCGCGTAGATCCAGCAGTTCCTCGGCCGATACCGGATACCACTGGATCCGGTCGAAAAAGCGCAATAGCCATGGGTGTTCGGGATCGAATCCCTGAGCGACCAGCGGGTGCCGGTGATTCCAGATCTGCGTGGTGCGGCCGACGAACTGGTAACCGCCGGGCCCCTCCATACCGTAGATGCACAGATATGCCCCGCCGATGCCGACCGCATTCTCCGGAGTCCAGGTCCGGGCCGGATTGTATTTGGTGGTCACCAGGCGGTGACGCGGATCCAGCGGTGTGGCGACCGGAGCACCCAGATACACGTCGCCGAGACCGAGCACCAGATAGTCGGCGTCGTAGACAATTCGGTGCACATCATCGACCGAGTCCAATCCGTTCATCCGCCGGATGAACTCAATGTTCCACGGGCACCACGGCGCATCGGCGCGCACGCCGTGCATATAGCGTTCGATCGCCTCGCGGGTCGACGGATCGTCCCAGCTCAGCGGCAACCGGACGGTGCGACTGGGCACCACGAGATCCTGCGCGGCAGGCAGCGAGGCTTCGAGCTCGGTGAGCAGCGGCACCAAAGCCGACTGCGACAGCCGGGCCGGGTCCACCTTGACCTGCAGGGAACGGATCCCGGGCGTCAGGTCGATGAGACCGTCAGGCCGGTGCTGCTCCAGCGCGTGGTGCAGAGCGTGGGCACGGGCCCGCAATGCCAGATCCAGCCGCATCTCGCCGTACTCGACCAGGATGTTGTCGTCCCCGATCCGGCGATAGGTGACGTTCGTCGTGCCATCCGAGGATGTTGTGCCGGCAATGATTCCGTCGTCCTCGTCACCACCGGCAGAGAAGACCGCAGGAATCGACGCGCGGCGCGCAGGTCCGAAGGTGGCCGGCGCGGGAGCCGCCGTCGCCTTCAACGGGACGAACCGGATGGTGGCGCCGGGAGCGAGTTGGCCCAGCTTCCAGCGGTCGGCGGCGGTGACGGTGACCGGACAGACGAAACCGCCGAGGCTCGGACCATCCGGGCCCAGCAGGATTGGGGTGTCTCCCGTGAAGTCGAGCGAACCCACCGAATAGGCGTTGTCGTGGATGTTCGACGGATGCAGGCCGGCTTCCCCGCCGTCAGGGCGGGCCCATTCCGGCTTCGGTCCGATCAACCGGACGCCGGTGCGGTCGGAGTTGAAGTGCACCTCGTAGTCGTGGTTGAGCAGTGTGTCGATGTCGTTGCGCGTGAAGAACTCCGGCGCCGAGTGCGGGCCGACGGTCACCGCGATGTACCAGTGGCCGGCGATGGCCGGTTGCTCCTCGGACAGGATGCGCCGACGCGTACCTACCGGCGTATCCGCGGTTTCCAACTTGTCCCCCACCGCCAGGACCCGGCCCTCGTGGCCGCCGAACCGGCCAAGGGTGAATGTCGAAGCGCTGCCCAGGTATTCATCGGCCTGTAGACCGCCGGCCATCGCGATGTAGATCCGCAGGCCCGGACCGTCGACCATTCCCACGTCGAGCACCTGACCGGCCTCGACCAGGACCGGCACCCACTGCGGTACCCGGGCGCCGTCGATACCGACCGGTGCGGGTGCACCCGTCACACACACCCAGGTATCGGTGTCGAAGCGCAGCGCCAGTCCGCCCATGGTGGCTTCCAGACCGGGTGCACCCTCAGCGTTGCCCACCGCAATGTTGGCCAGCCGGAAGGACACATCGTCCATGGGCCCCGACGGGGGTACACCGATCTGCCAGTACCCGCTGCGCCCCGGCCAATCCTGGATCGTGGTGGCCATGCCGGGCCGGATCACCTCGATCGCGGTCATGGGCGCGTCACCACCATGCGCACTGCCGTGGGGGCGAATCCGTTGCACGGATTGTTGATCTGTGGGCAGTTCGACACCAGCACCAGCGTGTCGATCTCGGCGCGCAGTGACACGGTCTTACCCGGGGCGGACAACCCGTCGACGATGCCCAGCGAGCCATCGGGATCCACCGGGACGTTCATGAAAAAGTTGATGTTGCTGACGATGTCGGCCTTTGTCAGTCCCCACCGGGCGCCTTCGCCTACAAAGTTCTCCACGCAGGCATGCTGGTGTTTGGTGTGGTGGCCGTAGCGCAGCGTGTTGGATTCCTGCGAGCAGGCCCCGCCGAGGGTGTCGTGGTTGCCGACCTCGTCGTCGATGATGGTCAGCATCGGTGCACCGTCACTGTCGCGCAGCACCGACCCGGTGGTCAGGAAGATGTTGCCCTGGGCCGCGATCGTGGCCGGTGCGCTGTAGCGCACCGTGCGGTCGGCCGCGCCATAGAACAAAGTGTCCACGGCCTGGTTGCCGTGCAGGTCGACGATGGTCAGCACGTCTCCGGCGCGCACGACCTTGGACCACGGAGCGCGGGGCGCGACGATCTCGTCGACGATGGTGTGGGTGGCGGTGAGGGTCATCGGGCACTCCAGACGTCTTCGGAATTCAGGTAGGCGCGTTGGTATTCGGGGTCACGGTCGGCCACGGTGGCGCCGATCTCGGCCAGGTCGCCCGGTGCGGACCAGGCCAGCACCTCCAGCGATCCGACGGTGAACTGTGCAGCCGGATCGAGTGGATGGGCGGTGTTGGCGATCGCCACGATCAGAGGAAGATGGGTGATCAGTTCGACTGCGGCGCCGGCGCCGGCCGAACCGGTGGACACCAACGCGCCGTCGAGATCGATCCGCACGCCGTGGAAGAACGACAGGCTGGGCGCGACGTCACGGCGGGTCAGCCCGTTCTTCAGGGCGGCGAGAGCGAGCAGTTCACGCCCGGCGGGACTGGCCGATTCCACCTCGCCCTCGCCGTATTTGGCCGTATTGCCGGTCAGGGTGCTGGTGCCGCACAGGGCGTCGTGGTGACCGGATGTGTCCGACACCAGCGTGGCCAGCACCCGTCCCTGGTCGCTGAGCAGGGGATGACCCGCCGAAAGGTAGGCCTGCCACGGCACTTTCACGGTGTCGGCGACGTTGAGCCGCTCCCACGGTGCGTCGGCCCGCCACAGCAGCAGGTGAGCGCATGCGGTGCCGTCCAGATCGCGCAGCCGCAGCCGGGTGCCACGGGCCAGCACCTTGCTGGTGTAGCGGCCGCCGGGAACTGTTTCAGCCCAGGTCAATTGCTCGGGTGCCACGTTCTGCGGCGGTGTGGGCCACGCCGAGGCCGGCACGACCGGCATCGAATCGGTGATTGTCCCGGTCTGGGCCCGAGCATGGTCGCGGGCTCCGGCGGTGGTCGCTGTGGTCATCCTCAGGCTCCGATCGTGACGGGTTTGGGGTGGGTCTTGCCCCGCGGGAAGCACAGGGCGCCGAGGACTATCGCGGCCGCGATGCTCAGGGGTCCGGCCCACTGCAGGATCGGCATGTCCCCGGCGGGATTGAAGATCTCGGCTCGAGGCCAGCCCAGGTTGACGATCATCACCGTGCCGTAGAGGACGGCCAGGACGTTGACCGCGATGCCGAACTTGCCGAGCGAGAACAGCGGCAAGCCTTCGGCGTCGACCTGATTCCGCTGGGCGGGCCAGCCTTTGATGCGCCGGTACAGCAGCGGTGCGGTCACCAACAGGTAGGCCAGGTAGATCAGGATGATGCAGACGCTGGCCAGCGTCGCGAAGATCGCCGAATTGCCGACGTTGACCAGCAACACCCCGATGCACAGCAGGCCGATGAGCACAGACGGCCAGATCGGTGTGCCGGTGTGGCTGTTGACCCGGGACAGGATCGACGAAGCCGGCAGCCGCCCGTCGCGGGCCATCGAGAACATCAGCCGTGAGGCGGCGGTCTGAATTGCCAAGGTACAGATGGTGATCGCGATGCAGACATCGACCAGCAGCACCGTCCCCCACGGTGAGGACAACACGGTGTCGAGCACGTACGGCAGGCCTTCGGTCGCCAGGCGTCCGTCGGTCAGGCTGGGGGCCGCCATGAGGGCGCCCAGAATCATCAGACCACCGCCGAGTGCCGAGACGGACAGCGCCATCCTGATGGTCCGGGGTGCGACGCGCCGGGGATTGCGGGTCTCCTCGGCAAGCTCACCGGCCGAGCCGAAGCCGACCATGACGTAGGCCGCCATCAGCCCGCTCATGATCCAGGCCCAGACGTAGCCGGGTTGCCCGCCGGCGTGACCGGTGTCGAACACGACCTGCGGACCGCGCTGGGCATGGGTGAAGAACACCCCGATGACGGCGATGACACCGACGATCTCGCAGATCACCCCCGCGCTGTTCACCCGCGACATCCATTTGACGCCAAGGCAATTGATCGTCGTGGTGAGCACCAGCAGGACGGTGCCGAGCAGCACGGCGTTGGCCGCTCCGCTCGGTGAGGTCAATGCCGGGTCCTCGCCGATGATCTGGAAGCCGGACCAGATGGTGGGCAGCACCACCTGCAGCGCGATCGCCGCGGCCGAGGCGGTGACGATCTGCGCCAGGATCATGAACCAGCCGCCGAACCAGCCGATCACCTCGCCACCCATGCGGCGAGACCACTGATAGATGGCACCCGAGATCGGATAACGCGCGGCCAACTCGGCAAAGCACAGCGCCACCAGAAACTGTCCGAGGAACACCGCAGGCCAGGTCCAGAAGAACGCAGGACCGCCGAAGCCGAACCCGAGTCCGAACAGCTGGAAGATCGTCGTCAGGATGGATACGAACGAGAAGCCCGCGGCGAAGGATTCGAACTTGCCGAGCCGACGGTGCAACTGCTGGTCGTAACCAAACTCGGCGAGGTCGTCATGGTCGCCGAAACGGCCGGACACATCAGGTCCCGCGGTAGCGCTGCTGGTCATAGGCGTTTCTCTCAGGCTCTGGGGCGGTGCCGCCAGCTTCTTAACTGTCACTCGATAGATAAGCCTCTCGGCATGACCGAGCTGTCACCCGCGTGTTTCGTTCATGTAGCGAGCGGTAAGCATTGCGTTGCCGAAACCTCACCGGGCCGGTGTCCTGTCACAATCACCGACATGGCTGTGGCAGCGCTGGACGATGCCTGCCGGCGCATTGCGTCGGCGGACAACGAGCACGACCTGGTGGCAGCCGGTGCCCAGGCCCGCGACGCGGTGCTCAAGGTGATCGAAGCGCGGGTCGGCGCGGCGTCGGTCGCCGCGGCGTGGTCGTCCGTCATCTGCGCGGCGCTGTCCACCGCGGCGCGACTGGTCGCCCCCGGGCTCGACTGGTATGCGTCGGGCAGCGTCGGCCGCGGAGACGCACTTCCCGGATCCGACCTGGAAACCCTCGTGGTCCGCAGCTCCGACGTCACGCCGGATTCGGCGCTGGCCCAGGCAGCGCACGTGCATGAACTGCTGGGTTGTTGCGGGTTCCGTGCCGACGACAACGGCGCGGTCGCCTCCCGGGTGCGGTTCAACCGCACCGCTCAGGACTGGGGAACAGGGATCGGCGGGTGGGCCGCGGACCCGTCCGCCGACCGGGGTGTCGTGATGATCGGCCTGCTGGCCGACGCCGTCCCTGTCGGCCCAGCTGTCGGCGACAGCCCCGACCTGCGCGAACAAGCGGGTATCGCTGTGCGGGCGCAACCTACGGCGCTGGCGGCGATGCTGCAGGACGCCACATTTGCCCGTGCCTACATCCCGTCCCGGTTGCGCACACTGACGTCCGTCGATGTCCGGGTCGACATCAAACATGCCGCCGTCGACCCTGTGGTCCGGATCGCGCGCTGGGCCGCCCTCAGTTGCGGCTCCGACGCGCTGCTCACCGCCGATCGCATTGGTGCGGCCGCAGGCACCCGCTACCTCGATCCCGACGACGCCAGGGCACTGGCCAAATGTCACGCGATCGGGTCCAGCATCCGCTGGCGGGCCCGGGCCGCATGCTGGGACCCTGCCGACTCCGACGACCGCATCGATGAACATGTCGAACTCTCGGATCTGTCACCCCAGGACCGCACCGCTCTGCGCAGCATCGGCCGCGAACTCACCGGCGTGCGACGCAAACTTGACTATCTGGCGTCGACCTCGACATTCTCCGCATGGTGAGCGACCCCGGCGAGTCCGCGCAGCACGCCCTGGCCGAGACCATCGCCGCCGAGCGCCTGGAAGGCTGGCGGCCCACACCCGAACAGATCGAATCCCTGACCGCGTTGCTGACCGGCGCAACGACGTACGGCGAGTACCTGGGGCCGCATATCCCCTCCCCCTCGCCGACGCCACGCCGGCGGGTGTTCGCCCGGCGCCGTCCATATTTCATTCCAGGAACATCGATGCTGCGCAACAACTTCGGCGTGCACGACGCTACGGTCCTTACGCAGCTGGAATTCGTGGCGACCGCAGGCCGGATCCTGCAGGTGCATCTGCGTTGCCAAGACTCAGATCTGGACGTGCGATCGTTGCACCGACAGGTGTTCGGCGATGTGTACGCCTGGGCCGGCGAGCCCCGAATCGTCGAACTCCGCAAGGGCGACAGCGCGTTCGGGCCGTGCTCCCATATTCCGCGGGCGCTGGCCGTGCTACAGGCCGAGATCAACCGGCTCGCCGGCGAAGGTTCCGACATCGACGACGGCACACTCTCCTACCATCTGTCCCGAATCTATGCCGACTACAACCAGATCCATCCGTTCCGAGAAGGCAACGGACGCACGGGAACACTGCTGCTGCATCTACTCGCCCGCCTGGCCGCACGCCGGCTCGTGCTCGACGGTATGTCCCGTTCGGAGTGGATCGACGCGTCTCGGGACTCGATGCCATTCCGGCGCGACGGTCGCGCCGACCCCCGGCCTTTCGTGGCCGTGCTGCGCGGACGGCTGCGGCCGGCGAGCATAGTGGACGCCGATGTCTGACGACCTTCCCCCGCACGGCCGGGCAATCAGCGCCGACGAGGCCGACCGCCTTTGGGCGCCCTGGACACCTGCCGAAGTGGCCGAGCGACTCACCGAGGTCGACGCCCCCTGGTGCGTGGCCGCAGGGTGGGCCATCGACCTGTATCTGGGAGGCCCGCCTCGGTCACACGCCGACATCGAGATCGCCGTCCCCCGCCGCGACTTCGGGCAAATCGCCGACGCGCTAGCCGGATTCGAGTGGGACGTGGCCGGCTCGGGGCGGCTGTGGCCGTACGCCGACGTCGGCGATCATCCCGACCTGCACCAGACTTGGTGCCGCGACCCGGCCACCGGCCGGTATCACCTCGATGTATTCCGCGAACCCCACGACAGCGATCGGTGGGTCTTCCGGCGCGACCCATCGATCACACTGCCCTACGACGAACTCATCCAGGTTCGCGACGGGATACCGTACGTGATCCCCGAGGTGACACTGCTCTTCAAGGCGCATCGCACGGCGACCAAGGACGAGGACGATTTCTCTCGCGTAGCACCGCGACTCGCACACGACGCACGGACGCGCCTCTCAGATTGGCTCACCCGCCTCTACCCGGCCCACCCCTGGCTGAACCGGCTACACGCCTGAGCGCCTAGGGATTTGGATCGGTCAGGTATCGCTGCACCGTCGGCCCCATCCACGCGACCAGGTCGTCGATGCTCGCCGAGGCCATCGGTTCGATCTTGAGCTGATACCTCGCGAACGCCAGACCAACCAGGTGCACGGTGACCAACTCGACGCGCAGCTCGGCGTTGTCGACACCGAATTCCGTCGAGACCCGTTGGGCCACGGGACCGGCAAGGGTGTCATGTAGGAGCTTGCGCGCCAAGGGGTGGATATCCGCTGACCGGAACACCGTCAGCAAGAGATCGAAGGACGCTCCCCCGTCCCACCGCTGAACGACATCGCGCACCAACCGTGAGCCGATCTCATCGGGCCCCTCGTCTAGCAGATTCGCCAGCTGATGCAACGGATGCTGCGGGGTGTCGAGCACCGATGCATTGAACAAGCCCTCTTTGTTGCCGAAGTGGTAGTAGACCATCGCGACGTCCACGCCCGCCTCTGCGGCGATCCTGCGCACCGTCGCCTTCTCGTACCCGTCACGCATGAAGTGCTCGCGAGCCGCGTCGACGATCCGCTGCTTGTTTTGTTGGCCCGTGCGCCACCGGCCGCTACGCCCGGTCTCCGACATGGCGCAAAGTTTAGTTGAACAACCGTTGACCTATACGGAAGCCGAGGCGTAGCGTTTTCTTCAACAGCAGTTGAAGAAAGGAGTTCGACATGTCAGAACGGCGACTCTGGTGGCGGCACACCATCTCGGTGCTGATCGCCCCAGCGACGATGACGATCTTCATTCCGGCCTTGATCATCTGGTCCACCGGTGCGAAAGCCCCTGATCTGACCACCACTTCGGGCCTGCTGCTCGCCATCGCGGGCGCAGCATTGATCGCGTTCGGCCTGTGGTTTCTGGTGTGGACGGTGATCCTGTTCGACCGCATCGGCAAGGGCGCCCTGGCCATCGGATCCCCGGTCAACTGGTGGTGGAAGGTCCGTATCGACACGTCCGTAACCCGATGATGACCGCGGTGTTCTGCATCCAACTCGGTACCGCGGTGGCCATGGCCTCACCATGGCTCTTCGGCTGGTTCGCACTGTTCTGCACTCTGACCGTGATCGCGATCCCGGTCTTCGAGGAACCTCACCTCCGCCGGCGGTTCGGTGCTCAGTACGACGAGTTCCGGCGCAACGTTCCGCGGTGGATTCCGCGCCCGACCGCGTGGGTTCCGGTCTCAGTCTGATCGATCGGCATCGCGGTGCGCCTCCAGCAGGCGCAGCCACACCTCACTGATGGTCGGGAAGCACGGCACCGCATGCCAGAGGCGGTCGATGGGGACCTCGCCGGCGACCGCGATCGTGGCCGAGTGCAGCAATTCGACCACCCCGGGGCCGACAAAGCTGGCCCCGACCAGGATTCTGCGTTCGAGGTCTACGACAAGCCGGGCCTGTCCGGTATAGCCGTCCGCGTAGAAGTTCGCTCCGGGAACGGTTTGACCGATGTTGACATCGACGGCCTTGACGCGATGTAACTGCCGGGCGGCCTGCGCGTAGGTCAGTCCTACCGAGCCGGCTTCGGGATCGCTGAAGAATGCCTGCGGCACGGCGAGGGTGTCTGCCGTGGCGAGATGCGGACCCCACGGCGAGTCGTCCAGCGGAAGCCCTTGTGCCCGCGTGCCGATGACGTTGCCGACGATGCGCGCCTGATATTTGCCCTGGTGGGTCAGCAACGCGCGATGGTTCGCATCACCCAGTGCGTACAACCAGTCGCCTTCGGCCTCACGGACAGTGCAGGTGTCGTCGACATCGAGCCATGATCCGGGCGACAGCCCGATCGTCTCCAGTCCGATATCGGTCGTATTCGGCGTGCGCCCGGTGGCGAAGAGGATTTCGTCGACAACGAGACTGTCCCCGTCGTCCAGGATCACTTCCACCGGTTCGGCCGGCGACGTGCGCCGCAACTCGGTGACCGTCACCTCGGTACGCACCTCGACTCCGGAAGCCGAAAGACCCTGACGGACATGGTCACCGACGAAAGTCTCCATCTTGGGAAGGAGACCGGGGGTTCGCACCAACAATGTTACTTCGGAACCGAGTCCCCGCCAGGCCGTCGCCATCTCCACTCCGACTCCCCCGCCACCGACCACCGCCAACCGTGGAGGAACATCACTGCTGTCGGTGGCCTTGCGATTCGTCCAGGGCATCGCTTCGGCCACACCGGGTATGTCGGGTAGCGCCGCCGTGCTGCCGGTACACACCGCAACCGCCTGGCGGGCCGTCAATACTCGTGAATCCCGGCCGACCGTGGTCACCGTGACACGGCGCGGGCCGTCGAGACGTCCATGGCCCCGAATCAGGTCGGCACCCATGGCGGCAACCGTTTCGGCCTGGCCGTCGTCATTCCACTCGGTCACGTATCGGTCCCGACGGCCGAACACGCCCTTCACGTCGATGGGATCCGAAACTGCCTCGCGCGCACCGTCTATGCGTTGGGCGTCGGCGATCGCGAGCACCGGACGCAAGAGCGCCTTGCTCGGAACGCACCCCCAATAAGAACATTCACCGCCGACGAGTTCGCGCTCGATAACCGCAACGGTCAGGCCGGCGGCATGGGACCGCGCGGCGACGTTCTGCCCCACCGGGCCGGCGCCCAGAACGATGACGTCGTAGATACCGGTGTCGGAGCCCTCGGCCGGTGTTGATTCCAAGTTCTGGATGGTCAATGGTCAATCCGTTCCGTGAGTAGTCGTTGGGAGGTAGTCACGTTCCTGTAGGACCCACGAGTTGCCGTCGGGATCAATGACATCCGCGAAGCTTGCGTAATCCGACCGGTTCGGGTCGGACACCGGCACGGTGACGACTTCGAGCCGGGCTTGGATCGTCACCGTTCGTCTTCTGACCGGCCGAGAATCTCTGCGGGGTCCAACCCGCGGTCGACGCCGTGCGGCATGACGATCTGTCCGGGCTCCAGTTCCAGCTGCCGTCCGTCGAGCTGGACATCGACCTTGTCCGGCTCGAACGAGATGAGGTTGCGCACTCTGGCAAACTCTGTCCAGGCCTGCGTATACGACCATGCCGCCCGGCGCCGGTCGCCGATGTCGTAGTAGCTGGCCAATCCCTTGTACGGGCAGAATGTCTGCCCCTCAACAGGTTTCAGGACGGATTCGTCGACGTCCACACGGGGTACGTACCAGCGGACCGCAAATCCCGATTCATACAGCGCCAGGGGCTGGCTCGTCTCGGCGATCACCCGGTCACCGTGACGCACGATCAGGTTCCGCGACGTCGCGCGGATGTCGATGCGGTGGTACGCATCTGCCGCGTGACCGACGACGCGCTCATCCTCTTCGAAAAACGCATCCATCGCCCGCCAGGCAAACGCGAACCGATTCTCGAGTACACCGGCGTACGAAGGAAGAGAACTGAATCGCCAGGCGGCCCGTTTGACGGTGCGCTCTACCGACTGCGCACTGAACCATTGCACAGGTCCCAGTTCGGGGTGCTCGGTGACAACCCCTTCAGCATCAAGAACCTCTGGACTGACGTCATCAGCAGGGAAATAAGCGACCGGATAGCGCCCCGGCTCGTGCAGCAGGACGACATCCTGACTGTCGGCAATCCACTTGTCGCCCAACTTCACCCGCATTCGACGCCGTAGCGGCTCAGCAAACAGTAGTCGTTCCGGCAACGGTTGCGGAGTCAGGAACTGGCCAACGGATCCGGAGGCCAGTGGGCCCTGCTGCCAAGCCAGTCCCATCGAGTCATCCTCGCTCTTCGAGTTGGGCGTCCACATCGACCGATCGCAGTACGCAGACATCCAAGTTCGATCATTGGGTCTTATAACCCAATATTCTGGGTCACGTCACCCACTTTTGTCCAGGGGTATCCACAATCCGGCCGGAACGCCGGGTCCGGTTAAGACTTGGCGGGGCGCCGCGAGGTCGCTCGCGTTGAACGCTTCTCAGGGGTCACCGCAAAGGACGCGACATAGTCGACCGCCGCTCCGACCACCGCACGGAACGGCCCTGGGTGACCTGTGGCGAAAGCCAACATGGTGCCGCCCTGATGCGCAGCGACGAGCGCCACCGCCAGGTGATGCGGATCGGCCTGATCGACGAGTTCGCCCTTGCCGCGCATGGCATTCAGCCCCGAGTAGAAAAGTTCGATCCACTTTTCGTAGCCGGCGGCCAGGTCATCAAGGACTTCGGTGTCTTCGAGAAGCTCGCCGGTCAATGAGCCGTAGATGCATCCACCGCGGAGGTAAACCGTCTCCAGTTGGCGCTCACAAGCTTTGGCCCAGGAACGAATCGCGGCGAGGCTGCCGAGCTCCGAGAACTCCGGCTGCTTGTGAAATTCAAGGACATCGTCGGCGCGTGCCGCGATCACCTGCCGGGTCAGGTCCCGCTTGTCGGTGAAGTAGTGGGCGATCTGCGACCCGCTCACGCCGACGGCCCGCCGCACATCATCGAGGCTGGTGCCGCCGACCCCGTCGCGGAACATCAGTTCAGCGGCACCGTCGATGATTCGAGCCCTGGTCGCCAACCCCTTGCGCGTGAATCGCTGCGATGCGTCGTCAATCACCACTAACGGCGTGCGCCGGCCCCGCTGCCGACGCGGAGGACGTGCGACCCGCTCGGCGGGATCAGCGGCGAATAGGCGGAGGTAATTGACCACAAACCGGAGCGCGTCATTCAGCGGCCACTCCTGGCGGTAGGCGAATGTGAGCGTGCCCGCGCCCTGATGGCCGGCGACGACAACCATCGCCAGCGCCTTGGGGTCCGCCGATGTCACAAGTATGCCGCGATCCAGCATGCGCTGAAACGCCTGCTCCAGCAGGGAAATCCACTGTTCGTACCCGGCCGCCAGTGTATGCCGGGTTTGCTCGTCAGATTTCATCAGCTGACCCGCCAGCGCGTGGTAGGTCGGCGTCCCGGTGTAGCCGATCTTGCGCAGGTAGCGCATGTTGAGATCGAGCCAGCGCTCGAAGTCGTCGAAGGTGTCCAGGCCACCGAGCGCCGACTGGCGGTGGAAACCGAGCACGACCTCCATCTGCCGTTCCATCACCGCCCGGATCAACGCCTGCTTGTCCGCGTAGTAGTGACTGAGTTGCGAACCGCTCACCGCGGCGGCTTGCCGGACCTTGTCGAGGCTCAATCCGGACAGCCCATCATCGAGGATGACCCGCGCTGCGGACTGCAGGATGCGTTCGCGGGTGGCACGGCCCTTGGCCGTAAATCCTGTGGAAGGGCCTGCTGTGTACATTTGCCGATCAGTCTACCGTCCTCCCACATCATGAGATTCACGATTGAGGCAGCACGCCGTAGCGCCCCGCGCCCGCCGATCAACGAGCGATTGACGCCACCCTCCCACGGTGCGATATTGGGGTAGGAAACCCAAAATTGCCCACCCCCGTCCTGGCCCTCTGGCGACTCGTCAAGCGCGCGGCACGGCATCTGAAGGAGCGGCATGGCACGGCTGCTTTCGGTGAATGTCGGAATGCCCACAGATGTTTCTTGGCGGGGCAAGACGATCCATACCGGGATCTACAAAGAGCCCGTCGAGGGGCCCGTCCTGGTCCGCCGACTCAATGTCGACGGCGATGGGCAGGGCGATCTCAACGGTCACGGCGGCGAGAACCGCGCGGTCATGGTCTACCAGGCCGAGTCATATGACTACTGGCGCCGCCAGCTGGGCCGTGATGACCTGGCACCCGGGCAATTCGGGGAAAACTTCACGGTGTCTGGACTGTCGGATGAGGCCGTGTGCATCGGGGATCGCTATCGGATCGGCGACGCGGAATTCGAAGTCACCCAACCCCGCGTCACGTGTTTCAGGGTGGGTATGCGCCTCGGAATAGCGGACATGCCCAGACTCCTGGTAGCTCATCACCGCCCGGGATTCTATTTCCGGGTTCTCACCGAGGGACAGGTCTGCGCGGGCGATCAGATCGTCCAAACCAGGCAAGGCACACACCGGTTGTCCGTCGCGGCGGTCGACGCGATGCTCTACCTGCCAGATCCCGACAAGGACGGCATGCGCCTGGCCGCCGAAATCCCTGCCTTGAGCCCTGGATGGGCGCAGTCGTTCCATGAGCTACTGTCGCCCGATCCCGCCGCCGGACCCCAACCGGCTTGGCGGGGTTTTCGTCCGATGCGCATCGGCGCCATCCGCCGCGAGACCAGCAACGTAACGTCGTTCGAGTTGCTAGCGGATGAGCCCCTCCCCACTCCGCTGCCGGGCCAGTACGTGACGGTCCGCATCGCCACGCCCGGGCAAGCCCCGACGCTGCGCAGCTATTCACTATCGGGAGCCCCAACGGGCGACCGGTACCGAATCAGCGTGAAGCGCGAACCACACGGCTTGGTCAGTCAATGGTTCCATCACACGGCCACCGTCGGCACCTCTGTAGACATCGGGGCGCCGCGTGGGGACTTCCACCTTGCCGATTCCCCGGGTCCGCTGCTTCTGATGTCGGCCGGCATCGGCGTCACGCCGGTTCTGGCGATGCTGCATTACCTGGCGACCACGTCCAGTTCCCGACGCGTTATCTGGGTCCACACCACGCATGACGAGTCCTCGCACGCATTCCGCGACGAGATCACCACGTTGTTGACGGCACTGCCGAATGCTGAACGGCACGACTTCTACACCGCTGCGCCCGGTCGGCGGCTTGACGACGCGCGGGTCGCTGCGCTGGGACTGCCGGCGAACGCCACCGCTTTCCTCTGTGGACCGTCGAAGTTCATGGAAGATATGACCTCCGCTCTGACCGCTGTTGGGATCACGCGGATCCACTCGGAATTATTCGGTGCTCGGCCGGCGGTGAACCCGGGATCACTACCCACGGCGCAGGTACGTCGTCCGCACCCTCCGGGCGGCGAACCCGGTACCGGCGCTGCGGTGACATTCGCCCGCTCAGGACTGACCGCGCCCTGGTCGCCGCGACACCGCACCGTGTTGGAACTGGCCGAGGCCTGCGATGTCCCCACGCAGTACTCCTGCCGCAGCGGCGTATGCCATCTATGTGTGACCGAGGTGATCAGTGGCGGCTTCGATTACGTGACCGATCCACTTGACCCACCCGCAGCCGGGTCGGCCCTCATCTGCTGCGCTGCGCCGGCCAGCGACCTGGTCTTGGACCTGTAGAACCGCTAGGACATTCCCAGCGACCCGCGAAGATCGCTCTCACACTCGGTCGACTGCCTGCCACCCGACTTAAAACCTTGACTGGGTCATACACCCCAATACTGCTCTTAGAAGCACGGCTGCACGCCGAGACTTGGACGCATTTCCCCACATCGATTGCATGTAAGACCGCCGCGCGTCCGGTCCCGACCCTCAAATTGGGTTGCATAACCCATTTTTTGGGCTACATTGATCTACACCACCACGCAGCACTACCTATTCGCAGAGGATCACCATGACGACATCGTCAAGCCGAACGAAACTACTTGACACAATCAATATTTCGGCGATCGACACAATCGCGGCCATCCTTGGGCGCTACGGCCTCGTAGTGGTCATCGGGTGGATCGGCGCCCTCAAATTCGCGGACTTCGAAGCTCAACAGATCCAGCCCCTGGTTGCCCACAGCCCGTTCATGGGTTGGCTGTACAACTTTCTTCCGGTTTACCCGTTCTCTGCGCTGCTCGGCGTGTTCGAGCTGACCGCGGCCGCACTCATCGCGATCAAGCCACTCGCGCCGAAGCTGTCGATAGCCGGCAGCTTGCTGGCGATACTGCTCTTCCTCGCCACTGTCAGCTTTCTGTTCACCACTCCCGGAGTCACCGAACCCAAGGGCGGCGGGTTTCCCGCGTTGTCCATGACAGGCGAGTTCCTGCTTAAAGACATCCCACTACTCGGACTCTCCTTCTGGACGCTGTCAGACTCCATCAAATCTGCACGTCAGCGGGCAACCACAGCTCAGCAGTAGTCCGTTGTGTCCGAACGGGGGGCTGACACATCGTCCGCCCGGCCGTTCGCCGCCCGAGGTCCCTGAAAAGCGACCGCACGCACTTTCGCATCACCCTGCGTCGATCTCTTCAGGCAGGTCAGACTGGGTTGGACACTCGCGACAGCTCCCGCCCGGGATTACCCGGGTGTGAGCTCGCGTTGTCGCCAGAGACCGCGACTGAAAGTGAGAACCGTCGATGGGCACCCCACTGCACCTCGCCGTCGCACTCGATGGCACCGGCTGGCACCCGGCTTCCTGGCGCGAGCCGCTGGCCCGCCCTGCCGAAACACTCACCCCGCGGTACTGGACGGACCTCGTCAGCCAGGCCGAACGCGGCCTGCTCGATTTCGTCACGATCGAAGACGGACTCACCCTCCAGTCCGACCATCCCTTCCGCCCCGATGACCGCACCGACCGGATACGCGGACGCCTCGACGCCGTACTGATCGCGTCCCGCGTCGCACCCCGCACCCGCCACATCGGTCTGGTGCCCACCGTCATCACCACCCATACCGAGCCGTTCCACGCGTCCAAGGCGATCGCCACCCTCGACTACGTCAGCACCGGCCGCGCCGGGGTGCGGGTCCAGGTCGCCTCCCGTCGGGATGCCGCAGCCCATTTCGGCCGACGCCGCCTGCCCGACGAACGTGCCGCGCTGAGTGCAGAGTTGTTCGACGAGGCAGGCGATTACGTGGAGGTATTGCGCCGGCTGTGGGACAGCTGGGAGGACGACGCCGAGATCCGCGACGTGGCCACCGGACGGTTCATCGATCGAAACAAGCTGCACTACATCGATTTCCAGGGCGCCTCGTTCTCCGTCAAAGGCCCCTCGATCACCCCGCGGCCGCCGCAGGGGCAGCCTGTCGTTGCCGCGCTCGGCCACGTCGACCCCGCTTACCGACTCATCGCGGCCAGCGCCGACGTCGGTTTTGTCACCCCACACAGCGTCGATGAGGTCGCCACTCTTGTCGACATCATCGCTGCATCGCGACCTGCCGATACCGCTGCGGTGCGGGTGTTCGCCGACCTGGTGGTATTCCTTGACGACGCGCCTGACGCAGCGCGCACACGACGCGAACGCCTCGACGAACTCGCCGGAGCCGAATACCGCAGTGACGCTGAGGTTTTCATCGGAACGCCACTGCAGCTCGCCGACCTGCTGGAAGACTGGCATACCGCCGGCGCCACGGGTTTCCGGTTGCGTCCGGCCGCACTCCCGCACGACCTGCAGCAGATCACCGAAGTGTTGGTCCCCGAGCTGCAGCGCCGCGGCCTGTTCCGCCAGTCTTACGAAGCATCCACCCTTCGCGGCCTGCTGGGCCTGCCCCGCCCCGCCAACCGCTACACCACCGTCTGACGTCGACAGGACACGCGCATGAGCAAGCCCGTCAAGCAGATTCATCTGGCCGCGCACTTCCCCGGGGTCAACAACACCACGGTGTGGAGCGACCCCGAATCCGGCAGCCACATCGAGTTCGATTCGTTCGTGAAGTTCGCGCAGGCCGCCGAGCGCGGCAAATTCGACTTCATGTTCCTGGCCGAGGGGCTGCGTCTACGTGAACAGGGCGGCCAGATCTACGACCTCGACGTGGTGGGACGCCCCGACACCTTCACGGTGCTGGCCGCGCTGGCCGCGGTAACCGACCGGCTCGGCCTGACCGGCACCATCAACTCGACCTTCAACGAACCCTACGAGGTGGCAAGGCAATTCGCCTCGCTCGACCACCTCTCCGACGGCCGGGCCGCATGGAACGTCGTCACCTCGTGGGATGCGTTCACCGGGGAGAACTTCCGCCGCGGCGGCTTCCTGCCGGAGAACCAGCGCTACGAACGGGCCGAGAGCTTCCTGGCCGCCGCCAACACCCTGTTCGATTCCTGGCGGGGCGACGAGATCGTCGCCGACAAGGACAGCGGTATCTTTCTGTCCGATTCCACCGTCGGCGAGTTCGCCTACCACAATGATCATTTCGACATCAGCGGTCGGTTCAACGTCCCGCGAAGCCCACAGGGACGCCCGGTGATCTTCCAGGCCGGGGACTCCGACCGCGGACGCGAGTTCGCGGCCGCGGCCGCCGACGCCATCTTCTCGCGGTACGGGACGCTGGAGGACGGCCAGAAGTTCTATGCCGACGTCAAGGGTCGCCTGGCCAAATACGGCCGTCGCCACGACCAGTTGCTGATCCTGCCCGCGGCCACCTTCGTGCTCGGCGACACCGACGCCGAAGCTGCTGAGTTGGCCCACGAGGTCCGTCTGGCCCAGGTCTCCCCCGCCACCGCGATCAAGTTCCTCGAACAGCTGTGGAACCGTGACCTCACCGATCACGACCCCGATGGCCCGTTACCCACCGTCGACCCACTGGTCGGCGAGAACACCATCGCCAAGGGCCGCGCCAGCGTGCGTATCCACCGCGACCCGATCGCGGTCGCCAACGAGTGGCGCGCCAAGGCCGAAGCCGAGAACCTGACCACCCGCGAGCTCATCATCGAGGTCACCGGGCGACAGAACTTCGTCGGCTCGGCCGCCACCATTGCCGAATCCATCAACCATCTCGTGCAATCCGATGCCAGCGACGGTTTCATCCTGGTCCCCCACGTCACGCCGGGCGGGCTCGACCCGTTCGTCGATCGCGTCGTACCGCTACTGCAGGAGCGCGGTGTGTTCCGCACCGACTACGAGGGGACGACGCTGCGAGAACATCTGGGCCTGGAGCTGCCCCAGCCGCGCCAGGAACGCACAGCCGCAACAGGTTAGGCCCCTACTCGGGTGCGTCGGGCTCGGTGCGGTCCTTGTACTCCCAGCTCGCCCCCGCAGTGAGTGTGCCGGGTTCGAGCTCAGTGCGCCCGGCATCGCGCACATGCACCGTCTGCGCGAGGATCTCGTCGGGCTTGCCGCCGATCACGATGACCGGGTGCTCGTATTCGATGCCGTAGAGCTTGAGCGCGGCATGCACGGCGTGTGCGGCGGCCTTACCGCGCGTCATCTTCGCGTTCGAGTTGACTCTGATCACCAGCCGGCGTTCCGGCGCTTCGGTACCCTCGGCGTCTTCGGCATCCATGACCATCAGCCTAAAGCCACCATGTTGTACGACCCGAACTTGTCGTACCCCTCTGCTTTGATGGTGTCATGTCTTCGGGCGCAGCTTCTTTCACTGGTGGGGTGAGCCCAGTGCAGCGGCTGGAGATGTTGTTCGACGAGGTCGCCGAGCTGACCGGCCAACGCAACGCGATCGACGCACGCATCGTGGAGATCGTCGCCGAGATGGATCGCGACGAACTGTGCGGCGCCACCGGCGCTCGCTCCATCCAAGCGTTGGTGGCCTGGAAAACCGGCATCGCTCCACGTAACGCCGAATCCGTCGTGGCCGTCGCACGTCGACTCGAAGAATTCCCCCGCTGTGCGCAAGGGATGCGTGAAGGCAGGCTGTCGCTGGATCAGGTTGGGGTGATCGCCGAAAAAGCCGCCGACGGCTCCGATGAGCACTACGCCGAGTTGGCCGCCGTCGCCACCGTCCGCCAGTTGCGTACTGCGGTCAAGCTGGAACCACGCCCCGAACCCGAAACCCGGCCCGAACCGGAGCGTTCGATCACCAAGAACGTCGAGGACGAGTACACCACCTGGCGAATCCGGTTGCCGCGGTTGGACGCGGCGAAATTCGACACCGCACTGCAGTCGCACCACGATGCGGTGATCGCCGACTGGAAACGCGACCACGACACCGACGGTGAACCGGCGTCGGATCAGGCACCGCCGTTCCCCAACCTGGTGGATGCGTTCATGAGCCTGATCGAGGCAGGGTGGGACGTCGAGACGGCACGCCGCCCGCACGGACAGCACACCGCCGTGGCCGTACATGTCGACCTGGACAAGCACGGCGACAAACCCGTCGCCGCGCTGCATCTGGGGCCGCTGCTCACCGACGACGAACGAAGCTACCTACTGTGCGATGCCACCTGTGAGGCCTGGTTCGAACGCCGCGGCCAGGTGATCGGCGCAGGCCGCACCACCCGCACCATCAGCCGCCGCCTCCGCCGGGCACTCGAACACCGCGACCGGTGCTGTGTGGTCCCGGGCTGCGGATCCACCCGTGGATTGCACGCCCATCACATCGTGCATTGGGAAGACGGTGGGCCGACCGAACTGAACAACCTGGTGCTGGTGTGTCCGTTTCACCACCGATTGCACCACCGGGGCGGCATCACGATCACCGGCCCCGCCGACCGGCTCGTGGTCGCCGACAGCGCCGGCAAACGGTTGCCGGGCGGGTCGTTGGCCCGTCCACCCACGACACCCCCACCTGTTGTCCCGCCGTGCCCCGGACCTACCGGTGAGCGCGCCGACTGGTGGTGGTACCAACCGTTCCAACCCAAACCACCGCCTAAAGTCGCTTAGCCCAGGGCCACCTCGAGGCCCGTCACGGCTCGTCGGAAACCACTTCCCGCAGGAACTCCCCGCCATGGATCGCAGCGAGCAGTGAGTTCTCCGAGGTGCGGTTGGCGGTGAAGAGCAGCTCGTCGCCGGCTTCGAACACATCGTCAAGCTTGGGCAACCTGACCTTGTTTCCGCGGACGATGGTGACCAGCGCGGTGTCCACGGGCAGGTCCAGCCGGTCCACCCGCTGACCGACCACCGGGTTGTCTTCCGGCAGCGTGAGTTTGGTCAGCTCGACCCGGCCGCCGCGCAACGTCATCAACCGCACCATGTGCCCGACGTCGATTGCACCCTCGATGCCGGCGACCAACGAGCCCGGCGTCGACACCGCGACATCGATGCCCCAGTCCTGCCCGAACAGCCACTGGTTGCGGATGTCGTTGATCCGGGCCACCACCCGCGGCACCCCGAACTCGGACTTGGCCAGCAACCCGACCACGAGATTGGACTTGTCGTCACCGGTCGCGGCGATCAGCACGTCGGCGGTTTCGATCCCGGCACCCTCCATCGCCGAGAGCTCACACGCGTCGGCCAGCAGCCAATCCGCACCCGGCACCGTGTGCGGTTCGTAGCGCCGGTACAGCTGCTCGATCAGCAGGACCTTGTGGCCGTTGTCGAGCAATTCACGGGCCACGGAGCGACCCACATTGCCCGCACCGGCAACCACGACTCGCATCTTCCGTTCGCCCACTCGGCCATTTTCCCCTATCGGCACGGCGCACTCGCGGCCCTTCTGCCTGATTAACTAATTCTCGATGAGCCTGAACCAGCTGTACCTGACCTTGCTGACCGGCGGCATCGTGCTGCTGGCGAGCATCATCGGCACGCGCGTGGCGACCCGCATCGGCTTCCCCAGCCTGCTGTTTTTCCTGGCAGTCGGCATGGTGCTGGGCGTCGACGGGATCGGGCTGGACTTCCACAACGTCGAGCTGGCCCGCAACGTGTGCACCACGGCGTTGGCGATCGTGCTCGTCGAGGGCGGCTTGACGACCCGGTTCTCCGATATCCGAGGGGTGCTGGCGCCCGCGGGCGTGCTGGCCACCCTCGGCGTGGTGATCAGCACCGCCATCACCGCCGTCGGCGCGCATCTGCTTCTGGGAGTGGACTGGCAACTCGCGCTGCTGCTCGGGGCGATCGTGTCCTCCACAGATGCGGCCGCGGTGTTCTCGGTGCTGCGGATCCTGCCGTTGCCCCGACGCCTGGCCGGGCTCCTGGAAGCAGAGTCCGGCTTCAACGATGCCCCCGCGGTCATCCTGGTGTTGACGTTCAGCGTGGTGCCGTTCGTGTTCCACCCCGAGGGCGCCATCACCGACCTGCTCTACGAACTGATCACCGGCTCGCTGCTCGGCCTGGGTGTCGGGTTCGCCGGAGCGTTCGCGTTGCGCCGCATCGCACTGCCTGCCTCGGGGCTCTACCCGATCGCCACCTTCGGGTTGGGCTTCATCGCATTCGCCGCCGCGGGCAGCGCCCATGCGAGCGGCTTCATCGCCGCCTACCTGTCCGCAGTGGTGCTGGCCAACTCCGGCCTGCCACACAAATCAGCCACCCGATCGTTCGCCGAGGGAGTCGGCTGGCTGGCCCAGATCGGACTGTTCGTCCTCCTCGGGTTGCTGGTGAACCCGCACGATCTGGCCGGCGACATCATCCCGGCGATCGTCATCGGGCTGGTGCTGTTGCTGATCGCGCGGCCGGTGTCGGTGGTCCTGTCACTGGCCGGATTCCGCATCCCGTTGCGCGAACAGCTCTTCCTGTCCTGGGCGGGCTTACGCGGTGCGGTGCCGATCGTGCTCGCCACGTTTCCGATCGTCGCGGGCGTCCCCGACAGCTACCGGCTACTCAATATCGTGTTCGTGCTCGTGGTGATCTTCACCCTGATACAGGCGCCCAGCATCCGATTCGTGGCCAACGCGCTCGGGCTGATCACCCGCGACATCACCCGCGAGATCCAAGTCGAAGCCGCACCGCTGGACGTGCTCGACGCCGAGCTGTTGACCATGACAGTGCAGCCCCATTCCCGGCTGCACAACGTCACCATCCTCGAACTGCGGCTGCCCGACCCGGCAGTCATCACGCTGATCATCCGCAACGGCCGCACCTTCGTTCCGCTGCCGGACACCCGCATCGCCGTCGGCGACGAACTGCTCATCGTCACCACCAGCAAGACACGGACGGCGGCCGAGGCCCGGCTGCGCGCGGTGAGCCGGCGCGGCAAGCTCGCCTACTGGTTCGACGAATACGGGCTTGAGGATTGACGTCCGATCAGGCGGGACCGGATACGCATTGTCGCCACGTGGCCGGCCCGACGACGCCGTCGACGTCGATGGCGCGGCTCTTCTGGAACTTGCGCACCGCCGCGTCGGTGATCGGGCCGAAGTCGCCGTCGACATCGATGGGGGTGGCCTGACTCAGGTTCACCCTTACCTGCACTGCCTTCACGGCCTCACCCATGCTACCCGGGCGGACCGTGATGAACAGCCGAGTCCAGGTGACCGGTCCCACGATGCCGTCGACCTTGACGCCCTGACTGCCTTGGAACACCCGCACCGCCGCGTCGGTGAGCGGGCCGAAGTCGCCGTCGACTTTCAGACCGAAACCCCTCGCGCGCAACAGATGCTGCAGGATCTTGACGAAGGCACTGTCGGTGCCCAAGCGCAGTTCGATCATCGTGTCCTGTTGCGCGGGGTCGTCGGTGAGCGGGTTGAGCAACTCGGCTCGCCCGTCGAAAGCGAACAGCAGCAAGTCCGTCATGCGGAAGGTGAGCCGATCGGGCCCCAGGTTGGGACGCCAATGTGGCTCACGCACAATGGAATACTTGCTTCCTTCCATCGCCCGGTGGAACACCTCGGCCACAATGCGCCCACCTACGCCGGTGAGCCGCCCTCCACCGAACACCTCGGCTTCCCGCAGGATGTAGAACCACAATGGGGTGGTGGCGACCAGTTCGTTGCCCAACGCGGCAGAAAGACCGTTCAACTGAGCACCCCCGTTGCCCTTGAGGATCTGCTCGGCGTTGAGCGCGGTGACGTTGGCGAGTGCTGCCATCTGCTGGCCGCTGGCGAGCTTGACCATGTTGGCCCGCATGAGGTTCCGGAACGCCAGGTTGGCCTGAAGCGGCGGTACCGGGACATTGGGGTCGCCGCCGAATGAACCCGGCGGGAGGGTCGCGAGCGGATCCGTCAGTCTGGTGTCGATCCTGAGCGCCCGGTTGAACTTGGCCTTCGGCACCACCAGGTCGGGACGCCCCGCCTCGGCGAAGTCGTACAACCGGCGGAAGTCGGCGATCCACGTGGACGGCAAGGGACTGTTGCCCGATAGTCCACCGCTGGTTCCCGAGAAAGCGAACAGCGCCGACAGAGTTCCTTGCCCGTTGTCGAAGATCTTGTTCCAGTTGTAGGCCGAGCGAACCATACTGTGGCCCATGCGAAATGCTGCGACGGAGAACTCGATCGGCATGGTGGGGCTACCGCCTGGAATCGGTGATTTCTCGAAGAGCTTGCGACCGTGGGTGAAGACGTCGTGCACGATTCCGGGGTCGACGATCTTCGGTAGATAATCGTGTAGCAACATCCACTGGTAATGCTTGACGACGCGCGCCCGCGCCGTCTCGAACACTGCCGGAGCGGGAACCGGGCCGAGGGTGTCGAGCACCCGGTTGTGGAACCTGATGAAGGCAAGGTGGGTCTGGGCCACCACCAGGTTCTCATCGTTGCGATGGTCAGGTATCACCGCCGTCTTCCGCGCCGGGTCGCGCGGCAGGTCGAAGCCGTCGAACCCAGGCAGGATCGGGCCCTGCCCGATGGTGCTGCCCATCTTCAGGTGCAGCCCGTCGGTGTAGAACTGCGGGTCTTTGACTGGACCGCGCTCGTAGACCGAATCGAGATCGAGTGTGGGCGAACGGCCCTGGATAAGTTCGTCGACCGTCAGGTCCGATCCGAGCGGAGCGACAGTGTCGTCCCTCGTCAGGTCGTGATCGGCGAACTGACCCAGATACGTGTATCCGGCCGGAATCTCACCGTCTTGATCCGACGGCGGTTCGGTCATCGCCTTGGCCAATTCGGTGATCAACCCGACGCTGGCCGGCGTGCCTTTCGGCCCGATGCGCGAGAAGCGGAACTTGCCGAGCAGAGCTGTGTCGGATATGCGAGTCACCGCCTCCGCCGACAGGGTGCGGGTTTCGTCAGCAGCTTCCGGCGTCACCAGACCCTCACCGACGATGTAGAAGTTGTCTCGACCGTGACGTGTCATGATGCCCCCGATGCGATGACTGTTGGTGATCGCCAGTCAACTCCGGACACTGCGGCGTCGGCATGAGTAGTGCGCTACCCGAATTCGGCCCGCGCCGGCGGTCCGCCGCCCAATCCACTCCGCTGTGGCGTCGAGCACATCCACGCTTCTCGATTTGAAACACAACCCTCCCCCATGGGTAGAGTTCAACTACCACGCCGAACGTGGGGGCCCGTCGTCCGCGCCTGTCGGCCCTGCGACCGTGATCGATTGCATGTTCCGGCAATACCTTTCACGCAACGACGCGTGTCTCGACTGTGCCCACATCTGCCCTCCGCGTTAGACCGAGGGCGCCGAAACGGAGTTGTGTTGAAACGATCGACCGATGCGGTGACGCCGCACGAACAGCAATCGGTGCTCGCTGCGCTCCGTTCGCCGCGCCGGCTACGCACCGAGATCCTCGCCGGCCTCGTGGTGGCGTTGGCCCTGATCCCCGAAGCCATCTCGTTCTCGATCATCGCCGGGGTAGATCCGCGCATCGGCCTGTTCGCCTCGTTCACGATGGCGGTGACCATCGCGATCGTCGGTGGACGGCCGGCGATGATCTCGGCGGCGACGGGTGCCGTCGCCCTGGTAGTGGCCCCGCTGGTGCGCAGTCACGGCCTGGACTACCTGATCGCCACGGTTATCCTCGCCGGAGTGCTGCAGCTGATCCTCGGCGGTCTGGGGGTCGCGAAGCTGATGCGCTTCGTGCCGCGCAGCGTGATGGTCGGCTTCGTGAACGCGTTGGCGATCCTGATCTTCCTGGCCCAGTTGCCCCATCTGCTCGGGGTGCCGTGGCTGGTCTACCCGATGGTCGCGGTCGCCATCGCCGTCATCGTGGCGCTCCCGAAACTGAGCACCGCGATCCCCGCACCGCTGGTGGCCATCGCGGTGCTCACCGCCGCCACCGTCGGATTCGGCTGGTCGATTCCCAACGTCGGTGACGAGGGGCAGTTGCCTTCGAGCCTGCCGTCTCTGCTGGTTCCCAACGTCCCCTTCACCCTGCACACGCTCGGGGTCATCGCGCCCTATGCACTCGCCATGGCGGTGGTGGGCCTGCTGGAATCGTTGATGACGGCCAAGCTGGTCGACGACGTCACCGACACCCACTCCGACAAGTCCCGTGAGGCTCTAGGCCAAGGCGTGGCCAACATCGTCACCGGATTCTTCGGCGGTATGGGCGGCTGCGCCATGATCGGGCAGACCATGATCAACGTGAAGGCATGCGCTGCGCGGACTCGGATCTCGACGTTCCTGGCCGGCGCGTTCCTGCTCGGTCTGGTCGTCGGCCTCGGCGATATCGTGGCCCAAATCCCCATGGCCGCACTGGTCGCGGTGATGATCATGGTGTCGGTCGGGACCTTCGATTGGCACAGCATCAACCCGAAAACGTTGCGGCGCATGCCCAAGAGCGAAACCGCCGTCATGCTGGCCACCGTCGCGGTCACGGTGGCGACCAGCAACCTGGCCTACGGCGTCGCTGTCGGCACCCTGACGGCCATGGTGCTGTTCGCCCGCCGGGTCGCCCATTTCACCGAGGTGGTGGACATCGACCATCCCGACGAGAACACCCGGGTGTACGCGGTCCGCGGCGAGCTGTTCTTCGCCTCCAGCAATGACCTGGTCTACCAGTTCGATTACGCCGGCGACCCCGACAACGTGATCATCGACATGAGCCAGGCTCACATCTGGGACGCGTCCACCGTGTCCACTCTGGACGCCATCACCACCAAATACGCTGCCAAGGGCAAGACCGCCACCATCGTGGGCATGAACGAGAACAGCGCAGAACGGCACGCGCGACTCAGCGGCCAACTCGCCGCGGCACACTGACCGTCACAAGGGGGAAGCGTTGAGCAGCCAGGATCACCTGCAGATCGGCGAGGTCGCCGCACGAACTGAGTTGTCCATCAAGACAATCCGGCACTACGACGAGGTCGGTCTGGTTGTACCCTCGGCACGGTCCGCGGGCGGCTTCCGCCTCTACACCGCCGACGACGTCAACAGGCTGCTGGCGATCCGCCGCATGAAACCGTTGGGATTCACCCTCGACGAAATGCGAGAACTGCTCGACGCCCTCGATACCCTCAACTCCCCTACCTCGACCGCCGCGCAGCGCACCAAGGCCACAACCTATGTGGCCGAATGCCATACCCGCGCGCAGGAAGCCTGCGCCAAACTCACCCGGCAACTGGCATACGCGCAGGAACTGACCGAGCAACTGGCGCATTACCGCTGATCCGTTTGATCTGCGGGCACGCGGGTATACCGCGCGCATGCCGATGTCGAGCCCTTTTGCGGTCCTGTTCGACGTCGACGGGACGCTCGTCGACACGAACTACCTGCACGTGCATGCCTGGGCGCGCGCGTTCCGCGAGGAGAACATCGATGTGGAGTCCTGGCGGATCCACCGCAGCATCGGCATGGATGGCAGCACCCTCGTGGCAAACCTGTCCGGGGACGCGAGTGACGATGTGCAGCAACGCCTCAAGGACCGGCACAGCAGTCTCTACAAAGACAGCGCGGACCTGATCGTCCGGCTTCCGGGCGCCCGCGAATTGCTGCACCATCTCGCCGAGCAAGGGGTGCGGGTCGTGCTCGCCAGCTCCGCGCCGGAAGACGAACTCGCGATCACCCGAAAGATTCTCGACAGTGACGACGCCATCGCGGCAGCGACGTCATCGAAAGATGTCGACACAGCCAAGCCCGACCCGGACATCGTCGAGGTGGCATTGAAGCGCGCCGGCGTGTCCGCCGAGCAGGCCGTCTTTGTCGGCGACGCGGTGTGGGACGGTGAAGCCGCCACCCGCACCGGCGTACCGTTCGTCGGCGTACGGTGCGGCGGAGTCGCCGACTCCGAGCTCGAAAAAGCCGGTGCACAAGCTGTTTTCGATGATCCACTCGAGCTTCTGCGGCGCCTGGACACCACCATCATCGGCGCACATCTGCACGGAGACGTCCACCCGACGAAGTGAGGGTGACGGGCGCGTCGACTTGACCACAGAGGTCGAACATGTGTTCTAATGTCCTCGCCGCCCATCCCGCTCAGTGCGGGCGATGTCCGAAAAGGAGTTCGCCGTGACGATGACTGTAGACGCTCAGGCCCCAGAAACCACACCCACCGATTTCGACACTCCCGACGACCTGACCGCTCCACCCGAGAGCACCACGCCCGTCGCGGAGGGCCCCGCCGACGAGAAGCCACGGAAGGCCCCGGCCAAGAAAGCGCCGGCCAAGAAAGCCAAGACCATCGAGCTGACGCTCACCGTCACCGGCACCGCCGACGGTGAATGGCACGCCGAACTCAAGCAGGGCACCACCTACCTGGCGCGCAATGTCGCGGTCGCGGCTGCTGCCGTCTCGCGCGCAGCCAAGGAGCTGCACGAGGACCTCTCGACGCCCATCGACGAGGTGATCGAGGAGGCCCGCTCACAGCAGGCCGCCAAGGTCGCCGCGCTCGAAGCCGAACTCGAAGCTGCGCGAAAGGTCTTGTCCGACTTGGAGTGAGGTCGGCATTGCCGTAGGGCACGTTCGGAACCGGCCCGTTCCTGACTTGTGGAGGCTTCACCACTGTTCATCTGGCCGATCGTCAAAAAATTTGACGATCGGCCGTGGACATTGTGTCGGAGGAACTGCCACTCGAATCGTTGCACCCGAACCGTCGCGGTCCTTGGCTGGCGGTGGCGGCCGAACTCGAAGCCACGCGAAAGGTCTTGTCCGACTTGGAGTGAGGCACTTCAAGTCGGCCAGAACCGCTTTTGGTCAGGGCGCGGGCGCGAGCGTGTCCGGGCACAACTCATGCTGCGCGGCGTCCACCATCGGAGGGTTTGCCCAGCCGATCAACTCCCATGACATGAGGACATTTTCGGGCGTTGAACCGCCGTAGCGAAGCTTGTCGCAGATGGTACGACCGAGCGTCAGTAAGGATGTCGTGGGCAAGAGTTGGGGCCCCAGCGCGGCTAGGTAACTCCCCTCGTCGGCCTGAGCGCTTCCTGGCGCCACCATTGCAACGGACGCGAAACTTGCTGCGATAGCGATCGATAGCTTGATGCGGCGGCTGACCGCTTGGTTTTTCACGAGCGGAACGGTACCGGTCCAAGCGGGTTTCCCTGAGGCTTTTCAAGAGTTCTTTTGACTGTCTCGTTAATTTTGACGGACCGACCGGTACTGCCCGACAGGTGTGGCCTCGTGTCGTTGCACCGGTGTGGAACTCAGCCGTCGACAGCAGCGATGGGCGGGCCAGTCGGGGGCGATCCGTAATCGCACGCGTCATGTTCTGAGATACGGTCACCGGCATGGGTGAAGGTCAAGAGCTGCCCCCGATTCCAGCCGAGTTCGAGCAATTCACCCCCCGCACCGCTCGCGCACTGGTTCGCGGGGGCTACCTCCGCATCCGCGACGTACAGGCGGCAACCGACACCGAACTCCTGGCGCTGCGCAACTTTGGGTTCCTCAGCCTCGCCGAAGTGCGGGCTGTGGACTGATGGCGGCCACCGGTCCGACTTTGGTCCGGAAGCAGCTCAGCCACAGTCAGGGCATCGCGGAAACAAGTCGTCCAGCAAAACCAAAAAACCCGCCCCGACCGAAGTCAGAACGGGTTTTCCAAACGTGGAGCTAAGGGGATTCGAACCCCTGACCCCCACACTGCCAGTGTGGTGCGCTACCAACTGCGCCATAGCCCCGTTTGTCGTGCCCCACGAAGTTACACCACGGCTACCCCAGGTTCAAAATCGCTGGTCAGGGAACCTCTCCACCGGCCTCCGGACCCAGCGCGCGGGCCGGCGTGTGCTCGGCTGACGGCCTTCCGCGGGTCTCTGGAGCGAAGACCCAGCCAAGCGCAGCCACCAGGAGAATCACCCCGCTGATCACGAACGCCCAGGAGAACGACAGGTACTGCGCGATCAGCCCGACCAGCAGTGAGCCCCCGACCGATCCGACGTCGGCCATCATCTGGAAGGTCGCCACTGCGGTGCCGCCGCGGGCCTTGTTGCCGATGATGTCGGCCACTGCGGCCTGCTGTGGCGCAGTGAAGATTCCGGTCGAGAAACCCGCGATGTAGGCGCTCACCAGAAACAGCGTCAGCCCGTCGGTGAATCCGACCATCACGGTCGAGATGCCGGCCGCGGTGAGCCCCACGATCAACAGCAGCCGCCGCCCCACCCGGTCGGACAGGTAGCCGCTGGGGATCACCGCCGATACATTGCCGACCGCGAAGGTGGCCAGCGCGAGCCCGGCCATCCCGGGCCCTCGGTGCAACACGTCGACGATGAACAACGGCACCAAGGCGATTCGGAGCCCGAAGGCCGACCAGCCGGTGGCGAAGTTCGACAACAGCGCCGCCCGGTAGGCGCGGTTGCGCAGCGCCGTGCGGACGGTCACCTTCGGGCCTTCGTCCGGCGCGGGCGCGGCCAGCGAGGAGTGCCGCAGACTGATGAACACCACCGCGGCGGCCACCAACAGGGCCGCGCCATAGATGACGAACGGTGCGTTCAGGCCGAGGCCCGCGGTGAGGCTGCCGAGCACTGGCCCGCCGACGGAGCCGACCAGGAACGCCGAGGAGAACATGCCGGCCACGCGGCCGCGGGCATCCTCCGGGCTCACCCGGATCATCAGCCCCAGCGCCGAGACGAAGAACATCGTCGAGCCGACACCGCCCAACGACCGGAACAACAGGAGCTGCCAGTACGTCTGCGCGAACGCGCAGGCGCCGGTGGTGACGGCGACGATCAGCAGCCCCCACACGTAGATGCGGCGCTCCCCCAGCCGCTGGATCAGGACCCCGGTGGCGGGTGCGAAACACAGCCTCATCAGGGCGAACGCGGTGATGACGAAGGTCGCGGCGCTGATGCTGACCCCGAAGTGTCGGGCGTAGGCCGGCAGCACCGGAGCCACCACGCCGTAGCCGAGCGCGATGACGGCGTTGGCGACGATCAAGACCCAGACTTCACCTGGCAGCTTGGCCTTGGTGTCGGGCTGACAGTCGCCCTCCTTAACGCTCACCCAATGACTGTATTAACCACATCCTTGGCGGCCTCCTGCACCTCCGCCAGATGGTCAGGACCGAGGAAGGACTCGGCGTAGATCTTGTAGACGTCCTCGGTGCCCGATGGCCGGGCAGCGAACCAGGCGTTCTCCGTCGTGACCTTCAGCCCGCCCAATGCCGCCCCGTTGCCCGGCGCGGCAGTCAGCTTCGCAGTGATGGGTTCACCGGCCAGCTCGGTGGCGCTGACCTGCTCGGGCGACAACTTGGCCAACCGCGCCTTCTGGTCCCGGTCGGCCGGTGCGTCAATACGCGCATACGTGGGCGACCCGTATCGTTCGGCCAGCTCGGCATACCGCTGTGACGGCGTCGACCCGGTGACCGCCAGGATCTCCGAGGCCAGCAGCGCCAGGATGATGCCGTCCTTGTCGGTGGTCCAGGTCGACCCGTCCGTGCGGAGGAACGAGGCACCCGCGCTCTCCTCGCCGCCGAACCCGATGCCGCCGCCGATCAGCCCGTCGACGAACCACTTGAACCCGACCGGCACCTCGACCAGCTTGCGGTCCAGGCCGGCCACCACCCGGTCGATGATCGAACTGCTCACCGCGGTCTTGCCCACCGCGGTGGCCGCCGGCCAGTTGGGCCGGTGGGTGTAGAGGTAGTCGATGGCGACGGCCAGATAGTGGTTGGGGTTCATCAGGCCGCCGTCCGGGGTGACGATGCCGTGCCGGTCGGAGTCGGCGTCGTTGCCGGTGGCGATCTGATAGGTGTCGGGGTGGCCGATGACTTTCGAAACAAGCCCAGCCATGGCATTCGGTGAACTGCAGTCCATCCGGATCTTGCCGTCAGTGTCCAGGGTCATGAACCGCCACGTCGCGTCCACCAGCGGGTTCACCACGGTCAGGTCGAGGTTGTACCGCTCGGCGATCGCGCCCCAGTAATCGACGCTGGCACCGCCGAGCGGGTCGGCACCGATGCGGATGCCCTCGGCACGGATCGCGTGCAGATCCACCACGTTGGCAAGATCCGCCACGTAGGCGTCGAGGTAACCGTGACGCTGCGCCATCTGCACTGCCCGCGACAACGGCATGCGTTTCACGTCCTTGAACCCGTCACGCAGGATCTCGTTGGCGCGCTTGGCGATCCAGCCCGTGGCGTCGGTGTCGGCGGGGCCGCCGTTGGGCGGGTTGTACTTGAAGCCGCCGTCGCGGGGCGGGTTGTGGGATGGGGTGACGACGATGCCGTCGGCCAGGTCGGCGTCGCGGCCCCGGTTGAAGGTCAGGATGGCGTGGCTGACGGCGGGCGTCGGGGTGTAGCGGTCCGCCGAATCGATCATCGCCACAACGTCGTTGGCCGCCAGCACCTCCAGCGCCGACGCCCAGGCCGGTTCCGACAGCGCGTGGGTGTCGCGGCCGAGGAACAACGGGCCGGTGGTGCCCTGCGCGGCGCGATACTCGACGATGGCCTGCGTGGTGGCCAGGATGTGGCCTTCGTTGAACGCGGTGTCCAGACTGGAGCCGCGGTGCCCGGAGGTGCCGAACACCACCTGCTGGGCGATGTCGTCGGGATCGGGCCGCCTGGTGTAGTACGCGGTCACCACCTCGGCGACGTCGATCAGATCCTCGGGTTGAGCCGGTTGCCCGGCGCGGGGATTGGCAGCCATGGTTCCCGATTTCCCTCCGACAACTGGCGTTCGACGGTCAGAGCAAGCCTTACACAAGTCGGTTACAAGTGTGGCCCGGCAACGTGGCTGCCGTGAACACTCCGATGCAACCCACACGACTCGTCAACGTCACCGCGCGGCGTCCCGGCGATCCCGAGCCCGACCTCCTCGGTATCAGCCTTGCGCACCGCGCCATGGTCACCGACGTCGGCCGCGCCGCAACTTTGACCTCGGCTTTCGCGGATGGAGGGATGACGTGCACGCCCCGACGCGCTCGTGCGGTCGCCCGGTACGTGAACCTGCTGTGCGACTCGGTTCATCACCACCACACGACAGAGGACCAGATCCTGTGGCCGGTAATCGAAGCCTCCGCGGGCGGGAGTGTCGACCTGACCGAGCTGACCGAGGACCACGCGGCGCTCGAGCCGCGGTTGGACCGGTTGCGCGCGCTGGCGGTCGGGTTCCGGCTGAATGTCGGCGATAAGGCGTCAGCGGCGCCGCTGGCCGCCGGCCTCACCGAGCTGCACGCACTGCTGCACGAACACATTGCCGACGAAGAACGAGAGATCTTCCCGGTGATCCGGCAGTACGTGTCTGTCGACGACTGGGCCGCCGTCGAAAAGGCAGCCCAACGGAGCGGGCGGATGTCGTTCGACGGACCACGCACCGTAGCGGTGATGACCGAGCAAGAGCGCGTCGCACTGTCCGAAACAGTAAGTCCGATACTGCTCGCGCTGATCACCGTGTTGTCGGTGCGCCACCGGCGATTCGACCGTCGGGTGTTCGGCTGAGCACGCGTGCGGCGTCCGCCCCGAGACGCTGGCGGAGCGCAGCGGCATCGGCGCGGTAACGGCGCGCCTGCTCAGCGTCGCCGGTCAGTTCGGCGACGGCGGCCAGCGCCTCGTCGACGGGTCCGGTGAGCAGGGTGCCGTTGTCGAGCCCAGCCATCCGACCGGAGTAAGGCAGCAGCTCCTCGGCAGTCGCCTTGGCGACCGCCTCGTCACCGATCGCCGCCGACGCGTGTGCGCGCAGGGTGGTCATCGCCAGCCAGTAGTAGGACCGCTCCACCGGCTCGCGCTGGGCCCAGACCTGTTGTGCTTCATCGGTTCTTCCCGAGGCCAGCAACGCCAGGACCACCGCGTCGGTAACCGCCTTCGACACCATGTTGTGAATGGCGAGCAACTCGTCCGCCAGCGGGGCGAGGTCGTTACGGAACAGAGCCCCCGTCAACCGTCCGACGACTGCCATCAACGCGCCGTTGGGCGCTCCGTGTTCTGACAACTGAGCGGCCGCCGCAGCGTAGCGCCGCTCCCCCTCGTCGGGCCGGCCCGCCAGCACCGTCAACTGCGCCTCGAACACGTCGAGCACGCCCAGTAGGTAACCCAACTGGCCTGTACCTGCCCGCGCCACAGCGAGATCGACGCGATCCAACGCGGCAGCCAAGTCCGAGCGGCCCGCCGCGGACAGGAACAGCAGCCACTGCGCGACCGCCTCGTAGTCGACCGCGCCGCACTCCTGCGCCACCGTGAGCAGTTCAGCGGCCATTGTTTCCCGTTCGGCGGCGAGGTCGGGGCCGAGCGCGGCGAAGGCACGGGCGTTGAGCGCCGCGCACAGCAACCTGCCGTAGGCGTCGGGAGTCTCGGCGTGCGCCGCACGTGCCAACGCCAACGCCTCCGAACTCGCCTGCAATGCGGCGGGCGTATCCGCACCCTCCAGCTCGGCGAACAACGTCGACAACAGTCGCGCCCGCACCGGAACCGGATGATCGCGGGCCAGTGCCCGCCGAAGCGGCACCACGATGTCCTCATCGGCTGCGTCGGTGACCCGGAGCCGCCACACCAGCGGGGCATCCCACAGGGTGAGCGCGCCCACGGTCAACACGTCGTTGCCCACTGTCAGTGCCAACGTCCGCTTCTGTTCGTCGCGTGCCGAAACGACATCGCCGGCCCGCGCCAGCGCCGCGACCAGGCCACAACGCGCGAGAACCGCCCGCTCCAGCATGTTCGGCTGCGGGCCTGCGGGCCGGACTCCGGCGAGATCCAGCATCCGAACAGTCGCCCGCCACTGCCGCACCGATTCCGCCGGTGCGCCGACCGAATCGGCCTCACGGGCCGCGGACATCGCGAAATCAGCTGCTGCACTTGCTGTGTCGGGTGTCGCTGCGGCCACGGCGTGATAGGCGAGCGAGGAGGAATCCGCTGAACTTCCCGGCCGGCGCAGCAGACCGAGGGCCGCAGCGTGCAGCCGGGTCCGGCGCAGGATGGACATGTCGTCGTAGATCGTGTCGCGGATCAAGGCATGGGCAAACCTGGCCCGGCCCGGCGCCGGTTCGTCGAGAAGCCCGGCCAGCACAGCCGGTTCGAGAGCGTCGAGTAGATCCTCTGAGTTGCCTTGCGCGAGATCGCCGAGAAGGTCGAGGTCCACGTCGCGACCGAGCACCGCAGCCTGACGCAGTGCCGTGGCTGTCGGTGCGGGCAACCGGGCAAGTCTGCGCCGCAACACATCACGTACCCCGACCGGCACGCCGCCCTTGCCTGCTTCCACGCCCTCGGCAACCATCAACCGGGCCAGTTCCCGGATGAACAGCGGATTGCCGCCGGTCCGCTCACGCAGGAGTCGCAGCATCTCGCCCGATAGCGCCGAAAGGCCGTACTCGGCAGCCAGTTCCGCAGTGGCCGACTCGTCCAGGCCCGCCAGTTCGAGGTGGACGGCGGCGTGGTTGGCCAGCGCCGCGCGGGCCGCCTCCAGCTCCGGCCCCAATTCGGAGGACCGGTAGGTACCGACGATCAGCACGCGATGACCACCGAGTCGATCGGTCACGAAGCGCAGCAATTCCAGCGTCAGGCCATCGGTACGGTGCAGGTCATCCAGCACGACGACCAGCGGCCGGCGGGCCGATACCTGCCCGAGGAGGCCGGCGAGCGCCTGGGCCAACCAGAACGTGCCGCCGCTGTCGGCACTCGTGGTCCCGCCATCGTGCAACAACGGGCCCAACGCCGCGACCTGATCGGGTTCGCACGCGGCCACGAATTCACGGATGACCTCCGTCCACGCCCAACCCGGCGGTGCACCATCCACCTCCGGGCAGCGTCCCGAGGCCACCGCCCAGCCGGTCGCGCGTAGCCGCTCGGCGGCGGTATCGACAAGTGTGGTCTTGCCGGAGCCGACCTCGCCACCGACCCACAACACGCGACCACCTTCGCGCTCAACCGTTTCCGCGGTCCGTGCGATCGCCGCCAGTTCAGTGGTCCGCCCACACGACCGTGGCGGCTTCCGCCCGACCCGCGGAATCGCGACCGGCCTCTCTGCCAGCGGGATCGGCTCAAGATGATCGGCCTGCTGCAGGATGTCGCGTTCCAGATCCCGCAGCGGACGCGCCGGTTCGAGCCCGAGGTCATCGACGAGGTGTTCACGGGTACGGCGTAAGACGTCCAGTGCTGCCGACTGATGACCGGTCCGGTACAACGCAGTCGCGAGCAACCCGGCGGCAACCTCCCGACCCGGGTGATCGCGGGCGAGGCGCTCCAGAACCCGCACGACGACTGCGTCGCGACCCAGCACGGACTGCGTCTGTGCATACGATTCGGTGGTGGCCAACCGCAATTCGGTCAGACGGGCCACTTCAGGGGCCGCCCACAGCGCATCGGCCGCCTCCGCATAGGGCTCACCCGACCAGCCCTCGAGCGCATCTTCGAGCAGTCGCGCCCGCTCGGCGGGTTCAGCTTCCTGCTCTGCCGCAGAAACTTTCGACTCGAAACGCCACACGTCGACGGCCTCGACCGGCAGCCGCAGACAGTATCCCGGGGCCGCGCTGACGATGACGCCGGCCACGGTACGCGGCTCGCGCCACGGCTCGAGCACGCGACGGAGATGCGAGATGTAGGCCTGTAGCGACGACAACACTTTCGGTGGGGGCTCCCCCTCCCACAGGTCGTCGATGAGCCTGTCGACCGACACCACCTCGCCGTGTGCGGATACCAACCGCGCCAACACCGATCGCTGCCTGCGGCCGCCGAGTTCCACCGGCTCGCCGGCCACCCACGCCCGGATCGGCCCCAGCGCAGCCACCCGCACCGCGGAAAGTGCGGAATTATCCGGGGCCGTCATAGTGAGCCGACGATAGCTGTCGGGCCGGCGACCGACATACTTTGCATCATGACCCGTCACGACGGCCGCGAACTCGCCGCAGTTTTCGTCGGCGGCGCGCTGGGCACCCTCGCCCGCGCAGGACTGGCGGTGCTCGCGGCACCCGAACCCGGACACTGGCCGTGGCCGACGTTCATCGTGAACATTCTCGGCGCGTTTCTGCTCGGCTACTTCACCACGCGACTGCTGGAGCGGCTGCCGGTGTCCAGTTACCGCAGGCCACTGTTGGGTACTGGCGTGTGCGGCGGGCTGACCACCTTTTCCACGATGCAGGTCGAGACGGTCACGATGCTCGAACACGGCAACTGGGCATTGGCCGCGGGATACACCGCCGCCAGCATCGCCGCCGGTCTGCTGGCAGTGGCGATCGCGACCGCGATGGTGCGTCGGGCGGCGGTGCGCCGATGACAACCGTGATGGTGTGGACCGGCGTGCTGCTCCTTGGCGGCGCCGGAGCGGTCTGCCGCTTCCTGTTGGACCGTGCGGTGTCCGCACGGCACACCCGCGGCTTCCCGTTCGGCACCTTGGCCGTCAACCTCAGCGGCGCCTTTCTGCTCGGCTTCCTCGGCGGACTGGCCCTGGACCGGCACGCCGCGCTATTGGCCGGCACCGCATTCGTCGGCTCCTACACAACGTTCTCCACCTGGATGCTGGAAACCCAACGGCTGGGTGAGGAGCGCCGGATCTGGCCCGCAGTCGGCAACATCGCTGTCAGCGTGGCGCTCGGCCTGACCGCGGCATGGCTGGGCATGTCGCTCGGGAGCCACCTGTGACCACCACCGACTACCTCAAGCTGACCGCGTACTTCGCCGAACGGTCGCGTCACGAGCACCGCTTCGTCGCCGACGCGCTCTTGGATCTGTACGGCGGCAGCGACATCGCGATCAGCGTGATGCTGCGCGGGATCTCCAGCTTCGGTCCGCACCATCACCTGCGTACCGACGAGACGTTGACGGCCTCGGAAGATCCGCCGATCACCATCGCGGCGGTCGATGCCGCCGACAAGATCTCCGCGCTTGCCGAGCAGACCGTCGATCTCATTCCCCGCGGTCTGATCACCCTCGAACGGGCCCAGCTGATCCGGCGTGAGTCGCCCGCGCCGACCGTGACCGATACCTGCAAGCTGACGGTGTACGTCGGCCGCCATCACCGGGTCGGTGGAGTTCCGGCCTACCGTGCGGTGTGCGATCTGCTGCACCGGCGCGGCTTCGCGGGGGCCACCGTGTTCCTCGGTGTCGACGGCACCGCACACGGCCAGCGTCGACGCGCGGCGTTCTTCAGCCGAAACACCGACGTGCCGCTGATGATCATCGGCCTCGGAACTGGCGCGCAGGTGAACGCCGTACTCGGTGAGCTCACGGAACTTCTGGCGAACAATCCGCTGCTCACCGTCGAGCGGGCGCAACTGTGCAAGCGGGGCGGGCAGTTGCTGACCCGCCCGGCCGAACTTCCTGCCACCGACGCGCAGGGCCGACAGCTGTGGCAGAAGCTGATGGTGCACACGTCGGAGACCGCACACCACGACGGGGTGCCCATCCACCGGGCGATCGTCCGCAGGCTGATGCAGACCGGTGCCGCCGGCGGCGCCACCGTGCTGCGCGCGGTGTGGGGTTTCAGCGACGACGACAAGCCGCACGGTGACCGGCTGTTTCAGTTCGGACGTCAGGTGCCGGTGACGACGATCGTGGTGGACACCCCGGAACGGATCGCCGGCGCCTTCGAGATCATCGACGAACTCACCCGCGAGCATGGTGTGATCAGCGCCGAGATGGTGCCCTCGGCGACTGTCGTCGATGCCGGCCGGCGCTTCGGTGGCACCGATCTGGCGCGCTTCAGTTACTAATCCCACAGCGGGCTTGGTAAGGCTAGCCTAGCTTTCCTTCGCCGTGTACCGTGCGACCCCATGCAGTCGACAACACCCGAAGCGGTCAGCGCCGCCCTCACCGAGATCCTTCGCGACGACATGAACGTCGATGTCCGCCGGGTGACCAGGGAATCCCGGCTCGTCGACGACGCCGGTCTGGATTCGGTGGCGTTCGCCGTCGGCATGGTGGCGATCGAGGACAAGCTCGGGGTCGTCCTGTCCGAAGAAGACCTGCTCAGCTGCGACACCGTCGGAGACCTCGAGGCGGCCATCCTGGCGAAAGTGCCTGCCGCGCAGAGCAGCCAGTGAGCGTGTTGGCCACGGCGCTCGCCGCGTCTCTGAGCGCGAGCGACGCCGATCTGGTGATGTACGACCAGGAGACCCGCACCTGGACCCGCCACCCGTGGGCGCAGATGTATGCCCGTGCCGAGAACGTCGCCGAGCAGATCGGTCACGACGGTTCGACGGCGGTCGGCGTGGTGGGTGAACCCACCGCCGAAGGCATCGCGACGGTGCTCGGCGCCCTCCTTTCCGGCGCCGCCCTTTCGGTCCTGCCCGGTCCCGTCCGGGGCGCAGACGCCGCACAGTGGGCGCAATCCACGCTCAAGCGGTTCACCGACATCGGCGTGGGCACCGTGTTCAGCCACGGTGACTACCTGAATCTGCTGGAGAAGGCCGAGCCTTCCGTGGCCATCCATGACGACACCGCGGTGGCGCACGATCGACGCTCCACAACGCTGCCGCTGGGAACCGGCCCGTGCGCGGTCCTGCAAGGCACGGCGGGTTCCACCGGAACCCCACGCACCGCTCAGATGTCCCCCTCAGCGGTACTGGCCAATCTGAACGGGCTGGCCGAGCGGATCAGCCTGTCGCCCAGCGATATCGGTTGCTCCTGGCTGCCGCTGTACCACGACATGGGCCTGACCTTCCTGCTCACCGGGGCGATCCGCGGCATCGAGGTATGGCAGGCGCCGACCGCAGCGTTCGCGGCCTCACCGTTCAGCTGGGTGCGGTGGCTCACCGAGAGCCGCGCCACGCTGACCGCCGCACCGAACATGGCCTACGGGCTGATCGGCAAGTACTCCAGGCGGCTGACCGATCTCGACCTGTCAGCCCTGCGATTCGCCCTCAATGGCGGCGAGCCGGTGGACTGTGAGGCGACGAGCCGGTTCGGCACCGAACTGGCCCGCTTCGGCTTCAACCCCGGGGCCCTGTCCCCGTCCTACGGCATGGCCGAATCATCCTGTGCCGTCACGGTTCCGGTTCCCGGGCGCGGAGTGGTGATCGACGAGATCACCGTCACCACCGATGCGGGTTCCAACCGGCAGCAGCTGGCGGTCCTCGGTGAGGCGATTGCCGGGATGGAGGTGCGTCTGCGCCCCAGTGACGACAACGCCGGCATCGTCGACCGCGAGGTGGGCGAGGTCGAGATCCGCGGCACCTCGATGATGTCGGGCTACCTCGGCCAGGAACCCCTGAATTCCGGCGACTGGTTCGCCACCGGCGATCTGGGCTACTTCGTCGACGGTGGGCTGGTGGTGTGCGGCCGCACCAAGGAACTGATCACCGTGGCCGGACGCAACATCTTCCCCACCGAGATCGAGCGGGTTGCCGCCCAGGTCAAAGGTGTTCGCGAGGGCGCGGTGGTAGCGGTGGGCGCCGGCGAAAAGGCAGTCCGGTCCGGCCTGGTGATCGCCGCGGAGTTCCGTGGCGCCGACGAGGCCGGAGCCCGCAGCCAGGTCATCCAACAGGTGGCCTCCGAATGCGGCATCGTGCCCGCTGACGTGGTGTTCCTGACACCGGGCTCACTCCCCCGCACCTCCTCGGGCAAGCTGCGCCGCCTGGAGGTCAAACGACAACTGGAGGAAGCGAAGTCATGACCGCTACTGTGCCCACGCCGGCGCCGGCCACCACCTCCCTCGACGAGTACCGCGATCTGCTGGATCGGGTGTTCGACGATCAGGTCAAGGCATGGACCGCCGAAGCCGAAGAAACCGAACGCTTTCCGCGCGCGCTCATCGAACACCTCGGTCGCAACGGGGTGTTCACCGAGAAGTGGGGTGACGGTCAGCAGCCCGACGTGGCCAAGCTGATCGAGTTGGCCTTCGCGCTGGGCCGCAACGGTTCCTCGGGCATCGGCGTGGGCGTCAGCCTGCACGATTCGGCCATCGCGTTGCTACGCCGGTTCGGCAAGTCCGATCACCTCCGCACCATCTGCGAACAAGCCGTCCGCGGCGAGGCCGTGCTGTGCATCGCCGCCTCGGAAGAATCCGGCGGTTCGGATCTGCAGATCGTGGAGACCGAAGTCCGCACGGCCCGAGACGGTTTCGAGATCAAGGGCATCAAGAAGTTCGTCTCGCTGTCCCCGGTCGCCGATCACATCATGGTGGTGGCCCGCAACGTCGACCACGACCCGACGAGCAGGCACGGCAACGTCGTCGTCATCGCCGTCCCGACTTCACAGGTCGAGGTGCAGACCCCCTACCGCAAGGTCGGCAACGGTCCCCTGGACACCGCCGCGGTGCACATCGACACCTGGGTGCCGGCCGACCATCTGGTGGCCCGCGCTGGGACCGGGCTCGCCGCGATCTCCTGGGGCCTGGCCCATGAACGGATGTCGATTTCCGGGCAGGTGGCCTCCGGTGCACAACGGATCCTCGGAATCACGTTGGCACGCATGATGAAACGTCGTCAGTTCGGTCACACGCTCTTTGAGCACCAGGCGCTGCGGATGCGGATGGCCGATCTGCAGGCGCGGGTCGACATGCTTCGGTACGCCCTGGCCGGGGTGGCCCTCCAGGGCAAGCTCGACCTCCGCGCCGCCGCGGCCTTCAAGGTGACCGCGGCACGACTGGGCGAAGAGGTCGCGTCGGAGTGCATGCACATCTTCGGCGGCTCCGGCTATCTCGTCGACGAGACCCCGCTGGGCAAGTGGTGGCGCGACATGAAGCTGGCCCGGGTCGGCGGCGGCACCGATGAGGTGCTGTGGGAGCTGGTGGCCGCGGCCATGAAGCCCGACTACGATGGCTACGCCGAATTCGCCGGAGCGTGAATTCGCCGGAGCCTCAAAGGTTCCGGAGCTACCCGGCGGCGCCGAAGGCGTCGTCGGGTGTACGCGGCAGCGCATAGAGGGCCATGCGACGGTTCGACATCTCGTGCTCGCCCAGGAATTCACACCCCGCCCACTCACACAGCCGGCGAGCGCCGGTGTTGCGATGGTCCGGGTCGAACATGACCCGCCGGCAGTCCGGGTCTAGTTCGAACACACTGGCCACGATGCGCGGCAACAGGATCGGGCCCATGCCGCGGTTGACGAATCTGAGATCAGCGATCGCAGCGTGCATGCCGATGTCGTGCGGGTCGGCGGCATAGCGGGGCGCGATGGAATCCTTGGCCGCCCGATACAACTCGACGTAGCCGGCAGGCTTTCCGCGGAAGCTCGCGATCAACGGCCGCGAGTACTGCCCGTCCAGCTGGGCCTGCAGATAGCGCCGCCACCGCTCGGGGGCCCAGTCGTACTCCCAGGCTTCGACCAGATGCGGACGGTTCATCCACTCCGAGATCAACTCGGCGTCAGCGTCGGCGTCGGCCGGCCGGATGTCATACGGCTCGGCCAGAACCGGGATGGGCGCCGCGTCGACGGCGCGTACCTCGTCGGTGATGTCGGTCAGCTCGCGTTTGAGCACGGGGGCCCCTGGCAAGTCGGCCACGTCGGTATCGATATCGCTCATTTGAGCGCCGAGCCTACCGTAGCGAGTGAGGGTAGGTTTACCTTCCTCCCGAGCGCCGGTTGGTCCGCCGGACCGGTGGGCCTGCTCAGGCGAGGAGCTTGGCCAGCACCGTCAGATGGCTGAGTTCGACCTCGCGGGTGGCGGTCACCAACGTGACCGGGCCCTGGCCCACCAGCGTGCGCAGCTCGTCGAAGGCCGCGGACTCCTCACCGGACTGCAGCTCCTCGGTGTAGCGGGCGGCGAAGTCGTCGTAACGCTCGCGCTTGTGGTCGTACCAGTGCCGCAGTTCTGTGGACGGGGCCACCGCGGGCAGCCAATGACCCACCCGCGGATCGGTTTTCTTCATGCCCCGGGGCCACAGCCGGTCGACCAGAACCCGCTTCCCCTCATCGGGTTCGGGCTCCTCATACACGCGGGCCAACCGCACACGGTTCTTCGCGGCCATGCCGTGCCATGGTAGTTGGCATGAGCCTCGATCGGGTCGAAGATCTACAGCGCTGGCAGGATTCCGGCGCCCACTGGCGCGTACTGACCCGCACTGCGGACAGCCTCACGATCTCCTTGCTGCGCTGTGACGGAGGTGAGGAAGTGGACCGGTTCACCTCCTCCGACCCGCGACTCCTCGCATTCGTCGGCGCCCGCACCGCGAGCGACGACGACACCTGAGACCGGCAACGTCACACCGCCGGACCGAAGCGCGCCAACCGGGCCAGATGATCGCGGTCCTCGACGCCGAGCTTGGCGAACATGCGGTACAGATGACCATCGACGGTGCGCACGGACAGGCACAGCCGGCCCGCGATCTGCCGGTTGCTCAGCCCCACCCCGACCAGGTCGGCGATCTCCCACTCCCGATGCGTGAGCGGCAGCGGGTCGCCGGCACAGCGCAGCGCCGGAGTGCGCGCCCCGGTCTGGCCCGCCAGCCACAGCGCCCTGGCCGCGGATTCCAGTTCACTGCCGCGGCAGCCTGCCTCGGCGTACATCCTGGCTGCGTCGGCGGCGGCGTCGGCGGTGAGCACCAACGCACCCAGCGCCTCGAACCGATCCGCCGCCGCGATGAGCAACGCGGGATCATGCCGTGTCAGACCGAGACTGTGCGCCCCGACGGCTTCCGCCACCCGGGTGCCGCGCCGCCGCGCCAACTGCTGAATCCGCTCGTGCCCCGACGAGTCCCCGAATCTCAGTGCGGTGTGCAGGGCCGTCAGCTCGACGGCGTCCATCCCGCTCGCCGCGGCGATGTCTGCCGCCGCTACCGCGTGTGCGATGGCCGGGCCCGTCTCGCCCGTCGCGGCCGCAGCCCACGCGCGGCCCAGCTCCAACTCAGGCCGGAACACATCGCGTGGCCCGGCTGCGGCGGCCTCGGCACGCACCAGGGCTGCAGCCGCCGCAACACCGTCGCCACGCATTCCCTCAGCTTGGGCCAGGCAGGCGACGACAACCATCAGCCACCCCGGCGGCAGGCCCTGCGGGGTGGCCCACACCGCCGTCTGCAACGCATCACAGGCTGAAGCCAGGCGGCCGCGGGCCAGCTCCACCCTCCCCTGCAGTGCGGTGCCGATGGCCTCGGCCTGCGGCGAGCCGGCCGCCTTCTCGACGTAGGCATCGCAAATGCCGTGCGCCTTGTCCAGCTCGACATCGCCCAGGGCCGCCGACACCCGAGCGAAGACGAACCAGTACCGCGGCGAGCCCGACACACAATGTTCGGCCGCGAGCTCACCCGCATGCGCCACCGCGACGGCCTCGTCCGACCGCCCGGACAAGGCCAACGCGCTCGACGTGGCCAGCGCGGCCCATACCGTCGCCGTCGGCGGCACCTTCTGGTCCAGTACTGCGGTGCCCAGCGCGATCGCCTTCTCCAGCTCACCGGTGTGGAAGGCGAAAACCGCCTCCATCGCGGCCACCAGGGTCACCGTCTGCGGGCAGTGCAGCTGTTCGCGGAGCGTCGAGAGCACCTCATGCGCCGCGTCCGGGCGGGCGCATCCGAAGAACAGATTCGATGCCCGCAGACAACCCCACCGGGCCAGCATCGCTTCGTCGTCGGGATCCGGCACCGACCGGGCCAACAGTTGCTCGGCCTGCTCGCCCCGGCCCTGCCAACTCATCGCGTCGGCCAGGACGATCACCGCGGGCATCCCGGCACCGTGATCCACCGCGTACCGCGCAAGCTCTTCTCCGAGAGTCAGATTGGACATGGTGACCGCGCTGGCCGCGGCATCGGCGATGACGTCCGGATCCGCCGGGACATCGCCTCCCACCATGAATCGAGCCAGCTGGATACGACCGCGCACGTCCGGCACCGCTCCGTTGCCCGGTGATTGAAGGTGTGCCGCCAGCAGCGACGCCAACTGCGTGTTGATCTGCCGGGTTCGGATTTTCGAGCATCGTTCGCGTGCAACCTCACCGATGAGCGGATGGCCGGGTTGCACCAGGGTGCAGGCCGCATCGTTGAGCACCTGGATCGCTCCGCGCCGTTCCACGCTGGCGATCGCGTCGAGGTCGCAGACTGCTGCCAGCACATCGAAGTCGAGGACCTCGGCGGTGGACACCATGTCGACCACATCCCGCTCGTTCGGTGTGAGCGTGTCGAATCGTGAATTGATCAGGGCGTGCAGGTCTGCGCTGGCCCGCAGCGGCCCGCACAGCCGCCACCGGCCCTCGTCGCGTACGAACGCCTCGTCGCCGAGAGCCGCATTGACCACGCCCCGCAGGTAGAGCGGACTGCCGGAGGAGAACTGGTGTAGTTCACCGACCGCGCGTGGGTCGACATCACCGTGCAGCACCGCTGCGATCAATTCGGCGGTCTGCGCCCGGGTGAAGGGCTCCAGGTCCAACCGCAGCAGCAGCTGTTCCTTCCACAACGCGGTCACCGCATCGGATGTGGGCACCCGGTTCTGGATGGTGACGATGAGTTTCGCCGCGCCGTGCACCGCCAGCTGCTGGACCAGTAGTGCCGACAGCTGATCGAGGTGCTGAGCATCGTCGACCACGATGACCAGATCGGGTTCGGCGGCCAGCGCCTCATGCGCCGCGGCGAGCATCACCGTTGGGTCATGCGCGTCCGTCAAGGTGAGTGCGTGCAGAAATGCCCCGAGCGGTACCGCCTGCCCGGTTTCGGTGCCCAGGACAAACCGCACCTGGCGCCCGTCGGCCTCCATTTGCTCGGCAAGTACCCGGGCCAACGCCGACTTCCCCACGCCTGCCCCGCCCGCCAGCACCACACCACGGAAGTCGCCACGCAACGCCTGCGCGGCTTCGCGCAGTTCAGCATCCCGTGCGACGAATGGCCAGTCGGACAAAAACGACCCCTAGGTACTCGCGCCGTACCCGGCTGACGGTACGCCGGTACTGGAATATGTAACGGTTATCCACGGCGGGCGCAACACGAATCTTTGCCTCAGGAAACAGTTCTCGGGTTTCCCGGCAGCTGGGCCCGGTAAATCGCTACTCCGCCGGTTCAAGCTCCCATACACCCCGCCGCAAGACCCCGGTGACCGACAGATCCGGATCCAGCACCACGAGATCGGCTGCGGCTCCGGGGATCAGATCGCCGGCGGGCAGTCGCAGCGCCCGAGCCGGGTTCAGCGAGGCCTGACGGGCGACGAGCAACAACGCATCGTCGCGGTCCAAACCGCAATGGGCCATGGCGAATCGGACCACCCGATCCATGGTCGCGGTGCTGCCGGCGACCGTATCCGTCCCTCCGACACGGGCGACCCCGTCCGCCACGTCGACCGGCACGGGCCCCAACTGGTAGCGACCGTCGGGCATGCCGGTGGCCGCCATCGCATCGGTGATCAACGAGGCGCGATCCGGCCCGACGGTGCGCGTGACGTGTCGGTAGATGGCCGGATCGAGATGAACGCCGTCGGTGATGAGTTCGACGGTGACAGCCGGATCCTCGATCAGCGCGATCACCGGGCCCGGCTCTCGCCGGTCGACCGGACGCATCGCGTTGAAAAGATGGGTGCCCACCGTGGCGCCGGCCGCAATCGCTGCGCGGGTCTGTTCGTAGGTGGCCTCGGTATGGCCGACAGCCACCACCACGCCGGCGTCGACGAACTGCCGGATCGCGGCCGGCGCACCGGGACGCTCCGGAGCGATGGTCACCATCCTGATCGTTCCCGCCGCGGCGGCCAGCAACCGGTCGATCTCGGCCGGGTCCGGGTCCCGCATGAGCGCGGGTTGATGAGCACCGCACCGCACGGTCGACAGCCACGGACCTTCGAGGTGTATGCCGTCGATCAGTCCGGCGCGGACATCCGCCGCCAGTGCGCCGACCTCGTGCAGCAGGTCGTCGGGGCTCGCGGTGACCAGCGAGGCGATCATGGTGGTGGTGCCGTGGCGACGGTGCAGCGCCACGGCGGCCGACGTATCGGCCGTCGAGGCGGCCGAGAAACTGCCCCCGCCACCGCCGTGGGAATGGGTGTCGACGAAACCCGGCATCACAGTCACCGCACCCAGTTCGCGATCGGCACTTCGGGGCGGGCGACCCGCTCCCACCGCCGTCACCTTCCCGCCCGACAGGTCGATCCACCCCGGCCGTAACAGTTCTGCGCCCGCAATGAGCGTGTCGGCAGTCAGCAGCACTCAGATGCCCTGCCAATCCGGTTTCGCGAGGTAGGTCTCGCGGTAGTAGTCGATGAGCTGAAGCCGCTGCGCCGCAGCGTCGTCCAGCAGAACCGTGACGTGCGGATGGTGCTGCAGGATGGTGGCCGGCCACATGGCGGTCACGGCGCCCTCGACGAGGTGGTGCACCGCCTCGGCCTTCCTGCGACCGAGGGCCACCAGGATGACGTGCCGGGCCGCCATGATGGTGGCCAACCCCTGGGTGAGGCAGTGTGTCGGCACCGCATCGAGGTCGTCCCCGAAGAACCGGGCATTGTCGACGCGGGTCTGGCGGGTCAGCGTCTTGATCCGGGTGCGCGAGGCCAGCGAGGACCCGGGTTCGTTGAAGGCGATGTGCCCGTCGGTGCCGATACCGACGACCTGCAAATCGACGCCGCCGGCAGTGCGGATGGCCGCCTCGTATGCCGCGCACGCCGCCGGGATGTCGTCGGCCAGGCCGTCAGGGCCCTGCACCGCCCCGGGGGCGAAGTCGACGCGCGAGACGAACACGGTGTCGATGACATTGCGGTAGCGCTCAGGATGATCGACGGGCAGGCCCACGTATTCGTCGAGGGTGAATCCCCTGGCGTGCCGGAACGAGATCTGTCCCGCAGCGCACCGGGCGGCGAGTTCGTCGTAGACCGCCAGCGGCGACGACCCGGTGGCAAGGCCCAGGACGGCGTTCGGTTTACGGTCGAGCAGCCCGCCGAACGCGTCGGCGGCCACCCTGCCGATCTCGTCGGCATCGGCCAGGATGATGACTTCCATCTACTCGACCATCTACTTGGCCGCAGTAAAAAGTTCTGCGCCCGACGGGATATCGGCTCCGGCCGCGACCGGCCCGGCCACTGTCACATTGCCGGGTTCACGTTCGTCCATGACCACTACGGGGACAATGGGATTGAGACCCTTCGCCTCGACTGCGGGCACGTCGTAGGTGATCACCACCTGACCGGCGGCAACATCCTCTCCCTGGCTGACGTGGGCGGTGAAGCCCTCGCCGTTCATAGCGACGGTATCCAGCCCGAGGTGCACCAGCACACCGACGCCCTCGGCCGTCATGATGACGTAGGCATGCGGCATCAGTTTCAGCAACTTGCCGCTGACCGGCGCGATTGCGTCGATCACGCCGCGCGGCGGATCGACCGCGGCACCGTAGCCGACCATGCCCGCCGAGAACACGGGATCCGGAACATCCTGGAGTGCTACCGCGCGCCCGGCGACGGGGGCGAGTACTCGCGTCAAGCTCACTGTGGTGACTCCTTCTGTGGTGTCCCAACAATACGAGGGCGGCCGGAAGACGGCCGCGAGTTCACGGGTTCTCGTCTAAGCTTCCGCACAGCTTTACGGCGGTTCGCGCCGGGTGGCCAGGAGGACGGTGGTGCGATGAGCGGTACGACGAAACCTGAAGGTGCACAGGAGAAGTCCGGTCTGCGCATACCTGCTTTCGCGCAACTGCAACGGCTCGGCAAGAGCCTCATGCTGCCCATCGCCGTGTTGCCCGCCGCGGGCATCCTGCTACGGCTCGGCCAACCCGATCTGCTGGGCCGGATCGACTCCCCCGTCATCGGCGCGTTCTTCAAGGCGATGAGCGCGGCCGGCGACGCCCTGTTCACCAATCTGCCCCTGCTCTTCGCCGTCGGTGTCGCGATCGGCTTCGCCCGAAAGGCCGACGGCTCGACGGCGCTGGCCGCGGTGGTCGGATACCTGGTGATGGCCGCGGTCTTCAAGACCATGTCCCCCATCGTGCTGGCCGGCGAGGTGGACAAGGCCGGTGACCAGGCTCAGATCAACTACAGCGTGTTCGCCGGGATCGTAGTGGGTCTGGTGACGGCCTGGCTGTTCGACCGGTACCACACCATCCAATTACCGTCGTATCTCGGCTTTTTCGGAGGGCGACGGTTCGTACCGATCGTGGTGTCCCTGGCCAGTTTGTTCATCGCCTTCCTGATGAGTTACTTCTATCCGATCTTCGATGCGGGGCTGACCGGCCTCGGCCGGTTCATCGGCGGGAGCGGCGCGTTGGGCGCGTTCGTCTACGGATTCGCAAACCGCATGCTGATTCCTCTGGGTCTGCACCATATTCCGAACTCATACGTGTGGTTCCTCTACGGCGACTACCAGACTCCGGACGGCACCGTGGTCACCGGCGAACTCACCCGGTTCGCTGCCGGCGACCCGACCGCCGGCATTCTCACGTCCGGGTTCTACCCCGTCCTGATGTTCGGCCTCCCTGCGGCGGCATTGGCGATGATCCTCGCCGCGAACAAGAAGCAACGCAAGGTCGCGGTCGGCATCCTGTCGGCGGCGGCCCTCACCGCATTTCTGACCGGGGTGACCGAACCGCTCGAGTTCGCGTTCATGTTCGTGGCGTTCCCGCTCTACGTCATCCACGCGGTCCTGACCGGACTGTCCCTGGCGATCGCCTACCTGCTCGACATCCACCTGGGCTTCTCGTTCTCGGCCGGGCTACTCGACCTGCTGCTCTACGGCGGTGCTCCGGCTGCGAAGAACATCTGGCTGCTCATCGCCATGGGGGCGGTGTTCTCGGTCATCTATTTCGTGCTGTTCTACGTCGCGATCACGAAATGGAACATGCGCACGCCGGGCCGTGAACCCGACGCCGAGTTCGAGGCCGAGGAACAGGCGAATCTCGGTGAGGGAGCCGATGCCGCCGCTGCCGGCGGGGCCGGCGATCCGGTCGCCGCCGGCGGTTCCGGCACCCTCACCGCACCCGCGCGGGCCGACACTCAGGCCGAGCAGATCATCGCCGCCTTCGGGGGCCGGGAGAACCTCGTCAATGTCGATGCCTGCATCACCCGGCTCCGCATGGAGGTCGCCGACAAGAGCAAGGTCGACCAGGACCGGTTGAAGGCCCTCGGCGCCGCAGGCGTCATCGAGGTGGGCAACAGCGTTCAGGCGGTCTTCGGCACAAGCTCCGAGACGCTGAAGAACGCCATCGTGGACAGTCTCTAGCTCTCAGTCTGTACCCCTCCGGCACCTCACACCGACAGCAACCGGTTGAAGAAATCGCGGTAACGCGTCAACGCGAGGCGGAGATCCTCGGTGGAGGCCTCCTCGCCGCGAGACCACTGCGCCTCGAGCCGGGACCGGGTGTCGGCGAAACTTGCGGTGAGCTCCTCGACGACTTCCGCCACAAGGTTGTCCGCTTTCTGGACAGACTCTTTCGGGTCGTCGACGAACGCCGCCTGAACGTCATTCCAGCGCGAGTGCAGTCCGGACCGATGCTCGTCGGCGAACAGCAGCGTGTTGTCGTCGTGCACCGGCTCGGCCTGGCCAGTGCCTGAATCTGCCGCGGGAGCGGGCCGTGTCTTATCGGCGGCGCGGGTCTCGGATACCTCCGCGTCCTCTCGTACCCCCGCGCCTCCCGGCACCTCCGCGTCGCGCGGCGGGGCGGTTGCCGCTTGTTCGTCGTGAGTGGTCATGCTCGCGCCTCCTTCGTCGAATCCGTGCCGGTTTGGTTCGTGCCGGTTTCACCCTCGGCTGGGGCGCCGTGCTCGCTCTGGGCCACGTGTTCGGCAGCCTGCGTATCGCGCCCGGAGCGCGTTTCGGGCCCCGCATGCGATTCCGGTGCATTGCCGACCAACTGCTCGAAGAGCGCGCGATAGTGCACGAGGGCCTCACGTTGCGCCTCGGTACCGATCTCCCCCTGATCCTGAGCAAGGTGCAGGATGTGCGCGGCACGGTAGTGCTCGACCACCTTGGGATGGTCGACCGAGATGTCAGCAGCACGCTGCTCGAAATCGTCTATCGGATAACCACGTTCCCGCATCACCTCGGTCACCAGGCGATCTGCCTCGCCTACCGATTTGGATGGGTTGTCGACGAACCCGGCCTGGGTCACCCCCCACGCCTCGACGTACCGGGTCCGGGATTCCGGCGACAACTCGTTGATCTTCAGCTTGTTGTGTTTGCGTTCGCGCGCAAGCAGTTCCCGCTCCGCTGCACGCTGGCCGCCCGCTTTTTCGACGGCGTGCTCATACTCCGGCCCGAACTGTTCCCTGAGCCGCTCACTGCGCTTCTGACGCATCATCGACGCGCCGACGACCACCGCGAGCAGCACGATGATCACGACGACTGCGGCGATGACGATCCAACTCCATGTAGGCATTTCCTGAACCTCCTGCGGCCAGGGATACCCGCCCACGGTCTACAGAAACGTCAATAGTGGGCTGTGCGCGGTAGTCAGCGGCAATAAGAGCTGGTGGCGTGGTCCAGCGCGCGCCGATACAACGGGTCGAAATTTCGCGCCGCGGCCACGCTCTCGACTGCGCTCACCAGGTCTGCCCGGCAGGCCGGTGAATGCAGGACCGGCCACTGGTCGGCGATCTCGTCGACCATCGTGTGGTTGAGTCCGTCGATCGTCGTCCTCGACGCGGCCAGGTCGGGTGCAGTCACCGGCGCGGTCGCCGGATCCAGTTTCCATTGCGAGAACAGGCCGTACTCCACGGCGACGGTCGCGTCGATCTGATCCCGGAACACGTCACGCACGTAGGCCGGGTCGAGGTGGCGGCTGTCGGCCTCGGCGGTCGTGGCCTCGATGACCTGTTGTTCGCGTTTCGGGTCCTCGATCAGTCCACCGGTACGGAACTTGTTGGCGGCCACCGGGTCCGCCGTCTGCAGTCGCTGCGCGGCGGCATCGACGAGCGGCTGCAGCGGGCTGGGTTCCTGCGCCCGGGCCGGCGGCGCGATGGACAGAGCCATCAGTATCAGCGCTCCGGCCGCCGCGATTCGGAACATCAGAGCTTCGCGAAGCAGGCGTCGTCAGAACCGTCGTTGGGAATGGACGCGTTCTGACTGGAGAACTTGCCGACCACTCCGGTGTCGGTCACCAAGACGCTGTCGGCGTGGATCCCTAGCGGGTAGGCGTCGTTGAGCTTCGTCATCAGAGCGTCGAGCGCCGTCTGCACGGTCTCCTTCTCGAACGGACCACTGACGTCGGTGATCTGCAGGTCCAGGTTTCCGTCGTTCACCACGGGCTTGGCGGTCACCTTGGTGTCCCCCACCGCCTCCATGGTGATGGTGCCCGCAGCGGGGTCCGTGCTCACATCGGTCACCAAAGAGCCGACGCCCGGCAGGTTCTCGGCCACCGTGTCCTTGATCCCGGCCGCCGTCCAGGTCAATGTGGCGTTCAACGATCCGATGGTGCCCTTGGAGTCCGAGGTGCCCTGCAACCTGATGTCGGACAGCGCCACATCCGCGGTCATCCCCTTGGCGGCCTGCACCTGTTTGCCGCCGGTCTCCACGGAGATGTTGGTGTAGTGCCCGGTGATGTGCTGCCACAGGAACGGCGGGTTCACCCCGAAAGAAACCGAGGCGTTGTCCTCCACCACACATTCGGCGACCGAGACGAGCAGGGAGCTCGCCTTGTGACGGGCGAACAGTTCGCCGCCGGTCAGCCCGATCACCACCAGGGACACCGCGATGACGACGATGAGGATTATCGCCTGCGGACTACGCCATTGCGACGAGCGTTTCGCCGGTTGTGGCTCCTCCGGTGCAGCAGGCGGCTTGGTCGGCGGTGGTCCCGCCGGCCGGGCCGCCGCCGGTGGGCGGGGCTTTGTGATCTTCTCGGTCGCGGCTTCAGGGGGCTGACGGCGCGCCCGGATCTGCTCGGTCGCAGGCTCGGGCGGCTGAGGACGGGCCCGGAGCTGCTCCGTCGGCGCCTCGGGCCGGCCGGGACGAGGCAGCCGCCGGGTGGCCGGGTCGGGCGGCGGCACAGGGCCCCGGCCTCGCCGGCCGGGTTCGCCGGGGCGTTGCGGCGGTGTCGGCATCACCGCAATTCTGCCTCATCACCTACTGCGTCAGACGTGTGGCACGCCTGTGGGTTCGCTCCTCATTCCTGGTTCGCTGCCACCGCCGGCGCCACCGCGTCCGGCTTTTGTTGCAGGTCAGCAGGATTTGCAGTGGCCGCTGCCGAAATCGACAGAGCCGCGGTCACCAGGCAGGCCACTGTGTACCAGAGGCTCCCGGTGGGGTCGCCCGCAGCGGTGAGGCCGTCGACAGCGCCGAAGTAGGCCGGCAGGGCCGTCAGCCACAGGACGGTCATGACGGCCAGGTACACCGCCGCGTAGCGCAGGATGAGCGGATTGGAGTACCGCACGGTCGCAGGATCGCGGTCCTTGCGCAGGCTCGACCATTGACCGAACAGCACCGGGATCGCCACCAGGACGAGCACCACGAGTTCGGCGGCGTAGATGAACCCACCGACCGTGGTACTCCCCGAGATCGACGTACCCACGGTGGCCGGCAGGGGCAGCACGGCGGTTCCGATCGAAGCCAGGACACCGACGACGATGGTGCGTCCCACGATCTGCAGCCCGGTGAAGGTCTTGCCGTCCTGGACGTGCCGGCCGACGAACAGCTGCACACAGAACGCCAGCGACATCGGCCACAGCGCAGCGAACACCACGACGCTGGGCAGCGGTACCGAATCGAAGAACGGCTGGTTCATCGGATGATCCAGCGTCCACTCCCACCACCGGAGCTGCGGCCCGATGTGGTCGAAGATCTCGTAGAACGCGTGGTGGACGAACCCGACGCAAATCGCACCGATGAGCACACCGCGGCGGCGGAAGACCCCGAGGATCCGGACGATCTCGTAGGCCACCGTCGCCATCATCGGATAGATCGCGACGATGTAGAGCGGCAGCCGGCCCCACAGGAAGTCGACGGTGAACACGTTGTGCGCGAACATCGTGTCGACGTGCTCGGCGATCCCGAATGCGCCGGGGAAATACAGCGGCGGTTCGATGATCAGCAGGTACGCGATGGCGCCGAACCAGAGCACCAGGTTGGTCGGATCGTTGTGCCGGCGCAGCCGCACGATTGCGTACACCAGGGCCAGCACCGCCCCGACGATCACGGTGAGCTCGAGCACCGGCAGCGTCCAGTTCTCCAGCCCGAACGGGTTGCGGAACTCGACCAGACCGCCTGCGGTGTCACATGAAAAGCCCAGGCGCTGCGCCAAACCCGAGAATGTCGGAGTACACAGATCAGACATCGGCCGTGCTCGCTTTCTGCGCCGTGGCATCACCTGCGGTGTACCACTGGGTGACCTCGTAGCCGTCCTCGTAGCGCTGGAACCACTCGTCGGCCAATGCCGGCAGTTTCTCGTGGGCCGGATTGTGGCCCGGGACCTGGCTGCGCACGACACCGGTCAGGGCGGTCAGCATCTCGCGCACCGGCAGATGCGCGAACGCGTTCGCGACCGGCCCGTCATACGGGGTCTTGGTGAACGGAAGCTTTTGCAGCAGAGCCTTTCTCCGCGCCTGCATACCGAACATCGACACCGCGTCGATCTGGCGCTCTTCCAGCGGAACGTGCTTGTTGAAGCCTTCGGTGGCGATCTTGAGCACCGCCCAGACGTGTTTGAAGATCGACGGCGCGACCCGCATCCGGTACCACGGATCGTCGGCCACCGCGTCATAGATGATCAACGCCGAGCTGCGGTGCTCGACCTCTTCGACGAAGTGCCACAGGAACAGTGAGGCCACCCGGTCGTCCCCCGGAGCGAACAGCGTGTCGTCATGGTCGAGCATCAGCTTGAACACCGGGGTGAACGTCGCCTCCAGGTCGGCGGTGTAGGCCAGCCGGTATTTCAGCGGCGTCTCGGCAGTCAGGTCGTCGAATGCCTTGACCACGTCGTCGAGGGTCTCCTTGAGACCCGGGTAGGTCTTGATCAGGCCCTTGGCGTGCTGGCGGTGGGCCATCGCGTGCTGGCCCTCCTGCCGGACGAAGGCCTGAGCCTCCTCGGCCACCTCCGGGTCGGTGATGAATGGCATGGCCTCGGTGATCATGTGGCCGATCATCTTCTCGAAGGCAATGGCCAGGAACGACACCGCGTTGGCCATCGACGAGAACGCCGGGTTGGTCTCGTTCCACAGGAAGGGGACGCGGTGGTCCGCGAACGCGAACCTCATCTTCCGCACGATCAGATCCGTCATCGGTGCCACCTCAGCTCGTCCAAAGTAATCATACAAACAACGCCGTCTTTGTATGATTACTACACGCGGCTGCGGCCCGTCAACGGCGGGTGGCGATATCCTGCAGGAATGTGGCTGGCCAGGAATCCGGACCGTGGCGCGTAGGCGCGGGTGGGACGGGCGACCGCCCGGCAGCGACGAGGAAGCCTCCGAACGCATCGTGGCCGCCGCTGTGCAGCTGATCGCCGAGACGGGGACCGGGATCAGCATCGCCGACGTCGCGGCATCACTCGGCGTCATCCGCCAGACCGTGTACCGCTACTTCCCCACCGCCGAAGCACTGATGCACGCGGCCGCGATCGCCTCGGTGGAAGGCTTTCTCGACCGGCTCGCCGAAAGCGTGCGAGGGATCACCGATCCCGCCGAGGCGATGACCGAGGGCGTCATGTTCACCCTGGAGGAAGTCACCCGGATACCGCATCTGCGGATCATGCTGTCCGGACCGCAGGCCGCCGCGAGTTCGGTCAACGTCGCCTCCGGCGAAGGTCAGGCCTTCGGCATGCGGATGATCACCCGGTTCGACGTCGACTGGGCGAAGTACGGATACGACGAATCCGCGCTGCGCGAGCTCGTGGAATTCACCCTGCGCACGATGCTGTCCTTCTTCATCGCCCCCAACGAACCCGGCCGCAGCCGAGAAGAACTGCGGCGCTTCCTCAGACGCTGGCTGGGCGGCGCAATTCTGGCTCAGCCGACCGATGGCGCGCAATGACCTCGCCGAACACCGCCGGGATCAACCGGTTGAAGATATCGGCGCGCTCCCACTGCAGGAAGTGGCCGGCACCCGGAACCACCAGCGGCCCAATGCGATTGAGAAACGCCCGCTCGGTGCGGGGCACGAAATCCTCGCCGACCACATGATCTTCGGGTCCGTACAGCACCAGGGTGGGCACCTCGACCGCAGCCATCAGCGGGATCTCGGCCATGGCGCGGCCGTAGGCGAGTTGATACGACGCCCACCCCGCCCGTAGCCGCGCTTCGTCGGCGAACGGCTCGGTCATGAAGTCCACCTCGGACTGGGTGAACGCGTAGGCCGAGCCCCACAGCCGGTTGGTATACATCGCCGCCACCCACTGCCTGCGAGCTTCCGGAGTGGGCAGCATCGCGGCGAGCTGGTCGGGGAAGGCGCCCTGCATCCAGCGGTAGTCACCGGTGGGATCGGCTGCGCCGCCGACGAACCCCGGATGTTGGGTGCCGATTCCCGAGTAGTCGACTCCCATGGGCGGCACGGTGTTGAAAACACAGAAGTGAGTGACGAATCCGGGATACCGGTGGATCAGGTCGGTGCTGACGACGGCTCCGACATCGCTGGCCGCGATCAGGCAGGACTCGTGGCCCAGTTGGTCGTGGACCAACGCATACAGGTCGCGGGAGTACGTGACGATGTCGTGCTGATCGTCGGGCGGGATCGCACTGTCGCCCATGCCGCGCAGGTCCGGGACGATGACCTCGAAGCCGGCTGCGGCCAAGGCCTCGATGTTGCGCCACCAGATCCGCTTCGTCTCGGGGTACCCGTGCACCAGCAGCAGGGGCACACCGCCGACGCCCTCGCGGACGTACGCCAGCGAAACCCCTTCGGCGACAGCGGCAGTGTGGATTCTGAACGCGTCAGCGGCCGGCGCCGCAGGCTGGGCCGGGCGCTGACGCGGGTCGTAACGGAAATCCGCCATGACGAAAGACCCTACTGATCAGCGGGTCCCACGCACCAGACGACCCGGACGGGCCCCGGTGTCCACCCCGTGCCTGCGGGTGACCGTCCCGCTGACGATCGTCGCGTCGTAACCGCTTGCCCCCTGCACCAACCGTTTTCCGCCGGCAGGCAGGTCATAGGCCATTCTCGGCGCATGCAAGGTCAGGCCATCCAGGTCGATCACGTTGACGTCGGCCTTCTTGCCCACACTGATCACGCCGCGGTCCGACATACCGTAGAGCTGCGCGGTGTCGTGCGACTGCTTGCGGATCACGTACTCCAGCGGCAGCTTCTCGCCACGATGACGGTCACGGGCCCAGTGCGTCAGCAGGAACGTCGGGTACGAGGCGTCGCAGATCATGCTGCAGTGCGCGCCGCCGTCGGACAGACCCAGCACGCCGGCCGGATGCGTCAGCATCTCGCGGATCGCATCGTGATTGCCGTCGGAGTAGTTGAACATGGGGTACATCAACATGGCACCGGCATCGGCCTCGAGCATCAGGTCATACATCGCGGCCAGCGGGTCCATGCCGCGCTGCTTGGCGATCGCCGCGACGGTGCGCTCGTCGGTCGGCTCGTAATCCGGCGGTTCACCGATGTGGTACAGGCGGTTTGCCGCATTCTGCGCCAGCATGAACATGCCGTCGAAGAGCTTGCTGGGATCGATCGGCAGGTCTTCCTCGGCCAGGATCGCCGCGCGTACCTTGGGGTCGGCGAGCCGCTCGGCGAGTTCCTCGCGCGTGCATTCGGCCTGCAGTCGCCGGTAGGTCGGGCGGTGGGTGAAGGCATGGTGACCGGGGAAGCCCAGCAGCATGCCGAATGGCCGCGCCGCCACCTGAGGGAACAACCGGCTACCCGCTTTGTGCGCGGCCGCCGACAGGTCAAGCTGCTCGCGCCACAGGTTGGGGTCGGCGTCGACCTGGATCAGGGCGAAGCTCAGCGCACAGTCGATCTCCTCGCCGAGCCGACGCATCCAGTCGAGTTCCTTCTTGGGTGCGACGATGTCCTCACCGGCGGCACCTTGGGGAGCCAGCTCGAAGACCGCCGCGCCACCGGCCGCGGTGGCCCGGCCCAGCGCGAACAACTCGTCCTCGGCGGCGAAGGTTCCGGGCACCGGCTCGCCGTCCATGGCGGTGTGCGCGATGGTGCGCGACGATGAAAAGCCAAGCGCTCCAGCTTCGATGGCCTCCTGCACCAGTTTGGCCATGGCCTTGATGTCATCAGGTGTCGCCGCTTCGTTGCGGGCGCCGCGCTCCCCCATCGCGTACGCCCGGATGGCGCCGTGGGCGATCTGGGTGCCCATGTCGACGGCCAGCTCACGCTTGCCGATCACGTCCAGGTATTCGCCGAACGTCTCCCAACCCCAGGTGATGCCCTCGGTGAGCGCCGTGCCGGGGATGTCCTCGACGCCCTCCATCAGGGAGATCAGCCATTCCTCCTGGCCGGGACGCACCGGTGCGAAGCCGACACCGCAGTTGCCGGCCACCACGGTCGTGACGCCATGGTTGCTGGACGGTTCGAGCACGGCGTCCCAGGAGACCTGGCCGTCATAGTGGGTGTGAATGTCGACGAAGCCGGGGGCGACGATCTTGCCTGTGGCGTCGATGGTTTCGGCGGCGTCGCCGGCCAGTGCCGGGTCTTCGGCGCCGCGCCGATGCACCTCGACGATCTTTCCGTCCTTGATCGCGACGTCGGCGGTGAACCGGTCCGCACCGGTCCCGTCGACGACCGTACCGCCCGTGATTTTGAGATCGAACACGTTTTTGCTCCCTTGAGGCGTGGAGGCCGCTACGGTCGCAATGTAACACCGTTACATTGCGACGTCCCGAGATTCTCCTTCTCAGTGGGAGGTGCCCCATGACCCACAGCTCAACTGACACACACCCGCGGGCTGATGCGATCGGCGAACCGCCGGCACGCCCCACCCGGGTGCCGGCCGAACGCTATACCTCGCCCGCGTTCGCGCGCCTCGAAGTGGAACGGATGTGGCCGCGGGTGTGGCAACAGGCCTGCACGGTCGATCATGTGGCCGACCCCGGCGACTACTTCGAATACCGTTGCGGCCCCTACTCGGTGCTGATCGTCCGCGGGGACGACGGGGAGTTGCGCGCCTTCCAGAACGCGTGCCGCCACCGCGGCAACACCCTGTGCACCGGTGCCGGCTCCTCACTGCGGGAACTGAAATGTGGCTACCACGGCTGGACCTGGGATCTGGCCGGTGTGCTCAAACGGATTCCTAACCGCAAGGGGTTCGGGTCGGTGCACATGTCCGAGTTCCCGCTGGCGCCGGTGCAGGTAGACACCTGGGAACGGTTGGTCTTCGTCAACCTCGACCCTGCAGCGATGCCGCTGGCCGACTACCTGGAAGCGGTCCCCGGAGACATCGCGTGGTGCGGGCTCGGCGACTTCCGTTGCTACGCAACGATGACCATCGATGTCGACGCCAACTGGAAGACCATCGCCGACGGGTACAGCGAGACCTACCACGTTCAGACCTTGCATCCCGAGCTGCACCGGTGCATGGACGACGTCTACGCACCCCAGACGATCTGGGGCCACACGGGCAAATCCGAATCGCTGTACGGAGTGCCGAGCCCACGGCTGTCCGGCGCGCTGAGCGACGAAGAGGTGTGGGACGCCTACGTGTACACCCAAGGCGCGCTGATGGGCGTCGCCGAGGGCACCCCGTTCCCGTCGGACCGGCAGTCCCCCGGCCAGTCGGTGGCCGACGTGATCGCCTCGCAGATCAGGGAATTCGCAGCAGGACGCGGCGTCGACATCAGCTGGGCCAGCACCGATCAGGTGATGTGCCTGCACCAGTACAACATCTTCCCCAACCTGACCCTGCTCGCCAGTGCCGATCACCTGACGGTGATGACGTCGTTGCCGGGATCGGATCCAGACCGCGGGCAACTGGTGATGACGCTGATGGCCCGCATGCCGGCCCATGCTCCGCGGGTAAACCCGACCGACGTCCGGATGGGCGCCGAGGAGGCGCACCCCGGCGCGGTGATGAGCCAGGACATCGCCGTGCTCACCGGCCTGCAGCGCGGATTGCACCAGCCGGGCTTCACCCACCTCGTCCTGTCCGCCGAGGAGCGCAGAATCATCAACATGCACCGCAACCTTGAGCGCTACCTCGACCTGCCGGACGCCGAGCGCATCGCCGAGGCGGAAGCCGGCAAATGAGTCCGAAACCGAAGCCGATCGACGCCGACGTCATCCTCGATGCGGCAGCCGATCTGATCGAGAAAGACGGGGTGGAAGCGTTCTCGATGCGGGGGCTCGCCGAGCGCATCGGCGTGGCCGTCACGTCCATCTACTGGCACGTCGGGGGCCGCGACGCCCTCTTCGACAGTCTGGTCGACCGTCTGCTGACCGAGATGGCCGGCCTGCCCATGCAGGGTGACAGCCCCGTGAATCGAATTGCCGCACTGGCCCGCAACCAGCGCAGCCTGCTGATCCGGCACCAGCATCTACTGGCGATCGCCCACGAGCGGGACCGCACCCCGACCTTGTTCCTGCCCGTACAACAGCGGCTCGCCGCCGAACTGGCAGAGCTGAATGTCACCGGAACACGGGCCGCACTGGTGCTGCGCGCCGTGCAGGTGCACGTGATCTCGTCCGCGGTGATGCAGTTCTCGGCGGTCCGCGGCCCCCGGCATCAGGAGGAGGATCCGTCCCTGTGGACCGCCGACTGGCCCGATCAGGCGCTCGTCGCCGCCCTGCAGTCTCCCACCGACTACGACGCGGTGTTCGAGTACGGCCTCGACGCCCTGCTGGCACCGCTGAGGCCGGTCAACGGCCGGGTCAGGGCAACACGGTCTTCATCAGCATGACGTTGTAGGCCGACCACAGCGACAGGTTGTAGTACAACTCCTTGCCCGTCGACCACGGATGCAGATACGGCGCGTAGATGCCGCCAGGGATCTGCGACGACGGCGCGATCAACTGCTCAGGCCCCCACGGGCCCTGCGGCGCCGGCGCGGTCCGCATCACCACATCGTTCATCCCGTTGCCGTACAGCACCAGGTACTGCTTGAGATACGTGTTGTACTGGGCCGACATCTCGCTCACGGGACCAGGGATCACCGGCGTCGCCGCGGCCGGGTTGCCCGGTACCCAGGCGTTGTTGTCCGCGTTCCAGTACTCGTACTTGGTGAGGTCCGGGATGAGTCCCGGAGCCACCCGCGCGATATAGGCCGAGCCGCCGCGTCCGTTCGGCGTGCCGAACGTGTAGATGTACGGATCACCGGGACCCGGTTTGAGGAACGCACCCATCTGGAAATTCTCGTTGCCTCCGCCGGGCGGCCGGATCGTCCCGGGGTACACACCCCAGTTCTCACCGTTGTCCGGCGACATCGCGATCGCCGAGAAGTTGGTCGACCACGCGCCGGGACTGTCCCAGTTCCGGATCGACATGAAGTTCAGATATTGATTGCGCCCGACCGAGATTCCCGCCGTCGGGATGATGCCCGTCTCCTCTGGCGCCCGGCCGATGCTGTTGATGATCTGCTTGGAGATGCCCTGGCGCCACACCGGAGAACCGGAGTACTTGTTGGCCACCACACCATCGGGCACGGCGACGGTATTCGACAGCGATCCGTCCTGACTGCGGAACAACGCGTTGTACCGCCACTGTTTGCCGGGAATACCGCAATAGCCGTTGGTGTCGCCGAAGGCCATCAGCACCTGCCGGTTCACCGGATCCCCGTTGTCCCACATGATTCCGAGGTCAGTTCCGGTGATGGCGAAGCGTTTGATCGTCTGGTTGGGGCTGTCGGGACCGGTCACCCAACCCACGATCGACGTGCCAGGAGGCGCACCCGGGGCTGGTTGGGCCGCTGGAGCCGGAGCCGGCTGAGGCGCCGCGGGAACCGGGGCCGGCTGAGCCGCATTCGGGACCGGCTGAGCGCCACCAGGATTGGGTGCCGGCACGACGGCCGCTTTCTGCCTGACCTGTCCGGAGTTCGGCATCAGCGCCTTCAGAAGGGCCAGTGGCAACTGCCCGAGCTTGGGCAGCGGAGCCCGGTCGTTGGCCCCGGCGGGCATATGCCCGATCGGGCGGTTGAGCGGGGCGAGCCGGGACGGCTTGGGAATCTGGAAGGCCTGGTTCGGGAGAGGTTGCGCGGCCGCAGCGGCGCCTTCGCAGGGTTCGGCCGATGCCGATGGCGCCACCCCGACGGCGACGACGAGTCCTATTGCGGCCGCCGCTGCCATCGTCGAAGCACCTCGAGGACGTCGCGACATGTCACACCTTCCCAATGCAGGGACGTCGACATGACGTCACAGTTGGCTGATGTGACGTTAGTGATCAATGGTGTCGATGTGACCAGTGATGCACCGATAGGTATCGTCCCGTGACCGTGTCGCAACCGACCCGGCGTGTTGCTTTCGACCGGGAAATTCGATGTCAACCGCGCGGTACCGCCCGGCGCACCCACGAACACTCCCCACGGGCGAGCGTTCCGCACTACGGTGGGAAGTGGTGGAACTATCGAAACGAGCGAGAGGGATCACCATGGCAGGAACATTCGATCCGAAAAAGGGCGGCAAGTTCGAGCCCACCACGAAGGCCAAGCCGCCGCCACCTCCACGGCCCGGCGGCAACAAGAAGTAATTAGGCGAAACTGCCCACGTGCGAGCGCTTTCAGCTCACACGTGGGCAGTTCCGTTTGCAGATCAGCTACAGACTTGAACCAACCGGAAAGGCCCGGTGGCACATACCGACGGCGGACCGTATCCGCCATAACCCCAACCAGCCCCGTAGGCAGGAGGCGGGGGCGGCGGCGGACGTGTTCGATTTCGACTTCCACCAATTACGTTAGATCCGCTTATTAAGTCTGGGCTGTGTAGGCGCTTTGTGTGTTTCCGTCCTGCTGCAGAGACGCCAGGCGTCGCTTCGACGCTGCCGACTGGATGACCTGAGGCCACCAGAACCAACGGCCCAGCAGCGCGGCAATGGCAGGGGTCATGAACGACCGCACGATCAGCGTGTCGAACAGCAGGCCGAGCGCGATCGTGGTGCCCACCTGCGCCATGACCTTGAGATCACTGAACGCGAATGACGCCATAGTGAAGGCGAACACCAGACCCGCCGAGGTCACCACCGAACCGGTGCCCGCCATCGCCCGGATGATGCCGGTCTTCAGGCCACCGGACAGCTCTTCCTTGAAGCGGGACACCAACAGCAGGTTGTAGTCGGACCCGACTGCCAGCAGCAGGATGACCGACATCGCCAACACCATCCAGTGCAATTCCAGGCCGAGGAGGTGTTGCCAGACGAGAACGGACAGCCCGAATGAAGCGCCGAGCGACAGCAGCACCGTGCCGACGATCACCGCTGCCGCCACCACGCTGCGCGTGATCAGCAGCATAATGATGAAAATCAGTGACACCGCGGCGATTCCGGCGATCATCAGATCGTAGAACGACCCGTCCTTCATGTCCTTGTAGGTGGCCGCGGTACCCGCCAGATAGATCTTGGAACCCTCCAGCGGCGTGCCCTTGAGTGCTTCCTTGGCCGCCAGCTTGATCGGCTCCACATGGTTGACGCCCTCCGGCGTCGCGGGATCGCCCTCGTGACTGATGATGAACCGCACCGACTTTCCGTCGGGTGAGATGAAGTTCTTCATGCCGCGCTTGAAGTCCTTGTTGTCGAAGGCTTCCGGCGGAAGATAGAACGTATCGTCGTTGCGCGCCTCGTCGAAGGCCTTCCCCATCGCTGTCGAATTCTCTTGCATGGCAGCCATCTGATCCTGCTGGCCGGCCTGGGTGGCCCGCTGCGTCAGCATCATGGTCTTCATGGACTTCATCGACTCGATCTGCTCGGGCATCAACGCGGCCAGCTGCGGCATCAACGTGTCGAGGTGCTCGAGGTCAGGCACCAGTTCCTGGACGTCGTCGGTCAGGGGGTCGATCCCGTCGAGGGTGTCGAACATCGCCCGGACCGACCAGCACAGCGGAACGCTGGAGCAGTGCGGTTCCCAGTAGAGGTAGTTGCGCAGTGGACGCAGGAAGTCGTCGAAATCGCCCAGATGGTCCCGCAATTCGGCAATGTCGAGAGTCATCGTCTTGGTCTTGGCGACCATCGAGTGGGTGATGTCGGCCATCTGCAGGGTCAGCTGCGACATCCGCTCCATCGTGTCGATGGTCTTCTGCATCTCGTCGGCCTGAACCAGCATGTCAGCCATCCGGTCCTGGTTGTACTTCCGGTTCATCGTGTTGGTGGTGCCCTGGCGGCTGAGCAGGAACGGGATGGACGTGTGCTCGATCGGCCGGCCGTTGGGTCGGGTGATGGCCTGCACCCGGGAGACTCCGGGGACCCGGACGATCCCCTTGGCGATCTTGTCGATGACGAGGAAGTCTGCGGGGTTTCGCAGGTCGCGGTCGGTCTCGATCATCAGCAGTTCCGGATTCATCCGCGCTGCGCTGAAATGCCGTTCGGCAGCCTGATATCCGACATTGGCGGCCAGATCTGACGGTAGGTACTTGCGGGCGTCGTAATTGGTCTTGTAACCCGGCAGCGTGAGCAGGCCGATGAGGGCCAGGCCCAGCGTCGCGGCCAGAATCGGGCCGGGCCACCGGACCACCGCGATGCCGACCCGGCGCCAGCCGCGCGACCGGATACTGCGTTTGGGCTCGAAACGCCCGAACCGGCTGCCGATCACGATGACTGCCGGGCCCATCGTCAGCGCGGCGATCACCGCGACGAATGTGCCCACCGCACATGGCACTCCCATGGTCTGGAAGTACGGCAGGCGGGTGAAGCTCAGACACAGCATCGCGCCGGCGATCGTCATACCGGACCCGAGCACCACATGGGAGGTACCGCGGAACATCGTGTAGTACGCGGTTTCCCGGTCTTCACCGGCGCCACGCGCCTCTTGATAGCGACCGATCGCGAAGATCGCATAGTCGGTTCCCGCCGCGATGACCATCAACGTCAGGAGATTGACCGCGAAAGTGGACAAACCGATGATGTCGGTGTGCGCCAGGAACGCCACGATGCCGCGGGCCGCACCGAGCTCCATGAAGACCATCAGCAGCACCAGGATCATGGTGGCGATAGAGCGGTAGACGATCAGCAACATCACCGCGATCACCACGAGCGTGATGGCGGTGACCCGCGCGACGCTCTTGTCGCCCGCGTGGTGCTGATCGGAAACCAGCGGCGCTCCGCCGGTCACGTACACCTTGATCCCGGCCGGCGGCGACGACTGGTTGACGATGTCGCGCACCGCGGCCACCGAATCGTTGGCCAGCGTTTCGCCCTGGTTGCCACGAAGGTAGACCTGGACGTAGGCGGACTTGCCGTCATTGCTCTGTGCGCCCGAGGCCGTCAGCGGATCGCCCCAGAAGTCGGCCACATGTTGCACGTGGGCGGTGTCGGCCTCGAGCTTGTCGACGATGCCGTCGTAGTAGTGGTGTGCGTCGTCGCCCAGGGGTTGCTCGCCTTCCAGCACCACCATGGCGTTGCTGTCGGAATCGAACTCCTGGAAGTCACTGCCGATCTTGCGCATGGCGATCATCGCCGGAGCGTCTCTGGCACTCAGACCGACGGTGTGCTCCTCGCCGACCTTCTCCAGCGGCGGGACGAGAGCATTCGTCAGGACCGTCAGGGCCACCCAGCCGAGCAGGATCGGCACGGCCAGCACGCGGATGAAGCGGGCGATGCCCGACCTGTCCGGTCCCGTGCTCGTTTCCGTTGCCTTGGTCTGCACAACCCGCCCCTTCGATCAGGCCACTGTCGCCCGGTGGGACAGGTCGCAAGCGATACACATTCGCAGTCGCGCGTAATATACCTAGCCTGTCAAAGTGTCAGTGTCAATAATCACTTCGCGGGTCCACTGACAGCTACCTCACAGCTACGCCGCATCCGCTCCCACGGCCAGGTCATCAACGCCCACACGATCAGCACGATGACGACCTCGGCCAGCAGATACACCGGCCAGGGGCCCAGCACATCCAGCAGTGACGCGGTGGGCGGCTTCCTGTTGAGGTAGCCGTAATTGGCCCCGGTGATCGCGTTGAAGGCGAAGGTGACGGCTCCCCACGCGAGCGTCGCGATGACCGCGAAGCGGTAGTCACGCCACCGTGGTCGCATCCCTCGCCCCCAGGTGAGATAGATGGCCGCCCACACGACGAGCACGTGGAGCGCGAAGAACGTGAGGAACAGGTGATGGGGGAAGTCCGGAGCACCGTCTTTTGCCGTGCCGATGTCCGGCGTGATCAAAGCCTGTGAACTCAGGACCAGGCCCCAGAAATAGGTGAGGACGAAGGCCCAATGCCGTTGCGACCACAGGGCATACGCGGCTGCCAGTTCGGCCAGGTCGCACAACTGGAGCGGCACCGAGTTGTCGATGGTGGGGTCGGTCAGCTTGTAGGCCAACGCCACGAGAAAAGCCGCGATGAGCGCAACCGCCAGGACACGGCTAAGGATTCGGGCCTGCGCTTGCGTCTGCCGCCGGCCGATCACGACCAGCAGCACCGCGCCGAGGACGAACACCGCCAGCACCACCAGGTGCGACGGGCCGTACGCCGAGAACTCGCGTTGTGCACTGGACAATTCGATCAACTCCCCCGTTTCATCGCAGGGAACGATTACCCATGATCGCAGGTGGGGACGCGTCTCTGCGCTGAAAACGAAGAAGGGCCGCATCTCTGCGGCCCTTGCCTCGTGGACTACCTAGACCCACCCGATTCCGGCAGGCGGTGCGGACGGCGCGGGTGTCGACGAATCGGACCCGGGTGGCTGCGTTCCGTATCCGGGTGTCGCCGGGCTGTACCCCGGCGCTGGGGCGTACCCCGGTTGCGGACCGTGCAGCGACGTGTCTGGGCCGGTGCCCGGCAGTGGGCCATACACCGGCGTCGGACCGGACCCTGGCAACTGGCCGAACTCAGGCAGCTGACCGTAATCCGGCAGCGCGGGACCGTACCCGGGCAGCGACTGTCCCGAGCCGGCGAGCAGCTTCGACGCGATGAATGATGCCGCCTGGGTGGTGTACACGGGGACGTAGCCCTCGGTGTGCCCGCTCCATTCGTTGCCCTGGCCCTCGTGACAGATCGGATCCATGGGGTTGCACAGGTCGATCGCCTTGGACCCGTACAGTGCGCTCTGGGTTGCTATCGATTGCTTGGTTCGGGTGCCCACGTCACCGAAGGTGGTGATCGCCACGACGTTGTCGGCGTATTCACGCGGCAGCGAATCGCCCCACGTGATGTTGCCCAGCGGGTTGCCGGCCACGATGTTGATCACACTCGCGCCCTGCGAATAACCGCCCAGCACGATCTTGGTGTCGGGACAGGAGGACAGCGTGGACTTGATGTGGGAAATCGCGTCTTTGGCGCCGTCGCCGCCGTGCAACTGCAGCTTGCTGGCCTTGTAGTTGACCCCGTAGGAGTCGATCTTCATGCCGGCGGTCTGCTTGCGCAGCGCATCGACGAGAGCATCGCCGACCCGGCCCATACCGGCCGGCTCGTCGGTGCCACGCGCGAAGACGACCTCCGCATCGGCGCAGTCGGCGGCCGCCGCTATTGGCGGCGCGGTCAGACCGACGAGTGGGATACCGGAGGTGAGAAGTGCAGCAGCGCCAAGCCCGACCCAGCGACAACCTGACCGCGCACTGCCCTGCTGAGGGCCACGTTTGCGGTGAGAAAACATGCCTCAATCTAACCCGTAACCAGGACAAGTGGACTCATGTGTGGGGCCGGCCGGCCCGGACTGCGTGGTGAAAGGGTGGTGACAGAAAAAGAAACAGGTCAGGGATTAGATCCCTGACCTGCATCTTCTCGGTGGAGCTAACTGTCATGTTCACAGTGTCTTCCGTGCCATCTGTGGGCCGCTAGTTCCGCATCGCCGAGATCGAGTGTCGTCCAAGACGAAGCTGATCTGCTGATCACGTCTCGTTGTCCTCCGCTAGACCGGGCTCGCTGAAAAATAGCCCAGATAGCGGCGGGCGGCTGTGAGACTGCTGATCTTCCTGCGCGGCCCAGGAGGCTAGGAAAGTCAGGCCTTCGTGGCTGGGAGTACCGGGTTCTGCGCTCCAGACGACGAGCTGTTGGCTGGGGTCTGTGGTGACGGTGAGCGTTTCCCAGTCCAGAATCAGTTCACCCACGAGAGGGTGGCGGATCTTCTTGATGCCGCTGGTCTGTGATGCGACGTTGTGCGCGGCCCACCATCGGCGGAAGTGCGCGTCGTTGATGGAGAGCTCGCCGACGAGTTCGCTCAAGCGCGGATCGTTGGGAGTTTGCGCTGCCTCCATGCGCAGGAATGCGACACATTCGGGCGCGACACTTTCCCAGTTTGCGTAGCGTGATCGCATCTCGGAGTCGGAGAAGACCAGACGGGCGTAGTTTCGTTGCTTGGCCGGGATCTGGGAGAAGTCGGTGAGCAGCGCGGCCGCTAGCGGGTTCCAGGCCAAGATGTCCATGCGGCGGCCGAGAATGATCGCCGGGAATTCCAGTGCGTCGAGGAGTCGTCTGGTTTGCGGCCGGATCTTTTGTTGATCTGCCCGACGTGGAAGTGCATTGCTTCTCCCCGCAAGTCCGAACAGATAGTTGCGCTGGTCATCGGCGAGACGCAGCACCTCGGCGAGAACGGTGAGAACGGGCGCGGACGCTGAGAGTCGACCTTGCTCCACCCGGGTGTAGTACTGGACGCTGATCGAGGCCAGCTGTGCGACCTCCTCGCGGCGCAGTCCCGGGACACGTCGGTGTGTTCCGTCCTCGGGCAGGCCCACGGCGGCCGGCGTCAACGCATTCCGTCGGGACTTGAGAAACTGCCCGAGTTCGCTGCGGATGGCGTGGTCGCTCATTTAGACCACGCTACTGCTGGTATTGGTGCAGCGCGGGAGAGTGTCAGGACAGCAGCGCCGACAAGGGGGTAGAGATTTTTACCCTGCATCACGCCCTGCCTGGGTAGTTAGCGTGGGTATACGGAGAGCGATCAAAGCTCGCATCGAGCATGTTGCGCCAGCTTCGATACGAGTACCCAAGGCGCCAACCCAGGAGGTGTCACCCCATGGAAACCGTGACTTTCAAGAACAAGAATGTCGATGTAGCGGCAGATATCCACTTTCCGCCCGATTTCGATCCGGCCCGCAAATACCCGGCGATCGTCAGCGCCCACCCGGTCGGCAGCTGCAAGGAGCAGACCTCGGGATCCGTATACGGCAAGGCGTTCGCCGAGGCCGGCTTCGTGGTCCTCGCGTTCGACGCGGCATTTCAAGCCGGTAGCGGCGGCGAGCCGCGCCAGCTCGAGGATGCGACCTGGCGCGTGGAGGACTTCCGTTGTGCGGCCGACTATCTGGTCACTCTCGACTACATCGATGAGAACCGCATCGGCGTGTTCGGCATGTGTGCCGGCGGCGGCTACACCTGGGCGGCTGCGATGACAGAGCGGCGGTTCAAAGCGGTGGCGACCGTGACCGGAGTCAACTTGGGCCGGTTGCTGCGCCAGGGCGACATGTCCCCGGACGCGGCCATCAAGACGCTGGAAGCCATCGCGGCGCAGCGCACCATCGAGGCTCGTGGTGGCGAGCAGCGCCTCGACAGCTCTCTGCCGCCCTCGGTTGAGAAGGCGAAGGAGCTGGGGCTCGTCCCGCCTCTGCACATCGATGTCGCCGAGGCAACCGAGTATTACAAGACACCGCGAGGTGCACACCCGCACGGCACGAACCTGTGGTCCTTCGCCTCCCTGGCACCCACGGTCTGGTTCGACGCCTACCACCTCGCAGACAAACTATTGACACAGCCGCTACTGCTCGTCGTGGGTAACAAACCAGGTGAATTCGGCGCCTACCGGGACGCGTACACCGTCTTCGACCTCGCCGCCTCACAGGACAAGGAACTCCTCGTGATCCCGGACGTGTCCCACTACGACCTGTACGACAAGCCCGAAGCGGTCGGACCGGCCCTCGAAGCACTCATCCCGTTCTTCACCAAGCACCTCTGACCGTCACCCACATCCGACCCCCGGCGGGCCTCGCGACGCGCTCAGAATCCAGGTTGGGGAGCACGCAGTGTTACGCCCGCATGGGCGCTTCTCTGGACGACGACTATCCGCATACAGAGACCTCCTTGCCGACTGTGCATCCAGTGGTACTCCACGGGTATGACACTTTTTGCTGTCGGCAAGGAGGTCTCGAATATGAAGTTATCTGGGTACTACTGGTGGAGCTGCCGGGAATTGAACCCGGGTCCTACGGCATGTCCTCGAGGCTTCTCCGTGCGCAGTTCGCTGTGCCTCTACTCGGATCTCTCAGTCACGCGAACAAGCCGAGATGACGATCCCAGTCGCTGTTTGATGTCCCCACGGGTTCCGCGACCGAACCCGTGGGTGGGTCCCTCTAGCTGATGCCAGGGTCCGGGCCGAGGGCGCTCCCGGTCTGACAGACACGCAGTCGCTTAGGCAGCGAGTGCGTAGTCGCGCTGATTGGAATCGGCGCTTAATTGGTTGCAACGACGCTTACGGTGGTCTCTTGCCTGCACCGGCACGCTTCCCTTGATTCGATGCGCGAAGTCGAAACCGATCAGCCCCTCGCATCCCTGCCGAATCTCGGCAGGACAGTCAATGGTACGCCAGACCCAACGGCGAACGCCAAGTGATTATTCCGGCGAGTCTTCGTGTCGGCCGCGACCGCCGAGCGCGCGCAAATTGCCCACCAAATACGGCGTGTCGGGCACCAGACGCGCACGCTCGCGGTGCAACGAACTACGACATGCCCTTGGCGCGGCGGCCCAACTCGCGGGTGATCTCGCGGTCGGCGTCACGCTTGGCGAGATCGTGGCGTTTGTCGTGGGCCTGCTTGCCGCGGGCCAACGCCAGCTCGACCTTGACTTTGCCGTCGGAGAAGTACATCGACAACGGCACGAGCGTGAGGTTGCCGTCGCGGATCTTGCCGATCAGGTTGTCGATCTCCTTGCGGTGCAACAGCAGTTTGCGGTTGCGCCGCGGCGCGTGGTTGGTCCAGGTGCCGTGGTGGTACTCGGCGATGTGCACGTTGCGCAGCCAGATCTCACCGTCGTCGACGGTGGCGAACGCGTCCGCCAGCGAGGCCTGGCCTTCACGCAGACTCTTGACCTCGGTACCCATGAGCGCGATGCCCGCCTCATAGGTATCGAGGATCATGTAGTTGTGCCGCGCCTTGCGATTGCTGGCCACAATCTGCTTATTGCCGGCGGGGCTGGACTTCTTGGTCGCCACTAGTTCACGACTACCTTCGTATGTAGAGCCGCAGCGTCACGTACGCGGTAATCCCGGACATCGCCAAGCCGAGGAACAGCATCCATGGTGCGCTGAAGTAGAGCACGTCAGCGTAGTCGACCCTGGCAATCAAATTCGACTGATAAAACTGGTCGAGCGCCTTCTCGAGGAACACCGCTCGCACGACTATCAGGCCCACGATGGCGATCACCACACCGATCAAGGCCGCGATCATCGCCTCCACGAGGAACGGCAACTGGGTGTACCAGCGGGTCGCACCGACCAGGCGCATGATGCCGATCTCGGTGCGCCGCGTATACGCGGCCACCTGGACCATGTTGGCGATCAGCAGCACCGCACCGACCGCCTGCACCAGCGCCACCGCGAACGCGACGCTACTGAGCCCGTCGAGCACGGCGAACAGCCGGTCGATCAGGTCCTTCTGGTTGAGCACGTTGAGCACACCGGGCTGACCCTGCATTGCCTTGTCGAATGCCTCGTGCTGCTCAGGGTCGTTGAGCTTGACGATGAACGACGCCGGGAACGCGTCCTTGCCCGCGACATCCTTGTATTGCGGGAACTTCTTGATCGCATCGTCGTAGGCCTGCTCGCGATTGAGGAAGCTCAACGAGCGCACGTCGTCGCGGTCGTCGATCATGCGGTACAGCGCCTTGCACGCTTCTTCGTCGCAGTTCGGGTCGTTGGCCGAGATGTCGTCGGTCAGGAACACCTGGCTCTCGACGCGGTCCAGGTAGATGTCGCGGGACTGATCGGCCAACCGCACCACCAGCAGACCGCCACCGAACAGGCCGATGGAGATGGCGGTGGTCAGGATCATCGCCACCGTCATCGTGACGTTGCGACGAAGTCCGGTCAGAACTTCATTGACAAGAAAGCCGAAGCGCACTTAGCGATCCATTCCGTAGACGCCGCGCTGCTCATCACGGATCAGCCGGCCGAGTTCGAGTTCGACGACCCGTTGGCGCATGGAGTCGACGATGTGATGGTCGTGGGTGGCCATCAGCACCGTGGTGCCGGTCCGGTTGATCCGTTCCAGCAGGTCCATGATGTCCTTGCTGGTCTCCGGATCCAAGTTTCCGGTGGGCTCGTCGGCGATCAGGACCAGTGGGCGGTTGACGAAGGCCCGCGCGATGGCGACGCGCTGCTGCTCGCCACCGGACAGTTCGCTCGGCAACCGATTGGCCTTGCCGGACAGGCCGACCATCTCCAGCACATCCGGGACCACCCGGTTGATCACCTCGCCACGCTTGCCGATCACCTCGAGCGCGAACGCCACGTTCTCAAACACCGTCTTCTGCTGTAACAGGCGGAAGTCCTGGAACACGCAGCCGATGACCTGACGCAGGCTCGGCACGTGCCGGCCGGCGAGCTTGTTGACGTGAAACTTCGACACCCGGATGTCACCGGAGGTGGGCGTCTCGGCTGCCAACAGCAGTCGCATGAACGTCGACTTGCCCGAACCCGACGGGCCGATCAGGAAGACGAACTCACCCTTGTCGATTTTCAACGAGACGTCATCGAGCGCTGGGCGCGCCGAAGACTTGTAGTGCTTCGTCACGCGGTCGAGGGTGATCATCACGGCACGCCAGTGTAGCGGGGCGGAACTATCCGGCAGGTCAGGCTATCGCGGCAATGTCGGGGCCACCGACTCCTGGCCGGGTAGCGGCTGCTCGGCAGGCGGGGCCGGCGCAGGCGCAGGCCCCAATGGCAACGTGATGGGCGGGAGCAGTCCCGGACCGTCCGGATCGAACACCGTCGTCCGCGGAGCACCCGGTGAGGGCGTGGTGGTGGTACTGGTCGACTCTCCGGGCACCGGCTCGGTCGGAGTGGTGGTCTCCGTCGTCGTCGGTGTGGTCGTCTCGGTCGTCTCCGGCGTCTCCGTCTCCGTCGTCGGCGTCGTCGAACGAGGGGTCTGCAGCTTGGTGCGCGGCACCCAGGTGTAGTCGGGATCGGGCACGAACCCAGGCGGGACCACCTGGGTGTCAGGCGACTGCGGCGCGGTCTGCTTGGGCCGGTACTCCTGCTGCAACCACGACAGCGCGATGAACGCCACGATCAGCACCACCGTCGAGGTGCGAACCCGACCCAGCCTGCTGCGCCAGAGTCTGTTGGCCGCGTCGGTCAGCTTGGTGAAGTCGGGTTTCACTTCTTCGACTCCTGAGCCGATGCCGGAGGCGCGGCGACCGTCTCGGCGACGGCTGCCGGATGGATGACGTCCCCGGCGGCGGCGACCGACGCGCCTGACGAGGCCACACCGGCCCGGCGCAGCGCGCGCACAACCCGTATTCGCAACCGCCTGCCCACCTCGAACTGTTTGCCCGGCAGGGTACGGGCGACCATCCGCAAGTTCACGGTGTCGACTCCGAGGCTCTCGATGCCCATCAATTGCGGCTTGTCGAGCAGCAGCTTGGACAGCTCGCCGTCTTCGGCGGCCTTCTCGGCGACATCGTTGAGCACGTCGTTGACCATGTTGAGATCGACCGTGGACGGTATCGGTATGTCGACGACCGACCGTGCCCAGTCCTTGGACAGGTTCAGCGCCTTGACGATCTGCCCGTTGGGCACGGTGTACATCTCGCCTTCGGAGGACCGCAGCTTGGTGACCCGCAACGTGACGTCCTCGACCGTGCCCTCGGCCTCATTGGCCGCAGCGATGGTCAGTCGGACCAGATCACCGAACCCGTACTGCTTCTCTGTGATGATGAAGAAACCGGCGAGCAGATCCTGCACGATCCGTTGCGCGCCGAAACCGAGGGCGGCACCGAGCACCGCAGCCGGGGCGACCAGGGAGGCGATCGGTACCGCGAGCGCATCGGTGACCTCGACGAGCACGATGATGAACAGGACCGCCACCGACACCCAGGAGATCACCGAGGCGACAGCCTGCCGGTGCTTGGCGCTCTCCGAGCGCACCAGCTGGTCGCTCTCCTGATATTCGGCGTCGATCCGGCGCACCACCCGCTGCGCGGCCCAGTTGATGAACCGCGCGGCGAGCAGGCCGCCGATCAACAACAGGGCGATGTGCAGTCCGGTGGTCAGGATCCACACGCCGATCTCGCCGACCCAGAAATCGTGCCAGCGGTCGGCGAGAGGAAGGGCGAGCACGGTATCAGTCATCGTCAATCAGTCGTCTTCATCTTTTCTGTTGCGCCATCTGATCCCTGCTTCCAGGAATCCGTCGATGTCTCCATCCAGCACGGTGGCCGGGTTTCCGACCTCGTACTCGGTGCGCAGATCTTTCACCATCTGATAGGGGTGCAGAACATAGGACCGCATCTGGTTGCCCCACGAGCTGCCGCCGTCGCCCTTGAGCGCATCCATCTCGGCGCGCTCCTCCAAACGCTTGCGTTCCAGCAGCCGGGCCTGCAGCACGCGCATCGCCGCGACCTTGTTCTGCAGCTGCGACTTCTCGTTCTGACAGGTCACCACGATGCCGGTGGGGATGTGGGTGAGCCGGACGGCGGAGTCGGTGGTGTTGACCGACTGCCCGCCGGGACCGCTGGAGCGGTACACGTCGACGCGTAGGTCGCCTTCGGGGATCTCGATGTGGTCGGTGGTTTCCACCACCGGGAGCACCTCGACGTCGGCGAACGACGTCTGGCGGCGGCTCTGGTTGTCGAAGGGGCTGATCCGCACCAGCCGGTGGGTGCCCTGCTCCACCGAGAGGGTGCCGTAGGCGAACGGGGCGTGCACGGCGAAGGTCGCGCTCTTGATCCCGGCTTCCTCGGCGTAGGACGTGTCGAACACCTCGACCGGGTAGTCGTGCTTCTCGGCCCAGCGGATGTACATCCGCATCAGCATCTCGGCCCAGTCCGCTGCGTCGACGCCACCGGCGCCGGAGCGGATGGTGACGACGGCCTCGCGCTCGTCGTATTCACCGGAGAGCAGGGTGCGGACCTCGAGGGTCTCGATCTCCTCGCGAAGCTTGGCGAGTTCGGCGTCGGCCTCGGCGACTTCTTCTTCACCACCCTCTTCGGCGGCGAGCTCGAACAGCACCGGCAGGTCGTCGACACGCTGACGCAGGTCCTGCACCCGGCGCAATTCACTCTGCGCGTGCGAGAGCTCACTGGTGACCTTCTGGGCGCGCGACTGGTCGTCCCAGAGGTTCGGATCGGAGGCCTGCTGCTCGAGCATGTCGATCCGCTGGCGCAGGCCATCGATGTCGAGCACCCGCTCCACGGTCGTCAGGGTGGTGTCGAGTGCGGCTACGGCGGCTTGGCGGTCTGGATCCACGAATGTTCAGGGTACCCGGCGGCATTTCGGCGGCAGTTCTCTCCGACTGGCGGCAGCGCAGACGATCTGTGTTTAAAGTCGGTTGGTACCCGGCCCGGCACGCCATCGGCTGGGTCTGTGACGGTTTTTCCGCTCGTAAGAAGGCAGGGTATGCGCCCATATCACGTAGCGATCGTCGGCTCCGGCCCTTCGGGATTCTTTGCTGCCGCATCGTTGCTGAAGTTCGCCGATCTACCCGACTCCGATCGCGACGTGCGAGTCGACATGCTCGAGATGCTGCCGACTCCGTGGGGGCTGGTGCGCTCGGGAGTGGCGCCCGACCATCCGAAGATCAAGTCGATCAGCGCCCAGTTCGACAAGACCGCAGCCGATGCACGCTTCCGGTTCTTCGGAAATATCAAGGTCGGTGAGCACGTCACCCCGGCCGAGTTGGCGCAACGCTACGACGCGGTCGTCTACGCCATCGGAGCGCAATCCGACCGGGCCCTGCACATCCCCGGCGAAGAGCTGCCCGGCAGCGTGGCCGCAGTCGATTTCGTCGGTTGGTACAACGCCCATCCCCATTTCGACGGCATGGCGCCCAACCTGGCTGGCGGGCGGGCCGTGGTCGTCGGCAACGGCAACGTCGCGCTGGACGTGGCGCGCATTCTGGTCAGCGACCCGCAGGCCCTGGCCAACACCGACATCGCCGACCATGCGCTGGCCTCGCTGGACACCCGCGGGGTGGAAGAGGTCGTCGTGATCGGACGCCGGGGCCCGCTGCAGGCGACCTTCACCACGCTGGAACTGCGCGAGCTGGGCGACATGGAAGGTCTGGGCGACGTCGACGTCATCCTCGACCCGGCCGATTTCGCCGACATCACCGACGAAGACCTCGAAGCGGCGGGCAAGACCGTCAAACAGAACATCAGGGTGCTGCGGAAGTACGTCGACGAGCCGCCTCAAGAATCCAAGCGGCGCATCGTGTTCCGCTTCTGCACCTCCCCCATCGAGTTACACGGCGAGGACCGGGTCGAGTCGATTGTGCTGGGCCGCAACGAACTTGTCCGCGACCCGAACGGACGCGTGGTGGCCAAGGACACCGGCGAGCGCGAGGAACTGCCGGTCCAGTTGGTCGTGCGGGCGGTCGGCTACCGCGGCGTGCCGACCCCGGGGCTGCCGTTCGACGAACGCTCCGGCACGATCCCGCACACCGACGGCCGAATCGACGGCAGCCGTAACGAATACGTGGTGGGCTGGATCAAGCGGGGACCGTCCGGGGTGATCGGCAGCAACAAGAAGGACTCGCAGGAGACCGTCGACACCCTGCTCGACGACCTTGCGACGGCCGGCGTCGACGAGCGCGGTTCAGAGTACGACGTCGAACTGGCCGAATGGCTGTTGGAACATCAACCGAAGCTCGTCACCGGTGAACACTGGCAGCTGATCGACGCGCACGAGCGTGCGTCCGGCGAGACGGTGGGCCGGCCCCGGGTGAAACTGGCGAGTGTGGCCGAGCTGCTCCGTATCGCCCACGCCTGATCAGGCCGGTGGCGGCTCCGCGGGCGCAAAGGCCCACTTGTCCGGGTTACCCGGCGAATAGACCACGGGTAACAGCGCCCCCATGGTCGGCCACTCGTTGACGTCGACGGCCATGCGCTGATACACGACGTGCTCGTTGACCGTCGGGCCGGTGATGACACCGGTGATGGTGACGAACTGCTCCCCCGTCTCGTCAGGACGCGGACTCACCCCCGTCACCAGCAACGTGCCGTGCGCCAGTTCACCGCGAATTCCCCGACGCGCCATGATCCGTGGCGCCAACAGCAGCACCAGCGCGCCGACGAGCAAGAGGAGTATGCCGATTTCCCACACCAGGCCATGGTAGGACTTTCGGCATGAGTTCCACCTCGGATGACTTGACGCTGGCCCTCGAGTTGGCCGATCAGGCCGACACACTGACCATGGACCGCTTCGGCGCCCTGGACCTGCGCATCGAGACGAAACCCGACCTGACCCCGGTCACCGACGCCGACCGCGGCGCCGAGGAAGCGTTGCGCGCATCGCTGGCCACGGCTCGCCCCGACGACACGGTGTTCGGTGAAGAGTTCGGTGGGACAACGACATTGACCGGACGCCAGTGGGTGATCGATCCGATCGACGGGACCAAGAACTTCGTCCGCGGCGTCCCGGTGTGGTGCACATTGATCGCCCTTCTCGAAGACGGCGTCCCGACTCTCGGCGTGGTGAGTGCACCGGCCCTGGCCCGGCGCTGGTGGGCGGGCCTGGGGCAGGGCGCGTTCGGTTCGTTCGCCGGGACGACCCGCAAACTGTCGGTGTCAGGCGTCGCCGATCTCGCCTCGGCAAGCTTGTCGTACTCGGACCTCACCACCGGCTGGGACGACCGCCGGGACAACTTCGTCGCACTGACCGACGCGGTGTGGCGGGTCCGCGCCTACGGCGACTTCTGGTCGTACTGCATGGTGGCCGAGGGCGCGGTGGACATCGCCTGCGAACCCGAGGTGAAGCTGTGGGACATCGCCCCGCTCGACATCCTCATCCGCGAGGCCGGCGGCACTTTCACCAGCGTCGACGGCGCCCCCGGTCCGCACGGCGGCAGTGCGTTGGCCACGAACGGCCTGGTGCACGCCGCAGTGCTGGACCGGCTCGCCGGCAACTGAGCTCACGGCTGGAGCACGTACTTCCCACGCACTCCGCCCTTGGCGACGGCGCGGTGCGCGTCGGCGGCCTGATCCAATGGCAGCACCGCATGCACCCGCGCCGGCAACTGGCCGGACGCCGCTCGGGCGAGGAGGTCGGCGAGCCGGGTGCCGTCGGGGTGAGCGACGACAGCGGCAATTGTGACGCCGCGCTCCGCCGACAGTTGCGCACTCGGCTGCACCCCGACGAACTGCCCGCCGTCGCGGACCAGCGCGAGAGCCGCCTGCTGCAGTGCACCAGCGTCGGCGACCGCATCCCAGCCCGGCTCCGCGTCGGCGGCGAAGCCGGCTCCCAGGCCACGGACGAACTGCTCGTCGCGCTCGCGGGCCAGCCCGGTCACTTTCCAACCGCGCTCCTGGGCGAGCACGACGAGGTATCCCCCGACCGCACCCGCGGCGCCGGTGACCAACAGCCGAGCCCCACCGTCCGGTGCATCGCCGAGCAGATCGAGGATCTGCGCCGCGGCTAATCCGTTGAGCGGCACCGTAGATGCCGCGATCAAGTCCAATTCGTCCGGCACGACAGCAACGTCGGCCGCCGACACCACCAGTTGCTCGGCGTGGGTGCCGTAGTCCCGGTCGAATCCGGCCACGACACCGGCCACCCGCGTTCCCACAGCCAGATCTACACCTGCCCCGACAGCCTCGACGGTGCCTGCGAAATCCCAGCCGAGTCCGGTCCAGTTCGGTTGATCGACCAGGCCTAGGTCGTGGAACACCCCGGCTGCCACGCCGAGGTCGACGGGGTTGACCGCCGCGGCGGCGACCTTCACCCGGACCTGGTCGGGACCCGGTTCGGTCAGCGGCACATCGACGATTTCGATCGAGTCCGGGCCGGCCGGGGTAGGGACGACTGCGATGCGAAATGTGGGAACGGACATGTTCATTCACTCCTGGGTCTTGTGGTGAGGTGTTGACTACTCCACGATGGATGGGTAACTCTCCAATGGGAAGTACGCACTTCCAGGTGCGTAACTCACCGGGACCGATGGGAGCCGACGTGCCGACGACAACCGCGGCCCAGAAACGGGCCCGAGCAAAGATGGAATACGACGCGTTCCTGGCGAACTGCCCCAGCCGCCAGCTGCTCGACCGCATCAGCGACAAGTGGGTAGCGCTGATCCTGGCGGCGCTCGGGGGCGACGGCCCACGACCGGAAGCCGGCGAATCCGGCGAACCACGTCCGATGCGCTACTCCGAACTCTCCCGGCGCCTGGCCGGGGTCAGCCAGAAGATGCTCACCCAGACGCTGCGATCCCTCGAACGCGACGGCCTGCTCACCCGGACCGTGACCGCAAGCGTGCCGGTCACAGTCACCTACGAGCTTACCGACCTGGGCTTTTCCTTGCAGCGATTGATGATCGGGGTCAAGTCGTGGGCCGAGGCGCACATGGACGAGGTGCGCACAAACCGCGAGCAGTACGACCAGCTCTCGGCCGCCGAACCCTGATCTGTGGCGCTGTGAAGTTGGTAACAGATGCCGTACCTTACTCCGGAGTAAGATACGGTCAGATGCGTCGCTACGACCAGCAGAGGCAGCTGACATGACCAACACCCTGCCGTCCAAGAACGGCACCCCATCCCGTCCCTCCAGCTCCGGCCGGCAAAGCGCGGTCGGACTGCACAAGCACAAGCGGACAGCGACCGACATCGGGTTGGCGCTGATCACGCCCATCGTCGGCCAGGAATTCCTGGACCGTTACGGCCTGCGCGATCCGCTGAACCGCGGCCTGAAATACGGTGTCAAGCAGGTGTTTTCGACCGCGGGCGCGGCCACCCGCCAATTCCAGCGGATCCAGGGGCTCGGCAAGGCACCCACCAGGCTGAAGGCCAGTGGGGCCGACTACTTCGACCTGACCCCCGACGAAGACCAGCAGATGATCGTCGAGACGGTCCGGGAGTTCGCCGGGGAGATCCTGCGACCCGCCGCGCACGACGCCGACGAGGCCGCGGCCTACCCCGCAGACCTCATTGCCAAGGCCGCTGAGCTGGGCATCACCGCCGTCAACGTGCCCGAAGACTTCGACGGCATCGCCGAGCACCGCAGCACCGTCACCAACGCGCTCGTCGCCGAGGCCCTGGCCTACGGCGACATGGGCCTGGCACTGCCGATCCTGGCGCCGGGCGGCGTCGCCTCGGCCCTGACCCACTGGGGTAGCGCCGACCAGCAGGCCACCTACCTCAAGGAATTCGCCGGCGAGAACGTGCCGCAGGCGTGTGTGGCGATCGCCGAACCGCACCCCCTGTTCGATCCCACCGCACTCAAGACCACTGCGGTTCGTACCCCCAGCGGCTATCGCCTGTCCGGTGTCAAGTCGCTGGTTCCGGCCGCCGCCGACGCCGAATTGTTCATCGTGGCAGCGCAATTGGACGGTAAGCCGGCGTTGTTCATCGTCGAGGCCTCGTCGCCGGGGCTCACGGTCAAGGCCGATCCGAGCATGGGCATCCGTGCGGCCGCCCTCGGTCAGGTCGAGCTCGACAACGTGGCGGTGCCGCTGAGCAACCGCCTCGGCGAGGACGAGGCCACCGACCAGGACTACTCAGAGGCGATTGCCCTGTCCCGCCTGGGCTGGGCCGCCCTGGCCGTCGGCACCTCGCACGCGGTGCTCGACTACGTCATCCCCTACATCAAGGAACGCACGGCCTTCGGTGAGCCGATCGCGCACCGCCAGTCGGTGGCCTTCATGACCGCCAACATCGCCATCGAACTCGACGGCCTGCGGCTGATCACCTGGCGTGGCGCCGCCCGCGCCGAGCAGGGACTGCCCTTCGCCCGCGAGGCGGCACTGGCCCGCAAGCTCGGCACCGACAAGGGCATGCAGATCGGCCTGGACGGCGTCCAGCTGCTCGGCGGTCACGGTTACACCAAGGAACACCCGGTCGAGCGCTGGTACCGCGATCTGCGGGCCATCGGCGTCGCCGAGGGTGTCGTAGTTATCTAGCCATCGATCCGAGCTGAAAGACTAATCATGGCAATCAATCTGGAAATGCCCCGCAAGCTCCAGGCGGTCATCGAGAAGGGCCACCAGGGCGCTGCGGAGATGCTTCGCCCGATCTCGCGCAAGTACGACCTCGCCGAGCACGCCTACCCGGTCGAGCTGGACACCCTGGCCACCCTGTTCGAAGGCATCTCGGAAGCCAAGACCATCTCGTTCGCCGGCGCCGAGGCGTTCCGCGACGACGCCAATACCAAGGGCGAGAAGGTCACCGTCAACGGCGCCAACATGTCCGCGCTGCTCAACGCGCTGGAGATCAGCTGGGGCGACGTCGCCCTGCTGCTCTCGGTGCCGCGTCAGGGCCTCGGCAACGCCGCCATCTCCTCGGTGGCCACCCCCGAGCAGCTCGATCGCCTCGGCAAGGACGTCTGGGCCGCCATGGCCATCACCGAGCCGTCCTTCGGATCGGATTCGGCGGCAGTCACCACCACCGCGGTGCTCGACGGCGACGAGTATGTGATCAACGGCGAGAAGATCTTCGTCACCGCGGGTTCGCGGGCCAGTCACATCGTGGTGTGGGCGACGCTGGACAAATCGTTGGGCCGGGCGGCGATCAAGTCGTTCATCGTGCCGCGCGAACATCCCGGGGTCACCGTCGAGCGCCTTGAACACAAGCTGGGCATCAAGGCATCCGACACCGCGGTGATCCGCTTCGAGAACGCGCGCATCCCCAAGGACAACCTCCTGGGCGATCCGGAAGTCCACGTGGAGAAGGGTTTTGCCGGGGTCATGGAGACCTTCGACAACACTCGGCCGATCGTGGCGGCCATGGCCGTCGGTATTGCCCGCGCCGCGCTGGAGGACCTGCGGGCGATCCTCACCGACGCCGGTATCGAGATCTCCTACGACAAGCCCGCCCACGCGCAGAGCGCCGCGGCCGCGGAGTTCCTGCGCATGGAGGCCGACTGGGAGGCCGGCTACCTGTTGACGGTGCGCTCGGCATGGCAGGCCGACAACAGCATCCCGAACTCCAAGGAAGCCTCGATGGGTAAGGCCAAGGCCGCCCGCGTGGCCAGCGACATCACCCTCAAGGCTGTCGAAATGGCGGGTACCACCGGCTATTCCGAGCAGACCCTGCTGGAGAAGTGGGCCCGCGACTCCAAGATCCTCGACATCTTCGAAGGCACTCAGCAGATTCAGCAGCTGGTGGTCGCCCGCCGCCTGCTGGGCCTGTCCTCGGCCGAATTGAAGTAGTTCGTCCCCCTGCCGGTTTCTCCCGGCGAGCAGACACAAAAGTGCCCGGTTTCCATGGAAACCGGGCACTTTTGCGTCTGCTCGGCCATCGGGCTAGGCCAGTGGTAGATCGAGCGCAGACCCACACATAGCGAAATCGCCCAGAACACTTGGTGTTCTGGGCGATTTCGTTTTCGCGTGTTGTCCGGCTTAGCCGAGCACCCGCTGCAGGTCCGGAACCATGGCCTGCAACTGCTGGCCCCAGTAGGCCCAGTTGTGGGTACCGGAATCCGGGAAGTTGAACACACCGTTGGTGCCACCAGCAGCGATGTAGTTGTCCTGGAAGGTGCGGTTGGTCTTGATGGTCAGACCTTCGAGGAAGGTGGCAGGCAGGTCGCCGCCGCCCAGCTCGTTGGGCTGGCCGTTACCGCAGTAGATCCAGAGCCGGGTGTTGTTGGCAACCAGCGTGGGGATCTGCACCATCGGGTCGTTGCGCTTCCAGGCGCTGTTCGGGTCCTCGGTCGGGCCCCACATGTCGTTGGCCTTGTAGCCGCCGGCATCACCCATGGAGATGTTGATCAGGAACGGCCACCAGCCCTCGGAGGGGTTCAGGAAGCCCGACATCGAACCGGCGTAGATGAACTTGTCCGGGTGGTAGGTCGCCAGGATGAGTGCGGCGGAGCCGGCCATGGACAGGCCGATCGCGGCGTTACCGTTCGCCGCGACGTCGCGGTTCGCGGCCAGCCACTGCGGCAGCTCGCTGGTCAGGAAGGTCTCCCACTTGTACGTGGTGCAACCGGCCTTACCGCAGGCCTGGTTGTACCAGTCGCTGTAGAAGCTGGACTGACCACCGACCGGCATGACCACCGACAGGCCGCTGTTGAGGAACATCTCGAACGCGTTGGTGTTGATGTCCCAGCCGTTGAAGTCGTCCTGAGCACGCAGGCCGTCGAGCAGGTACACCGCGTGCGAACCCGGCCCACCACTCTGGAACTGAATCTTGATGTCGCGGCCCATCGACGGCGACGGGACCATCAGGTACTCCACCGGCAGACCCGGCCGGGAGAATGCTCCCGCGGTCGCCGACCCGCCGGTCACTCCGATCAAGCCAGGCAGCAACAGCGCTGCCACAGCCGCCACCGTCATGCGGCGTGCCCAATGGCCACGAATCTTGTCAATGAAGGTCATACTGCGAATCCATCCGTTTCCGGTCAACTACGCCATTTGCGCGATCAGCGATAAGCATCGCCAAGCGACACCGCAGCGACCGAGTCACTGCACTGTCACGCCCGCTCGTCTGAGCCGGTGCCTCTGATGAGCGGACCGAAGAATTCAGTTGTTGCGCCATGAGTAAATCACGGGCCCATGACGGGGGAAAACCCGCGGCGCGCCGCCGAACTGCACGTCTGGGGATTTCAAAAAGTGATTCTGACTTTATCTATTACGCGCCGGCAGTCGATCTACCTGGGAAAACGGTTCGACACTCGCGACCGCGCGGACGGCGGACGATGAACACCGATACGCATCTGTTCACAACTGGTGTCCAGAGGGTTATCCGATCGTCGCCAACCAGTTTTCGAAATGCCGGGCCGGGGCCTTAGGGACAGCCCCCAAAGGGGCCATACAAAAAAGTATGGTAACTTTCGGCCATGACCTCGCCCCCCACCACGGACCGCGTCATCACCGCCGAATTCGTCGCTCGACTGGCCGATCGGGCCGGTGAAGCCGAGGAGTTGCGCCGGCTTCCCGACGCGACGGTGACCGACCTCGTCGACTCCGGCTTCACGGAACTCCTGGTGCCCGCCCGCTATGGCGGTCAGCAGGCTGATTTCCCGGCCATCCTGGATCCGGTACGCCGGATGGCCCACGGATGCACGTCGAGCGCCTGGACCATCGGCTTCCTGGCCCTGCACAACTGGATGCTGGCGCTGTTCGGCGAGCAGGCCCAGGACGAGGCCTTCGCGAGCCGCCCGTTCCTGGCGCCCGCCCCGCTCGCGCCGACCGGGCGCGGACTGCCGGCCGACGGCGGCATCCGCCTCACCGGCCGGTGGTCCTGGGCCACCGGCGTCATGCACGGCAACTGGATCATCGTCGCGGCACTGTGCAGACCCGACGACGCGCTGTATCCGGCACTGGCACTGCTGCCGATCAGCGATGTGGCCGTGGCCGACGTGTGGCACACCGACGGCATGCGGGCCACCGGTTCCAACGACGCCATCGCCACCGACGTGTTCGTCCCGGAGCACCGACTGGTGAAGGTGCTCGACATCTATTCCGGTACCGCACCCGGCGCCGGTCTGCACGACAGCAGCGCCTACCGCTGGCCGATGGTGCCCGCACTGGCACTTCTGGCGGCGATGCCGGCATTGGGCAGCGCCGAGCGGGTCACCGAGATCTATGCGCAACGCCTCGGCGAACGTGTGCTGCCCTACGAGGGCGTCATGCAGAAGGACAAGCCGATCGCGCAGGCCCACTTGGCCGGGGCGCAGGTCCGGGTGCGCGCTCTGCGCGCCCTGCTCGCCGACACGGTCGGCGAGATAGAGGCCATCGTGGCGACCGGCGACGCAGTGGACAAGCCGGTTCGCGCGCAGGCCCGTCTGGCGGCTGCACACATCGTCTCCGAATCCAAGGCGGTGATCGGCGATCTGATGGGCGCGGGCGGAGCCAGCATCCATTTTCTTTCGAGCCCGTTGCAGCGGTTCAAACGCGACGTCGACGTGCTGTCCGGCCACGTGGTGTTCGACTACGACACCAGCCGCGAGTTGGCCGGTGCGCTGGCGCTGGGGATGAAGATCCCCCGTACATCCATGATCTGAGCGAGCCGATCTGACGGAAGAGATTGATGAAGACCCTGTGGATCGAGGCCAGCCCGAAGGGGGACGACGCGTTGTCCTCCCAGTTGGCGCTGGCCTATCTGGATGCCGCCGACGCGGTCGGCGAGGTGGAGCGCCTCTCGGTGTGGGACGACGATGTGCTGCGGTTCGGCCGGGATGCGGCGATCGCCAAGTTCGCTCAGCTGTTCGGCGAGCCGATCACCGAGGATCAGCACGCGGTGTGGCAGCAGGTGCTCGCCGAGATCGAACGGGTGCGTGGCTTCGACCGGCTGGTGGTGTCCTCCCCCATGTGGAACTGGCATGTGCCGCATGCCCTCAAGGCGTGGATCGACGTCATCGTGCAGCCGGTGGCCAGCTTCACCCTCAACGAGCGTGGTGAACACGTGGGCACCCTCGGTGAGGGAAAACCGTTGCAGCTCATCCTGACCCGCAGCAGCGCCTACGATGGGCGCCACCCCGAACTGCAGGATTTCCAGAAGCCGTATCTGGAGTATGTGTTCGGGATGCTGGGCTACCGCGTCGACACCCTGGTGGTGGAACCCACCACCAGGTGGACGCCTGCCGAGCGGGAACAGATGCGTGGCGAGGCCGTCGCCCGGGCACGTGCCGCAGCGCACATCGCCGGGGCCTGACCCGCGCTCAGGTCTGGGCGGGGCTACTCGCCAAGACCTCGGTGATCGCCTCACAGAACGCGGGCAGGTCACCGGGGGCGCGGCTGGTGATCAGGTTGCCGTCGACGCAGACCTGCCGATCCACCACGGTGGCGCCGGCGTTGCTGAGATCCGTGCGGATACTCGGATAGCTGGTCAGTGTGCGGCCGCGCACCACATCCGCCTCCACAAGGGTCCACGGACCATGGCAGATGGCTGCGACGGGCTTGCCCGACTGCACGAAATCGCGGACGAACGCCACGGCGTTCTTGTCGAGCCTCAACTTGTCCGGATTCACGGTGCCGCCGGGCAGGATCAGCGCGTCGAACTGGTCGACCTTCGCCTCGGCGACCGTGCGGTCCACCGGGAACGTGCCTGCGGGTTCGAGGTCGTGATCACGGGCCTGGATTTCGCCGACTTTGAGCGACAACAGTTCGACGTGACCGCCCTCGTTCTCGACCGCGTCGCGGGGTTGCTCGAGTTCGATGCGCTCCACACCGTCGGCGGCAAGGATTCCCACCCTGCGGCCTTCCAATTCCTTTCGCATGCGAGTCCTTTCGTTGACACCGACGTGCAGCAGCGGGCGTGGACGCCCATCAAGGGCTACCCCGGCGAGTCAGACCCAAAACGCGACAGATCGTTGCCTTGTCACCCCTTGTCAGCCGCCGTAATGAAAAGTAAAGTCACTTTCAGTTTTTGCCCCGCACCTTCAGGAGTCGAGCATGGAATCATTCGTCCACCTGCGTAAAGGCAAGACCCCGAAGCGGGTGCATGCCGACCTCGACGGCCTCAAGGACGACGAACTCGGCCGCGGCGGCTTCGTCGGCCGCACCGCCAACATGTACCGGCGCAACGACCCCACCGCCTACCGCACCGTCGGCCCCCTGCGCCCCACCGATGTCTTGTCCAGTGAGCTCAAGCCCAGCGACGCCACCGACGCGCACGGCGGTCCGCTGCTGATGTTCTCCAACGCGGACTGCCAGGTGCTGCTGAGCCGCCGTAGCGAGGAGATGCCGTTCTTCGTCCGCTACGTCGACGGCGACCTGCTGTTGTTCGTGCACAAGGGCGCGGGCCTGCTGGAAACCGAATTCGGCCCACTGCGCTACCGCGAAGGCGACTGGGTGTACATCCCGAAGGCCTGCACGTTCCGTCAGGTGCCGGACAGTGGAGAGGACGGAGCGAGTACTTTCCTCATGGTCCAGGCCACCGACGATTTCCGGGTCCCGCCGGCGGGCACCCTGGGCCGCCACTTCCCCTTCGACCCGGCGCAGGTCACCATCCCCGAACCGCAACCCATCGACGATGACGGGCGGGACGAGTACGAGGTGCGCCTCATTCATGACGGCGGTCCGACTTCGCTGTTCTACCAACACAATCCCCTTGACGTGGAAGGCTGGCGGGGCGACAACTTCCCGTTCACCTTCAACATCGAGGACTACACCGTCATCACCTCCGAGAGCGTGCACCTGCCACCGACGGTGCACCTCTTCATGCAGGCCACCGGTGTGTACGTGATGAACTTCCTACCCAAACCCGCCGAGAGCGTGCCGGGCACCGAACGCACTCCCTGGTACCACCGCAACGTCGACTACGACGAGATCGCGTTCTTCCACGGCGGAACCCTCTACGGCATCCCGATGCCGCCCGGTCTGGTTTCCCATGCACCGCAAGGCGTTCACCATGGGGCGCCCGAGAAGGCGCGCGAACGCGCGCGCCGCAAGTTCGACGACTACGACCGGGTCGACTGGTCGGTGATCGCCATCGACACCCGCCGTCGTCTCATCCCGTCCGCTGAAATCCTCGCCAACGACCTGGGGCAACACTAGACATGACTGCAACCACCGAAGCACCTGTGAAGCACGAGTACGACCGCATCCCGTACCTGGTTGCCTACCAGAACAACTCGTCGGTGCGCGACGTGTACGGCGGCGTCGCCGAGCTGGTCGTACTCGAGAGCTACCTGCTGCGCCCCAAGAAGCCGTCCGACACCGTGTTGGTGTTCATGCACCCGATCGGCGGCGGCGCCTACCTACCGATGATCAACGCGCTGGCCCGCGCCGGCCACCACGTCATCTACTGCAACAGCCGGTTCCGTGGCACCGACTCGGCCCTGCTGATGGAGAAGGTGGTCGAGGATCTCGGCGAGTGCATCAAGGACGCGAAGAACCGACTCGGATACGACAAGGTGGTGCTGGCCGGCTGGAGCGGCGGCGGATCCCTTTCGGTGTTCTACCAACAGCAGGCGCAGAACCCGACGGTGACGGCAAGCCCCTCTGGCGACGGGCCCGATCTGACCAAACTGGGCTTGATCCCGGCCGATGGAATCATGCTGCTCGCGGCCCATATCAGCCGGCACGGCACCATGACCGAATGGATGGACGCGTCCATCCTCGATGAGAACGATCCCTCCAAGCGCGACCCGGAACTGGATCTCTACAACCCGGAAAACCCCAATCAGCCGCCTTACACCGCGGAGTTCCTGGAGCGTTACCACCAGGCCCAGATCGCCCGCAACCGGCGGATCACCAAGTGGGTCAAAGAAAAACTCGCCGAGCTCAAGGCCGCCGGACGTCCCGATGACGAATTCGCATTCGTCGTGCACGGCACCATGGCCGACCCGCGCTGGCTGGACCCGACCGTCGATCCCAACGATCGTCAGCCCGGCACGTGTTATCTGGGTGATCCGCAGGTGGTCAACATGAGTCCGGTCGGACTGGCGCGTTTCTGCACTCTGCGCAGCTGGCTGTCGCAGTGGAGCTATGACGATGCCAACGGTGACGCCGTCAAGGCCGGGCCGGACATCGCGGTCCCCGCGCTGGTGATCGGCAACCTGGCCGACGACGCGTGCACGCCGAGCCACACCCGTCGGCTGTTCGAGGCGATCGGGCATTCCGACAAGGAGATGCACGAGATCCCCGGTGCCAACCATTACTACTCGGGTCCGGATCAGCGCGGCACCCTGCGCCAGGCCGTCGCAATCAGCACGGATTGGCTGCACCGGCACGGATTCGGCGGGCAGGAGCGAAGCGACCGGGCACCGGAGCAGTCACTATGACGACCGGACCTCTCGACGGCATCAGGGTGATCGAACTCGGCACTCTGATCTCCGGTCCGTTCGCCGGCAGGCTGCTGGGCGACATGGGCGCCGAGGTCATCAAGATCGAACTGCCGGCCACCCCGGATCCGCTGCGCACCTGGGGACAGGCCGAGCTCGACGGGCACCACTTCTTCTGGACCGTGCACGCCCGCAACAAGAAGGCCGTCACCCTGGACCTTCGCACCGCCAAGGGCCGCGAGCTTTTTCTGGACCTGGTCGAGCGGTCCGACATCATCGTGGAGAACTTCCGGCCCGGCACCCTGGAGAAGTGGAATCTGGGCTACGACGTTCTGCGAGAACGCAACAAGGGCATCATCCTGGTGCGGGTGTCGGGGTATGGGCAGACCGGGCCCGATGCCGGCAAGGCCGGTTACGCCTCGGTGGCCGAGGCCTCGAGCGGACTGCGCCACATGAACGGGTTCCCCGGCGGTCCCCCACCGCGGCTGGCCCTGTCGCTGGGCGACAGCCTGGCCGGCATGTTCGCCGCACAGGGCGCGCTGGCTGCCCTGTACCGGCGGACCGTCACCGGTGAGGGTCAGGTCGTCGACACCGCGCTGACCGAAAGTTGCCTGGCAGTGCAGGAATCCACCATCCCCGACTACGACGTCGGCGGTGTGGTCCGCGGACCGTCGGGCACCCGGCTGGAAGGCATCGCGCCGTCGAACATCTACCAGAGTGCCAACGGCAGCTGGGTGGTGATCGCGGCGAACCAGGACACCGTGTTCCGCCGGTTGTGCGCCGCGATGGGTAGCCCCGAGCTGGCAACCGACGACAGGTTCTCCAATCATGTTGCCCGGGGCCGCAATCAGGATGAGCTGGACAAGATCATCGGTGATTGGGCAGCCAAACGCGAGCCAGACGACATCATCGAGACCCTGTCACAAGTCGGGGTGATCAGCGGGCCGATCAACACCGTCGCCGAGGTCATGCAGGACCCGCAACTGCAGGCCCGCGGCATGCTGGCCGACCATTGGGACGAGCGCGTGCAGCGCAACGTCAAGGGCCCCGGCGTCGTCCCGGTGCTCTCCGAGTCACCTGGCACGATCCGCAACGCCGGCTCGGCCCGGCCAGGCCAGCACAACGACGAGGTGTACGGCGACCTGCTCGGGCGCAGCGCACAAGACCTGGAAACCCTGCGTGCAGAGGGGGTGCTGTGACATGAACCTGCCCGAGAAGGTCGACATCCGCGAGGTGTGTCTACGCGACGGCCTGCAGATCGAGGCGCCGATTCCGTTGTCCGCCAAGGTTGCAATCCTTGAGGCCATCGTGGCCACCGGGGTACGTGAGGTGGAGGCGACGGCATTTGTCTCACCCTCGAAAGTGCCCGCATTGGCCGATGCGGCCGAACTCGCCGAGGAACTGCACAAGTTCCCCGACGTCGAGTTCTCCGCCCTGGTGGCCAGCCCCAACGGCGCCAAACGCGCCATTGCCGCGGGGCTGGGCTCGATCGAGTACGTGGTGTCCGCCTCCGACGCCCACTCCCAGGCCAACGTCGGACGCACCTCGGCCGAGGCCACGGCGCAGATCGCCGAGATCGTGGCCATCGCGGCAGACAGCAACACCTCGGTGGAGGTCATCATCGCCACCGCGTGGGACTGCCCGTTCGACGGCCCGACCGATCCGCAGCGGGTGCTCGACATCGTTTCGTCCGCAGTCGGTTTCGGCGTCAACCGGATCGCCATCGCCGACACCATCGGCACGACCACCCCGCGTCGGGTGAGCTCTCTGATCGCTCAGGTCCGGCCGCTGACCGGGGGCCTGCCACTGGGTGCGCACTTCCACAACACCCGCGGCGCGGGTCTGGCCAGTGCCTACGCGGCGGTGCAATCCGGGGTCACCCGCTTGGACGCATCGGTCGGCGGGCTGGGCGGCTGCCCGTTCGCCCCGGGAGCCAGCGGCAACATCGCCACCGAAGATCTGGTCTACCTGTTGCGCGACAGCGATATCGCCGTCGACGTCGACCTGTCGGCCGCGATCGACGCCGCACGTGTCGCACAGGAAGCCGTGGGCCACGAGCTTCCCAGTGCCCTGCTGCACGCAGGCGACCGGATCTTGAACTGAGGCGTCGATGACCGCTGCCGAGCTGGGCACCAAAGGCCGCCAGACCCGATCGGCGATCGAGCTCGCCGCGCGGAAACTTTTTGCCGAACGCGGTTTTCACGGCACCACGCTCTCGGATATCACCTCCGCCGCGGGCAAGAGTCCAGCAGTGTTCTACCGGTATTTCACCGACAAGGAGGATCTGCTGGCGGCGCTGGCCGAATCCTTCCTGCACGACGTCGTCGAGCCGTCGGGGCTGAACCTGCACCTGCCGGACTCTCCGGAGGACACCGAGTTCTTCACCACGGTCGTCACCGGCTACTGGAACATCTTCAAACAGAACATCGGCATCATGATCGCGGTTGCCCAGTTGGCTGCGACGCAGCAGCGATTTGCCGATGTGCAGAACAAGTTCCGGCGGTTCGGTGTCGACATCGTCATCGCCTCGGTGCACCACGCGCAGGACCAGGGCCACGCCCAGGGCCTACAACCGGAACACGTGGCGGCAGCCATCGCCTTGCTGTTCGAGAACTTCACCACGGTATTCGTCGGTCATTCCGGTCTCGGCATCGAGATCAGCGACGCCGAGGCCATCACGACCTTGTCCACCATCTGGAAGAGAACCCTGTACGGCTTCTGACCCGAGAAAGAGAGATCACCGTGGATTTCGCTTTGCCCGAGCATCTTTCAACCGTGCTCACCGAGATGGACGAGTTCATCGAGGCCGAGATCAAGCCGCTTGAGCGTGAGCACATGCAGTACTTCGACCAGCGCCGCGAATATGCCCGCACCGACTGGGAGAACGGCGGAGTGCCCGCCCGGGCCTGGGAGGACCTGCTCGACGAGATGCGTCGGCGTGCGGATGCGGCCGGGTGGCTGCGGTACGGCCTGCCCGCCCGGTTCGGTGGGCGTGACGGCAGCAACCTGGACATGGCGGTCATCCGGGAACACCTGGCGCACAAGGGGCTGGGGCTGCACAACGATCTGCAGGACGAGTCCTCGATCGTGGGGAACTTCCCTCAGGTGATCATGATGGACCGCTTCGGCACCGAGGCCCAGAAGGCGGACTGGGTCGAGGCGATGCTCACCGGCAAGCGTTCCATGGCGTTCGGATTGACCGAACCCGACCACGGTTCGGATGCCACCTGGTTGGAGACGACGGCAGTAGCCGATGGGGACGGCTGGATCATCAACGGGCGCAAGCGGTGGAATACCGGAGTGCACCGGGCCACCCATGATCTGATCTTCGCCCGGACGTCGGGCAGTGCCGGATCAGCTCAGGGAATCACCGCATTCCTCGTGCCCACCGACGCGCCGGGATTCACCGTCCCGTTCTACTGGTGGACGTTCAACATGCCCACCGATCACGGTGAGGTCGAACTGAAGGATGTACGCGTGCCGGCCGACGCGGTGCTCGGCGAGATCGGCCGCGGTCTGGAGGTCGGGCAGACCTTCCTGCACGAGAACCGCATTCGTCAGGCGGCCAGCAGCCTGGGCGCCGCCCAGTTCTGTATCGACCGTGCCGTGGACTACGCCAACCGGCGGATGGTGTTCGGCAAGCCGCTGGCAGTGAACCAGGCCGTGCAGTGGCCACTGGTGGAATTGCAGACCGAGGCGCAGATGGTCAGGCTGCTCGTCCGTTATGCCGCAACGCAACTGGACCAGAACCACCATATGGAGGTGTCCGACAAGGTGTCGATGGCCAACTACCGCGCCAATCGGCTGGTGTGTGAGGCCGCCGACCGGGCCATGCAGGTGCACGGCGGCATCGGATACAGCCGTCACGAACCGTTCGAGCACATCTACCGCCACCACCGGCGGTACCGGATCACCGAGGGCGCCGAGGAGATCCAGATGCGTCGGGTGGCGCAGCGGTTGTTCGGGTTCGGCAAGGCAAAGCGGTGACCAGCCCCGCCTTGCTCACTCCCCGACTGGTCGACGTCCTCACCCCGGTGCTCGGCGCCGAGGTCGCCGTCGAGAATCTGCGCGAGCTGACCGGCGGCGCCAGCCGCACCACGTGGTCGTTCGATGCGGTCACGGACTCGGCCCGGCGTGCCCTGATCCTGCGGACCGGCGCACCTGACGAGGTGCACGCCGGCATGGAGCTGGAGGCCGGCGCCCAACAGGCTGCGGCCCGGGCCGGGGCGCCGGTCCCCCACGTGATCGTCGCCGACAATTCCGTTGCCGCCCTGGGCGATCCGTTCCTGATCTGCGACTTCATCGGTGGCGAGACCATCGTGCGGCGTATTCAGCGCATGCTCGACGACGCCGGCCGGTCCCGGCTGCTCGCGCAGTGCGCGCAGGCGCTGGCCGCCATCCACCGGGCCGAACCGCCGGCGCTGGCCGGCCTCGTGGAGCTCGACCAGATTTCCCAGTGGCGCGGGCAGCTCGACGAGATGGGCGATACCACCGCCACTTTCGAATGGGCCTTTCGCTGGCTGGAAACCAACCGGCCGCCCGCGTCACCGCTGCGGCTGGTGCATGGCGACTTCCGGATGGGCAACCTGATCGTGGACGACTCGGGTCTGGCCGCGGTACTGGACTGGGAGTTGGTGCACCTCGGCGAGGTGTACGAGGACCTGGCCTGGTTCTGCATCCGGGCCTGGCGGTTCGGCGCGCCGGGCGACCTCGGCGCCGGTGGGCTGGGCAGCATCGAGTCCTTCCTGAGCGCCTACGAGCAAGCCGGCGGGCAGGCGCTGGACCGATCGGCGATCCGCTGGTGGCTCGTGCTCGCCACCCTGCGCTGGGGCGTGATCTGCCGCTATCAGGCCGAGCGCCATCTGAGCGGGCAGACCCGGTCGGTGGAGCTGGCGACCATTGGCCGTCGGGTCTGCGAGACGGAGTGGGATCTGTTGGGTCTGCTGGACGGGAGCAGCTGGTGATCAACCTGTACGGACGGCCGACCGCAGCCGAGCTGGTGGCTGCGGTCGCGGAGTTCCTCGACACCGAGGTGCGCGACAGTGAGTCGGTTGCCGCTCCGGTCAAGTTTCAGGCCCGGGTTGCGGCCAATGCGCTGCGCATGGTCGAACGCGAACTGCTGGCCGCCGAAGCCGTCCCGGTCGCCGAAGCCGCACTGAGCGGCGTCGGCTTCACCGACGAGGCCTCACTCGCGGCGGCGATCCGGTCCGGGCAGCTCGACGACCGAGCCGACGACGTCACCGCCTGCCTGCGCGTCCTGGTGCGTCAACGGCTCGCCGCCGCACATCCGGGCTACGACGAGCCGTGAACCCGTCAGAGCCTGCGGACCCGGGCCAGCCACGCCGGCTCGTCGACCCGGGCCCCGACCGGCTCGCCGATCGCCTCGGCATGCGCGGCACCCACCACGCCGCGGTATGTCGTGGTCTCCAGAGATTCCAGGTCCCAGCCTTCGGAGAAGGCCTGTCGGATGATCTCCTCGCTGACCTGGGGTCCGAAACCGCGGCCCGCGTCGGACAGCGCCAATACGTGCACCGTCGCACCCGGCCGGCACACCCGGTGCAGAGCGGCCACATAGCGGGGCCGGTCGGCATCGTCGAAGACGTGGAACAGCGCGCTGTCGACGATGGTGTCGTACCGCGGGCCCTCCGCCTCACCGAGCCGGGTCGCATCGGCGACGGCGAAGTGCGCGTCGATACCCTGCTGCGTCGCGTTCTCCCGGGCCTGGGCCACGGCATGTTCGGAGAAGTCGATGCCGAGTACGTCGTACCCGAGCCGGGTCAGCAGCATGGTGTGTTCACCGGCGCCGCAGCCGACATCGAGCACCTTGCCGCCCAGAAGGCCGGTGCGTTCCAACTCGACGATGGCCGGTTGCGGCTCGCCGATGACCCATGGCGCGGTACGGGACTCGTAGGCTTCGTCGAACAGCGAATGTGCGGGCGTGGAGTTCATGATTCGAGTCTGAAACCTGAATGACTGTTGAGGTCAAGCCCTACCCGAGGAGCCGATGATGTCCCCTACCGAAGTCGAAGTCGTCGACGGCGTCGCGCACCGATTGTTCGACGCGATCGAGCGCGGAGACAAGGCCGCGGTGGCCCAGCTGTGGGCCGACGATGTGTCGGTCTGGCACGCCGGCGACGCCAAGGACAACGACCGCACCCGTGCTTTGAAGGTCATCGACTGGTTCATCAACGCGACCACCGGGCGCCACTACGAGGTGCTCGATCGACAGTTCTTCGACGGCGGATTCGTCCAACAGCACGTCTTACACGCCGGCGCCCCCGACGGCACGTTGATCGCACTGCGGGTGTGCATCGTGATCAGAGTGGGTACCGACGGTCTTATCCACCGCATCGACGAATACTTCGATCCGAAGGACATCGCGCCGTTGTTCGCCTGAACCGAGCTGCTCACCCGATCCGAGCGAAAATTGGAGGTTTCATGGCCACGACCAGCGACATCCTGACCGTCAGCGCCGGGAACTGGATCCTGGTTCCAGACCGATCCAAGGTGACGTTCAGGAACAAGACGATGTGGGGCCTGACCACCGTCACCGGGCAGTTCACCGAATTTCGCGGTGAAGGGTCCGCCGGCGCCGGAGTGAGCGGCCAGGTGGTGATCGAAGCGGCATCTGTTCGCACCGGCATCGGGAAGCGGGACAACCATCTGCGGTCTGCCGATTTCTTCGATGCCGAGGGCCATCCGAACATCACGGTGCAGGTGACAGGTTTGGAGCCATCCGACGACCGGGTGCGGCTGACGGCGGTCCTGACCGTCCGCGGAGTGTCGAAGCCCGTCGAATTGCCCGTCGATGTGGAGGCACTCGACGACGGCGCGCTGCAGTTGTCAGGTCAGTGCGAGGTCCAACGAGACGACTTCGGCGTGTCGGGCGACATGCTCGGGATGGTCGGTCCGACGACGATCCTGTCGGGTGAACTCGTGTTCACCCGAGTCTGATGCCCTGCAACAGAATTCGCTGAGTTGACCGGCCTACGGCACCGCGCGCAGTAGCATCGGCAGCATGGCCGGCCCCGCGCCGCTGCGCCTCCTGGTGTACAGCGACAACCCGCGCACCCGCGAACAGGTACGACTCGCACTGGGCAAACGCGTGCACCCGGAACTGCCCGAACTCGAATACGTCGAGATCGCCACCGCACCGATGGTGGTCGCACAGATGGACGCCGGCGGTATCGACCTGGCCATTCTCGACGGGGAGGCCACCCCGGCCGGGGGCATGGGAGTGGCCAAACAACTCAAGGACGAGGTCGCGAACTGCCCACCGATCCTGGTGCTGACCGGGCGACCCGACGACGCGTGGCTGGCTAGCTGGTCACAGGCCGAAGCGGCGGTCCCGCACCCGATCGATCCGATCCGGTTGGGTGACGCGGTGGTGTCGTTGCTGCGCGCTCCGGTCCGATAACTTTTCCGCGAATTACCCTGTTGCCGTTGACTTTCGCGGCATGGCTACGGCCGCAGCGACACGCTGCCCCGATATGAAACGATACTAACCAAAATGTGTGGCACAGGCCGCAAACCTCGCTAGGCTGTGGGTTAGCTCACATCGACAGCCCACCCGAGGGAGCGATAAGTGGCATGAATTTATATACGCCCATCCTGGTTCTCGGAGCGATCGCGGCCGCGTTCGCCGTGGTTTCCGTGGGAATCGCGCTCGTGATCGGCCCGCGGCGCTACAACAAGTCCAAACTTGAGGCCTACGAATGCGGTATCGAACCGATGCAACCCGGGGCTGCAGGGGTGACCGGCCAGCGTATGCCGATCCGGTACTACCTCACGGCGATGTTGTTCATCGTGTTCGACATCGAGATCGTCTTCCTCTACCCGTGGGCCGTGGCCTTCGACAACCTCGGGCTGTTCGCGCTGGTGGAGATGTTGCTGTTCATGCTCACGGTGTTCGTGGCTTACGCCTATGTCTGGCGGCGAGGGGGCTTGAATTGGGATTAGAGGAACGTCTGCCCGGTGGGATCCTGCTGTCGACGGTGGAGGCCGTCGCGGGTTACGTGCGTAAGGGGTCGTTGTGGCCGGCCACCTTCGGTCTGGCCTGCTGCGCAATCGAGATGATGTCCACAGCCGGGCCGCGTTTCGACATCGCCCGGTTCGGGATGGAGCGGTTCTCGGCGACACCGCGGCAGGCCGACCTGATGATCGTGGCGGGCCGGGTCAGCCAGAAGATGGCACCCGTACTGCGCCAGATCTACGACCAGATGGCCGAGCCCAAATGGGTGCTGGCCATGGGGGTTTGTGCTTCCTCCGGCGGCATGTTCAACAACTACGCAGTGGTGCAGGGCGTCGATCATGTGGTGCCGGTGGATATCTACCTGCCCGGCTGCCCACCGCGGCCGGAAATGCTCCTGCACGCAATCCTCAAGTTGCACGACAAGATTCAGCAGATGCCGCTCGGCGTCAACCGCGAGGAGGCGATCCGAGAGGCCGAGCAGGCAGCGTTGGCCGTCACACCGACCATCGAGCTCAAGGGGCTGTTGCGGTGAGTACAGCCAACGGAAACAGCGAGGGCGCCGAGGTGATCGGGACGCGTCGAGGCATGTTCGGCGCCTCGGGCACCGGCGACACGTCGGGTTACGGCCGCCTGGTCCGCTCGGTCGCATTGCCCGGCAGTTCCCCTCGGCCCTACGGCCAGTATTTCGACGAGATCGTGGACCGGCTCGGCGAGATCCTCGGTGAGGAACGCTATGCGGTGTCCATCGAGCGCGTGGTGGTCTACCGCGATGAGCTCACCCTGGAGGTCAGCCGGGTCCAGCTGCCCGCGGTCGCCAGTGTGCTGCGCGACGATCCGCAATTGCGGTTCGAGCTGTGCTTGGGCGTGAGCGGGGTGCACTATCCCGACGACACCGACCGTGAACTGCACGCGGTGTACCCGCTGATGTCGATCACCCACAACCGCCGGATTCGGTTGGAAGTCGCAGCGCCCGATGCCGATCCGCACGTGCCGTCGCTGTTCACCATCTATCCGACCACCGACTGGCACGAACGCGAGACCTACGACTTCTTCGGCATCGTGTTCGACGGTCACCCGGCGCTGACCCGCATCGAGATGCCCGACGACTGGGTCGGCCACCCTCAGCGCAAGGACTATCCGCTGGGCGGCATCCCGGTCGAATACCACGGCGCGCAGATCCCGCCGCCCGATCAGCGGAGGTCCTACAACTGATGAGTACCGAATCCCCCGTCGTGGTGGTCGGCGGTCAGGACTGGGACGACGTGGTGGCCGCGGCCCGTGAGCATGCCGGCGAGCGCATCGTGGTGAACATGGGTCCCCAGCATCCGTCGACCCACGGTGTGCTGCGGCTGATCCTGGAGATCGAGGGCGAGATCATCACCGAAGCCCGTTGCGGCATCGGCTATCTGCATACCGGCATCGAGAAGAACCTGGAATACCGCAACTGGACGCAGGGTGTCACCTTCGTCACCCGGATGGACTACCTCTCGCCGTTCTTCAACGAGACCGCGTACTGCCTGGGCGTGGAGAAGCTGCTCGGCGTCACCGACGATATCCCCGAGCGCGCCAGCGTGATCCGGGTGATGCTGATGGAACTCAACCGGATCACATCGCATCTGGTGGCCCTGGCCACCGGCGGTATGGAACTCGGCGCGATGAGCGCGATGTTCTACGGGTTCCGGGAACGCGAAGAGATTCTGCGCGTGTTCGAGTCGATCACCGGGCTGCGGATGAACCACGCCTACATCCGTCCGGGCGGGCTGGCTGCCGATCTGCCCGACGGCGCGCTCGGTGAGGTCCGGGCGTTGCTCGACCTGTTACCGAACCGCTTGCAGGACTTGGAGGATCTGCTCAACGAGAACTACATCTGGAAGGCCCGCACGGTCGGTGTCGGGTATCTCGACCTGACCGGATGCATGGCGCTGGGGATCACGGGCCCGGTGTTGCGCTCCACCGGTCTGCCCCACGATCTGCGTCGCGCGCAGCCGTACTGCGGTTACGAGAACTACGAGTTCGACGTCATCACCGATGACCGCTGTGATTCCTACGGCCGGTACATCATCCGGGTCAAGGAGATGCGGGAGTCGCTCAAGATCGTCGAGCAGTGTGTGGACCGGCTCGAGAAGATGGGCGACGGTCCCGTGATGATCAACGACAAGAAGCTGGCCTGGCCCGCCGATCTCAAGGTCGGCCCCGACGGTCTGGGCAACTCCCCCGAACACATCGCCAAGATCATGGGCCACTCGATGGAGGGGCTGATCCATCACTTCAAGCTCGTCACCGAGGGCATCCGGGTACCGGCCGGGCAGGTCTATGTCGCGGTCGAGTCCCCGCGCGGCGAGCTCGGAGTGCACATGGTGTCCGACGGTGGCACCCGGCCGTACCGGGTGCACTATCGCGACCCCTCGTTCACGAATCTGCAAGCGGTGGCGGCGATGTGCGAGGGAGGCATGGTCGCCGACGCGATCGCCGCGGTGGCGTCGATCGATCCGGTGATGGGCGGGGTTGATCGATGAGCGCTTGCGCGAAGAGGAGACAGCACGGATGACTGACGTATTCATTCAACTGGGGCAACGCCCCGATGAAGCGGGCCCGCCGATCAACGGGCCCGCGGCATATCCGGATGAGGTGACGGCGCGGCTCACCGCCGACGCCGAGCAGATCATCGCCCGTTATCCCGAAGCCCGCTCTGCGCTGTTGTCGTTGCTGCATCTGGTGCAGGCCGAGGACGGTTGCCTGACATCGGCCGGAATCGGTTTCTGTGCCACGCTGTTGGGCCTGACCGATGCCGAGGTGGCCGCGGTCGCCACGTTCTACTCGATGTACCGGCGCACGCCGACGGGCGAATACCTCGTCGGGGTGTGCACCAACACGTTGTGCGCGATCATGGGCGGCGACGCGATACTCGATGCCCTGCAGGATCATCTGGGCATCCATGCCGGGGACACCACGGCCGATCGCCGGGTCACTCTCGAACACATCGAGTGCAATGCCGCCTGCGATTACGCACCGGTGGTGATGGTCAACTGGGAGTTCTACGACAACCAGACCCCGTCGTCGGCGCGGGATCTCGTCGACGGCCTGCGCGGCGGAACGCCGCCGGCCCCGACCCGCGGTGCACCACTGTGTACCTTCCGGGAAACCGCCCGGACCCTGGCCGGTCTGACCGACCCGCACACCCCGGGAGGTGCCCCCGGCACAGCCACGCTTGCCGGTCTGCGGGAAGCCAGGAAACGCGGCATGTCCACTCCCGAAGCGGGAGGCCCGATCTCGTGACCGCGCTGACCCCGGTACTGAGCCGATTCTGGGATGAACCAGAACCGTGGACGCTGGACACCTACCTCCGCCATGACGGTTACCGCGGGCTGCAGCGCGCCCTGGCGATGGGGCCCGACGACGTGATCGCGCTGGTCAAGGACTCCGGACTCCGTGGACGCGGCGGCGCAGGTTTCCCGACCGGCACCAAGTGGTCGTTCATCCCCCAGGGAGAAGACGGTCCGGCCGCCAAGCCCCATTACCTCGTCGTCAATGCCGACGAATCAGAACCCGGTACGTGCAAGGACATTCCGCTCCTGCTGACCACACCGCACTTTCTGATCGAGGGCATCATCATCGCGGCGTACGCGATCCGGGCCCGCCACGCGTTCATCTATGTCCGTGGCGAGGTGGTGCCGGTCTTGCGCCGGCTGCAGGCCGCGGTCGCCGAGGCCTATGCGGCGGGATATCTGGGCACCGACATCCTCGGCTCCGGATTCGACCTGGAACTGACCGTGCACGCCGGAGCGGGCGCCTACATCTGCGGCGAGGAAACCGCGCTGCTGGATTCCCTGGAGGGCCGCCGCGGCCAACCACGACTGCGCCCACCGTTTCCCGCCGTCGCGGGCCTCTACGCCTGCCCGACAGTGGTCAACAACGTCGAGTCCATCGCCAGCGTTCCCCCGATCATGGTCAACGGCGTGGACTGGTTCCGGTCGATGGGATCGGAGAAATCCCCTGGCTTCACGCTGTATTCGCTGTCGGGCCACGTCAACCGGCCCGGACAGTACGAAGCGCCGCTGGGCATCACCCTGCGCGAACTACTCGACTATGCCGGTGGCGTCCGCGACGGGCACACCCTGAAATTCTGGACTCCGGGCGGATCGTCGACACCGCTGCTGACGACCGAACACATCGATGTGCCCCTGGATTACGAGGGCATGGCCTCCGTCGGATCCATGCTGGGCACCAAAGCGCTGCAGATCTTCGACGAGACCACCTGCGTGGTCCGGGCAGTACGACGCTGGACACAGTTCTATGCGCACGAATCCTGCGGCAAGTGCACACCGTGCCGCGAAGGCACGTACTGGCTGGCCCAGATCTACGCCCGCCTGGAAACCGGTGCGGGCACCCGAGCCGATATCGACAAACTGCTCGACATCGCCGACGGCATCTTCGGAAAGTCGTTCTGCGCGTTGGGTGACGGTGCGGCCAGCCCGATCATGTCCTCGATCAAGTACTTCCGTGACGAGTACGTGGCACACCTGGACGGGGGCTGCCCGTTCGATCCGCACGCCTCGACGTTGATGGCGACCGAAGGGGCGGGTGCGTAGATGTTTCTCACCGCGAGCAGACACAAAGTCGCACTTTTACCGGGCGCGCCGTGCGAGTTCGCGTCTGCTCGCGCAAGGAAAGGGGGCCGTGCATGACGCTGGCCGAGCCGACCAAGGACACCCCGCCGGTGGAAATGGTGTCGCTCACCATCGATGGCGAACAGATCAGTGTCCCCAAGGGCACGTTGGTGATCCGCGCCGCCGAACTGATGGGTGTCCAGATCCCGCGGTTCTGCGATCACCCGCTGCTCGACCCGGTGGGGGCCTGCCGGCAGTGCCTCGTCGAGGTCGAGGGTCAGCGCAAGCCGATGGCCTCGTGTACCACCACGGTCAGCCCAGACATGGTGGTGCACACCCAGTTCAGCTCCGAAGCTGCCGACAAGGCCCAGCGCGGTGTGATGGAACTACTGTTGATCAACCACCCGCTGGACTGCCCGATCTGCGACAAGGGCGGTGAATGTCCCCTGCAGAACCAGGCAATGTCCAACGGCCGCCCCGAAACCCGGTTCGAGGACGTCAAGCGGACCTATCCGAAGCCGATCAGTATCTCCGCGCAGGTGCTCCTGGATCGCGAACGGTGCGTGCTGTGCGCCCGTTGCACCCGGTTCTCCGCACAGATCGCCGGCGACCCGTTCATCGAACTGTTGGAACGTGGTGCGCTGCAACAGGTGGGCATCGCCCCCGGCGAACCGTTCCAGTCCTACTTCTCCGGTAACACCGTGCAGATCTGCCCGGTGGGGGCGCTGACCGGGACGGCCTACCGCTTCCGGGCCCGGCCATTCGACCTGGTGTCCAGCCCCAGTGTCTGCGAACACTGCGCGTCGGGATGTGCCCAGCGCACCGATCACCGCCGAGGCAAGGTCATGCGGCGCCTGGCCGGTGACGATCCCGAGGTCAACGAGGAGTGGAACTGCGACAAGGGTCGGTGGGCGTTCACCTATGCCACGGTCGGAGATCGGATCACGACGCCGTTGGTCCGGGAGAACGGCGCGTTGCGCCCGGCATCGTGGTCAGAAGCGCTGACGGTGGCCGGGGCGGGCCTGCTGGCTGCCGCGTCGAGCACCGGTGTGCTGGTCGGCGGGCGCTGCACCGTGCAGGATGCCTACGCCTACTCGAAGTTCGCCCGGATGGTGCTGGGCACCAATGACATCGACTTCCGCGCCCGGCCGCACTCCCTCGAGGAGGCCGATTTCCTGGCCCGCATCGCCGGACAACCGATGACATTGCGTTACGCCGAACTCGAAAAGGCACCGACCGTGCTGTTGGCCGGGTTGGAGCCCGAAGAGGAATCCCCGATCGTCTTCCTGCGACTGCGCAAGGCCGCCCGTAAGAACGGCCAGCAGGTGCTCTCGGTGGCACCGTTCGCCAGTCGCGGGCTGACCAAGATGGCGGGCACGCTGATCCCCACGGTCCCCGGGGCCGAGGCGGATGCACTGGCCGCGCTGGAGACCGATGAGCGACTGCGAGGACCAGGGGCAGTGATCCTGGTCGGTGAGCGACTGGCCACCTCACCCGGCGCATTGTCGGCCGCGCAGCGCCTGGCCACGGCAACCGGGGCCCGGTTGGCGTGGGTCCCGCGCCGGGCCGGCGAGCGCGGCGCCGTAGAGGCCGGCGCCCTGCCGAACCTGCTGCCCGGGGGTCGCCCCGTCACCGACGCCGACGCGCGAGCCCAGACGGCCACGGTGTGGAACACCGCCGAACTGCCCGGCACCACCGGACGCGACACCAACGCCATCCTGGCCGCGGCAGCTGACGGACAACTCGCCGCGCTTCTGGTCGGCGGCGTCGAGGTCACCGACCTGCCCGACCCGGCCATGGCGCTGGCCGCGCTGCGCGCCACCCCGTTCGTCGTCAGTCTCGAACTGCGCGAGAGCGAGGTCACCGAGCTGGCCGATGTGGTGTTCCCCGTGGCGCCGGTGGTGGAGAAGGCCGGCGCATACGTGAACTGGGAAGGCCGGATTCGCCCGTTCAAGCCGGCGTTGCCGACGAACGCGATTCCCGACCTGCGGGTACTGCACTACCTCGCCGACGAGATCGGCGTCGACCTCGGGCTGACCGACGCCGACGCCGCCGACGGCGAGCTGGCCCGACTCGGCACCTGGACCGGAGCCCGCACCGCGGAGCCGTCGGCGACACCCGAACCACATCCGACGCCCGGGCCCGGCGAGGCGGTGCTGGCCAGCTGGCGTCTGCTGCTCGACGCCGGACGCCTGCAGGACGGTGAACCCTATCTGGCCGGCACTGCGGTCAGCCCGGTGGCGCGGCTCTCGCCCGGTACCGCCGCTGAAATCGGTGTGGCAGCGGGAGATCCGGTGACCGTGAGCACCGACCGCGGATCGGTCACCTTGCCACTCTCGGTCACCGAGATGCCCGACCGGGTGGTCTGGCTGCCCACTAATTCCCCCGGATCGGCGATCCATCGGCAACTCGGGGTAACCGCCGGCGCTTTGGTGTCGATCACGCGGGCCTCGATCGGGCAGGTCGACGCATGACCTACCCCGACCCCACCCTGTTCGGTCACGACCCGTGGTGGTTGATCCTGGCCAAGGCACTCGGGGTGTTCGTCTTCCTGCTGCTGACCGTGCTGGCGGCGATCCTCATCGAACGGAAGGTGCTGGGCCGCATGCAGATGCGGCCAGGTCCCAACCGCGTCGGACCCTGGGGTCTGCTGCAGTCGCTGGCCGACGGCGTGAAACTCGCTCTCAAAGAGGGCCTCACCCCGGCGGGTATCGACAAGCCCATCTACCTACTGGCCCCGATAATCTCGGTGATCCCGGCGTTCTTGGCCTTCGCGGTGATCCCGATGGGCGGCGAGGTTTCGGTGTTCGGTCACCGCACGGCTCTGCAGTTGACCGACCTGCCCGTGGCGGTGCTCTACATCCTGGCTGTCACCTCGATCGGGGTGTACGGCATCGTGTTGGCCGGTTGGGCGTCGGGGTCCACCTATCCCCTGCTGGGCGGTCTGCGTTCCAGTGCTCAGGTGATCTCCTACGAGGTCGCGATGGCCCTGTCGTTCGCCGCGGTGTTCCTATACGCGGGCACCATGTCCACCTCCGGCATCGTCGCGGCCCAGGACCGCACCTGGTATGTGTTCCTGCTGCTGCCCTCGTTCGTGGTGTACGTGACGTCGATGGTGGGTGAAACCAACCGGGCGCCTTTCGATCTGCCCGAGGCCGAGGGCGAACTGGTCGGTGGGTTCCACACCGAGTACTCGTCGTTGAAGTTCGCGATGTTCATGCTCGCCGAATACGTGAACATGACCACCGTGTCGGCCCTGGCCACCACGATGTTCCTCGGCGGCTGGCACGCGCCGTTCCCGTTCAACCTGATCGACGGCGCCAACAGTGGTTGGTGGCCGCTGCTGTGGTTCACCGCCAAGGTGTGGACCTTCCTGTTCTTGTACTTCTGGCTTCGGGCCACCCTGCCCCGGCTGCGCTACGACCAGTTCATGGCGTTGGGCTGGAAGGTGCTCATCCCGGTGTCACTGGTCTGGATCATGGTCGTCGCCGTCACCCACAGCCTGCGTGAACACGGCTACCACAACTGGGCCACCGGCCTGGTGACCACCGCGGTCGTGGTGGTGGCGATCCTGGCCGCTGCACTGTGGAAAGCATTGCGGGGCAGAACTGTTCAGCCGATACCGCAGCAGAGCGCCGGCGCCTACCCGGTACCTCCGCTGCCGAATGCTGGAAAGGAGGCTGTCGATGCCTAAGATGCCCAAGTTCGTCGACGCCCTGGCCGGATTCGCGGTCACCTTCGGATCGATGTTCAAAAAGCCGATCACCGAAGAGTATCCGGAGAAACCGGGACCGGTCGCACCGCGATATCACGGCCGTCATCAACTCAACCGTTACGCCGACGGCCTGGAGAAGTGCATCGGCTGCGAATTGTGCGCCTGGGCCTGTCCGGCCGACGCCATCTTCGTCGAAGGCGCCGACAACACTGCCGACGAACGCTTTTCGCCGGGCGAACGCTACGGCCGGGTGTACCAGATCAACTATCTGCGCTGCATCGGGTGCGGATTGTGCATCGAGGCCTGCCCGACCCGGGCGTTGACGATGACCAACCAATACGAGATGGCCGACGACAACCGGGCCGATCTGATCTGGGGGAAGGACAAGCTGCTGGCCCCGATGCAACCCGGGATGCAGGCGCCACCCCACGACATGGCGCCGGGCAGTACCGACGACGACTACTACCTCGGCCGGATCACCCCGCTTTCCCAGGACGCCCAGTGAGTCCCGACGTCCTGATACTCGCCGCTGAACATTCTGCGCGGACGTCGACATCGGAGGCGGTGCTGTTCTGGATCCTCGGGACGGTCGCGGTGCTCGGCGCCATCGGCGTGGTCGCCGCACCGAAAGCGGTGTACTCCGCGGTGTTTCTGGCCTGCACCATGATCGCGCTGGCGGTGCTCTATATCGCCCAGGACGCCTTGTTCCTCGGCGTGGTGCAGGTGGTGGTGTACACCGGCGCGGTGATGATGCTGTTCCTGTTCGTGCTGATGCTCATCGGTGTCGACCTGGCCGAATCCTTCGCCGAAACGATACGCGGCCAACGCATTGCGGCACTCGCGGCGGGCACCGGCTTCGGCATCCTGTTGATCGCCGGGATCGGCAGCGTGTCTGTCAGCGGGTTCACCGGGCTGGCCCAGGCCAACAGCGGTGGCAACGTGGAAGGACTGGCGGCCCTGATCTTCACCCGGTACCTGTGGGCATTCGAGCTGACCAGCACGCTGCTCATCACCGCCGCTCTCGGCGCGATGGTACTGGCGCACCGAGAGCGCTTCGAGCGCCGCAAAACCCAGCGAGAACTGGCCGTCGAACGGTTCCAGGCCGGAGGTCATCCGACGCCGCTGCCCAATCCCGGTGTCTACGCACGGCATAACGCCGTCGATGTCCCGGCCCGACTGCCCGATGGCTCCGATGCGGCGTTGTCGGTGAGCGCCATCCTGCCGCAGCGCACGATCAGTAACTCGGCCAACGGGGAGGGGTGATGCGATGAATCCCGACAACTATCTCTACCTGTCGGCGCTGTTGTTCACCATCGGCGCTTCGGGAGTACTGCTGCGGCGCAATGCCATCGTGATGTTCATGTGCGTCGAGCTCATGCTGAACGCCGCCAATCTGGCGTTCGTGGCGTTCTCCCGCATGCACGGTCATCTCGATGGTCAGGTGGTGGCGTTCTTCACCATGGTGGTGGCCGCCTGCGAAGTGGTGATCGGCCTGGCCATCATCATGACCATCTTCCGTACCCGCCATTCGGCCTCGGTCGACGACGCCAGCCTGCTGAAGCACTAAGGGCGACATGACACTACCTGTGTGGCTTCTGATCGCACTCCCGGCCGCCGGAGCAGCGGTGCTGCTGTTGAGCGGCCGACGGTCCGACCGGTGGGGGCATCTACTGGGTTGCGCGACCGCGCTGAGCGCCTTCGCCGTCGGAGCGGTGCAGTTCAGCCAGATGCTGGGCCGCCCCGACGAGGGCCGGGCGGTCGCAGAATCCCTGTTCTCCTGGGTGCCGGTGGCCGGCTTGCAGGTCGATTTCGGCCTGCAACTCGATCAGCTGTCGGTGTGCTTCGTGCTGCTGATCACCGGCGTGGGGTCCTTGATCCATATCTACTCCATCGGGTACATGGCCGAAGATCCTGATCGGCGAAGGTTTTTCGCGTACCTGAATCTGTTTCTGGCGGCCATGCTGCTGCTCGTGCTCGCCGACAACTACCTGGGCCTGTATGCCGGGTGGGAAGGCGTGGGCCTCGCCTCGTATCTGCTGATCGGGTTCTGGTCGCACAAGCCGTCGGCGGCCGCCGCAGCCAAGAAGGCGTTCGTCGTCAACCGGGTCGGCGACATGGGTTTGGCCATCGCGCTGATGATCATGTTCGCCACCGTCGGGTCGATCTCGTTCGCCGGGGTGTTCGGCGCCGCACCGGCATTGAGCGAAGCCACGTTGACCGCGATCGGCCTCCTGCTGTTGTTGGGCGCCTGCGGCAAATCGGCCCAGGTGCCGCTGCAGTCCTGGCTCGGGGACGCGATGGAGGGTCCGACCCCGGTGTCGGCGCTCATCCACGCCGCGACGATGGTGACCGCCGGCGTCTACCTGATCGTGCGGTCCGGGCCGATCTTCGACCTGGCTCCGGGAGCTCAGACCGGTGTGGTCGTAGTCGGCGCGGTCACGCTGCTGTTCGGCGCGATCATCGGCTGCGCCAAGGACGACATCAAGAAGGCGCTGGCCGCGTCGACCATGAGCCAGATCGGCTACATGGTGCTGGCCGCCGGCCTCGGGCCCGCCGGGTACGCGTTCGCGATCATGCACCTGCTCACGCACGGATTCTTCAAGGCCGGCCTGTTCCTCGGGGCGGGGTCGGTGATGCACGCGATGAACGACGAGGTGAACATGCGCCGCTACGGCGGTCTGCGCAAGGTCCTGCCGATCACGTTCGCCACGTTCGGACTCGGCTATCTGGCCATCATCGGGGTCCCGCCGCTGGCCGGCTTCTTCTCCAAAGACAGCATCATCGAGGCGGCGCTGGGCGCCGGCGGCGTACGCGGGGTGATCCTCGGTGGCGCGGCCATCCTGGGTGCCGGGATCACCGCGTTCTACATGACCCGGGTGATGCTGATGACGTTCTTCGGCGAAAAGCGTTGGGATGAGCAGGCGCATCCGCACGAGGCGCCGGCCGTGATGACCTGGCCGATGATCCTGCTCGCGGTCGGCTCGGTGGTCTCCGGCGGCGCGCTGGCGATCGGTGGCACGCTGTCGCACTGGCTCGAGCCGGTTGTCGGCGCTCACGAGGCGCACCATGCGATCCCTGCGTGGGTGGTCACTGTGGTGGTGCTGGCCGTCGTCGCGGTCGGCATCGCGGTGGCCTACCGGATGTATGCGCAACGGCCGGTTCCGGCCGAGGTGCCCGACGGCTCGGCGCTGACGGTGGCGGCCCGGCGCGACCTGTACGGCGACGCTTTCAACGAGGCGGTGTTCATGCGAGGTGGCCAGACCTTGACGGCGGCCCTGGTGACCGTCGATGACAAGGTGGTCGACGGCACCGCAGGTGGCCTGGCGGCGCTGGTCAGCCGAACATCGGACGGGTTGCGCAAGTTGCAGACCGGCTTCGCCCGCTCCTATGCGCTCTCCATGCTGGGCGGGGCGGCCCTGGTGGTGGCGACGATCCTGGCGGTGCGACTGTGGTGAGCACATTTCCGTGGCTGACGGCGTTGTGGGCCACCCCGACGGTGGGAGCCGCCGTGGTGATGCTGCTGCCCGCGGCGCAGCGGACACTGGCCAAATGGTTCGCGCTGGTGGTCTCGCTGGCCGCGCTGGGTCTGGCCGCCGTGCTCGCCGTCGGCTTCGCTCCCGCCGGTGAGCAGTATCAGTTCGTCGAATCACACCGCTGGATCCCGTCGTTCGGCACCGGCTACATCCTCGGGGTCGACGGAATCGCTCTGGCCCTGGTGGTCCTCACCGCGGTGCTGCTGCCGCTGCTCATCGTCGCGGGCTGGAATGACGCCACCCACCAGACCGGGCTGGGCGGCCGCGGCGTCCAGGCCTACCTGGCGCTGACGCTGGCCGTCGAGGGCATGGTGTTCATGTCCCTGGTGGCCCTGGACATCTTGCTGTTCTACGTGTTCTTCGAGGCCATGCTGATCCCGATGTACTTCTTGATCGGCGGGTTCGGCGGGGAGCACAGATCTAAAGCGGCGGTGAAGTTCCTGCTGTACAACCTGTTCGGCGGCCTGGTCATGCTGGCCGCGGTGATCGGGCTCTACGTGGTCACCGCGGGCAGCGATGCCTTCGATTCGGGCACGTTCGACTTCCGCGCGATCGTCGCCGCGGTCTCGTCCGGTGAGCTCGTGATCAACCCGATGGTGGCGAACTTCCTGTTCCTCGGTTTCATGTTCGCATTCGCCGTCAAGGCGCCGCTGTGGCCTTTCCACCGCTGGCTGCCCGATGCCGCGGTTCAGGCCACCCCCGCGAGCGCGGTGCTGATGATGGCCATCATGGACAAGGTCGGCACGTTCGGCATGCTGCGCTACTGCCTACCGTTGTTCCCCGATGCGTCAACGTATTTCCGGCCCCTGGTCATCACTCTCGCGGTGATCGGCATCGTCTACGGCGCCGTCCTGGCGATCGGCCAGACCGATGTGATGCGGTTGATCGCCTACACCTCGATCTCGCATTTCGGTTTCATCATCCTGGGCATCTTCGTGATGACCAGTCAGGGTCAGGCCGGGTCGACCCTGTACATGATCAACCACGGGATCTCCACGGCCGCACTGTTCCTGATCGCCGGATTCCTGGTCTCGCGCCATGGTTCCCGGTTGATCGATTCCTACGGCGGCGTGCAGAAGGTGGCCCCGGTCCTTGCCGGAACGTTCCTGGTGGCCGGCCTGGCCACGTTGTCCTTGCCGGGCCTGGCGCCGTTCGTCAGTGAATTCCTGGTTCTCATCGGCACATTCACGCGTTACCCGGTGGTCGCGGTGTTCGCCGCCACCGCACTGGTGCTGTCCGCCGTGTACATCCTGTGGATGTACCAACGGATGATGACCGGCCCGCTCCCCGAGGGGCTCGCCGGCGACGGACACCGGATCCGGGACCTGGTTCCTCGCGAGCTCGCCGTGGTGGTCCCCCTGATCGCGCTGCTGCTGGTGTTGGGCATCTATCCCAAACCCGCTCTGGACGTGATCAATCCGGCCGTCCAGCACACGTTGACCACCATCGGACAGAACGATCCGCCACCGCAGGTGTTGCCCAAGCTGGCAGAGGGGGTCCGCTGATCATGGTGACGCCGAGCATCGAATACGGCCTGCTGTCCCCCATGCTGATCGTGTTCGGGGTGGGAGTGGCCGGTGTACTGGTCGAGGCTTTCCTGCCCCGACCGGCCCGCTACCGCGTACAGGTCGCCCTTGCACTGGGCGGACTGCTCGCCGCCGTCGTGGCTGTCGTCCTTTTGGCCCGGGACCTTCACGGCACCCCCGGCCGACCCGCGGTCTTGGGCTCGGTGGTCCTCGATGCACCCGCATTGTTCCTGCAGGGCACCATCGCCGTCGTCGGTGCACTGGGGATCCTGTTGATCGCCGAACGGCAACCCAGAACTGCTACGCAAGACGGCATCGCCGGTCTGGACGGCTTCACGCCACAGGCCTCGGCGGTGCCGGGAAGCGTGGCCGAGAAGATGGCCACCAAGTCAGGGGTGATGCAGACCGAGGTCTTCCCGCTGACCATGTTCGCCATCGGCGGCATGCTCCTGTTCCCGGCCGCCGATGATCTGCTGACCATGTTCATCGCGCTGGAAGTCCTGTCGCTTCCGCTCTACCTGCTGTGCGGGCTGGCCCGACACCGGCGGCTGCTGTCGCAGGAAGCGTCGATGAAATACTTTCTGCTGGGCGCGTTCTCGTCGGCCTTCTTCCTCTACGGCGCGGCCATGCTGTACGGCTACGCCGGCACCCTGGATCTGGCCGGAATCGCCACCGCCGTGGACACCAAGGCACCCAACACTCCGCTGGCACTGATCGGTGTTGCCCTCTTGCTGGTCGGCGTGTTGTTCAAAGTCGGTGCCGTTCCGTTCCATTCGTGGATCCCCGACGTGTACCAGGGCGCCCCGACCGCGATCACCGCATTCATGGCCGCAGGAACCAAGATCGCCGCGTTCGGCGCCATGCTGCGCATCTTCTACGTGGCGCTGCCGCAGTTGCGTGACGACTGGCGGCCCGTGCTGTGGGCGATCGCGATCCTGACCATGGTGGTCGGCACCATCACCGCCGTCACCCAGACGGACGTCAAACGCATGCTCGCCTACTCCGCGGTGGCCCACTCGGGTTTCATCCTCACCGGCGTGATCGCCGCCAACCCGGCCGGTGTGTCCTCCACGCTGTTCTACCTGTTCGCCTACGGATTCAGCACGCTGGGCGCGTTCGCGGTTGTCGGTCTGGTTCGCAACGCCGCCGACGAGGAGGAGACGTCGATGGCGCAGTGGGCCGGTCTGGGCCGGCGATATCCCATTGTCGGCGTGGTGTTTTCGTTGTTCCTACTGGCATTCGCCGGAATTCCGCTGACCAGCGGATTCGTCAGCAAGTTCGCGGTGTTCAAGGCCGCAGGTGAGGGCGGGGCCATCCCGCTGGTCATCATCGGCGTCATCGCCAGTGCCGTGGCGGCCTATTTCTACGTGCGGGTGATCGTGCTCATGTTCTTCACCGACCCGCCCGAGCGGGCCCCCGAAGTGGTCGTTCCGAGCGGGCTCACCACCGCCGTCATCACCGTCACCGCAGCCGTCACCTTCGCGCTCGGCGCCCTGCCGCAACCGCTGCTGGACCTGGCCAACAATGCCGAGACCTTCCTGCGCTGATTTCTCACCGCGAGCAGACGCAAACTCGCACAAATATGCGGCGTAGCATGCGATTTTATGTCTGCTCGCGATGTTGTCCTTACCACTGACCACCGCGCTGTCCGGGTCCTCACCCTGCATCGTCCACAGTCGCGGAACGCGCTGGGACGCGAGCTGATCGAGGAGCTGTACAGCGCCCTGGACGAGGCCGACACCGACCCGGCCGTACGGACGATCGTGCTCACCGGGACCGACCCCGCGTTCTGCGCCGGCGTCGACCTCAAAGAGGCGCAGACCCTCGGCATGGACTACTTCGAGAAGTTCCGGTCACACAACTGCATCACCAAGACCGGCGAGTTGAGCACCCCCATCATCGGGGCGATCAACGGGGCGACATTCACCGGCGGGCTGGAGATGGCGCTTGGCTGCGACTTCCTGATCGCCTCCGAGCGGGCGGTGTTCGCCGACACCCACGCCCGGGTCGGCATCCTGCCCGGCGGCGGGATGACGGCACGGCTGCCTCACGTGGTCGGTGCGGCCATGGCGCGGCGGCTGTCGATGACCGGTGAGGTCATCGATGCCGCCCGCGCCGAACACCTCGGCCTGGTCACCGAGGTGGTGCCGCACGAGCGGCTACTGGAGCGGGCACTGGAACTGGCCGGTCAGATCGCCGAGGTACCGGGACCGACCATGGCAGGCCTCAAAGAGATCTACACCCGCGGCAGCCAGCCGATCGTCGGTCCCGCACTCGCCGCCGAGCAGGAGATCGCCGGCGCGCAGGCCCGGGATTTCGACGGTCTGGGTGACCGCTACCAGGCGGTGGCCCAACGTAACCGGGGCCAGATCGACAGCTAGCCCATCGAGGCCGGCTCGATGATCGTGATCCCCGGCCCGGTGGGCGTGTCCATGGCGGCCATCGCCGCGGCCGCCTGATCGAGCCCCACCCGCCGGGTTACCAACAACTCCGGTTGCAGTGCACCCGACGCGAGAAGACCCAGCATCGCCGGGTAGTCGACGGCAGGCATACCGTGCGACCCGAGGATCGCGAGTTCCTGGGCGATCACCCGGTCCATCGGGAGCGCGGTCTGTGCCGCATCACCCAGCAGGAGCCCCACCTGGATATGCCGACCGCGCCGCCGCAACGAGGACACGGAGGCCGCCGCGACCGCCGGATGTCCGATCGCGTCGACCCCGATGTGTGCACCGCCGCCGGTCCGTTGCACGACTTCGGCTGCGGTGTCGGGGATCTCGGTGGCATTGATCAGCTCATCGGCTCCGAGACGGTTCGCGACGTCCAGCGCCTGAGCGCTGCGGTCCACGGCAACGACCTTGGCGCCGAAGGCTTTCGCGATCATCACCGCCGACAGGCCTACCCCGCCACACCCGTGGACCGCGGCCCACTGGCCGGGCTGTACCTCACCGTGGACGACCAGGGCTCGGTACGAGGTCGCGAACCGGCACCCCAGCGAAGCCGCCGCCACGAACGAGACCGCGTCAGGCAGACGGACAAGGTTGGCCTGCGCCCGCGGGACCGCGACCCGCTGTGCGAAGGAGCCGGGCAGAGTGAAACCCGGCTGGAGCTGATCGGGGCACACCTGGGCGTTCCCGGACAAGCAGAACTCGCAGCGACCGCAACCCAGGACGAACGGCGCGGTCACCCGATCGCCCACCTGCCAACCCGACACGTCGGCACCCAACGCCACAACGGTCCCGGCGAATTCGTGACCGGGAATGATCGGCAAGGCCACCGGATCGTGGCCCCGCCACGCGTGCCAGTCGGACCGGCACACGCCGGTGGCCGCCACCTCGACGACCACCCCGTCGTCGGGACATTCGGGATCGGCCACGTCGACCACGACGGGCCGCACGCCCACCTCGGAATAGACCACTGCACGCACAGCTGCGATGGTAGGCCGATTCCTGCCCGGTTCAGCGATGCCGCTTCAGAATGAAGCCGACGGTTCGCCCGCCGAATCCCGGCAGGGCGGGCGTCGACATCTCCACCTGTTGCCGGGCCTGTTCGACGACGGGAGTCTTCGGGTCGAGCACCGACAGGTAAACCTCATGGGCGGCAAGAGATCTCACCGCCATATCGGTATAGCCGTCGACAACCTCGCAGTGCGACGGGTCCGGCCCGTTCTCGAAGAGCCAGGCCGGCGGATCGGTCAAGCTGTCGTACGCCGCCGCGACGGCGTGGGCGAATTCGATGTGGTCACGCTGATTGGGTGCGCCGGGCGCCCAGCTGGGCCCGCTGTAGAGGGTGACGACGACGTCGGGACGCACCGCCGCGATGGTCTCGGCGATCTTCGCCCGCAGTTCGGGAGTGTCGCGGATGTTGCTGTCCGGAAAGTCCCAGAAGGACACGTCATCGACCCCGACGATGGCCGCCGACCGCCGCTGCTCCCCCTCCCGCAGCGGCCCGGCCTGTTCGGGCGGCATACCGGCGATACCGACCTCGCCGCGCGAGGCCAGCGCGTACTGCACGGACTTGCCCTCGTCGGTCCACTTGGCGACGGCGGCCCCGACGCCGTACTCGGGATCATCCGGGTGCGCCACCAACACCAGCGCGGTCTGCCAATCGGCGGGAAACGGTTGTACGGCCATCGCTAACTCACTCGGGTGTTGTGGGCGGAGCGGATCAGCCAGCGTCCGTCGTTCTCGACGAGGACGTAGCTGATGATGCCGCTGCGGTCCTGCGCCTGCGCGCCCGGCTGGACGTGGTCGGGCCAGTCCCACCGGGTGTGCACCAGCGCCACCCCCGGTGCGATCTCATCGATGGACTCGACCTGCTGGGTGTAGTTGCACTTCTGCCGGACAACGGATTCCGGAACATCGCGGTGCCCTTCGACATTCGATTGACGCGATGTCCACCACAATCCGCTGTGCGCGACGAAGTCGGCATCCTCGGTGAAATACCGGCCCCAGCCATCCATGTCGTGCGCTACCCACAGGTCGGTGGTAGCGGCCATGACGGCCCTGATGTCCTGCCGCTCCTTCAGGTTCATTCCACCAGTGTCGGACCTCAACCGTGGTTCATGTCAATGCCTCAGGCCCAGTCCGGCGGCCGGTGGGTGGCACCGGGATGGTCCGGTGAGAGCAACGGTCCGGCCCCTCCCAGATGCTCACGGAGTGTCACCCGCTCACCGTGGTCGGGCACTCGGCCGCGACGACGAAGTTCGGGCACGACATGGCGGGCGAAGTCGACGAAGGTGCCCGGTGTGGTGACGTAGGCCAGGTTGAACCCGTCGACGTCGGCCTCGTCGGCCCAGCGTTCGAGTTCGTCGGCGACCTCCGTCGGTGAGCCCACCACCACCGGGCCACGCCCGCCCAGACCGACCTCGTCGGCCAGCTCCCCCGCCGTCCAGTTCCGGTCCGGCGTGGTAAACGACGCCAGCGCCGAACGATTGGCCTCGGTCTGGACGTATCTCAGCGGTTCGTCGGCCCCGAGTTCGGCCAGATCGACCCCGGTCCAGCCACCGAACAGCGCCAGCGCACCTTCGGTGCTGACGTACTGCCGGTAGTCGTCCAGCTTGGCCATGGCCGCCTCATGGGTCTCTGCGACGACCGGGGTCAGCATCGTGAAAACCTTGATGGACCGGGGATCTCGGCCGTGCTCAGCGGCAGCGGCGCGCAGCGCCTTGACCGGCTTGGCCACGATTTCGGGCGTCGGGCCGGAAACGAACACCGCCTCGGCATGCGCCGCGGCGAACCGGACCCCTCGCGGCGAGGCACCCGCCTGAAACAGCACAGGGGTGCGCTGCGGAGACGGTTCACACAGGAACGGCCCTGGGACGCTGAAGTAGCGCCCCTTGTGCTCGATGTCATGGACTTTCGCCGGGTCGGTGAACACGCCCCGCTCCCGGTCACGGACGACCGCGCCGGGTTCCCACGATGCCTCCCACAGCTTGTAGCAGACCTCGAGGTATTCCTCGGCGATCTCGTACCGCTCGTCATGTGGAATCTGGGTGTCCAGCCCCAGATTGCGTGCGGCACTGTCGAGATAGGAGGTGACGATGTTCCAGGCCACCCGACCGCCCGTCAGGTGATCCAGGGTGGAGAATCGACGCGCCAAGGCGTAGGGCTGCTCATAGGTCAACGACGCCGTGACACCGAATCCCAGGGTTTCGGTGACCGCTGCCATGGCCGAAACCGCCAGCGTCGGGTCGTTGACGGGAACCTGTGCGGCATCGGCCACCGCCGCATCCCGTGAACCGCCGTAGACGTCGTAGACGCCGAGCACGTCGGCGAGAAACAGCGCGTCGAAGCCACCGGCCTCCAGCGTGCGGGCCAGCTCCGTCCAGTACCCGAGTTCGCGGTACCGGTAGCCCTGATCTTCGGGATGACGCCACAACCCCGGGGACTGGTGCCCGACACAGGCCATGTCGAAGGCGTTGAGGTAGATCCTGGTCATCGTGCGTCCCCGATCTCGTCCAGATGTGTTTCCCGCGCGAAATAGGCGGCCGTGAAGGTGATCGCCGTCAGCACCGCGAAATACCCCACGATCAGCCAGGGGCTGCCGCCGCCGGCGACCAGCAGCGCCGCGGCGATCAGCGGTGCGAAGCCACCCGAGAGCACCGCACCGATCTGATAACCCAGCGAAGCACCGCTGTAGCGCAGCCGCGTATCAAACAGTTCGGAGAACCAGGCGGCCTGTGGCCCGTACATGGCGTCGTGGGCGACGTTGACACCGAACACGATCGACAACACGATCGCGATGTGCGATCCGGTTCCCGCGGCGACGAAGAACAGGATCAGGGCCAGCACTCCGGCCACCGCACCGAACAGATACGGGGGCCGCCTACCGATCCGGTCGGACAGCACGGCCCAGGCCGGCGTGCTGATCAGGCCGACGGCAGACGCGATCAGGACGGCTGTCAACCCGACCTGACTGCCCGCTGACGACGAATCTTGCAGGTACGTCAACGAATACGTGGTCAACAGGACAAACAGCGCGATCTGCGAGAACCGCAGTGCCGTGGTGATCAACACATTGCGCGGCTGCGTGCGCAGTACCTCCAGCACCGGCAGCCGGGCCACCTCGCCGCGATCACGGACCTGGGTGAACATCTCGGCATCGGTGAGCCTCAGCCTGATCACCAGACCGACTACGACCAGGACGGCACTGAGCAGGAAGGGGATTCGCCAACCATAGGCCAGGAAGGTGTCAGGTCCGGTGATCGTCCTGGTGAGGTAGAAGACCGCCGTCGACAACAACATGCCCGCCGGCGAACCCAATTGGGTGAAGCTGCCGAACAAGCCGCGACGGCCTGGCGGCGCGTGCTCCACCGAAAGTAGTGCCGCACCACCCCATTCGGCCCCCACCGCCAGACCCTGGAGCAACCGCAGGACCACCAGCAGCACGGGTGCGATCAGCCCGACCTGGGCGTAGGTCGGCAGGAGTCCGATCGCGAACGTGCTCACGCCCATGCCCACCAGCGCGGCCACCAGAACCGATTTGCGCCCCAGACGATCTCCGTAGTGCCCCGATATCAGTGCACCCAACGGCCTGGCCCCGAACCCCGCGGCATACGTCGCGAACGCGGCCAGTGTGCCTGCCGTGGACGAGATGTTCGGGAAGAACAGCGGTTTGAAGACCAGGGCCGCGGCCGTGGCATACAGATAGAAGTCGTACCACTCGATCGTGGTGCCGACCGCACTGCCCAGCGCGACGGTGCGCGCACTCGGCTTGGCAGTGGCCAGTGAACGTGGGGCGGTAATAGTCACGTGGCCGCAGGTTATGCGGGGTTGGAACCGCTCGGAAGATTTGTCCTCAGTCTGACGTAAAGGCGTCGGACGTCACGGCTTGACGGTGGCCCCGTGCACCAGGATCGCCGCCGTCTGCGCCACCCACTCGTCGTCGAGTTCACGTTCGGGCCACAGCAGCATCCGCAGCATCGTCGACCCGCCGATGAGCTCCACCAGGCGGTCGGGGTCGACATCCGGTTGGACCTCACCCCGCACGATGCCGTCGACGATCCGGGCGCGCACGGTGACGAAGGTCCCGGCGAACCGCTGCATCACGCGGGAGTTCAGGTCGGTGTCGGCGACGACGTCCGCGACCAGGCCGGGCAACGCCGCGCGCATCACCGGACTGGTGAACACGTCGCGGGCGGCACCGATCATCGCCCGGATGTCGGCGGCGATGTCACCGGCCGGCGCGGTCAGGCCCGACGCGGTCGCGGGGAACACCGCCTCGTGGACCAACTCGGCCTTACTCGACCACCGGCGATACAGCGCGGTTTTCGTGGTCTGCGCGCGCTCGGCGACCGCGGCCATCGTCAGGTTCGCGTAACCGATTTCGACAAGCAGGTCCACGGTGGCCTGCAATATGGCAGCGTCGATGCGCGGGTCACGGGGACGTCCCGCTCCGGCGGTCTTGCCAACCGGTGATGGCTCTGCTTTCATAACGCTACTAACAGTATCGTAATTGTGGCCGTAAGGAACAGTTGAATGGCAAACGAGGCCGTGGACGCTCCTGTGGAGAACGTCGACCACCTGCAACGCTCCAGCCGCGACGTCACCACCCTCCCCTCGGTGCTGTCGAAATGGCTATCCACCGTGATGCCGGGCGGTATCACCCCCGAGATCACCGTGGAAAGCGGTGTGGACTCAAACGGTATGTCCTCAGAAACGATCATGCTGACCGGACGCTGGGAGGAGAACGGCGAGCCGAAGGAGCAAAAGTGGGTGGCCCGCGTCGCCCCCACCCAGGACGATGTCCCGGTGTTCTCGTCGTACCGGCTTGACCACCAGTTCGAGGTGATGCGGCAGGTCGGCGAACTCACCGACGTTCCCGTCCCCAACGTGCGCTGGATGGACACCACCGGCGAGGTGCTGGGCACGCCGTTCTTCCTGATGGACCGAGTCGACGGCCAGGTGCCGCCCGATGTCATGCCCTACACCTTCGGCGGGAACTGGTTCGCCGACGCCCCGATCGAACGCCAGCGCGAACTTCAGGACAGCACCGTGGCGGTGCTCGCCAAGCTGCATGCGATCCCGGACGCCGCAGAGCGGTTCGGGTTCCTGTCGGAGATCGATCCGCCCGGCGACACCCCGCTGCGCCGGCACTTCGGCTGGCTGAAGGACTGGTACGAGTTCTCGGTCCCCGATATCGGCCGCTCACCACTCGTCGAGCGAGCGCTGAAATGGCTCGAGGACAACTTCCCCGAGGACGTGGCGGCCTCCGAAACCGTTCTGACGTGGGGCGATTCGCGTATCGGCAACGTGCTGTACGACGACTTCCGCCCTGCTGCGGTACTCGACTGGGAGATGGCCACCCTCGGCCCGCGCGAACTCGATGTTTCCTGGATCATCTTCGCGCACATGGTGTTTCAGGAGCTGTCCGGTATGGCCGGATTGCCCGGTCTGCCCGACGTGATGCGCGAGGAGGATGTCCGCGCGACCTACCGCGAGTTGACCGGCGCCGAACTCAGCGACCTGCGCTGGTTCTACATCTACTCGGGGGTCATCTGGTGCTGCGTGTTCATGCGCACCGGCGCCCGGCGCGTGCACTTCGGCGAGACCGAGAAGCCCGACGATGTCGAAACGATGTTCTACCACGCGCCGTTGCTGCGGCGCCTGATCGAGGAGTCCTAAATGCTCGGCCCGATGGACGAATACCCCGTCCACCAAGTCCCCCAGCCGATCGCCTGGCCCGGCTCGTCCGACCGGAACTTCTACGACCGTTCGTATTTCAACGCCCATGACCGCACCGGCGACATCTTCGTCATCACCGGTCTCGGCTACTACCCCAACCTCGGGGTGAAGGACGCTTATTTCCTGGTACGCCGCGGCAACGAGCAGACGGCGGTACACCTGTCCGACGCGATCGATCAAGACCGGCTCAACCAGCGCGTGCTGGGCTACCGCGTCGAGGTCACCGAACCGCTGCGCAAGATCCGCATCGTGCTCGACGAGACCGAGGGCGTCGCCGCGGATCTCACCTGGAACGGGTTGTTCGACGTGGTGCAGGAGCAGCCGCACCTGATGCGTCAGGGGAACCGGGTCACGCTCGATGCCCAACGCTTTGCCCAAACGGGTTCCTGGAGCGGCTATCTGGAGATCGACGGCCAGCGCATCGATGTCGACCCGGAGACCTGGATCGGCTCCCGCGACCGGTCCTGGGGCATCCGCCCGGTCGGTGAGGCCGAGCCTGCGGGACGTCCGGCCGACCCACCGTTCGAAGGCATGTGGTGGCTGTATGTCCCGATGGCGTTCGACGACTTCTCGATCGTCTTCATCATCCAGGAAGACCCCAGCGGGTTCCGATCCCTCAACGACTGCAGCCGGGTCTTCAAGGACGGTCGTGTCGAGCAACTCGGCTGGCCGCGGGTGAAGATCCACTACCGCTCTGGCACCCGGATCCCCACCGGAGCCACCATCGAGGCCACCACACCCGACGGCACCCCCGTCCGCTTCGACGTGGAATCCAAACTGCCCGTGCCGATTCACGTCGGCGGCGGCTACGGCGGCGACGTCGACTGGATCCACGGCGTGTGGAAGGGCGAGAAGTTCACCGAGCGCCGCACCTACGACATGACGGATCCGGCCGTCGTCGGCCGAACTGCGTTCGGTGTGATCGACCACGTCGGTCGCGCCGTCTGCACCGAAGGCGACGGTGCACCGGTCGAGGGCTGGGGCCTGTTCGAGCACGGCGCACTCGGCCGTCACGATCCGTCCGGCTTCGCCGACTGGCTGACTGTCGCCCCGTAGCCCCCAGTTTGTCACTCTCTATCTGGCAGTTCGTCACGCCAGAGTGGCTGTCGCCGCCGGCAGCCACTCTGGCGTGACATGGCAATGGGAGCCCGAGCCACGGCGTCACGCTGGCGTGACGCTCGGGCTTGAGCGCCACTCTGGCGTGACAATGCGGCGGAAAAGCGCGGCAGAGCGGCTGACTCAGGCCACCCAGAACAGCGCGCCCGCGCCGATCGCTTCGACCACGCAGTAGAACCAGTTGGGATAGAAGGACGTACGTTCATCGAACACCGCCGATACACCGCGGCCGACGGCCATCCCGACCAGCGCGGCGCCGACGGTGATCAGGATCCCGGTCCGGACCTCCCCCGGCGTCACGGCCGCGTAGGTCAGCACCGCGGCGATCGCGATACCGAAACCGCCATACACGCCACGGACTTCCGCGCGGGCGGCGGCGGTTCTGAGGTCGTAGTCGAACGGACGCAGAATCGCCTGCGGAGCTGCCAGTGCGTAGACACCCATGCCGAGGAAGAACACCCCGGCCACGACGATTACTGCGATGGCCACGGTAGCCTCCTGATCAATTGATGAGGAGGCCAGCATGCCGCCTGAACCCGGGCCCGCGCTTCCACAAACCTGCTGCCCGACGGTGTGGCTGTGGCCGGGGCAGGCCCTCTACGCCGGGCCGGGGCTCGGCCTTGAGCCGCATTCCGGATCGGTGTGGTGCCTGGCCGTCGGCGTCGACGGACCGCTGACCGTGACACTCCACGGCAGCGCAACCGTCGCACGCAGCGTGTTGATCCCGCCCCGGCTCACCCATCACCTTTCGATGCAGGGTGGGTTGGTGTCGAGCTACCTCGACCCCAGCTCGCAACGCAGTGCGTCGTGCCGGCAGCAGTTCACCGAGTTCCGGGACGGCATCGGGGTAGGCCATGCCGCAGAGACCAGACTGACGGCCATGCCGGAAGACGACGAGGCGGCGCGGCGCTGGCTGGACCTCGCCGCCCCGGATACCCCCCACCGGATCGACCCCCGGATCGAATTGGTGGCCAAGCAGATTCGCGAGAACCCCGCCGCAGCGGTATCCGCACGTGAACTGGCAGCCGCCGCGGGTGTCTCCGAATCCCGGTTCCTGCACCTGTTCCGCCGCGAGGCAGGGACCAGTCTGCGGCGCTACCGGATCTGGAGCCGGCTCGTTGCGGCCGGGACTGCCGTGGCGGCCGGCGAGAATCTGACCACCGCAGCTGCCGATGCCGGGTTCGCCAGCCCGTCACACCTGGCCGACAGCTTCAAGACCACCTTTGGACTGTCGGCGACGCAGTTGCTCTCGACGGGTCTTCGTATCCGTACGCCGTGACATGGCCGGCATGCCCAACGTGTCGGGCCGAAAGCCTCATGCCACGTATGAGACCACCAGTACGAAGGCTGAGAACAGGAGCATGCCCAGGCAATTGATCCAGAATTCCTGTTTCAGAAATCGGGCGCGGTAATGCGCATAGCAGGCGCACAGAAAATAGACGACAATTCCCACATTGGCCGAGAACGCCACGCCTGGATATTTGAGGCCGGCAATCAACCCGACGCCGGCAAGTAGTTTGACCACGATCAGCACCCACCACCAGTCACGAGGGAGTCCGACACCATCGAGGCATCCTTGGATAAATCGCGGCGGCTTGAGCGAGATCAGCGCGTCCCCGAGGATCACGATCGCCAGAATTGCGGTGAGCCACCACCAGTGCGGCGTGTCGATCACAATCATTCTCCTTGTCGGGTTGGTGCGATGACGCACTCGATGACGTCGCGTAGTTGGTCGGGCACCGACCGGTGTCCCAATGCCTGGTTGTTGCCGCTGAGCACAATGCCCAGGTATGCGAAATAGATGGTGCGAGCGTTGCGCGCGGCATCAGACTCGCCGACACCGACGTGCAGCAGAGCCGATTCGATTTCGCCCACCAGGATTTCTGCCAGATCACCAAAGATGCTCGAAGTGTGAACTCCGCGAACAATGATCGACGCATACCGGCGTGAGAGGGCTGGATCTTCGGCGAAGTAGGTCAGGAACGGTTCGAACAGTTTGGCAATCGCCTTCGGTGCATTCGCGTGAGATGGCCTTCGGGTGAGACCTTTTCGGTTGGCGTGCACCGCTGCGATCCGGTCGTCGAACACTGCCACCAACAAGCCGTCTTTGTCTCCGACGCTCATCACGGTCCCGCTGCTTACTCCGGCATCGGTTGCGATCTGCCGAACAGTCGTCGATTCGAAGCCTTGCTCGCGGAACAGCTTTTCAGCGGTCGCCAAAACCTTGCGCTGGGTGGCATCTCGCTGTTCGGCCCTTGACTGAACATGTTCAGTGAACATGTTCAGGAGGTTGCCACCTCGTCTGGGCTGTGTCAAGGACGAGTTTGTCCGAACAGTGGAAAGGCGGCGCACCAGGCATACTGCTGGCGCGGTGCGGGCTGCGGCTGGAACCGTTTGTCCTGCGCATTCACGTGACGATCGTGCGCAAACCGCTGACGAAATAGGGCGTGTCTGGCAGCAGACACGCCCGCTCGCGGTGCTTAGGAGGCCACCGACTCGGCGGCGGGGGCGCGGCCGAAGACCATCGACTCGTCGATGCGGTCGAAGCGGTGGTCGATGGCATCCAGCACGTAGTTGTGCCGCACGTGCCACGGCCGCTTGGTACCCGAACGCGGCAGTGCATGCTCGGAACGCTGGATGTAGCCGGCCTCCAGATCCCAGGTCCGCTTCTCCGGCATCGGCGCCGCACCCTTGTGCGGATAGGCGTGGGTGTAGCCGTGAGCGCCCATGTAGGCCAACAGGTTTGCGAACGCCCGCGCGGTCATGTCGGCCCGCAGCGTCCACGACGCGTTCGTGTAGCCGATGCACCAAGCCAGGTTCGGGACATCCTCGAGCAGGAACTCCTTGTAGACATACCGCTCGGTCGGCTTGACCTCGTGACCGTCCAGCGACAGTTGAATGCCGCCGAGGGCCTGCAGTTGCAGGCCGGTCGCCGTGACGATCACGTCGGCGTCCACCCGCCCGCCCGACTTCAACACGATGCCCGCGGCGTCGATGTGGTCGATGTGATCGGTGACGACATCGACCCGTCCGTCGCTGATGTGCTCGAACAGGTCCCCGTCGAGCACGAGGCACAACCGTTGATCCCACGGCTTGTATCGCGGCTTGAAATGCACGTCGACGGGATACCCCTCGGGCAGCAGGGCCACCGTCCGGCTGCGCAGGAACCGCCGACCGAGGTCGGGTGCCTTACGGAAGAAGAAGTAGCTCAGCACGTGGATCATCGCGTTGCGGAACCGCACGATCTGATGAGATAGCTTGCGCGGCAGAAACTTACGGATCGCCTGCACCGAGGGAACGATGCGGTCCGCCGACACCATGTAGGTCGGTGAGCGCTGGAGCATCGTCACGTGCGAGGCCTGCTGCGCCAGCGCGGGCACCAGACTGACCGCGGTGGCCCCGCTGCCGATCACCACGACGCGCTTGCCCGAGTAATCCAGTGACTCGGGCCAGAACTGCGGGTGCACGACGTCGCCACCGAACGTCTCGATTCCGGGGAACTCCGGGGTGTAGGGCTCGTCGTAGTTGTAGTAGCCGGTGCCGCAGAACAGGTACCGGCACCGGAAGGTCGCGGCCTGGCCGTCCTGCTCGGCGTGCACCGTCCAGGTGTCGGTGTCCGAATCCCAATCCGCCGACAGCACACGGGTGTTGAACCGGATATGGCGGTCGATTCCATGTTCCCGGGCGGTCTCGGTCAGGTAGTCGCGAATATCGCTGCCATCGGCGACGTTCTCGGGCCGGGTCCAGGGTTGATACGGAAAGCTCAGCGTGAAGATGTCGCTGTCCGAGCGGATCCCCGGATACCGGAACAGGTCCCAGGTGCCGCCGATCCGCGCTCGGCGTTCCAGCACGGTGTAGGTCAGCCCGGGACTCTTCTCGTGGACACGATAGGCCGCGCCCAACCCCGAGATCCCGGCCCCGATGATGAGCACATCCGAATAGTCCGGATCCGCCGCATGGCGATCACCGCCCATGGCGAACCTCCTTTGGTCCCGACGAGTACCACCCACCCTAGGCGTTCAGTCGCGCAGCGCGTCGACGATCTGGGCAAGCGATTCCACCGCGATCGGGCCGGGTTGGTACAGGCAGATCCGGTCGGACACCCCGGCCACGCGGTCGCGGATGTGAGCGGCGACATCGGCGGGGCTACCGCATGCCGCGATGGTGTGCAGCACCTCGTCGTCGATCAGCGAACCCATCTCCTGCCAGCGGCCCTGCTTGGACAGCGCGTTGAGTTCCGGCTGCAGGTCACCCCAGCCGTGAACGTCCAGCACCGGGCGATAGGCCGGGGTCGAACCGTAGAAGGCCAGCAGCCGTCGCGTCGCGTCGTGATCGTCCCCTACAGACACGATGATCTCCGGGACGATCGCCAGCTCCCCCGCGTCACGTCCGGCGGCGGCGAGCCCGTCACGCACCGCGGGCAACGTCGCCTCGTGCAGGAACCGCTTCGACCCGAACGGCATGACCAGCAGGCCGTCGGCGAACTGCGCGGTGGCCCGGGTGAGCCGCGGGCCCAGCGCGCCGACATAGATGGGCGGCGGACCGTACGGGTTGTCCCGCGGGGTGAACGTGGGTGTCATCAACGTGTGCCGGTAGTAGTCGCCTCGAAAGTCGAGCCGCTCCCCGGTGTCCCAGGCAGCGAAGATCGCCCGCAACGCCGCGACGAACTCTGACATCCGGGCCACCGGCCGGTCGAAGTCCGCGCCGAACCGCTTCTCGATCTGCGTCCGGATCTGCGTACCGAGCCCGAGCGTGAACCTTCCACCGGACAGGATCTGGTGGTCGATGGCCTGGTGTGCCAGGTGAATCGGGTTACGGGGAAACGCAATTGCCACATTCGTCATCAGGTCGAGATCCCCGACCGTGGAGGCGAGCGTCAACGGGGTGAATACATCGTGGGGTCCCTCGAAGGTGAACACCCCACTGGCACCGGCCTCGCGCAGGGCCGCAGCCCGACCCATTGCGTCGCGCGGCCCGAACAACGCTGTCATGACCTTCACGCGTGAGAGCCTAGACAGGTGAGCATCCCAACGAGCACCGACGTCGTCGTCGTGGGTGCCGGCTTCGCCGGCCTGTCCGCTGCCCGCGCCCTGACCAGGCTCGGACACGAGGTGGTGGTGCTCGAGGGGCGCGACCGGGTGGGCGGACGATCGTCGACCACCACGATCGCCGGGGTGCCGGTCGACCTGGGCGGCACGTTCGTCGGCCCCACCCAGGACGCGGTGCTGGCGCTGGCCGACGATCTCGGGTGCCGCACCGTGCCCACCTACGACCGCGGCAAGAACCTGATTCTCTGGCATGGCCGGGTCCGGGCCTACCGCAGCACGATCCCGCGGCTGTCGATGTTGGAACTGTTCGACGTATCCCGCATCCAGTGGCGCTTCGAACGGCTCTGCCGGCTCATCCGGGTCAATGAGCCGTGGAAGAGTTCGAACGCCGAGAAGCTTGACGAGCTCACACTGGAGCAGTGGCTGCGCTCGGCCGGGGCCAACGCCTCGACGCGCAACCTCATGGCCATCATGTCCCGAGTCACGTGGGGCGCCGAGCCCGATGAGGTATCGATGCTGCACGCCGCCCGCTACGTCAAGGCCGCCGGCGGGCTCGACCGCATGCTCGACGTCCGTGGCGGCGCCCAACAGGACCGGTTTCCCGGCGGCACCCAGCAGATCGCGTCGAAGATGGCCGAGGAACTCGGAGATCGGGTGGTGCTCGATGCCCCGGTGGACCGCATCGAACGCCACGGGGACGGCACCGTCGCGGTGACCTGTCCCTCCGGCGCGGTGCAGGCACGTGCGGTGATCGTGGCGATCCCGCCGCAGCACCGGACCGGGATCGAGTTCAGCCCGGCGCTGCCCAAGCCGTATACCGACCTGGCCGCGAACTGGCCGCAGGGCAACCTCAGCAAGGCATATGCCGCCTATGAACAACCGTTCTGGCGCACCAACGGGTGCTCAGGCGAGGCATTGTCCGACGAGGGCCCCGTTTTCATCACCTTCGATGTGAGCCCGGCCGACGGCAGTTCCGGCGGCCCCGGAATCCTGCTCGGTTTCACCGACGCCCGCACCTTCGACCGGTTGTCACCCCCAGAGCGGCGCGAGCAGGCCCTGTCCGGGTTCGCCACCCTGTTCGGCGACGCGGCCCGACAACCGATCGATTACGTAGACCACTGTTGGAGCGCAGAACAATTCGCACCGGGTGGGCCCACCGCGGCGGTGCCGCCGGGATCGTGGACCCAGTACGGCAGGTGGCTGCGAGAACCGGTGGACGCGATCCACTGGGCCGGCACCGAAACCGCGAATGAGTGGACCGGATTTCTCGACGGAGCGGTCCGGTCCGGTCAGCGTGCGGCCGCCGAAGTCGCGGGCCGCCTTACTGATTGACCGCCTGCTGCGACACTGCCGATTCGGCCAGTGCCCGCAACTGGGCGTTCACCTGCGACGGGCATTCCAGGATGGCGCAGTGCCCACCAGGCATCTCGACGAAGGCATGCAGGTTGGGGGCGTCGTCGGCGATCCGGCGGGCGGCGTTGATGGGCAGCAAGCGGTCCTTGGAGCTGCCGATCACCAGCGTGGGCACCGACAGGTTCTGCAGCGAGATATGTTGTGGGCCCAGCCCGTTCACCAGCGTGCGGGCCCAGCCACCGCGTCCGGCGGCCGGAGTCTCGGCGAACAGTTGATAGATGAACTCAGCGACCGACGGGTCGGCGTCACGGCCCACCGCCAGACGGGCGACGAAACGTTTGTTGGGACGCTCGATGATCCGCGGCATCCGCGTACCGCCGAAGGTCCGGATCGCCGTACCTGCCGCCCGAACCCGCGTCGACGCCAGCGGGGCCGGAACCCTCAACAGCTTCACATCGCGCACCAGGTCTCCGGTGGTGGTGTTGATCAGCGCGACGGCGTCGGCACGGGCGGGCACCCGGGCCGGATAGCGTTGCGACCATGAAGTGATCGCGATACCGCCCATCGAATGCCCGGCGACAACGGCACGTTCACCGGGCCTCAGCGTGGCGTCCAGCACCGCGTCGAGATCGGCGGCGAGGTGGTTGAGGCTGTAGCGGTGATGCCCGCGCGGGGTCTCGCTGTGGCCGTGTCCGCGATGGTCGTAGGCGATGACGCGGAAGTCCGCGGCCAGATCGGCGATCTGGTGCGCCCAGACGCCGATGGCACACGTGATGCCGTGAGCCAGCACGATCGGGTAGCCGTCCTCGGGTCCGAACACCTCGGCGTGCAGCCGCACGCCGTCGACGGCGCGCACCTCGACAGTGCGTCCCGGTGGTAGCTGGGGAAGGGTCATGATGCTCCGATCGTTGGCGTCGTTGCCGGGTGAAACAGAGGGATTACGAGCCTACCGCTTGGGTGATCAGGACGGGTTTTACCACGTCAGCGGACTTTGCGGCAGCCCACGCGCGGCCGAAGTCGTCGAAGGGGTAGCGGCTGACGAACTTGTCGAGCGGTAGTTCGCCACGGCGGTACAGATCGACCAGGCGCGGGATGAAGGTCTGCGGTTCGCTGTCACCCTCGACCACGCCGCGTACGCTCAGCCCCTTGCCCATGATCGCGGCGACCGGCAGTTCGGCCGTCAACGCGCCGAGGCCCAGTAGCGCCAGGGTGCCGCGCTCACGCAACACCGTGATTGCTGTCATGAGGACATCTGGGCGCGCGGTGGTGTCGACTGCCGCGGCCGCTCCCCCGGTCAGCTCGAGCACAGCTGCGGCCACGTCGCCGCCGGCGGTCGGATCGATCGTGGCGGTGGCACCCAACTCGGTTGCCAGCGAACGTCGTTCGGCGATCGGGTCGACAGCGACGACGGCCCGGCAGCCCGCGATGCGGGCGCCCATGACCGCGGAGAGCCCCACCGCTCCGGCCCCGAACACCACAAGTGCATCCGTGGGTTGCGGCGCAAGCACATTGAGCACGGCACCCACCCCGGTCTGCACGCTGCAGCCCAGGGGGGCCGCCAGCGCGGGGTCGATCGGCTCGGGCAGCACCACAGCGTTTCGGCTGCCGGCGATCGCATACGTGCAGAAACTGGACTGACCGAAGAAGCCGCCCCCGATGGGGACCCCGTCGGCGTGCAGCGCACTGGACTCTCCGCGGGTGCCGCGCATGTTCAGGTCGGTGGAACGCTCGCAGTAGGCCGGGGTGTCCGCCTGACAGTTGGAGCAGGCACCGCAGCTGGCGAAGGTGAGGACGACCTGGTCCCCCACGCCGGGTACGGCATTCGGTCCGACCTCGATGACCGTGCCTGCACCTTCGTGACCGAACACCATCGGCAGTTTGCGAAACCGTGCCGCGACACTCACATCGGTGTGGCAGATGCCCACCGCGTCGATGCGAACCAGCACTTCGTCGCCGCGGGGTGGACGAATCTGCACGTCGGTGAGCTGGGGATCGGCTCCGGCGTCGAGCACCACCGCAGCGCGGGCGTTGAGCATCCGGTGATGCTAAGCCACGCACTTGACACCTGTCACAATTGGCTGGCGACCCACCAGAAGGAGACAACGATGCGTGCAGCACAGATCACCCGACTCGACGGTCCGGACGCAGTGCGGGTGGCCGAGGTGGAGGAGCCCTCCAGCGCCGAGGGCGCCGAGCAGGTCGTGATCGACGTCCACGCCGCGGGCGTTGCCTTCCCCGACGCCCTGCTCACCCGTGGTCTCTACCAGTACAAGCCTGAGCTTCCGTTCACCCCGGGTGCCGAGATCGCCGGTGTGGTGCGCAGCGCCCCGGCCGATGCCCATGTCGCTGCCGGCGACCGCGTGCTCGGCCTGACCATGCTGTCGGGCGGCATGGCCGAAGTCGTCGCCTTGCCCGCCGAGCGCGTGTTCCCGCTGCCGGACGCCGTGTCGTTCGAGGCCGGCGCCGGCATCCTGTTCAACGACCTGACCGTCCAGTTCGCCCTGCGCACCCGCGGCCGGCTGGCCGAGGGTGAGACCGTCCTGGTGCACGGTGCGGCCGGTGGCATCGGCACCTCGGCGCTGCGACTGGCCCCGGCACTCGGAGCCGCACGCACCATCGCGGTGGTGTCCACCGAGGAGAAGGCCGAGATCGCCAGGGCCGCAGGCGCTTCCGACGTGGTGCTCGCCGACGGGTTCCGCGACGCGGTGAAGGAAATCACCGGCGGGCGGGGCGTGGATGTCGTGGTCGACCCGGTCGGCGGGGATCGCTTCACCGACTCGCTGCGATCACTGGCCGTGGGCGGACGGCTCCTCGTCATCGGGTTCACCGGCGGTGAGATCCCCACGGTCAAGGTCAATCGCCTGTTGCTCAACAACGTCGACGTGGTCGGCGCGGGCTGGGGCGCCTGGACCTTCTCCCATCCCGGCTACCTGCAGGAGCAGTGGGCCGAACTGCAGCCGCTGCTGGCCTCCGGCGTGGTGCCTGCACCACAGCCCGAGGTGTTTCCACTGGAGCAGGCCGCGCAGGCCATCGCGTCGCTGGAAAACCGCAACGCCAAGGGCAAGGTGGTGCTGAAGCTGCGGTGACCCGGGAATAACAACGCCGGTGTCGGTGTTGCGGGGGGCGTGAGTGAACATGCCGAACTGAGCCCGACCGACTGGGTACGCGACCAGACCCAACGCATCCTGGAACAAGGCACCACCGAGGGCGTCGAGGTGCTCGACCGCCCCATCGTGCTGTTCACGACGACGGGCGCCAAGTCCGGCAAGAAGCGGTACGTACCGCTGATGCGCGTGGAAGAGAACGGCCGCTACGCGATGGTGGCCTCCAAGGGTGGCGCGCCGGAGCATCCGTCGTGGTACTTCAACGTCAAGGCCCACCCCGCCGTGACGGTGCAGGACGGCGACAAGACGGTCTCGCTGACCGCCCGCGAGATCTCCGGTGACGAGCGTGAACACTGGTGGAAGCTCGCCGTCGAGGCCTACCCGCCCTACGCCGAATACCAGACCAAGACCGACCGACAGATTCCGGTCTTCATCGTCGAATGACGACTACCACCATCCGAGGGCGTCGGACATCTGCCGGGCCAACTCGGTGGTGAGTGTGCGCACGTAAGTCGCCGACAGGTGGTGGGCATCGTGGTACACCAACACGTTGCCCTCCACGGCGCGGCAGATCGTCGGCCGGCACACCGCATCGGTGAGGTCGAGAACCTTCATCAGCGGATAGTCGGCCAGGTAATCGAGGGTCGGATTGCGTTGCGCCAGGGCTTCGTTGCGCGGCACCCCGCAAGACTCGAAGTCACCCCCCTTGGACAGACAGTCCACCGGCGAGAAGAACCAGCCGTCACGGAGCATCCACGGCGTGTCACGCATGCCGAGCATCGGAATTCCATTGGCGGACAACTCATCCCATATGCCCAGATAGTAATCGGGCACATAGTCGCCCGGGCCGTTGAGGATCGGGCGCGTCGAGGTGAAGAACACGTAGTCCGGCCGGTCGGCGATGATCTGCGCCAAGGCGTTGTCCGACCACGTCCGACAGGACGGATATTTCTCGAACGACCCCGCGATGATCGGCACGGGTTTGGTGGTCAGCGGGCAGCCGAACTTCAGGTAGGTGGTCACCTTGACGCCGTGTTGGCGTCCGATCTGATGTAGCGCCGTCAGCCAGTGCTCGGAATGCGACCCGCCCGCCAACGCGATGGTGTGGGCGCCGTCGGGATCTCCGTACACGCAGCTGACGACCTCACCACCGGTGAATCCCGTGACGCAATGGTCGATCGACGACGGCGGGATGTCGTCGTCGGCCTCCAGCGCGCTCGGGCGCATCGGCAGTTTGGCGACCCGGTGATTCTCGGTGAGCGCGAGCGCGCCCGGGTAGTCCCGGATCGACAGCATGCCCAGTTCCGCGCCGCTGGCCCGGGCGAGGGCGACATGTCCGCGCCACATCAGCGACGACGCCACGAGCATCACCGTCACCAGCAGAACCGCGGCACCCGGCACGGCCCAGGTGCGGGCTAGCCGATACCACCGGGCTTGCCATTGCGCCCTGGTCGACCACGCGGTGAGCCAGGCGATCAGCACCGCGGCCAGAGCGACAGCGGCGCCATCGACCATGCCGACCGCATCGTCATTGATGAAGGCCAGCCAAAAGATCAACAACGGCCAGTGCCACAGGTACAGCGGGTAGGCCATCGATCCGAGCGCGACCAACGGGCCGCTGCGCAGGATTTCGTTCGCCCTCGGCGGCATCGCCTGAGCTGCGCTCACTATCACCAGCACGGTCGCCGCCACCGGAATCAACGCCCAGGCTCCCGGGGACTGCACCGTCCGGTCAGTGAGCACACCGCACACCAGGATCGCCGCCAGACCGGCTGCGGCCACACCGGCGCGCAGCCAACCCGGCCACCGGAGGCGACCCACCGGCACGGCCACGAGGGCGGCCGCGAGAACCCCGGCCAACACCTCCCAGGCCCGGGCGAAGGTGCTGTAGTAGGCGAGCATCGGGCTGTCCGACTGCGTCGTAACCGCGTAGTACAGCGAGGCCACCAGTGCGACAGCGGACACCCCGACCAGGATTGTGGGTCGTGCGGTGCGTCCGCGGCGCGCCGTCACCGCCATGACCACCCCGGCGAGCACAACGAACGCCAGCGTGAACTGGCCCAGCATCGAGAGCGCCCACAGATGGTGCAGCGGGGTCACCGTCTCGCCCGCCTGCACATAGTCGTCCGCCGAGCCAAGCAACTGCCAATTCTGGTAGAAGCCCAGGCTGGCCAGGGTCTGATCCGCGAAGGCCTCCCACCTGGTCTCCGGCTGGACGAGCACCGTCAGCACCGCACACACGGCCAGCACGAGAACCAACGGCGGCACCACCCTGCGCGCCACCCGGCCCATCTCTGCGGCCAGCGTCCCGGGGCTCGTCAGGCTGCGCAGGACGCGACCACCGATGAAGAAGCCGGTCAGAACCAGCAGGACATCCAGCCCGCCGCAGGCCCGCCCGAACCAGAAATGGCAGATGACGACCATCACGATGGCCACACCACTCAACCCGATCAGGTCATCACGAACCCGCCGCGGAACGGAGGGAACGAGAACCGGATCGCCAACAATCACCTGCACGCTGAACTTTCCCTGGGCTGTCTTCGCCGGTCACTGACGACGGAACACCCTGGGGCCACGCCGTTCGCCGCACCGAGCATAGGCCACCCAACCGGGTGGTCAGGCCCGGCGACCGGGCATCCGAATGCTCCCCATCGGACAGGTAGCACGCCCCTGTTGTACGAATCGGCCATAGGCATGTGTGCGTGGGCAAATCTAGCCTTGAGTCATGACCGCCACCGCCACACCGGCCGCCAAGAAGTCCACCTACCGGCCGCTGGAGCTGTTCGACACCGACCGGTTGCTCGACGACGACGAACGCGAGATCGCCGCGACCGTGCGCAAGTTTGTCGATACTCGCCTACGGCCCAACGTGGGCGAATGGTTCGAATCGGCCACCCTGCCCCGGGAGCTGGCCAAGGAGTTCGGCAAGCTCGGCGTTCTCGGCATGCACCTGCAGGGCTACGGCTGCGCGGGCACCAACGCCGTCAGCTACGGATTGGCCTGTATGGAGCTCGAGGCCGGCGACAGCGGGTTCCGCAGCTTCGTCTCCGTCCAGGGCTCGCTGTCGATGTTCTCCATCTACCGCTACGGCTCGGAGGAACAGAAGAACGAATGGCTGCCCCGGCTGGCCGCCGGTGATGCGATCGGCTGCTTCGGCCTGACCGAACCCGACTTCGGTTCCAACCCCGCCGGCATGCGCACCCGCGCCCGCCGCGACGGAAGCGACTGGGTGCTCAACGGCACCAAGATGTGGATCACCAACGGCAACCTCGCCGATGTGGCCACCGTGTGGGCCAGAACGGGGAACGGCGACAGAGATATCAGTGGCTTCCTGGTGCCCACCGACACCCCGGGCTTCACCGCCAACGAGATTCACCGCAAGCTCTCCCTGCGTGCCTCGGTCACCTCCGAGCTCGTGCTGGACAACGTCCGGCTGCCGGGCTCGGCGCAGCTGCCGCTGGCCGAAGGACTGTCGGCCCCGCTGTCGTGCCTGAACGAGGCCCGGTTCGGCATCGTGTTCGGCTCGCTCGGTGCGGCCCGCGACAGCCTGGAGACCGCGATCGACTATGCCGGCTCGCGCGAGGTGTTCGACAAGCCACTGACCAGCTACCAGCTCACCCAGGAAAAGCTGGCGAACATGACCGTCGAACTCGGCAAGGGGATGCTGCTGGCAATCCACCTGGGCCGCATCAAGGATGCCGAAGAGGTGCGGCCAGAGCAGATCAGCCTGGGCAAGCTCAACAACGTCCGCGAAGCACTGGCCATCGCCCGTGAATGCCGGACCCTGTTGGGCGGCAGCGGCATCACCCTCGAATACTCACCGCTGCGCCACGCCAACAATCTCGAGTCCGTCCTCACCTACGAGGGCACCTCCGAGATGCACCTGCTGTCGATCGGCAAGGCCCTGACCGGGCAGGCGGCCTTCCGCTGATGACCGCTGCCATCGAGCACCTGATCGGCGGACAGTGGCTACCCGGCACCGGCGACACGCTGCTCAGTGTGAACCCGGCACAACCGAGTCTGGTTGTGGCCCAGGGCAGTAATGCCCGCACATCCGACGTCGACGCCGCGGTGCGTGCCGCTGGCGAGGCTGCCGCGTCCTGGGCCGCCACCCCGATGCATCAGCGCGGTACGGTGCTGCTGAGCACGGCGGACATCGTCGACCGCAACGCCGAGGCGTGGGGCATGGAGCTGGCCCGCGAGGAAGGCAAGACGAAAGCCGAAGGCATCGGCGAGGTTCGGCGGGCCGCGCAGATCCTGCGCTACTACGGCAACGAGGGCGACCGGCAGGCGGGCGAGATCTACGCCTCGCCCCGGACCGGTGAACAGATCCTCATCACCCGCAAACCGCTCGGCGTGGTCGGGGTGATCACCCCGTTCAACTTCCCCATCGCCATTCCGGCCTGGAAGATCGCGCCCGCATTGATCTACGGCAACACCGTCGTGTGGAAACCCGCGAGCACCGTTCCGCTGCTGGCGATCCGGCTCGCGCAGGCGCTGACCGAGGCCGGCCTACCCTCCGGCGTGCTCAACCTGCTGATCGGCGGATCCGACATCGGCAACGCCATCGTCGACCACCCAGGCATCGACGGCATCACGTTCACCGGTTCCACCGGGGTCGGGCGGCGAATCGCCGCGGCCGCGGCGGCGCGCGGAGTCCCCGCGCAAGCCGAAATGGGCGGTAAAAACGCCGCCGTCGTGCTCGACGACGCCGATGTCGAACTGGCCCTTGAGCAGGTGATGCTCGGGGCGTTCCGCTCTACCGGGCAGAAATGCACGGCCACGTCCCGCCTGATCGTCACCGACGGGATCGCCGACGAGTTCCTGGCCGCACTGGCCGAGCGCGCGGCGGCCCTGGCCGTCGGGGACCCCACCGACGACGCGACCCAGATGGGACCTGTCGTCAATGACGCTGCACACCGGTCCATTTCGGCGGGGATTCAGGCCGCTGCCGCGCAGGGCGCCACGGTGTTGACCGGCGGTACCCCCTACTCGGAAGGACCACTGACCGAGGGCTACTTCATCCCGCCAACCGTCGTCGACCTCAACGGTCAAGCCGCCGACGTATGGACCGACGAATTGTTCGGACCGGTCCTCGCCGTCAAGCGGGCCGCCGATGCCGACGCCGCGTTCAGCCTTGCCAATGACAGCGAGTTCGGGCTCTCGGCAGCGGTTTTCACCCAGGATCTGACCCGCGCACTGCAGGCTGTCGAGCAGATCGACGTCGGCGTGCTGCACGTCAACTCCGAGTCGGCCGGCGCCGATCCGCACGTACCGTTCGGCGGGGCCAAGAAGAGCGGGCTCGGCCCCAAGGAGCAGGGCGGCGCCGCACGGGAATTCTTCACCCACACCACGACGGTGTACCTGCGGGGCGGGCGGCCGGGAGCATGAGCGTGAGGATGGGCGCCCTCGACGGAATCGTCGTCGTCGATTTCAGCCGCGTGCTGGCCGGGCCGTACGCGACCATGATGCTCGGCGACTTCGGCGCCGACGTGATCAAGATCGAACGCCCGGGCACCGGCGACGACACCCGGGCGTGGGGCCCGCCCTACGATTCATCTGGCATGGCAACGTATTTCAACGCCGTCAACCGCAACAAGCGTTCAGTGGCACTCGACCTGTCCGACCCGGACGGCCGGGAGCACGCCCGCTCCCTGGTGGCCCGGGCCGACATCGTGGTGGAGAACTTCCGGCCGGGGACCATGGAGAAACTCGGTCTGGGCTACGAGGATCTGCGGGTGGTCCGTCCCGACCTGATCTATTGCTCGATCACCGGATTCGGCCGCGACGGCGGCGCCGCGCTGCCGGGCTACGACCTGCTGGTGCAGGCGGTCGGCGGGTTGATGAGCGTCACCGGAACCGAACCGGGCGATCCGACCAAGGCCGGCGTGGCCCTGGTCGATGTGCTGGCCGGCCTGCACGCGCTGAGCGGAATCCTGGCGGCGCTGGCGCACCGCGACCGCTCCGGGGTCGGACAGCGCGTCGACACCAACCTGTTCTCGGTGTTGTTGTCCTCCATGGTCAATCAGGCCTCCGGATACCTGGGGGCCGGCGCAGTGCCGCAGATCATGGGCAATCGCCATCCGAGTATCGCGCCGTACCAGACGTTCGACACCGCCGACCGGCCCATCGCGGTCGCCGTCGGCAACGACAAACAGTTCCGGTCCTTCGCCGCCGCCATCGGCGAACCACAGCTGGCCAAGGACCCCCGGTTCGCTACCAATCCGGACCGGGTCGCCCACCGGGATGCGTTGTGCGCCATCATCGAAACCGAGTTGAAGAGACACGGCGCCGATCACTGGTACGCGGTGCTGACCGCCGCGAGCGTGCCGGCCGGCCCGATCAGCGATCTGTCGGAGGCATTCGCGTTCGCCCGCCGACTCGGCTTGGAAGCAACCGTGCCGGTACCAGGGACACCGACACCTCAAGTGGCCAACCCGATCACCTTGTCGGCCACCCCGGTCACCTACCGAAGTGGACCACCAAGCCTGGGCTCCGACGACGACACGCTCAGCCCGGCCGGCGAGACGCCAGCAGCTGCCAGGCCTTGAGCCCCAGCCACAACTGTGCCCGGGTATCGGCCGATTCAAGGTCGTCACCCAGCAATTGGGAGATTCGCCGCATCCGGTTGCGCATGGTGTGGCGATGCACCGCAAGCTCAGCGGCCGCCGCCTCCATCTGACCGTTGCGACCGAGGAAGGCCGCCAGGGTGGGGATCAGATCCTCCCCACCCGCCAGCGCATCCAATGGTGCTGCCAACACCCGCAATTCGGCCGTGCTCCGGCCCTCGAGCAGCACACCCATCGGGCTGAGTTCACCGAATTCGGTGAACCGCTCCCTGCCCGAATTCGCCGCGATGCGGGCCTGCTCCAAGGCCGTGGACAGATCGGTCGGCCCGACAGGCCGGCTCATCCCGCCACCGACCGTGATACCCGTCTGTTGCTCGAGTTCCTCGATCACCGAGCGGATGCGGCGTCGGCTCCCGGTCGCCGGAACGATGATCACGATCTCGTCACCCATCGGGGCCATCAGAAACGATGTCAGCACCCGTCCCAGCACGTGCTGCGCGGCCAGCAGCGGGCCCGCACCGGTGAACGACGCCACCACGATGTCATCGTCGGGCTCAAAACCGAAGTAGCGCAACACCGCACCGTCGACAGCTCCCGTGCCGGAAATCATCTCGCGGGCCACCGCGGTCCGCAGCAGCTGTTCGGCGTCGACCACCCGGGCCGGTTTCTCGATCGCGATCGAGATCAGCGACACGGCATGGGCGACCAGGAGCCGGTCGGCGTTGGACATCGGATCGGACGTGCGTATCGCAAGCCGGCCGCGAACGGGCTGGGCGGCCCGCAGATTCTGGATGGTGACATAGGCATCCCCGTCAGCGGTGACATGGGTGCCGCCGTGCCGATGCGCGGGCTGAACCTGCTCTCCGAGCACGACGATCAGCCGCTCCTGGTCGTCACCCCCGGCCGCCAGCACGGTGCCGTCGTTGTCCACCACGACAACGGTCGCGGACAGACGATCCGCCAAAGCGTCGACCACCCCGGGAATGCCGCCCCGCAGTGTCGCCCGGGCCAGTACCTCCTGATCGTCGACCACGCGCTGCACCGAGCGCAGTTCATCGGCCTTGAGCGCGTCGATCACCGCCCTGGCGATCGCGATGAACGGCGTCGAGGCGGGCACTTCGAGCACGGGAATCCCCAACTGATCTCCGGCGGCACGTACCGCCGGCGGGATGTCGGCAATCATGGTGCCGGTGTCGACGGCGAGTGCCGCGGTCCCGGCCGCGGCCAGGCGTGCCACGTAGGCGAATTGCGCGTCGGCGTCGGCTCCGATGTTGATGCCGGTCGTCATGACCAACTCGCCCCCGGCCAGATACGGAGCCGGGTCGGGCAACTCGATGGCATGCGCCCACGCGATCTCGCGGTCAGCGCCGCGCGCTCCGGCCACCAGGACCAGACCGAGACTGTCGACCTCGGTCAGATCTCGCACGGTGAGTGCCACAGGAGAAGTCTTACTCCTTTTCCGCAGTCGGCGGCATCACCTGGACGCCTGACTGTGACTGCGCCCACTCCGCTGCGACGAAACTGTTTGAGCTGTAGCGAAACTCACACTCTAAGAATTGCTTTTAGACAGCCGCTGCGAGGAGCATGGGAGATGTCCAGTTCGCTCGGGCGATCCCCGAGGTGTGGACGTCAACAAACAACGAGTACCCGTGATCCGGGGCACTTTCGAGGAGTGAGAAGTATGTCCTTCGCACAGTTTCGCGCAAACCAGAAGCGCGCCAACATGCGGCGCCGCCTCTATGCGCGGATCAACGAACTGCCGAATTCGTCGGTTCGCGAAGAGTTGATCGCAGTAGTTCAGCGGCACGAGCTTCAGGATGCAGATCACTGAGATGACGATTCCGCTGTACAGAGCCGGTGGCCCGAAGGCCTCCGGCTCTGTTGTTTTTCGGCGGTTGGCGATCGCCGGTTGATCTCGGGGTCTGTTCCCTCAGCCGCGGCCGAAGTACGGCATGGACCGCGCCATGACCGTCAGCGTCGGCACCGACACCTCCAGGGGCAGATCGATCAGGTGCGCCACGGCGCGGGCCACATGCCCGACGTCGAAAGTCGGTTCAGCTGCGAGACTTCCGTCGGCCTGCAGGGTCTGGTGACTGAATCCCGCAGTCATGTCGGTCGCGGCATTGCCGATGTCGATCTGGGTGACGCAGATGTCGATATCGCGAAGGTCCAACAACATTGATGCGGTCAGCCCACTCATCGCGTGTTTCGTGACGGTGTAGGCCAGGCTTTTGGGGCGGGGCCGGTGTGCCGAGATCGATCCGTTGTTGATGATGCGCCCGCCGCGGGGCAGCTGGGCGGCCATGACTCGAGCGGCTTCCCGTGCACAGAACACCGCGCCGTCGACGTTGGTGCGCCAAGTGTCGTGCCACTGCTGGTCGGCGAGGTCGGCGATCGACGCCGACGGCCCGAACACCCCTGCGTTGTTGAACAACACATCCACGCGCCCGAATGTCGACACCGCGTCGGCGAACAACGCCTGCACCGAGGCTGAATCCGTGACGTCGGTCGGCACGATGCGGGCGTTGGGATTCCCGCCTCCCACCTCGGCCAGCGGCTCGGCGCGGCGGCCGGCCAGCGCCACCTGATGTCCGGCGTCCAGCAGAACCCGGGCCGTCGCGCGGCCGATACCACTACCCGCGCCCGTGATGACCACGACTTTGCCCATGCGCCCGATTGTGCCCGACCTCGACCGAGCGCCCGGGCTCAATGTGTCGGCGTGCCACCCGCGGGGCTCGGACGCGGAGCGGTGAAGAAGGACCCGATCACGGCGAACACGCTGATCACCGCGGCGGCTGTGAAGGCCGCATGCACGCCGGGCAGATCCGGGGCCCCACCCGAGTGGGACGCCTTGGTCATCACCGTCACGAACAACGCGGTTCCCGCGGCACCGCCAACCTGCTGCAGCGTCGTCAGGATGGCACTGCCATGCGAATAGAGCCGGTCTGGCAGGACTGCGAGCGCGTCAGTCATCAACGGGGTGAACATCATCGACAGGCCCAACATCATGACCGACTGCAAGACCACCAGTTCCCAGACCGGTGACGCCGCCGACAGCAGCGTGAAACCCCACAGCGACACACACAGCATCAACGACCCGGGCACGACCAGCAGACGGGCGCCGTGACGGTCATAGGCTCGGCCGACCAGCGGCCCGGCCAACCCCATCAACAGCCCGCCGGGCAGCGTCGCCAACCCGGCCACCAGTGCGCTCTGCTTCAGTACGTCCTGCACGTACAGCGGCACCATGATGATGGCGCCGAACAACCCCATGAAGCCGAGGACCACCAGGCTCAGCGACACCGAGAACCGCCGATAGGTGAAGGGCCGCAGATCCAGGAACGCACGGTCGCGTCGTTGCAGCAGTATCTGCCGCGCACCGAAGGCCACCATCGCCGCCGCACCGATCACCATCGGCACCCACGCAGGCACCGACTGCGGGCTGTGAGCGGATTCGCCCATGAGCGACAGCCCGAACACCAAGCCCGCGAACGCGATCGCCGACAGCGGGACCGAGACAGGATCGATCGGGGTGGGATCCTCCCGTTCGTCGTCGACGCGCAGCCACGCCAGACCGGCGCTCAGCGCGAGCAGGGCGATCGGCAGCACGATCCAGAACATCCATCGCCAGTCCAGTGAGCCGAGGATGAACCCCGACAGCGTGGGCCCGATCGCCGGCGCGACGGCGATGACGATCGAGATGGTGCCCATCATCTGGCCGCGCCGGTCCGCAGGAATCAGCGTCATGACCGTCGTCATCAGCAGCGGCATCATGACCGCGGTACCGCAGGCCTGCACGATGCGCCCGACCAGCAGAACCGTGAACCCCGGCGCGAGCGCGGCCACCAATGTGCCGGTACAGAACAGGGTCATCGACGCCAGGTAGATACTGCGCACCGGGAACCGCTGCAGCAGCGAACCCGACATCGGGATGACCACCGCCATGGTCAACAGGAAGCCACTGGTGAGCCATTGCGCGGTGCTCGCCGAGATGTCCAGATCGACGATCAGGGCGGGTAACGCCACGCTCATGATCGTCTCGTTGAGGATCATCACGAACGCCGAGCTGACCAACAGCGCGATGATGACATTGGCGCTCGACTGGGCACGCGGTTGCGCCGCGATCTCCCCCGTGCTCGGGCCCGTCATTGTTTCCCACTCTCCTAGCTCCCCCGAGCTATGCCTGCGCAGCCACCCAGGGTAGGTCGGACACCCGACATCAGGGAAACCGATTTTTTGCTGTGGTTGACCGGCGCCGGCAGTGCTCGCCCATCGAGCCGCCTCGAAACACGGCAGCAGACGAGCGCAGCCACGCCGCACGAAGCGCTGGGCCAGTGCGATATTCGCACCGACTGGGCACCATCCACCCGGCAGTTCGTCGGCGAGTGGACTCTGTCGATCCGTCCCGGCCAACCGCCCACTGCGGAGTGCTCCAAAGACTAGAGTCCGTGCCGAACCGCGGCGGCTGCTGCCGACGGCGGCAGCGATTGGGCACCAAAACGGCGAGGTAGATCAATGACCACGAGCGAAGAACCGCGGACCAAGCGCCGCGGAATCATGCAGTCCCTCACCGGGCTGTGTGTCCGCTATGTCGAGCGTCTGATGCCCGACCCATATCTGTTCGCGGTCATCCTGACCCTCATCGTTGCCGGCCTGGTCGCCTTCTTGGTGCACGGTGCAACCCCCGACGGCATGCTCAAGGCGTGGTACGGCGGTGTGTGGGGATCGCAGAACATCTTCACGTTCGCCTTCCAGATGGTTCTGATCCTGGTGACGGGTTACACGCTCGCCGAGGCGCCGATTCTGAAACGGGCCATCGTCGCCATCGCCGCCAAACCGAACAACCAGGTTCAGGGCGCCTTCCTCTGTTTCGGCGTGAGCGCTGTTCTCTCCCTGCTGAACTGGGGGCTCGGGCTGGTGGCCGGCGCGCTGGTCGCCCGCCAGGTTGCGAAGCGATTCACCGACGCGCATTTCGGCTACCTCATCGCGGCGGCGTTCATGGGCTTCATCGTGTGGACGCAGGGGCTCTCGTCGTCGATCGCCCTGGCGAACACGGACAGCAGCAGCCCGATCAACGTGATCCACAAGATCACCGGCGTCACCGTGCCGCTGAGCCAGACGATCTTCCAGCCCTACAGCTGGCTGTCGGTGATCGTCGTGCTGGCGCTGCTCGCGCTCGCCATCTGGCGGATGGAACCGACACAGAGCCTCGCACCCGATCCCGCGGTGTTCGAGGACGAGGATGCGCCCGAGGACGTGGGCGGATCGGCCGCTTCGCCGGCGGAAGGCAAGAAGACGTTCGCCGAATGGCTGGAAAACCTGTGGATCCTCAACGTCCTGGTATTCGCCGCGGGCATCGCCTATTTCATCCTCAGCGGCTTCGCACTGAACATCTCGTCGATGATCATGCTGTTCACCATCACCAGTGCGTTGCTGCACCGGACACCGATCCGGTTCATCCGGGCCTTCACCGGTGCCGCCAAGGTGTCCGGCCCACTGCTCCTGCAGTACCCGCTGTACGGCGGTCTGGTCGGCTTGCTGGGCTATCAGGCGGTGGAGGGTGCCAAACCGCTGCAAACCCTGCTGGCCGAGGCGTTCGTGAACGGCGCGTCCCAGTACACGCTGCCGTTCCTGACCTTCATCGGCTCATTGATCATCAGCCTGTTCGTGCCGTCGGGCGGTGGGCACTGGGCGGTACAGGGCCCGATCGCCGTCGATTCGGCGCTGGCGATCGGTCAGGACTCACCGGCGTACCTGGGTTTGATCTCCATGGCGGTGGCCGTGGGCGAGGGCGTCGCGAACATGATCCAGCCGTTCTGGCTACTGCCCCTGCTGGCGATTGCGAAACTCAATGTCCGTCAGGTGATGGGCTTTACGGTCGTCGCGTTCCTGATCGGAGTGGTGGTCCTGGGCGCCACCACGCTCATTGCGCCGTACGTGATCTGACACCCGTCTCCGTCGCGCCCGGGACGCTGGAGCGGACGACGTAGTGGCCGACCGCTCCGCACGTGATCAGGTCCGAGTTTGAGGCACGCATCCTGGCTGGCTGCGGATCATCATGGTCGAACGCCAGCACAGTACGAAATGGCCATCGGCGCTCCCCCAGCTGCCCGACTCTGGCCGACCCGCGAATGGCGACCTTAGCGGCACGCTCGGCCGTTAGGGCAGACTTCGAATGTGCCAGGAATGACGATCCGACCGGCAATGGTCGAAGAACTTAGGAATGCGTTGGACGACCGGCAGGCCCTCGAGGCTGTCATAGGCCCTGTCCCCGACGGCTGGCCCGAGACGAGCGATATGTTCACCTACGTGATCGAGCGCTTGGCGGAGCATCCCGAGGAGGTTGACTGGCGGGTCTACTTCTTCTTCGATGGGGATGGAGTTCTTGTCGGCTCAGGCGGCTTTCAAGGGCCGCCCGATAAAGACCGAGCGGTCGAGATCGGCTACGAAATCGCCCCATCATTTCAACAGCGTGGCCTTGGTACCGCTGCTGTATCGGCTCTTGTCGAGCAGGTCAGGCGCAGCGGCGCTGTCGGTACGGTAATTGCGCGTACGGCGACGGAACTCAATCCATCCGTACGAATTCTCAAGCACCTGGGGTTCTCCAACACTGGACTGGCGAAGGCGCCGGATTCTGATGATGATGTCTGGCAGTGGCAGCTCGACGTGTAAGACGCTTGCAGGACCGAAATAGAATCTCCGGCCGCCGGTCGGGTTGGATCAGATGCCGCTCTCGGAATCTGAGGTTGAAGGACTCCACGCATCCTCGGGCATGTCGACTTCCTCGAGCCAACCGAACGCCGTTTGCACTGTGGAATCTGCAACACCGAGTACGTCCAGGCTCGCTCTAATGAGCCCGTAGAGGGCAATGAGCCAAGACCGTGCGATGTCATCGCTGCCCCCAGAGGGTAGGGACATGCTCGGAATTAAATGACCACGGTGCAGGACATTGAGACATGGCTCCATACAGTGGATTTCAATCGACCACCATTCGGAGTGCGAGATGCCGCTCTGCATTTGGTAGGCGTGCCGGTATAGGTCAGCTAACCCGCATTCGTCGGCCATCTGTCTCAAGGATTTGCCGGCGAAGTTCGCGCTGATGTCGACTGCCCGGTGGTCGAGGACATCGTCGTTGTGACTTGCCTTCTCAATGACAGACACCGCCTCTTCGACGCCATTGACCAGCCAGTCGCTCGGCACACCCTTTGCGAGCAACGCGTATAACTTGGCTTTGCCCGCGCCATAGTCCTTGTATCGCCGATAGATTTTCTCTTGGTTCTGGGTAGCCATCCATACCAGCAGGATCCGATTCTCCACGAGGGTTCGGCCGACGCCCGAACCATGCTCCGAGCACCAGAGATCGGGCGATCCAAGCATCGCTATTACCTCGCGCGCTGCGCGCACAACCAGGCCCGTGTGGACCTCTTCACGTGATGGGTCGTACAGTCTGGACGGACTTTTCTCCACCGCCTCGATGTAGCTCGATGTCAAGTCCATGGCTCGCTGCTGGAAATCCTCGCGGAGGAGATCCGAGGACTCGGATTGCGTACGTGGGGGTTCATCGGAGGGAGCCGCGCCGGCATCATCGACTTGTTCGTCGGGCTTCGTATCTCGCGCGCGCAAACAGCGTGTCGTCATCGAATTCACACCCCAGAAGATCTTGGAAAAGCGAATGCCGTCGACAAAGCAATCGGGATCACGGGAGATTATTGCGCCCCGCAGAGCGCCCCACATCGCCCGCACGACGCAGTCCGCTTCCGAAACTGTGGCGGAGTCGTTTGGGTAGTACTTGAGAAGGTCGACAGTGTGTTGACTGGTCGTAAGCGTCCCCGCCTGGACACGGCTCCATATGGCGATGCACTTGATGATCGCCTCGCGGTGCCCATCAGTCATAGCCTCAAACACCGCCTTGGCGAGTCGATTGGCCTCGGCTTCGCCTGGAGGTTCCATCTCCACGCCAGTCAACCACTCCGCAGGCCTGTCTGGGTACGACGACAGCGTTCGACGGACGCCGTCTGACAGCAATCCCAGCCTCGACGCATGCAAGGTCACGGCTTCGATCGCGCCGGGATTCCTTACCGACAGTCGCTGCAGGCCTGAGAGACGTCCGTCGAGGCATTCCGCGAGGAACGCCCGCTCGACGCTACCCTCCAGCTCGTCCATCACACGCCTCTGCCAGCGCACAAACCTCACCGCCTGGTCGGTGCCCCGTTCAGAAAGGACTAGGACTGGCCAGAGAAGATCAGGTAGGTCATCCCTCACCCAGTCCCCGACATTGAGTAACCCGGTCGCCGCGAGCGGCGACATGAAGACCCTCCCGCGTTTCACGTGGCCAGCCAAGGGCCCCGAATGTTGGTTCGGACGCGGCACGTTCACGGCGTGACCTTAACTCGCGGGGCCGACAACTCAGGGTGGCGCGCAGGCCGTGCGCCGTAAATGACGAGGGCATCGATTTGAGCTCCTTCTACTTGGCTCCAGCGAGTCGGACCTGTCCATCGGTTCGATCCGCTGAAGGACGGCGGCAGTTAATGGAACGGAATCCGACGTTGCTGGGTCCGCTCTGCCGTCCGATGGTGGTTCTCACGCTGAAAATCGAGCCGCCAGCCACGCGCCCTGTAATCGTCCAGGCGCTTATCGGCAGCCAGGTCATTCGGCTTCCTCGCCCCTGAGCGACGCGCATCCAAACGACAAGCCCCGAGGCAACAGATCCAGCTCCACACCGAGTACGCGGGGTCAATCCACAGACCATGCTTTTGACTAAGCCCTCCTGCCGAAGGGCGGCAGTTTCGCGCCTCCGAGGGCGACGAACGCTCTGCGTCCACGGAGTTTCGCGCGCGGCAGCTTCTCATACCTCTTATCGGCGAAGACTGGTCACACATCTCGAAGCAGCACCAAGTCCAAGGGGGTGACGTCGATGTCGGAAGCCGTCAACTTCAATGACGACGACTTGGTATATCGCTGGCAATCTCCGACCACGGAAGCCGAGCCTGGCGAGACAGAGTGATCGACACTTGAGCCGGCTCAAGATGTCTTCGTCGTGGGATCTCCGTATGCGCTGTCAACTGATCCGCTATTCCCATTGTGGATCCGCGGCGACGCTGCTTCGGACACGCACTCGATGTGGTGCTTGACGGCTAGCAGCTGCCTCTGATCCTCGATGCACGGCCGCGAACGAGTCTGACCGGCTCGGTTGTCAACCGGCGCACCCCCGAAGGGGCAGTGTTCCCAACCCGTCGGAAACGGTCTCGCGATCACGCTGCGACCGCAATCGGAGATCGGGGCGTCTACTCGGGCAGAACAAGCGATGAGTCAGACCTCGGTTACGTGTGGCCGATCACCGAAGTCGAAGACATCTGGTCGCAACGGTTCTCCAGGAACCATTTAGCACCGCCCCGAGCAAGCACCCCGTGCGGGCCGCAGACCGCCAGTTCAACGGCTGTTGATCGCCCTTTGGCCAGCTCCTGAATCTATGGTTAGGCAGCCTTTTGTTCTCAAACACGTTCCCGAATGGCATGAAAATGGCCCCCGGAGATAATCTCCGAGGGCCATTTCCTCTTGGTAGCGGGGACAGGATTCGAACCTGCGACCTCTGGGTTATGAGCCCAGCGAGCTACCGAGCTGCTCCACCCCGCGTTGCGAATACAAGGTTACCGGGGTCTTACGCGGAGCTCCAAATCGAGTGCTCAGAGAGGTTTCCGGCCCGAAAACGACCGGAAATCAGCCCACAAAACGCACCACCTGACCGCACCGGAACACCCCGGCCGGGTCGTGCCGGTCGGCCAGTGCGGCCAACCAGTGCCGGGTGTCCTCGTCATAGACCCGGGCGGCCCGCCCGGCGTCCTCGGACGGTGCGAAATTGGCGAGCTGGCCGCCGCTGGACCATGGCGACAGAGCCACGATGAGCGCGCCGGCCTGCGGCACCACGGCATCGGCGATCGGGGGTACCAGGACCCCGATGGTGCTCACCGCGAAGGCGGCGTCCCGATGGCAGAACGCGCTGCGGTGCCGTCCCTCACGGGCCAGCGCCCCGCCCAGCATCCGGACTTCCACGATCGTCTGCACCGAGCCCGAATCCGGCCCGGCCGCGGCCAGCAGCACCTCGACCGTCTCCGCGGTCAGTTCCCGCAACAGCGTGTGGTGCTCGAATATCGGCATCGGATCCACCGGATCGGCGTGCACGGCGCCGATGGCGGCATAGGGCATCACCGCGACGGTATCGAGCACCGGGGTCGCGACTGCGCGCATCGGCGCCAGCAACCGCTCGGCCTCGGCGAAATCGCCGACGGCCACGTACCGCACCGCCACGGTCAAGCGGCCGGCCAACGGCTCCGGAACTCCGGGCATCGGCGGGAGCTGTTGCAGTGCAATGGATGTCGATATCGATTCGGGCAGGCCGGCACACCAGCTCGCCCACTCGCGCAGCACAACGCCGGCGTCTGCACCGTCGAAATACACGGCGCCACCGTAGAACTCGGCGATCGGCAGCAGATCGATCTCGACCGAGGTGACGATACCCAGCGTGGACTTTCCGCCGCGCAGCCCCCAGAACAACTCCGCGTTCTCCTCCGGCGTGGCACGCAGCAGCTCCCCCGCCCCGGTGACCAACTCGAACGACCGCACGTAGTCCGACGACAGCCCGAACGTGCGGACCAAGGGCCCGATGCCTGCGCCGGTGAGAAATCCCACGACGCCCACGCTGGGGGCCGAACCGCCCAGACCGGCCAGACCGTGCGGGGCGGCCGCGTCGAGCACCTGCTGCCACGTGGCCCCGGCCGCCACCCGCGCGGTACGCGCCACCGGATCGACGCTGACACTGGTCATCTCAGAGGTCAGCACCAGGATCGTGTCGGGGGCCACCACCATGGCGCCGTGGCCGGTGGCCTGGACGGCGACCCGGTAACCCCTGGCCGCCGCGAAGCCCACGGTGTTGGCGATGTCGTAGGCGGTGGCCGCCAGCACCACCGCGGCAGGCTCGACAGCGGCCGCCGCATTCCACGGGGTGGCCCGTTCATAGCCGGCTTCCCCAGGTAGCGCCACGGGGGCGGCGACGTGGGCTCGCAGGCCCTTCAACGCGTCGTCCAGGCCGTCGTGGGCGACATCGGTCAGGGTCATCGGGGTCCTCTCAAGATGAGCGCAGAAAGTCCGTGCAAGATACTCGCCACACAGCATCGCCTAGACGACTTGGCGTTGACTTGGCGGCCAGTTCACAGAGGCAGTGGCGCGGCAGTAGACCTGAGCCGCATCACTTCTTTTGCGGCGTGCACACTCCGGCGAACTCCTTGCCTTCTTTCTCCGCCACACCCGCGGCGTCGAGCCAACCGACGCCTTCGAAGTAGAAGGTGTCGGCCGGGTGACTGTCAGATCCGGCGACGATCTCGGCCGTCCGAGCGGTCGCGGGATACCCCCCGGGTGTGGACTGCACATTGAGGAACAAATATTCTTCTGTGCGCCAATCGAAGTCAGGCGGCGGCGCTTCCGTCACGGTCAGACCCGGATAGGGTCCGCCGACGGTGAACCGGTCGAGAGTCGCCGTACCGGAGGGATCGGTCAACACGAGCTTCGGGCCGAATCCGAACCCGACCTCCACCGACCGCACCCCGACGCAGCTCGGCGGCATCCAGATCTCCAGCTTGCTGTCGGTGACCCGGGCACCGAACGCCGGTCGCATCGGGGCGGCGGACGGGGCATCCGACCACGGGCGGTCCCCGGTCCGGCAAGCGGTGAGCCCCGCCGCCACCAGCAGCGTCAACAGCACGGCCAGCCAGGACCTCACGAATAACCCCCGTCGGACAAGCCGGCATCGCGTTCCAGCGGGTTGATGCCGGTCTTCTGTTCGATGATCGCACCCAGCCCGTAATCCCGTGCCATCCAGGCGAATCCCTTCTGGGCCCACTGTTCGGAATGGCGCTCCTCGTGGTGCAACAGGCGGTCGAGGTCGAGGGTGCTCTGGAACGGCACACCGCTGCCATCTTGTCCCCAGTTGGACCCCGATTGGATGATCTGGCTCAGCTGAGCAGCCGGATCCTTGGATCCGTCGATGTTCATCACGAACACGTCGCCGTAGGTTGTACCGCCGTGGACGCCGATCTTGTCCATCACCGGCCCGCCCAACCCCATCAGCATGCCGTTGGGTGTCGTGGCCAACGATCCCCCGCCGCCCTTGTCGAAAATCTGGTCATAGCTCCAGGAGTTCGCGTTCTGTCGGTCGATGATGCGCTGCACCTCGGAAGCCGAGTAGGGCGTTTCCTCGAAATCGTTGTGAACGTCGTCGGCGGTGCCCACTTTCCCGTCCGCACCGGCCTCGGCGGCGTCGTAGTCGGTGCCGGCGTTGAGGATGTAGGTCATCACCACGGCCTTCTTCGCGTCCTCCTTGCTGGTACCGGGCGGCAGGATGAAGAACGACTTGCCGTCCTTGTCCTTGACCTCCTGCAGTCCGTTGAGCACGTCGAACGACTGCGGGGTGATGTTCTGTGCCCGGGCGATGTCGACCATGGTCTGCGGGTCGACCCCGTGCTTGGACGCATTCTCCAGCCACTGAGCGTATTTGGATCCTGGCACCACCGGGCCGGTGAGAAGCCCGGCATCACGCAACGCCTTCTCGTAATCAGTGACCGGCGGATGCTCACCGGCGTCGGGCAGCTCGGCCGTCCCGGTGAAGTCGATGCGTTCGGCCGCCTCGTCATCCCCGCGCTCGTAACGGTCGGCGGCCACCCGGAGCTTCTGCGCGTACACCGTCACATCGCCGCCCAGCATCTTGGCCTGCTCGGTGAGTGCGGATCCCACCGTCCCGCATGCCGCCCCGACCGCCAGCGAGGGCATCGCCCCGGCGGCACCGGAGATGACCGGACCGGCGCGATTGCCGCTGACGCCATGGCCCGCGGTGTCGAAGGTGGACGCCGTCTCCCGCATCGTCTGTTCATCGACGTAGAGCGTGGCGTCACTCATGTCACGCAGCCGACGGCCCGAGGCTTCATTTCACGAGCCCCTTGTTGATCCGGTCCATCTTGCTGGCCGTCGACTTGTCCGCCGCGTCGAATTCGGCCAACGCGGTCTGAATGGACGTCTGCAACGCCAGCCGACGCATCCCCCACTTCAGGGCCAGTACCGGATACACCGCCACCAGGGCCTTCAGCCGCCATCCCAGCGAGACCCGGCCCTCGTCGGAGATGTCGAACAGGTCCGCCTCCGGACTCGACACCAGATCCGACACCCGGGTGCGGATGCTGCCGAGCTCCGCACCACCGGAGGACATCGCGGTGTGCAGCAACTTGAGCCTGTCGCGGTAGAGCTCCTGATCGCCGAACATCTCGGTGGCGTGGCCCTGCGCGGTGTCGGACGCGGTGCCGCGCCAGTCCGACGCCAACCGGGTCAACTGCAGGCGCTCGCGGGCGATCTGATTGTCGATGTCACCCGCTGCTGAGGCCACATCACCGGCGGCCGACACCAGTTGCTCGGGATGGCTGCCCAGCACTTGCGAAATCGTCACCGCCACCAGCGACTCCCCACCGCCCGACGCCCACCTAGTACTGGTCCATTGTCACCCACCGGAGCGGCCCGGTGATGCACCAATATTCGGCGCGGCAACTACCACGAGAAGACGCGTAGGTACCCGAAATCCCGAGATCTGCGCGGTACCTACGCGTCTTTTCGCGTGTGTGAGGGCTACTTGGCGGTGTTGAACTTGTTCATCGCATCGTTCAAGCGCTGCAACGCCTGCCCGTACTTACCGAAGTCGCCACTGCGCTGTGCATCCTGTGCCTCCGACAGCGCCGACTCGACGTCCTTGAGCGCCGCGGACTTGGCCGGCGACAGCTGCACCGGCTCACCTGGCGGCACTGCGGCGGCCGGCGGTGGGACGGCCTGGGGCGCCTGGCCGTCGGCATTGGCCGGTGGCGGCGCCGCCGGTGCCGCTTCCGGCGTCGCGGCAGACTGCGGCTTGCCGTCGGTGGGGGCCACATTGGTGGCGGTGGCGCCGGCACCCGGCCCGAACAGCTCGGTCAGCGCGGCACCGACGGTCGGGCCGTAACCCACCTTGTCGCCGTAGAGCATGGCCACCCGGATCAACCGCGGATACGTCGAGGCTGCGTCACTGGTTCCCGGTGACGCGTAAACCGGTGCCACATAAAGCAATCCACCGTCGGCCACCGGCAGGGTCAACAGGTTGCCCCACCGGATCCGGTTCAGGTTGTCGCGTCCGATCACACCGAGGTCCTGCGTCACCGCGGTATCGGTACTGATCGCGTTGAACGCCTGCTTGGGCCCCTTGACCTCGCCCGGGATCGTCAGCACGGTGATCTTGCCGTAGGTCGCCGGGTCCGAGCTGGCGCTGACATAGGCCGCCAAGAACTCGCGCTGCAGCCAGTTCAATGCACTGGTCAACTGGAACGACGGCGAACCATTGTTGTTCACCAGGTCTTTGGCGACGATGTAGAACGGCGGCTGATAGCTGCTTGCCGTCGGGTTGGGATCCAGCGGCACATTCCAGAAGTCGGCGTTGGTGAAGAACTTCACCGGGTCGTCGACGTGGTACTTGGTCAGCAGCGACCGCTGAACCTTGAACAGATCCTCGGGATAACGCAGGTGCGCCTGCAGTTCCGGAGAGATGTCCGCCTTCGGCTTGACCGTGCCGGGGAACACGCTCATCCAGGCCTTGAGCACCGGATCCTGCTCGTCCTGGGCGTACAGCGTGACCGTGCCGTCGTAGGCATCGACGGTGGCCTTGACCGAGTTGCGGATGTACGACACCTGCTTGTCCGGTGCCAGCCGGTTGACCGCCACCTCGTTCGAATCGGCCGTCGCGCTCGACAACGTCGTCAACTCCGAATACGGATAGTTGTCCAGCGTGGTGTAGCCGTCGACGATCCAGACCATTCGCTTGTTGACGATCGCCGGGTACACGGATGTGTCGGTGGTCAGCCACGGCGCCACCGCCTCCACCCGCTCGGCCGGATCCCGGTTGAACAGGATCTTGCTGTTCTCACCGATCACGTTGGACAGCAGGAAGTTTCGCTCGGCGAACTTGGCGGCGAACACCGACCGGGCCAGCCAGTTACCGATCGGCACACCGCCGGTGCCCGAGTACGTGTAGTTCTTGGTGTCGGTGTTGGTCTCGTAGTCGTATTCGCGGTCGACGTCACCGTTCTTGCCGACGATGGCATAGTCGGCCGCGGTATCGGCGATCACCGGCCCGAAGTACACCCGGGGCTGGTCCAGCGGTGCCGGCCCGGGCGAGACCACCTTGCCGTTGGCACCGACGACGCTGGCGAGGAACTCCGGGTAACCACCGTTCTGGTTGGGGTCGTTGGCAATACCGCGCACCGTGTTGGCCGGCGAGGCGATGAAGCCGTTGCCGTGGGTGTAGACGGTGTGCCGGTTGATCCAGTCGCGCTGGTTCTCGATCAGCCGGTCCGGATTGAGTTCGCGTGCGGCGACGACGAAGTCACGAAGACCGCCGTCGGGGCCGGCGTAGCGGTCGATGGCCAGCTGATCCGGGAAGAAGTAGAAGTTCTTACCCTGCTGGAACTGGGTGAACGCGGGGCTGACGATCGTCGGATCGAGCAACCGGATGTTCGATGTGGTCGCCCGGTCCGCGGCGACCTGCGCGGCGGTGGTCTGACCGTTGCTCTCGTAATTGCGGTACGTCACCGTATCGTCGGTGAGCCCGTAGGCCTGCCGGGTCGCGGTGATACTGCGGCTGATGTACTCGCTTTCCTTCTGCGCGGCGTTGGGCTTGACGCTGAACTGCTCGACGATCAGCGGCCACCCTGCGCCGACCACCATCGAGCTCAGCAGCAACAGCACCACACCGATGGCCGGAATCCGCAAATCACGCAGCACGATCGCCGAGAACACCGCCACCGCGCAGATCAGGGCGATCGCCAGCAGGATGAGCTTGGCAGGCAGCACGGCGTTGATATCGGTGTAGCCCGCACCGGTGAACGGCTTGCCGGCGCGGGTATTGCTCAGCAACTCGTAGCGGTCCAACCAGTACGCGAATGCCTTGAGCAGGATCAGGAAGCCGACCAGGCTGATCAGCTGGATGCGCGCAGCGCGGCTCAGCGCTCCGCTGCGACCGGCGAGACGGATTCCGCCGAACACATAGTGCCCCAGCAGATTCGCGACGAACGCCAGGAAGGTCGCGACGAACAGATACGTCAGGACCAGCCGATAGAACGGCAGGTCGAACGCGTAGAAGCCCAGATCCCGACCGAACTGCGGATCGGTGATCCCGAAGTCACTGCCGTGCAGGAACAACTGCACGCGCACCCAGTAGCTCTGCGCGATGACACCGGCCAGCAGGCCGATGAAGACCGGCACCCCGATCCCGAACAAGCGCAGCCGGGCCAACACGGTGGTCCGGTAACGCGCCACCGGATCGTTCGGGCCCGCCGCCGGGACGAACACCGGACGGGTGCGATAGGCCAGGGCCAGGCCGGCGAACACCACCAGACCGATGAGCAGCCCGACCACGAGGAACACGATGAGCCGGGTGGCCAGCACCGTGGTGAACACCGAGCGGTACCCCAGCTCGCCGAACCACAACCAGTCGACATAGCCGTCGACGACCCGAGGTCCGATCAACAGCGCCAGCACTACCACCAGTGCCAGGCCGATCAGTACCCGGCTTCGTCGCGTCAACTTCGGCATCCTCGCCGCGGGCCGCATCCCCACTCGTGAACTCCCGTTTCAGCCTCGGTGGACTCGTGGCATGCCCGACGGGGCCGCCCGATTTTCTACAACTCTAGCCATCCACAGGCCGCGCGCGGGTTTCAGCAACGAGGCGGTTCGCCACCGGCAGAAATCGTGTGCAATGCATCGACGGCGTGGGTCAAGGTGTCCACCTTCACCAACTCCATGCCGTCCTGAGGTGCAGAACGCGCCTCGGTGCAGTTGTCGGCCGGCACCAGAAACACCGTGGCGCCCGCTTCCTTGGCCGCCAGCATCTTGTGCGTGATGCCCCCGATGGACCCGACCTTGCCCTCACCGGTGATGGTTCCGGTGCCCGCGATGAACTTGCCGTCGTTGAGATCACCGGTGCTCAGCTTGTCGACGACGGCCAAGCTGAACATCAGCCCGGCAGACGGGCCGCCGATGTTGGCCAGGTTGAAGTCGATGGCGAACGGGGCCCACGGCGCATCGAGCACGCCCACGCCCAGGAACCCGTAGTCCCGATCCGGGTTGTCCCCGAGCGTGATCGTCGCGACCCCTGGCGGAGCGTTCTTGCGACGGAAGTCGATCACCAGCTGCTCGCCCGGTTTGGTCTTCTTCAAGATGGCCTGGAACTCGTCGAGGTTGGCCACCGGTACCCCGTTCACACCGTCGATCGCGTCACCGTCGCGCAGCTTGCCCGCCGAGGGACCCGGATCGGTGACGCTCTGCACGGTCACCGCCACGGGGTACTTCAGGAACGACAGCGCCGCGTACTCGGCGCTGTCCTCGGACCTCTTGAAATCCGAGTTGTTGGCCTCGTCGATCTCGTTCTTGGATTTGTCCGGCGGGTACACGAGATCGCGCGGCACCAGTTGCTCACGGCCCGACATCCACAACGCCATCGCTTGGCCCAGGGTCAGGCCGTCACGCTGGGACACCGTGGTCATGTTCAGGTGCCCCGCCGTGGGGTGGACGTGTGCATCGGGGCCTTGGATGTCGACGACCTGCTTGCCCTCGACCTCGCCCAGGGTGTTGAACGTCGGACCCGGCCCCAACGAGACGAAGGGCACCGTCACCACCGACAGCAGGACGCCGAACGCCACAATCGGCACCAGCGCAACCAGCAGCGTCAAAATCCGCCTGTTCACGCCGCCCACAGTAAAGCCTGAACCATCGTGTTCACCCACAGCGTGACCCACAGGCACACCCGGGCACCCCGTCATGAGTACCGTTGTGGGTATGGCTGACCTGCCCTTCGGCTTCTCCGCCGGGAATGACCCCGACCGAGACAAAGACAAGAAGGACCCCGATTCGGGATCCGGTTCCGGCAACTCCGGGCCAGGTCCGGGGTCGGATCCGTTCGGTTTCGGCATGGGCGGAGCCAACTTCGACATGGGCGATCTCGGGCAGATCTTCACCAAGCTCGGGGAGATGTTCAGCGGCGCAGGCGGCGCCATGGGCGGCAAACAATCCGGTCCGGTGAACTACGACCTGGCCCGGCAGTTGGCGTCCAACTCGATCGGATTCGTCGCCCCGGTGCCGGAGAAGACCGTCGGCGCGGTCGCCGACGCGGTACGCCTGGCCGAGACCTGGCTCGACGGGGTCACCCCGCTGCCCGCGGGCACCACCAGGTCGGTGGCGTGGACCCCGAGCGACTGGCTGGACAACACGCTGGACACCTGGAAGCGACTGTGTGACCCGGTGGCCGAGCAGATCTCCTCGGTGTGGGCGTCGGCGCTGCCCGAAGAGGCCAAGAGCATGGCCGGCCCGCTGCTGGCGATGATGTCGCAGATGGGCGGCATGGCGTTCGGCTCCCAACTGGGCCAGGCGCTGGGGAAGCTGTCCCGCGAGGTGCTGACCTCCACCGACGTCGGCCTGCCGCTGGGCCCCAAGGGAGTCGCGGCCCTCATGCCCGAGGCCATCGAACCTCTGGCCGAGGGGCTGGAGCGTCCGCGCAGCGAGATCCTGACCTTCCTGGCCGCCCGCGAGGCCGCCCACCACCGGCTGTTCAGCCATGTGCCGTGGCTGTCGAGCCAGCTGCTCGGCGCCGTCGAGGCCTTCGCCAAGGGCATGAAGGTCGACATGTCGGGCATCGAGGACTTCGCCCGCGGGTTCAACCCGGCCTCCCTCGGCGACCCGTCGGAGATGGAACAGCTGCTCAATCAAGGCATCTTCGAGCCCAAGGCCACACCCGAACAGGAAGCCGCGCTGGAACGGCTCGAAACCCTGCTGGCGCTCATCGAGGGCTGGGTGCAGACCGTCGTCACCGCAGCACTGGGCGATCGCATTCCCGGCACCTCCGCGCTGGCCGAAATGCTTCGCCGGCGGCGCGCCACCGGTGGACCCGCCGAACAGACCTTCGCCACGCTCGTCGGCCTGGAATTGCGCCCCCGCAAGATGCGCGAAGCCGCGGTGTTGTGGGAACGGCTCACCGAGGCCGTCGGCACCGATGTCCGCGACAGCGTGTGGCAGCACCCCGACCTGCTGCCGAGCGCCGCCGATCTCGACGAGCCGGCCGGCTTCATCGACCGGATGGTCGGCGGCGACACCAGCGGCATCGACAGCGCCTTCGAACAGGCTCTGGCTGATCTTGAAAAAGAAGCCGACCTGGAGAAAGAGCAGCGCGAGGGTGGCGACGGCGGCGCCAAGGATGACGACACCAAGGGCGACGGCGACAGCCAGGCCTGACCCCCGCACGGCCTGTGGATAACTGAAACGGCGGTGTCCGCCGCCGTGGCAGAGTCATCGCATGACGCGCTACGTGCTCGCCGCAGGCCGTCCGATCCTGCTGCGCCCCGACGACTCGGTTCAGTTGGGCTGGGATCCGCGGCGCGCCGTATTGGTGCGGCCGCCGGCCGGAATGAGCCAGGCGCAATTGGCCGATCTGTTGCGGGCACTGCAGGCCGGCGCCACTCACGACGAATTGCTCACGGCTGCAGGAATATTCGACGATGATGCCGACGGGATCGACGAGCTCATCGACGCCTTGACCGAAGCGGGGATGCTCACGACGCTGACGGCCGCGCCGCCACGGCCCACCCGGTCGGCCTCCATCCGCGTGCACGGCCGCGGACCGCTGTCGGAACTCCTGACCAACGGCCTGCGCTGCTCAGGCGCTCGGGTCAGGCACAGCACGCACCCCCACACCAGAAACGTCGCGGCCTCCACCGACCTCGTGGTGCTGGCCGATTACCAGATGTCCGACCCGCGGCTGCTGCAAGAACTGCATCGCGGCGGGATCGCCCACCTGCCGGTGCGGGTCCGCGACGGCGCCGGTCTGGTGGGGCCGCTGGTGGTCCCCGGCCTGACCAGCTGCCTGCACTGCGCCGATCTGCACCGTGCCGATCGCGACGCGGCGTGGCCGGCCGTGGCCACCCAGCTCAGAGGTGCCGTCGGCAGCGCCAGCCGCGCGACCATCCTGGCCACCGCCGCCCTGGCAATGCGTCAGGTCGATCTGGTGATCCGTGCCGTCAGCCATTCCGGGGATACCCAGCCTGCGCCCGAGGCGCCGCCGACACTCAACACCACACTCGAACTCGACGCCGACGGGTACGCGATCGCCGCCAGGCATTGGTCCCGTCACCCCGACTGCCCGTGTTGAAAACGAATGTTGCCAGTTAGTTGCGGCGCATTCAGGAGCATCGTGGATGATGGTCTGGTGACCGACATCAAACGGGGAAGCGTCGCACGGAATGCGAAGCTGGCCGGTCTGGCCGGCGGCATGGCCGGACGGGCAGCACTGGGCTTCGGCAAGCGTCTGACCGGCAAGTCCAAGGACGAAGTCACTGCCGAACTGATGGACAAGGCCGCTCAACAATTGTTCGCCGTGCTCGGTGAACTCAAGGGCGGAGCGATGAAGGTGGGCCAGGCACTGTCGGTGCTGGAGGCAGCCATCCCCGAGCAGTACGGCAAGCCGTATCGCGAAGCACTGACCAAATTGCAGCGCGAGGCTCCCCCGCTGCCGGCCGCCAAGGTGCACCGCGTGCTCGATGCACAGTTGGGCACCAAATGGCGGGAGCGGTTCACCTCCTTCGACGACACCCCGGTGGCCTCGGCGAGCATCGGCCAGGTGCACAAGGCGGTCTGGTCCGACGGCCGCGAGGTGGCCGTCAAGATCCAATACCCCGGTGCCGACGAGGCACTGCGCGCGGACCTCAAGACGATCCAGCGCCTGGTCGGCGTGTTCAAGCAGCTGGCCCCCGGCGTCGATATCCAGGGCATTGTCGACGAGCTGATCGAACGCACCGACATGGAGCTGGACTACCGGCTCGAGGCAGAGAATCAGCGTGCGTTCGCCAAGGCGTACCGCGACGATCCGCACTTCCGCATTCCGGCCATCGTCGCCAGCGCACCGAAGGTCGTCATCGCCGAATGGATGGACGGTATCCCGATGTCGGTGATCATCCGCGACGGCACACCCGAACAGCGCGACCTGATGGGCACCCGACTGTCCGAACTCACCTTCGACGCGCCCAAGCGCTTGCAGATGATGCACGGCGATGCCCATCCGGGGAACTTCATGCTTCTGCCCGACGGGCGGATGGGCGTCATCGACTTCGGTGCTGTCGCGCCACTGCCCGACGGCTTCCCGACGGCGCTGGGTGAGTGCATCCGGCTGGCCCGGGACAAGAACTACGACGACCTGCTGCCCACCATGGAGGAAGCCGGTTTCATCCAGAAGGGCCAACAGGTTTCGATCGAAGAAGTCGACGACATGTTGCGCCAGTACGTCGAACCGATCGAGGTCGACGTGTTCCACTACAACCGCCGCTGGATTCAGCGGATGGCGGCCGGTCAGATGGACAACTGGGTGGCCCAGATCAGGACAGCCCGCCAGCTCGATCTGCCGCCGAACCTGGCCATCCCGCTGCGGGTGATCGCCTCGACGATCGCCATGTGCTGTCAGCTGGACGCGCATGTGCCGATGAAAGCCATTGCCACCGAACTGGTTCCGGGCTTCGCGGACGAAGCAGCCTAGAACCGTCGAGCCTGCGCTCAGGGCGCGTTCTTCTCGAACTTTCGCACCCTGAGCGCAGAATCGATGTCGGCGGCCGGCCTCACGCGGCGGCCGGGTTACCTGCGGCGTTCTTCCGCGGACGGCCACGCGGCCGCTTGCGGGCCACAATGGTTCCGCGGTCGAGGATCTCGCCGCCCCAGACGCCCCACGGCTCCTGCCGTTCCAGCGCGGCGGCCAGGCACTCGTTACGGATCGGGCAATCCGCGCACAGTGCCTTGGCCTGCTCCAGATCGACTGGGCTCTCGGCGAACCACAGATCGGGATTCCCGATGTGGCATGGCACCGCCGGCAGCCGCTCTTCGCATGTCATCGGCGCGACGCTCATCTCCGGAGCGGTCATCGCAATGGACATGTGTTTGTCCCCCTGCTTCCTGGTCGTTGTTGTCGGCGATCTGTCTCTTCGAGGGATCTGCGACCAGGTTTCGAGGGTTGGAACAACTCCCAAAAACATTGGCCACGGATCCGGTTGACTGCGGGTCCGTGGCCATTTGGCTGTGATGGGAGCTCTACCTAGTAGGGGCTCCGATCCACGGACGCGCCAGTCGCGGCGGCGGGGCGGCGCTTGTGCTGCGGTGCAATAGCAGCAGCGGCGGCCAGCCATCCAGCGGCGGCGGGGGCAGCGGGTGCGGCATGCCGACGTGCCTCCGGGGCAACCGGGGAAACGACGACAGCGAGCACGGACGACGGCATGCCTGCAACCGCTACACCGCTGAATTCGATGTTGTTATCCATTGCGGGCACCCTCCTTCCGTCTCGTCACCAGAGCTGTGTTACGAGGCTAAAGCCTAACAGCCAGATCGCACAACCTATTTTCTACCTGCGGTTTTGGCACGATCTTTACGAATCTTGGCGGCCGCGTACCAACTCGAGAACGTCGGGGCCGTACTGCTCGAGCTTGCGCGCACCGATCCCGGGAAGCGCCACCAGTGCGGCTTCGTCGGTCGGCAGGGACTCGGCGATCGCGATCAGGGTGTTGTCGGTGAACACCACATACGCCGGCACTTTCATCTCCTTGGAGACGCGTAGCCGCCATTCCTTGAGCTCGGTGAGCAGCTCCTCGTCCAAGTCCGACGGGCACGTTTCGCAGCGACGCAACATGATCGCGGGTGGAGTTGTCAGCGCGGCATTGCAGACCCGGCAGCGCGGCGCAGGCCCTCGCTGACGACGCGACCGGTCCGGGCTTGAGCCGGCCCCGTTCTGCAGCTGCGGCGCGATGCCGTTGAGGAACCGCGACGGCCGGCGGCCCTGCCGCCCGCCCGGGGTCCGGGCCAGCGCCCAGCTCAGCCCCAGGTGTACCCGGGCGCGGGTGACTCCGACATAGAGCAGCCGACGCTCCTCCTCCACCGGTTCACTGTCGGGTCCGTGCGCGAGCGCATGGGAGATCGGCAAAGTGTTGTCGGCCAGGCCGACCAGGTACACCGCATCCCACTCCAGCCCCTTGGCGGCGTGCAGCGACGCCAGCGTCACGCCCTGCACCACCGGTGGGTGGCGCGAGTCGGCCCGCTGGCGCAATTCGGCGACCAATGCCCGCAGATCCAGTTCCGGGCGCACCGCAACTTCTTCGTCGACCAGTTCGGCCAACGCCGTCAACGCTTCCCAGCGTTCCCGCGCCTTGGTGCCGGCCGGCGGCTCGGCCGTCAGCCCCAGCGGTTCCAAAAGCTCACGCACGAGGGCGGGCAGGTTGTCCTCGGGAATGTCACGTTCGGCGAAGCGTTGCATCGCCACCAGTGACTGGCGGATCTCCTGGCGGCTGAAGAAGCCCTCGCCGCCGCGCACCTGGAATGCGACCCCCGCCTCGGTGAGCGCCTCCTCGTAGACCTCGGACTGCGCATTGATCCGGTAGAGCACCGCGATTTCGGCCGGCTCCGTTCCGTTTTCGATCAGCTTCTTGATGGAGCGGGCGACGGCATTGGCCTCGGCGACCTCGTCGGGATATTCGGAGAACGTCGGCTCGGGGCCAGGATCGCGCTGCCCCACCAGATGCAGCTTGCTGCCGGCCATCCGGCCGCGTGCAGCGGCGATCACCCGGTTGGCCAACGACACCACCTGCGGCGTCGAGCGGTAGTCGCGCTCCAGCCGCACCACCGCGGCGTCGGGGAAACGTCGCGAGAAATCCAGCAGGAACCGCGGGGTGGCCCCGGTGAACGAGTAGATCGTCTGGTTGGCATCACCGACCACGGTGAGGTCGTCGCGTTCCCCCAGCCACGCGTCGAGCACCCGTTGCTGCAGGGGCGTGACGTCCTGGTACTCGTCGACGACGAAGCAGCGGTAGCGGTCGCGGAATTCCTGCGCGACCGCGGCGTCGTTTTCGATGGCCGCGGCGGTGTGCAGCAGCAGGTCATCAAAGTCCAGCAGTGCTGAGCCGTCGCGCCGAGCCTTGAGCGCCTCGTAGCCCGAATAGACCGCCGCCACCTTCGAGGCGTCGAACGGGATGTCTCGCCCCGTCTTCGCGACCGCCGTGCTGTAGGCCTCGGGGGTGATCAAAGATGCCTTGGCCCATTCGATTTCGCCGGCCAGGTCACGGACATCGTCGGTGCTGGTCTGCATCCCGGCACGGTTGGCGGCCTGTGCGACGACGGAGAACTTGCTGTCGAGCAACTCCCATCCCGTGTCGCCGACCAGCCGGGGCCAGAAGTACTGCAGCTGCCTGCGCGCCGCGGCGTGAAACGTCACCGCCTGCACGGCCGAGGTGTTCACCCCCGACTCCTGGCCCAGCACGCGCAACCGGCTGCGCATCTCCCCGGCCGCGCGCGCGGTGAACGTCACCGCCAGCACCTGGCTGGGGGCGACATGGCCGCCGGCCACCAGGTGCGCGATCCGGCGGGTGATGGTGCGGGTCTTGCCGGTACCTGCGCCGGCGAGCACGCACACCGGACCGCGGGCGGCCAGAACTGCCTCCCGCTGCTCATCGTCCAGATCGCCCAGGGCGGGTGAGGGAGCCTCCAACGGCATGCCGTCCATGATGGCAGGAACCTGTGACATCACCGGGCCCGGCGTGCCCCCTGACCTACCGCTGCCGGCTCAGCCACTGGTCGAAGGTGGTGGGCGCGATGCGGGCGTTCTCACCGGGCAGCAAGGCATTGCCCGACATCGACAGCCCGAAGATCGACGACCACGTCGGCACCAGCATCACCTCACGGCCGCGCACCGCCAGGGTCCGGCGGGCCAGGTCCACCAGATCCTGGGTCTGCGGACCCGCCACGTCGACGTGGCGGCCCTGCGGGTCGCCCACCACCACCTCCGCGAGGACGGCGGCCACGTCGTCGGGATCGATGGGCTGAACCAGCAGCGGGGCGATTTCGGCGCTGGCACCTTCGGGGCCGGACTGCTCGGTCCAACTCACCACCATCTCGGCGAAATCGTGGAACTGGGTGGCCGGCACGATCGTCCACGGCACGGCCCCGGCCTCGATCAGCCTCTCCTGCTCGCGTTTTCCGGCGTAGTGCGGATTGCCCTCGATGTCGTGAATCCCCACGATGGACAGCAGCACATGATGCGCCACGCCCGCACGCGCTTCGGCCGCCAGCAGGTTGCGGGTGGCGGTGCCCAGATAGTCCACGGTACTGTCGCGGTCGGCGGGCGGGGCACTGATCGCGTCGACGACAGCCTGCACCCCGGCCAGCGCCGCATCGAGGCCCTCTCCGGTGGACAGATCCACCCCGTTCGAGCGGCTGATAGCCACCACGTCGTGTCCGGCGCCCTGCAGCGCCGCGACCACGCGCGCCCCGATGTTCCCCGTAGCCCCGGCAACTGCGATCCGCATGACGACTCCTGTCCTGGCCGATAGATATCTCGGACTATATAGGTCCTTAATATCTGTAATAAACTACGGGCCGTGAAACTTCCCGTGGCCACCGAGTGGGCGCTGCACTGCGCGACGTCGCTGGCGCAGCTCGAGTCCGGGACCACCGCATCGGCCGCCGATCTCGCCGAATACTTCGACCTTCCCGCGGCCTACCTCGCCAAGCAGCTGCAGGCGCTCACCCGGGCGGGCGTGCTGACCGCGACGACCGGCCCGCGCGGCGGGTTCCGGCTCGGGCGGACACCGGCCGACATCACACTGCTGCAGATCGTCGAAGCCGTCGACGTCGCGGCCGCTCCCTACGAATGCCGCGAGATCCGCAGGCAGGGCCGCGGTGCCCTACCTGCGGCCTGGTGCCGTCATGAGTGCATCCTGGCGGTGAAAATGGCTGATGCCCACCAAGCTTGGCGGGCCAGCCTCGACGGCGTCACGCTTGCCGACATCCTCGCCGACATCCCGGCCGCGGCGCCGGCACGCACCCGAAAGTTGTTGGGCAGGAGGGACACCTAGCCGGATCGCGCCCCGCCCGGGCAACTCAGCCCCATTGTCCGACCACGAATCCGACGAGCAGAACCGCGAATCCGCCGATCTCACCGACGATCAGCAGCGCCATCGAGACGTGCAGCCCGGCACCCGGGTGTTCGAACTGATTCGTCGTGTCACGCCGGGCGCCGTGCACGATGTAGCTGATGATCGCGGCGAGGAAGAAGAACACCAGCACCATCGCCGAAGTCAGGTTGACCCAGTCCGGCCACGCACTGAGTTCGACGAACACCGCGGTCAGCAGCGTCGCGAACGCGTACAGCAGCGATGCACGATGGGCGATGTCGACATACGGATGTGCGACGTGCTGCGCGGAACTGGCCATCTGCCGGTACTTCCACACTCCGAGTGCCAATGCCAGCAGGAAGATCAGCCCGGCTGCGAGCAACGTCGTCGCGGTGGCATTGCCCAACGCCGGGGTGGCGCAATCCATGCCGCCGCCCCTCACGACACGGCGAGGAGCCGGCTCAGTTCCTCGCGCCCCTCGCCGTCGAGCGGGAGCAACGGCAACCGCGGCACGCCGACGCCCTGGCCCACCAGTTCCAGGCCGCCCTTGATCGTCGTGGGCAGACCACCGGCGACGATGAACTCCAGGAAGGGCTTGAGTTCGGTGTAGATGGCCTCGGCCTTCGTCCAGTCTCCGACCTGTGCCGCTGCGTAGAGATCCAGGCACGGCTGCGGCAGCAGGTTCGGCGCCGCGGTACACCAGCCCCTCGCTCCCGCCTTGAAGGCCTTGAGAATCATGGGATTACTGCCGTTGTAGAACGGCAACCTGCCGTCGGTGAGCTCGGACAGGCGCTCCATGCGGGTGATGTCACCGGTCGATTCCTTGACCATGGTGACGTTGTCGATGTCGTTGAACATCTGCACCAACAGCTCCGGTCGCATGTCGATGCCACTGGTCGCCGGGTTGTTGTAGACCATGATCGGAATGCCGATCGCAGCGCCGATGGACGCATAGTGCTGGACGATCTCCCGTTCGGACAACTTCCAATACGAGATCGGCAGCACCATGACCGCATCGGCACCGGCCCGCTCGGCATATTGCGCCCGGCGGATGGTGTTGGCGGTGGTCAGATCTGAGGCGCCGATGATGACGGGCACCCGCCGGTTGACCACCCCGATCGTGGTGTCGATGACGGCATCGAACTCGGCTTCGGTGAGGTACGCCGACTCACCGGTGCTGCCCAGCGGGACGATACCGTGCGCTCCCCCGGCCACCAGGCGTTCGACCAGGGCAGCCAGCTTGCCCGTGTCGATCTGATGGTCGTCGGTGAACGGGGTCACCGGATAGGCGAGAATTCCGTGGATCTCAGTGTTGGCGGTCATTCTGGTTGTCCTTTGCGGTTCGAATCCGAATCGGGCTGGGGCGTGCTGGGATGCTCAACTGGTGAGCGCGTCGGGGTGGTTGCGCAGCGCGCGCCGGGCGTAGTAGGCGAAGTTGGCCTGGCTGCGTTTGGGCCGCAGCGTCCAGTCGTGGGCCTCGCGCGCCAGCCGCGGCGGCAATTCGGCGATCGTGCCCGCCGCCATCGCAGCCAGTTGCAGTTTGGCGCCGCGCTCGATCAGCATCGCCAGCGAGCATGATTCCTCGATGCTCGCTCCGGCGATCACATGACCATGGTGGGCCAACAGGATCGCCTTCTTGTCCCCCAGTGCGGCGCTGATGATCTCGCCCTCTTCGTTGCCGACCGGAACACCGGGCCAGTCGGCCAGGAAGGCGCAATCGTCGTACAGGGGCGCGATGTCCATTTGCGATACCTGCAGCGGGACTTCCAGCATCGACAGCGCCGCGACATGGAACGGGTGCGTGTGCACGATGCACTGGACGTCGGGCCGGGCACGGTAGATCCAGGTATGGAATCGATTGGCGGGGTTGGCCATTCCCTCACCCTCGAGAACGTTGAGATCTTCGTCGACCAGCAGCAGATTGTCTTCGGAGATCTCGTCGAAGCCCAGCCCCAGTCGTTGGGTGTAGTAGGTTCCGGGCTTGCCGGCCCGCGCGGTGATCTGACCGGCCAGGCCGGAGTCGTGGCCCGCATCGAAAAGTGCCCGACACGTCAACGCCAGTTTTTGCCGCGTTGTCAGGGTGGACTCCTCGATATGGGTCGACAAGCCATCGAGGGCACGCTGCATCAGAACTTGTTTCGACTCACCAAGCGTGGTCGTCATCTCGGTCTGCCTTTCTCTTGAGGGACCAGCGACACAAGAATGACCGTAGGACACATTGTGTCCTCCTGTCAACGAGACCTGGCGCCAGCTACGCTTGCCAGCAGGTGACACCACGTGTCCAGTGCGCAATCACAATCCGAGGAGTGTTCGATCATGGTTCTGGCAGCGGCAGTCCAACTCGACGCGGCACTCGCCGATGTTCCGGCCAACCTGGCCGCCTGCGAACGACTCGGCGATGAAGCCGGACATGCGGGGGCACGGATCATCGCGTTACCGGAGTTCTTCTCCACGGGAATCGGTTTCGCAGCCTCGCTGGCCGACGCGGCGTTGCCGCCCAACGGCCCGGCGACACAGCTTCTCACCACGCTCGCCCGTCGGCACTCGGCCCTGGTCGGCGGTTCTTTCCTGTGCCGCGACCCCGACGGACACGTCCGTAACGCGTATTTTCTCGCCGATCCGACCGGCGTCATCGGGCGCCACGACAAGGATCTCCCCACCATGTGGGAAAACGCGTTCTATGTGGGCGGCAATGACGACGGCATCATCGACGCCGGCGGGTATCAGGTAGGCGCCGCCGTGTGCTGGGAGCTGATGCGCACGGGGACGGTCCGACGCCTGCGGGGTCGCGTGGACCTCCTCATGACCGGCTCGGGCTGGTGGTCGATCCCGCGGTGGCGACCACATGCCGTGTTCGACCATCTTGAGCACGCCAACCGACTCACCGCCCGCACAGCGGCGGCCTCGTTTTCCCGATACATCGGTGCACCCTGCGTGCACGCGGCCCACGCAGGCAACCTCGAATGCTCAATGCCATGGCTACCGGCGACATACCGCGGCCACTTCGAGGGCTCGACCATGATCACCACGGCATCAGGCGAGATCGTCGCCGAGCGACGGGCCGAGGAAGGCGAGGGCGTGGTTCTCGGCGAGATCACCGTCGGCCGCCAAGATCCCAGCCTGTCCACGCCCAGCGGCTATTGGCTACACAAGCGCGGCCTCCTACCGAGCACAGTCTGGCACTACCAGCGTTGGCACGGCCGCCCCTGGTACCGACGCAATGTGGCCGGCACTCCGTCGGGAGCGTCGGCCTAGGCACAGCTCCGCCGGGCGAAACCCGCTCAAAACGTGCGCCTTTCACGCCGACAGCGGCTGACCAACAATACGTTTCCTTCATGACACATTGTGTCCTATGATTGGAGGCGTACTGCTCAGACCATCGAGAAGGAGCGGAAAGCCATGAAGCACATCGCAACCATCACGGCGCTTTCTATGGGCGCAGTCGCCGGCGGCCTCACTGTCGGCGCCGCGGTCGCCGCAGCGGCTCCGACCGGACCGTCGGCCGCCGAAACCATCGCGCGACTGCAGGCCGAAGGCAACCGGGTGATCATCAACCGGGTCGGCAGCGGCCCGCTCAGTCAGTGCACGGTGACCGATGTGCGCTCAGTGGTCCTACGGCCGCAGGCGAAGACCGTCACAATTCACGGCCTGCCAGATCTGGAGCCCATCCCCACCGTGCACGTGAACCTCAAGTGCTCGCGCGGGTCCTGAACGTAAGTCAGCGATTACGGCCGTACTCGGTGTGGGT
>NZ_LZSY01000020.1 GCF_001665625.1 Mycolicibacterium peregrinum | reverse complement strand
ATCAGGAGTCAGCCTAGTCGGCGGGCGGGCTAGCGTGGCGCCCGTGCGAGTCCCAGCCTGCGTGCGTGTCGGCACCGCCATGGTCAGCAGCGTCATCATCGCTGCGACCGCATCGGCGGTCGTCGACGCTCCCCACGCCTCCGCAGCCCCCTCGAACATCGCCGGCATGATCGTCTTCCTCGATCCCGGCCACAACGGCGCCAACGACGCGTCGATCAGCCGCCAGGTGCCGACACGCACGCAGGCTGGGACTCGCACGGGCGCCACGCTAGCCCGCCCGCCGACTAGGCTGACAGTCCGAATCGCCGCCGACAGGCGAGAGCAACCAAGTCGAGACCAAGACGCAATCAACACGGCAAGGGGACCCAGTCATGCAACCCGGAGGCACACCCGACATGTCGGCCCTGCTTGCGCAGGCGCAGCAGGTACAGCAGCAGCTCATGGAGGCGCAGGAGGCGCTGGCCAATTCCGAGGTGCACGGCCAGGCCGGCGGCGGCTTGGTGCAGGTCACGGTCAAGGGCAGCGGTGAGGTGGTCGCGGTGGCCATCGACCCCAAGGTGATCGATCCCGCCGACCCCGAGACCCTGCAGGACCTCATCGTCGGCGCCCTCGCCGATGCCTCCAACCAGGTGAACACCCTCGCCCAGAGCCGGTTGGGTCCGCTGGCCGGCGGTCTGGGCGGGTTCGGACTTCCGGGGCTGTAAGTGTTCGAAGGCCCAGTACAGGATCTGATCGACGAGCTGGGCAAACTGCCCGGCATCGGGCCCAAGAGCGCGCAGCGGATCGCGTTTCACCTGCTGAGCGTCGAGCCTCCGGACATCGATCGGCTGACCGCGGTGCTGGGCCGCATCCGGGACGGTGTCACGTTCTGTGCGGTGTGCGGCAACGTCTCCGACGAGGAACGCTGCCGGATCTGCAAAGACCCCCGCCGCGACGCCTCACTGGTGTGTGTCGTCGAGGAGCCCAAGGACGTCCAGGCTGTCGAGCGCACCCGCGAATTCCGCGGCCGCTACCACGTGCTGGGCGGCGCGCTGGATCCGTTGTCGGGCGTCGGGCCCGACCAGTTGCGCATCCGGGAACTGCTCAATCGGATCGGTGAACGCGTCGACGGCGTCGACGTAGCCGAGGTGATCATCGCCACCGACCCCAACACCGAGGGTGAGGCCACTGCGACCTATCTGGTCCGGATGCTGCGCGACATCCCCGGTCTGACCGTCACCCGCATCGCCTCGGGCCTGCCGATGGGCGGTGACCTGGAGTTCGCCGACGAGCTCACGCTGGGCCGCGCGCTGGCGGGCCGTCGCGCGATGGCCTGATCACGGACCACTCCTCCGCCGAAACGGCATTCCAGCAGGGCCTTACTCGCACTTCTCCTGCCGGAATGCCATTTCGGCGGGCTTGTCGGACCCGAGGGCAAGCATCTGCCCATGGGGGAGATATTGATCGGCACCGAGGCGATTGCCAGTGGTGTCGTCACACGACATGAATTGCAGCGCTGGTATCGGCCGATCTTTCGGAACGTGCATGTGCCGAAGGGGCAAGCGTTGTCGCTGCGGGACCACATCACCGCGGCCTGGATGTGGACACAGCGGAACGGCATTGTGACCGGAGTCGCGGCCTCGGCGTTGCACGGCGCGGAGTGGGTGGACGACGATGTCGCCGTTGAACTCATCTGGGACTACATCCGGTCGCCGCGTGGCATCGTCATCCGGCACGAGCGCATCGCGGACGACGAGATCACCTGTGTCGCAGGCATGCCGGTGACAACACCCGCGCGTACGGCATTCGACCTCGGGCGCTTCCTGCCACGCAAGAAGGCACTCGAGCGGTTGGACGCGCTCATGCATGTATGCCCGTTCTCCGCCGAGGATGTCCTCATGCTGACCAAGCGATACCGAGGTGCACGTGGGGTTGCGAAGCTCAAGGCAGTGCTCCCGTTGGTCGACGGCGGCGCGGCGTCACCGCCGGAGACTCGGCTGCGGCTCCTTTACATCGATGCCGGGCTGCCGCGGCCGACAACGCAGATCGCCATCGCCGACCAGTGGGGGCGGGTGATCCGCACCGTGGATATGGGCTGGGAGGACTTCCAGGTTGCCTCGGAATACGACGGTGGCCAGCACCAGACCGACCGTGCTCAGTACGTCAAGGATCTGAAGGCGTTGCCGAAGCTTCGCCGACTTGGTTGGGACGTCATGCAGGTGATCAAAGAGGACCGGGAACACGAGGTCGTCCAGCGTGCCTACTCTGCTTTGAAGGCACGTGGCTGGGACGGCACCCTTCGCTCCACACCCCGCGAAACCGCATTCCAGCAGAAGAAGTGCGGGTAGCAGCCTTCTGGAATGCGGTTTCGGCGGGCGACGGTAGCGTCGGACCCATGCCCGACCTACTCCAGATGGCGGAATCGCTGTACCGGCTGCGGATTCCCGGCGGCCAGGCCCACCTGCTCAACAGCTACCTGTGGACCGAACCTGACGGCGTGACGTTGATCGACACCGGGTGGTCGGACAGTGCCGAACTGATCGCCGACGCGCTCACCGAGCTGGGGCGGCGACGGATCCACGTCAAGCGCATCGTGCTCACCCATTTTCACGAGGACCATTGCGGTGCGGCCGCCGAGGTTGCCGGCTGGTCCGATGTGGAGGTCATCGCAGGCAAAGGTGACGCCGACTTCGTCCGGGGCGACGAACCCGGACCGCTGCCGGCACTGACCGACTCGGAGCGGAAGCTCCGCCCGGATTTCGACGCCGCACCGCACGGCCCGGCGTGCCGGGTGGACCTGGTGGTAGGCGACGGTGATGTATTGGACTTCGCCGGCGGGGCGCGCGTGATCGGCGTGCCCGGCCACACCCCGGGCGGCATCGCGCTCTATCTGCCGGAGGCTGATGCGCTGCTCACCGGAGATGTGGTTGCCGAGTTCAACGGTCAGGTGATCTTGGGTGTCTTCAACACCGACCGTGCTTCCCTCGCCGACTCCGTGGCCAAGCTTGCTGCCACGGGCGCACAGCGTGCCGGGTTCGGCCACGGCGAGCCGATTCTTGAGGACGCCGCGGCCCGAATTGCCTCGGCGGTCGACGTTTTCGCGGCCTGACCCCGCCGAAATCGCATTCCGGCAGAGGAAGTGCGAGTAGAAGCCTGCTGGAATGCCGTTTCGGCGAAAGGGGGCACCCCTACACCCGCCGAGGCGCAGCCAACCGTTCGCGGCGCAGCAGGTCGACCTCCGGCAGCTCCAGGGGCGGCAGCTCACCGACCACCTGTGAGAGCAGATGGTCGGCCAGTTGCGGATTGCGCGCCAGGCACGGCCCGTGCAGATAGGTGGCTACGACGCTGCCTTGCACGGCACCGTCGTAGCCGTCGCCCAGACGGTTGCCCGCACCTTTGGTGACCGCGGCCAGCGGCCTGGCGTCGGGTCCCAGAACCGTTCCGCCACGGTGGTTTTCGAAGCCCGTCAACGGCTGCGACAGCCCATCCAGCAGTGGTCGCGAGGCCACCTCGCCGATGGTGCGGGCTTCCTGCGGCGACGTGGTGACATCGAGCAGCCCGACGCCTTCCACCCGCTCACCCGCCGAGGTTTCATACCAATGACCCAACACCTGGATCGCCGCGCAGATCGCCAGGACCGGTGCCCCGCGCGAAACCGCCTGCTGCAGACCGGGATACCGGATCAGGTGCTTGGTGGCCAGCCGCTGGGCGTAGTCCTCGGCTCCGCCGAGGGTGTACAGATCCAGGGAGTCGGGCACGGGATCATCCAGCGTGATCTCCACGATCTCGGCGTCGATACCACGCAGCCGCAACCGTTGCCGCAGCACCACCGCATTGCCGCTGTCGCCGTAGGTGCCCATCACGTCGGGCAGCACCAGCCCGATCCTCACCGTCATGAGATCCGCCGATTCAGTTGCAGGAACGCGGTGTAGTTGGCGATCACCTCGACATGCCCGGGCGGGCAGGAGTCGATCGCGGCGACGGTGTCGTGCACCAGTGAGTGTTCGACGCCGGCGTACCCGAGCCGCACGGCCAGGTCGGTGCCGCGCTCACCGGCGGCCACCACGACGGTGTCCTCAAAGTGTTCGAACCGGACGTCCCACAGCCACGAGAGGTCCTCCCCGTCGGGCACCTGTCCGTTGACGGAGATGACGACCCCGGCCGCATGCTTGTCCACCATCGACAGCGCCTCCTGCCACCCGGCCGGGTTCTTGGCCAGCAGGATCCGGGCGGTGTGCGAGCCGACCTGCACGGTGCGGTACCGCCCGGCGACCTCGTCGACGCCCGAGACCGCGGCCACCGCGGCTGCCGGGTCCGCACCGAGGGCCACGGCGGCCGCGACGGCCTGGGTGGCGTTACCGCGGTTGACGGCGCCGGGAAGGGCCAGCGTCATCGGGAGGACGAGGCCGTCCGGGCCATAGATGTGGGTGTCGTCGAACCACCACTGCGGGCTGGGGCGTTTGAAGTCGGTTCCCGTCGAGCGCCAGTCCCGCCCGTCACGCACGATGATCTCGCCGGACCGCGGGCAGCTCACCGAGTCACCGGACCAACTGCCGCCGGCGGCCACCCACACCACGTTGGGGCTGTCGTAGGCCGCGGAGGTCATCAGAACGTCGTCGCAGTTGGCGACGATCACCGCGTCGCGGTGCCGCGCCAGGCCGCCGCGCAGGGTGCGTTCGATGTGGTTGATCTCACCGACCCGGTCGAGCTGGTCCCGGGACAGATTCAGCAGAACGATCACCGAGGGGTCCACGGCATCGGACACGTGCGGGACGTGCATCTCGTCGACTTCCAGGGCGGCCAGCTCGGCGTCGCGTGCCGAGGCCAGCGCCGCCACCAGGCCGGCGTCCATGTTGGCGCCCTCGGAGTTACTGGCCACGGGTCCGAGCGTCGCCAGGGCGGCCGCGGTCATCCGGGTGGTGGTCGATTTGCCGTTCGTGCCGGTCACGACGACGCTGCGGCGGCCCTGGCCGAGCTGGCTCAGGATCGAACGGTCCAGTGTCATGGCGACCAGTCCGCCGATCATCGCGCCTGCACCGCGGCCGGTGACCCGCGACGCCCAGCGTGCGGTTGCTCCGGCGGCCAGAGCGGCGCGCCCACGGATGGTCAGCATTCCGGCGATTTTAGGGGCACGACACGCTGCCGCGCCGCCCGACTCTGTCGGGCCTGCGTGCCATCCTGGCGAATATGAGCAGCGCGTGGGGCAGGCCGGCGGAGGAGCCGGGAGCGGGCTGGGCGGTCGTCGACGTGGAGACCACCGGGTTCCGGCCCGGGCAGGCGCGCATCGTCAGCGTCGCCGCACTGGCGGTCGGGGACGACGGAAATGTCGAGCGCAGTGTCGCGTCCCTGCTGAATCCGGGGGTGGATCCCGGGCCCACCCATGTGCACGGGCTGACCTCCGAGATGCTGGAGGGCCAACCCACCTTCGGTGACGTCGTCGACGAACTCAGTGATGTCCTGCGGGGACGCACGCTGGTGGCGCACAACGTGGGCTTCGACTACAGCTTCCTGACGGCCGAGGCCGAGCTGGTCGGGGCTGAGCTACCGGTCGACAGCGTGATGTGCACGGTCGAACTGGCGCGTCGGCTGGCGTTGGGTACCGAGAATCTGCGGTTGGAGACGTTGGCGGCACACTGGGGCGTGAGCCAGATGCGGCCGCATGACGCGCTGGACGACGCGTTGGTGCTGGCACAGATCCTCAAACCGACGCTCGCGCGGGCGCGCGACCGCAAGGTCTGGCTGCCGCTCCGGGAGGTGAGTCGACGCCGCTGGCCCAACGGCCACGTCACCCACGAAGAACTGCGGCCGTTGAAGATGCTGGCCTCGCGGCTGCCGTGCGAGTACGCCAACCCAGGTGTCTTCGTGCCGGGGCGGCCGCTCGTGCAGGGCATGCGGGTGGCGCTGTCGGCGGAAGTGGTGCGCACCCACGAGGAGCTCGTCGAGCGCATCCTGCACGCCGGGCTGTCCTACACCGACCTGGTGGATCAGCAGACCTCACTGGTGATCTGCAACGAGACCGCACCCAGCCAGGGCAAGGGGTACCAGGCTGTCGAGCTGGGGGTGCCGCTACTCGACGACGAGACGTTCATGGGCCTGCTGACCCATGTCGTCGGTGGCGCCGATATCGAGGAATTCTGCGACACCCCCGCAGAGAGCGATCAGTACACGCTGTTCTGACTCAGCTCGGATTTCAGCTCAGTGCCTTGGCCTTCAGTCCGTCGAACTCCGCCTGGGTGATCGTGCCGGAATCCAGCAGAGCCTTAGCGTCGGCGATCTCTTGCGCAGGCGACCGGCCTGCCGCCTGCTTGATGTAGGCGTCGGTCTCCTGCTTGGCCGCCAGCGCGGCCGCCTGGGCGCGTTCCGACATGCCCTTGCCGCGGGCGATCAGGTAGATCAGCGCCGTGAGCCACGGGAACACGATCAGGAAGACCACCCACACGGCCTTCACCCAGCCGGAGGTCTTGTGATCACGCCAGAACAGGTCCGTGAGGATCTGGAACAGGACCAGCAGGTACGCGATCCAGGCGAAGATGATCAGGAAATGCCACAGGAAATCCCACGTTGAGCCCCAGTCCATGGAGCGCTCCTTGCCTTCGACGTCAGGCGTAGTGATCTACGCCGACGTCAGCTAAGCACGCGCGGCGCGGTTGACAGCAGACACAACTGCTCGAAGTGATGCAGTTGTGATCGAAGTCGCGATGCCGACGCCCCAGACGGTCCTGCCGCCGATCGACGCCTCGACATAGGCCGCGGCCTGGGCCTCTTCGCCGGACGACATGGCGTGCTCGGAGTAGTCCAGCACGTTGATGTCGTAGCCGATGGCGCCGAGGGCGTCGACGAACGCCGCCAACGGCCCGTTGCCGGCACCGACGATCTCGCGCTCGACGCCGTCGATCTTGACGATCGCGGTGATGGTGTCGGTACCACCGTCCACCTCGGAGGCCACCACCTTCTGGCGGATGCGCTCCAACGGGGTGATCGGGGCCAGGTACTCCTCGGAGAATGCGTCCCAGATCGCCTTGGGCGAGACCTCGCCACCCTCACCGTCGGTGATCTGCTGGATGGCCTTCGAGAACTCCATCTGCAGCCGCCGGGGCAGGGCCAGGCCGTGGTCGGCCTTCATGATGTAGGCCACGCCGCCCTTGCCGGACTGCGAGTTCACCCGGATCACGGCCTCGTAGGTGCGGCCGACGTCCTTGGGGTCGATCGGCAGGTAGGGGACCTGCCACAGCAGATCATCAACATCGACGTCAGCCTTGTCGGCATCGAACTTCATCTGGTCCAGGCCCTTGTTGATGGCGTCCTGGTGGCTGCCGGAGAAGGCGGTGTAGACCAGGTCACCGCCGTAGGGGTGACGCTCGTGCACGGGCAGCTGGTTGCAGTACTCGACCGTGCGCCGGATCTCGTCGATGTTGGAGAAGTCGATCTGCGGGTCGACCCCGCGGCTGAACATATTCAGCCCCAGCGTCACCAGGCAGACATTGCCGGTGCGCTCACCGTTGCCGAACAGGCAGCCCTCGATCCGGTCGGCACCGGCCTGGTAGCCCAATTCGGCTGCGGCAACACCGGTTCCGCGATCGTTGTGCGGGTGCAGGCTCAGGATGATCGAGTCGCGCGGGGTCAGGTGCCTGCTCATCCACTCGATCGAGTCGGCGTAGACGTTCGGGGTGGCCATCTCGACGGTGGCGGGCAGGTTGACGATCAGCGGCCACTCGGGGGTGGGCTTGACGATGTCTGCGACGGCGTTGCACACCTCGACGGCGTACTCCAGCTCGGTGCCGGTGTAGGACTCGGGGGAGTACTCGAAGCGCCACCGGGTCTGCGGGTACTTCTTGGCTTCCTCGACGCACATCTGCGCGCCGTCGGTGGCGATCTTCTTCACGGCCTCGCGGTCGGCCCGGAACACCACGCGGCGCTGCAGGATGGACGTCGAGTTGTAGAAGTGCACGATCGCCTGGGGAGCTCCCGCGCAGGCCTCGAACGTCCGCTCGATCAGCTCGGGCCGGCACTGGGTCAGCACCTGGATGGTGACGTCGTCCGGGATGGCGCCGTCCTCGATGATCTCGCGGACGAAGTCGTAGTCGGTCTGGCTGGCCGAGGGGAAGCCGACCTCGATCTCCTTGTAGCCCATCCGTACCAGCAGGTCGAACATGCGGCGCTTGCGCGCGGGGCTCATGGGGTCGATCAGGGCCTGGTTACCGTCGCGCAGGTCGACCGCGCACCACTGAGGCGCGGTGTCGATGACGCGGTCCGGCCAGGTGCGGTCGAACGGAACGCCTTGGCCGAACGCCGGGCTGCCGCCCGGCACCTCGTCGGCGAAGCTGCGATAGCGGCTGACCGGCATGGCGGAGCCGCGCTGGGTGTTCCAGACGGGCTGATCGGGGTTGCCGGGGCCGGACGGTGTGGTGATGGTGCGGGCGGACGTGTAGGCGTCTGGGCTGGTCATGATGTTTGCTCCGGGAGATCAGGGGGACTCGACCGGCGCATCGCAAAAAACCCGCGACGGGAAGCCGGTCTGGTCAGACCCCGTCGCGGCGTCCGAGAAGGAGCACCCGCTGCACGTCGTTCACTGTACGCCCGGGGGCCTGGTTGGCCAAAATGTCGCTAGAAGCCGGTCCGTGGCGTCAGCGCGCACCGCCGGAACGGCCGTTGCCGATCTTCACCGTGGGTTTGGCGGTGCCGGCGCCGCGCCGGGACCCGCTCGTCGCGCTCGTGTTGGCGGATCCCTTGCTCGTCACCGATGAGCCCGACCGGGGTGTCGATGAACCGGTGTCGCGGCCATCGTCTCGGCGCGCGGTCTTGTCCGGCGTGGCGGTGGCGGTTTCAGTCGAGCCGCCAGCCGATGCAGCGGTGCCGTCGACCGCGCGAACGGCGACGCTCGGCGAACGCGGCGCGGTGAGCGGCGGGAGGTTCACCGGAGCCACGCCGGCGGCGTAGGCCGCCGCCCAGCCCAGCACGTTGGCGACGTAGGGCATCGAGTGGTTGTAGCGCAGCACCGCGCTTGTCAGCTGCGTCTGGTTGCGCAGGTCCGCACCGTCGCTGCAGAGGTAGCGGGCCGCGGCCAGGGTGGCATCGAAGAGGTTGTGCGGATCGGCCCGGCCGTCGCCGTCGCCGTCGGCCCCGTGCAGCAGCCACGTGCTCGGCAGGAACTGCATGGGCCCCAGCGCGCGGGCGTAGCGCGTGCCGCCGCCAAAGCTGCCGGCGACGATGATCTCGTTGCCCGGCAGTGAGCCGTCGAGGGCGGGGCCATAGATGGGACTGACGGGGTCACCGCGTTCGTCGGCGGCGCCGCCGAACGCATGCGTGGACTCGACGTACCCGATCCCGGCGAGCAGGTTCCAGGTCACACCGCAGTCGGGTTGGCTTTGCGCCATCATGGCGTCTGCGTTCTGGTAGGCCGCCAGTGCGATCGCGGGGATGTGCACCCCGCCCGGTGCCTGAACCTCCTGGGGTGGCGGTGACCCCGTCGTGGCCGGCGCCGCGGGAGTTGGACGCGCAGACGGCAGCGCCGCCCAGGGTTGGCCGGCGAGGTCGGGCAACGGTAGGACCGCGGCCACCGGCCGTACCCGGTTCTCCTGTATCAGGCCGGCCAGGCTGGGCGCGACGGCGATCGCGCTGGTCAACGCCATCCGAACGATCACGGCGAGGCAGGTGGATGCGTCGCGGACCGCTTGACGGGCACGGTGGCGCATGGAACCACAGTGACACCCGCGTGGCTGCCTGCCAACTCCGACACGTCCCCCGATCGGGGGAACGCATCTTCACCAGGTCGATCGCCTGATTGCCGGACAGACCAGGGGCCGTCCGGATCGCATTCTTGTCTCAGAGGCCGAACAGGCCGAAGAAGAAACCGAAACACTCACTGAGACAGAAGGATTCACGATCATGACGAAGTTCACCAAGGCTCTGGCACTGCCCATCCTGTCCGCTGGCGTCTTCGGCGCCGTCGCGCTCGGTCTGGCCGGTACTGCCGCTGCGCAGACGCCGCAGGGCTCGGGCAACCTGTACAGCCCGGACACCTACGCCACCCCGGCCCCCGGCATGAAGCCCGGCTGGCACAACCACCACGGCCCGCAGCGGATCACCAGCATCTACGAGTGAGCGGGGGATGACTCACACCTGCGAATCGGGGAAGGCGATCACCGACAGGAACCGGATCGGCAGTTCGATCAGGTCAACCGGTCCGTGAGCGCCTTCCCCGTCGATCTGCAGGGAGTCGCCCGGCTGCAGCCGGTAGACCGAGCGGCTGTGGCTGTAGTCCATGACGCCTTCGAGCATGTAGATGAACTCGGTGCCGGGATGCTGGAACAGTGGGTAGGTCTGGCTCTTCTCGGTCAGCGTGACGTGCAGGCATTCCAACCGCTTGTGCTCCCCGCGTAGCGAGCTGAGTAGTTGATATTCGTGACCCTGTTTGGTGCCGTTGCGCACGATCTCCGGCCCCGTGCCCGCTTTGACGAAAGCCGCCGGGCGTTCGACGTCGGCCCCGCGGAACAGGCTGGTCACCGGAACGTCGAGGCCCTTGGCCAACAGCGCCAGGGTGGACAGGCTGCAGGAGGTCTGGGCGTTCTCGATCTTGGACAGCATCGCTTTGGAGATACCCACTCGCGCGGCCATGTCGGCGACGGTGAGTCCGTGTTGCTGCCGGAGTTGCCGCACGTTGCGCCCGATCGCCGCCTCGAACTCGAGCTCTTCGACCGGCGCGTGGGGATCGCGTTCGCGGGCCGTGCCGGCGTTACGGAGCAGGTCGCTCACTGCACTCCCGTCTAACGCATCTCCCCGGCACCGACGTACGGATACCGGCTCTTGAGCAAATTGTCCTCTGCGAACCGGGTGAGCCGGAAATCCGACTCGGGTATCCGCGGGTCGCAGCTGTGCCCCTCGGTCACCAGATCGGCGACCAGCTTGCCGACCGCCGGTGCGATCTTGAAGCCGTGCCCGCTGAATCCGGCCGCCACCAGCAGGCCGTCGATTCCGCTCGGGGAGATGACCGGGTTCCAGTCCGGGGTGACGTCGTAGCAGCCGGCGTAGCTACCGCTGATCGCCGCGTCTCCGAAGCCCGGGAACCGGGTGCCGACCTTGTCGACGGTCAGGTCGACGAAATCGTCAGTGGCCCGGTTCAGGTAACCGTCCGGGTCGGCGGGTTCCAGTTCGGCCAGATCGGAGTTTCCAAACAGCAACTCGCCGTTGGGCTCGGGCCGGATGTATTGCAGCGAGACCAGGTCGGAGAAGACGGGCACGGGGCCGGTGTCCACCCCGGGTTTGATCATCACGATCTGTTCGCGGTGCACGCGGATCGGCACGTCGACGCCATAGGGCGCCAGGAACCGCCTGGTCCACACGCCGGTGGCGACGACGACGGTGCCCGCCGTAACCCGGGTTCCGTCGGCCAGTTCGACGCCGGTGATCCTCCCACCGTCGATCACCAGCGCGGTCACGTTGGCGCCCTGCATGATTCGCACCCCGGCGGCCCTGGCTGACACCGCAAACGCCTGCGCGGTCTGGTAGGCGTCGCCGTACCCGCCGCGAGCCTCCCAGCCGAAGGCCGCGAACGGTTCCAGATCGGCCCACGGCCACAGCTTGGCCACCTCGGCGGCGCCGATCTCCTCGGTCTGCACCCCGACCTCACGTTGGGCGGCCAGACTCTTGCGCAGGTTGTCGACGTTGGGTTCACCGACACCGACGACATAGCCGGTCTGCCGGAACCCGATGTCGGTGCCGAAGATCTGCTCGGCGTTCTCGAACACCTCGAGACCGACGGTCGCCATCGCGGCCAGCGAGCTGACCCCGTAGTGGCAGCGCACGATCCCGCTGGATTTACCGGTCATCCCGGAGCCGACGGTATTGCGCTCCAGCACAGTCACATCGGTGACGCCGCGCTGACTCAGGGCCCATGCGGCCGCGGCCCCTTCCAGTCCGCCGCCGACGATGACGACATCGGTGTTCACGAGCCCGGAATCCAGTTCGTGCCGGCCAGCGGCACCCTGGCCATGGCCGCCGCCTCGATGGTGACCGCGACCAGGTCCTCGGGTTCCAGATGACACACGTGGGCCTTGCCGCAGGCCCGGGCGATGGTCTGGGCCTCCATGGTCAGCACGCGCAGGTAGTTGGCCAGCCGGCGGCCGCCCTCGATGGGATCGAACCGGGCCGCCAGCTCCGGGTCCTGAGTCGTGATGCCGGCCGGATCACGTCCGTCCTGAAAGTCGTCGTAGTAACCGGCCGCGCTGCCGAGCTTCTCGTACTCGGCGGCGTAGCGGGGGTGATTGTCGCCGAGTGCGATCAACGCGGCGGTGCCGATTGCGACGGCATCGGCACCCAGCGCGAGGGCTTTGGCCACGTCGGCGCCCGAGCGGATGCCGCCACTCACGATCAGTTGCACTTGCCTGTGGACGCCGAGCTCCTGCAGTGCCTGAACGGCTTGCGGCACTGCGGCCAAAGTCGGGATACCCACGTGCTCGATGAACACCTCCTGGGTGGCGGCCGTGCCGCCCTGCATCCCGTCGACCACCACCACGTCGGCCCCGGCGTGCACCGCGAGCTTCACGTCGTAATAGGTGCGGGTGGCCCCGACCTTGACGTAGATCGGTTTCTCCCAGTCGGTGATCTCCCGCAGCTCGTTGATCTTGATGGTCAGGTCGTCCGGTCCGGTCCAGTCCGGGTGCCGGCAGGCGCTGCGCTGGTCGATACCCTCGGGCAGGGTGCGCATCTGGGCCACCCGCGGGGAGATCTTCTGCCCCAACAGCATTCCGCCGCCGCCGGGCTTGGCGCCCTGGCCGAGCACGACCTCGATGGCATCGGCCTTGCGCAGGTCGTCGGGGTTCATCCCGTAGCGCGAGGGCAGGTACTGGTACACCAGGTGCTTGCTCTGCCCGCGCTCCTCGGGTGTCAGGCCGCCGTCGCCGGTGGTGGTCGAGGTGCCGGCCTCACTGGCCCCGCGGCCCAGGGCCTCCTTGGCCGGGCCAGACAGTGCGCCGAAGCTCATGCCTGCGATGGTGACCGGGATATCCAGGTGCAGTGGGTGTTTGGCGTGCCGGTCACCGAGCACCACGTCCGTGCCGCAGCGTTCCCGGTAGCCCTCTAGCGGGTAGCGCGACATGGATGCGCCCAGGAACAGCAGGTCGTCGAAGTGGGGCAGGCGGCGTTTGGCGCCCCAGCCGCGGATGTCGTAGATCCCGGTTTCGGCGGCTCGCTGGATGTCGGCGATGGTGGATCGATCGAAGGTGGCGGATTCGCGCATCAGTACTCACTCGAATTGTCGACGTGGAAGTGGTAGAGGTTTCGGGCGGAGCCGTAGCGGGTGTAGGTCGCGGTGTCGTCATTGCTGAAGCCACTGGCGGCCAACAACTCTGCGAGCTCGGCGTGGTGCTCGGGCCGCATCGGTTTGGCCACGCAGTCCGCGCCCAGCGAGGCCACTTCGCCGCGGACGTAGATGCGGGCCTCGTAGATGGAGTCGCCCAGCGCCTCCCCGGCGTCGCCGCGTACGACCAGGCGTCCGGCCTGGGCCATGAACGCGCTCATGTGCCCGATGCTGCCGCCCACCACGATGTCGACGCCCTTCATCGAGATGCCGCACCGTGCGGCTGCGTCTCCCTCGATGACCAGCAGGCCGCCGTGTGCCGTGGCACCCGCGGACTGTGAGGCGTTTCCGGTGACCCGCACGGTGCCGCTCATCATGTTCTCGGCGACGCCGGTCCCCGCGTTGCCGTTGATGGTGACCTCGGCGAGTTGGTTCATCCCGGCGGCGTAGTAGCCGACGTGGCCTTCGACGGTCACCCGCACCGGCGCGTTGAGGCCGACGGCGACGTTGTGGGCACCGTCGGGATGCGCGATGACGTGGTCACCTTCGACATCCGGCTGATGCAGTGCGGCATTCACCTCACGCAACGGCGTTGTGCGCAGGTCATATCCAACTAGCGTCTCCATGCGTAGACCACCTCCGGTTCCGGTTCCCAAATACGTGCCTGCTCGACGCCGGGCAGCCCGGCCAGCGCCCGGTACTCACTGGCCATGGCCACCCAGTCGGCTGTCTCGGCGATCACCGCGGGCTTGCAGGCGATGGCGTCGCGCACCACCGCGAACGAGTCGTGATCGGAGACAAGCAGGGTGTAGAAGCCATCAAATGTGGCGCAGAGCTCCTTGAGCGCGGTGGCCACGTCGCGGCCCGCGGCCAGCTGTTCGGCCACGAACCGGGCGCCCACCTCGGTGTCGTTCTCGCTGTCGAACATCACCCCCGCCTGGCGCAGCTCGCGGCGGATGGTGGCGTGATTGGCGAAAGATCCGTTGTGCACCAGGCACTGGCCGGGGCCGACCGTGTAGGGATGGCAGCCCGACGGTGTCACCGCCGACTCGGTGGCCATCCGCGTGTGCCCGACGCCCTGCCAACCTTGGGCCTTGGCCAAGCCCCAGGCATCGGTGAGCGCGCGGGGATGGCCGACCCCTTTGAGGACCGCCAGATCGGCGCCGAACCCCGAGATCAGTGCAGTCGGGTAGGCCGTCCGCACGAGGTCCAGCAGCTCTTCGGAATCCATGTCGGCCGACAGCAGGTACGTCGAATCCACCTGCACCACATCGACATCCGGACCCAGATCGGGCCGCTCCACGACATCGGTCACCGACACGCAGCCCTGCCCGTACGGCGACCACTCCGGGTCCCCGTAGACCGCGATCCCCGCCGAGTCGGCACCGCGGTCCGACATCTCGCCGAGCATGGCGGCGAGCAGCTCACCCAGCCTCGGATACAGCTCCGGTGTGCGTAGGTGTAGCCCCACGATCCCGCACATGTGTTGTCTCCCTTTCTAGAAGGCCGTCAGGTATTGGTCGATCTCCCACGGTGTGACGGTGCCGTGGTAGGCGAAGAACTCCTCGCGTTTGACGTCGGCGAAGTAGGAAGCGACGCCGTCGCCCGCGACGTCGAGCACCCCGGTGACGATCGGATCGGTCTCAAGTGATTCGACCGCGTGCAGCAGCGTGGGCGGCAGTGCGGCCGGTCCCTGGGCGCCCACGGCTCCTGGATCGAGGCTGCGTTTGACGCCGTCGAGCCCGGCGCCCAGTGCCGCGGCGATCGCGAGGTACGGATTGGCCGAGCCGTCGCCACCGCGCAACTCGATGCGCTGACTGTCGGGTACCCGGATGTAGTGGGTGCGGTCGTTGCCGCCGTAGCTGGGTTTGCGCGGGGCCCACGAGGCACCCGACGCGGTCGAGGACGCGCCGGTCCGCTTGTAGGAGTTGACCGTTGGGGCGACGACGGACTGCAGCGCGCAGGCGTGGTCGAGGATGCCGCCGATGAATGCGTACGCCGTCTCGGACAGACCCAGGCCCCGCTCGTCGGCGTCGGCTGGGAAGACCGGGGTACCGCCGCTGGTCAGCGACAGGTGCAGATGCAGGCCGCTGCCGGTGCGGTCGCTGAACGGCTTGGGCATGAAGGTGGCCACCATGTCGCGTTCGGCGGCGATCATCGACAGCAGGTAGCGCAGCGTGATCACCCGGTCGGCGGTGGTCAGCGCGTCGGAGAACTCGAAGTTCTGCTCGAACTGCCCGTTGCCGTCCTCGTGGTCGTTGGCGTAGTTGGACCAGCCGAGGGTGTTCATCGCCGTCGAGATGGAAGTGAGGTGCTCGTACATGCGGGTGACGCCACGCGCGTCGTAACAGGGCTGGGCGGCGGTGTCGGCGGCGTCAGCGGTGGCCAGGACGCCATCGGCATTGCGCCGCAACAGGAAGTACTCGACCTCGGCGCCCACCCAGGGTTCGAACCCGGCGTCGGCGGCACGCTGGATCAGGCCCTTCAGGATCACCCGCGGTGCATACGGCCACGGTGCACCCCCGACGTGAGGGTCGCAGTGCACGAGAGCCAGGCCCTCCTTGATGAACGGGATCGGGGTGAAGGAGGCTGGGTCGGGGATGGCCACGAGGTCCGGGTCCTTGGGTTCCTGGCCCATCGCGCCGACGGCATAGCCGGCGAAGCCGACGCCGTCGGTGGCCAGAAGCTCGACCGATTCGACGGGAACCAGTTTGGCGCAGGGCTTTCCGCGAAGGTCTACGAACAGCGCGAGGATGAACTTGGTGCCGGATTGTTCGGCGAGGGTGGCGAGATCGGAGGGCATAGCACCAACACTTTCGTCTCTTGTTGAGAATCAAAGTATCACGGTAGGAAACTTCTGCAAGTCGAGGAAACCCCGGTCACCGGCTGCCGCGGATGCGGGTCCTCGGCAGCCGGGCCGGGGATCATCTTCTCTGTCAGGCGAATTCGAGCTCGTAGGCCGAATCCCGGTGGAATGTGGTGTCGATACCCTTCTCCTCTTCCTCGGACGAGATGCGGATTCCGATGGTCTTCTTCAGGACGAACGCGATGGCGAAGGCAACCGCGAACGAGTAGGCCATCACCGCACCGGCCGCAACCGCCTGCTTCCAGAGCTGGTCGAATCCGCCGCCGTAGAACAGGCCGTTGGTGGCATTGGGCATGCCCTCGCTGGCGAAGAAGCCGATCAGCAGAGTGCCGACCACGCCGCCGACCAGGTGCACGCCGACCACGTCGAGCGAGTCGTCGTAGCCCAGCTTCTCCTTGAAGCCGACGGCGTAGACGCAGATCGCCCCGGCGATGCCGCCGACGAAGATCGCACCGATCGGGGTGACCGCACCGCAGGCCGGGGTGATGGCCACCAGGCCGGTGATCGCGCCCGAGGCGGCGCCCACGCCGGTGACGTGGCCGTCCTTGAGTTTCTCGACGCCGATCCAGGCCAACACGGCCGCGCAGGTGGCGACGAAAGTGGTCACCATGACGATTGCCGCGGAATTGCCTGCGGCCAGGGCGGATCCGCCGTTGAAGGCATACCAGCCGGCCCACAGCATGCCCGCGCCGAGCAGGGTCAGCGGAACGTTGTGCGGCTTGCGCAGCTGGCCGAACATGGCTGACTTGCCGAGCACGATGGCCACGGCCAGGGCGGCCGCGCCGGCGTTGATGTGGACGGCGGTGCCACCGGCGAAGTCGATGGCGTGCAGCTTGTTGGCGATCCAGCCGCCGACCGAGTTCTCGGTGACGACACCGTCGAAGGCGAAAACCCAGTGTGCGACCGGGAAGTACACCAGCACCGCCCAGGCGGCGGCGAAGATCATCCAGGCGCCGAACTTCATCCGATCGGCGACCGCACCCGAGATCAGCGCCACGGTGATGGCCGCGAACAGGGCCTGGAAGATGGAGAACAAGCTGACCGGGAGCCCCGCGACCGTGGTCATCGGCTCCATGAGGTCCTTCATGCCGGCGAATTCGGTGAAGCTGCCGACGAATCCGCCGTAGGACGTCCCGAAGACCATCGAGAATCCGAACAGCACCCACAGCACGCCCACGAGGGCGACTGCGCCGAACGTCATCATCATCATGTTGGTCGAGCTCTTCACCGAGACCATGCCGCCGTAGAACAGGGCAAGGCCGGGGATCATCAGCGTGAGGCCGATGATGCAACACAGCATGAACGCCGTGGTTCCTGTATCCATCAACATCTCCTGGGGGTGGCGGCCCGGTCGGGCCGATCACTGGGAGTTGACGACGTTTCTGTTACGTGGACCGACTTGTTGTGTTGCGACGACGTAAAGCTGAGTACCGGACGGCCGTGAGGACCTCGTTACGGAACGTTCATCGACAGAAATGCCAGGGAAACCCGTATACCCGACGGTATACAGCCATGGATACAGCGCTCGCCGAACAGCATTCGGCGCTTGGTGAGGAGTACGAGAACCAGCCCGTCCCACTGACCGCCCGCAAGTCACTGTTCGCGGTGTCCGCGGTGTGGGTCGGCTTCCCGATGATCATGACCTCGGCTGTCTTCGCGGGCATCGTCGTCTACAACCTCGGCTTCGTCATGGGCATGGGCGCCATCGTGGTCGGTGACCTGATCCTGATGGGCTATGTCGGCACGCTGAGCTACCTGGCCGGCCGATCCGGCAAGAATTTCGCGCTCACCGCAGCGGACACCTTCGGGGCCAAGGGTTTCCGCATTGTCTCGGCCTTCCTGTCGGCATTGGTGATCGGCTGGTTCGCCTTCCAGACCGGCATGGTCGGATCCACGCTCAACCTCTCGATGGGATGGAGCGCGCCGTGGATCACCCTGTTGGCCGGGGTGCTGTTCGTCGCGTTGACCTTCGTCGGGATCCGGGCGATCTCCTGGATCGGGGTGGTGGCGTCGGTCCTGTTCATCCCGCTCGGAGTGGTGGCCGTGGTGTTGGCGGCGGCCGATCACGGTATCGGCTCCGCGTTGTCCTACGGCGGCGGCGCCGGCGTGAGCGCCTTCGGCTTCGGCGTCGCGGTGACCATGGTGTTCGCCTGCTTCGCCGACTCGGGGACCATGACCGCTGACTTCACCCGGTGGGCCCGCAACGGCAGAGAAGGCGCGTTGGCGGCATTCTCCGCGTTTCCGGTCGCCTATCTCATCGCTCAGCTGGCCGGCGCGCTCGTGGTCGCACTGGGCGCCGCTGCCGCACCCGGTACGGCGGGCGGTGACTTCCTGCATGTCCTGGTCGGCGCCGGGGGAGTCCTGGTGCCGTTGGCGATCGTCTTCGTCTTCGTCAACCTCGGCAGCGTGTGTGCGCACTGCCTCTACAACGGTGCGGTCGGGTTCGGCAACATCACCGGAAAGACCATGCGTCAGTTGACGATCGTGCTGGGTGTGGTGGGAACCGTCGCAGCCGTCGCAGGCATCTGGTCATACTTCGCGACGTGGCTGAACATCCTCGGGGTGCTGGTGCCCCCGATAGGCATCGTGTTGATCCTCGACCAGCTGGTGTTCGCCCGCCGTCGAGCCACGGCAGCGATTGCCTGGAAACCGTTCGCGGCGTGGGGAATCGGAGCCGGAGGCGCGCTGCTGACGCACTTCTACGCCCCGCAACTGTCCGACGCGGTGGTGGCGATGGTGGTCGGTGGACTGGCCTTCACCGCGTTGGCGTACCTGCCGGTCCGCGCTGTGCAACCGGCCCTCGTGGGAGAAAACGCATGATCACGATCGAGGCCAACCCCTACGTCTGGCCGTATGACGGTGACGTCCCCGCCGGCCGCACCGCGTTGATCAACATCGACTGGCAGGTCGACTTCTGCGGTGAGGGCGGCTACGTCGACAGCATGGGCTATGACCTCTCTCTGGTCCGTACCCCGCTCGGTCCTGCGCAGGAGGTGCTCGCCGCGGCCCGGGCGGCCGGATTGTTCATCGTTCACACCCGCGAGGGCCACCGCCCAGACCTGTCGGACCTGCCCGCCAACAAACGGTGGCGGTCGGCGCAGATCGGCGCCGAGATCGGATCGACCGGACCGTGCGGACGGATCCTCACCCGAGGCGAGCCGGGTTGGCGGTTGGTACCCGAGATGGCTGCTCTGCCAGGAGAACCCGTCATCGACAAGCCTGGCAAGGGGAGCTTCTACGCGACCGACCTCGACCTGGTGCTGCACAGCCGTGGCATCACACACATCATCTTCACCGGGATCACCACCGACGTATGCGTGCACACCACCATGCGCGACGCCAACGACCGGGGCTACGAGTGCCTGGTCGTCTCGGATGCCACCGGTGCCACCGACTACGCCAATCACGTTGCGGCGCTGAACATGATCACCATGCAGGGCGGGGTGTTCGGGGCGCATGCCGCCAGCATTGACGTGGTGGCCGCGCTCAAGGAGCTGCATTGACCGGCATCCGGGTCGAGCAGCCGGTATCGCTGCGTGACCGGGTCTATGTGGACCTGGGTAAGAAGCTCATGGTCGGCGAGATCGATCACCGCACCCGGCTCGTCGAGACCCAACTGTGCGAGGCGCTCGACGTCAGCCGGACCCCGCTGAGAGAGGCGCTGGTCCGGCTGCACGCCGACGGCCTGCTTGAGCGGCGCTCGGACGGGTACTACCCGGTGGCCCTCGACATCGCCGGTGTCCGGGACCTCTACGAGCTGCGCGTCACGATCGAACTGCGCGGCATCGCACGAATTCTGGAAACCGACGAACTGCAGTACGACAAAGACCGGCTGGCCGCACTACGTGCCGAATGGGCAGAACTGAAAGCCAGCCCGCCCCCGCCGGAGGCGGACATGGTGCTGCTGGACGAGGGGTTCCACATCGCGTTGTGCACCGCGTCGGGCAACGCGGCGATGGTGGCTGCGCTCGACAACGTCAACCGGCGGATCCGGCTGATCCGGATGTACGACTTCGTCACCGAGGAGCGGGTGACCGCGACCATCACCGAGCACCTGCAGATCGTCGACCTGCTGCTCGACGACGAGCTCGACGCCGGCCGCAGCGCGCTACACGAACACGTGGGTGCGAGTTTCGAGGTCGTCGAACGGCGTGCGCTGCGGGCGTTGAGTGCCCGGGCCCTCGGCCAGTCGGTGACGTCGCTGGAGGCGCTCTGGAAGTAGTGGCCGGCTACTTCTCGCCTGTTCCGGGCAGGGTCCTTTCCCGTACATTCGGGGTGCCCAGCCGCCAGGCCATCCAGGGCAGTGCTGCGTCGAATGCCGCACTGGCCGCCTGGAAATCGTGTCCACCCTTGTAGCCCACCACCGAGCATTCGACGTTGTAACCGCTCAGCAGGGCGCACAGCTTGTTGGCGTTGGAGGCGTGCTCTTCGGAGAACGTGTCCCAGCCGGCTATCGCCTCTTCGGATGGGGGCGTGGTGGTGCCGTCACGGTGGACGGTCGGCGTGCTTTCGCCGACACCGAGCCATGCCGCCATGGCGTCGTACGGGCCGTGCCGGGTGACCACGGTCTTGGGGTCGAATGCCTCCCAGGCCGCTCGGTCGCCACCGAAGAGCCGTGCGATGGTCTGGTCCTTGGTGCCCGCATTCGGGCCGAGTGTGCCGTCCAGCCAGACGAAGGCGCTGAACATCTCGGGATTGCGCACCGCGGTGTTCAGGGCGCACGTCGCGCCCGAAGACCACCCGGCCAGTCCCCAGTTCTGCGCCTTCGGGCTGACGCCGAAACGTGAAATCAGGTAGGGCACGAGATCTTTCGTCAGGTGGGAGGCGGCGTTGCCACGGGTGCCGTCGACGCATTCGGTGTCGTTGCTGAACTTGCCTGCGATGTCGGGGAATACGAAGACCGGAGCATTGCCGTGGTGCAGCGCGGCAAAGTCGTCGAGGGCCTGCAAGGCGCCGGTCGATTGCAGCCAGTCGTTGGGATGGTTGAATTCGCCGCCCATCATGATGACCGCGGGTAGTTGCGGCGGCGGGTTGGTGGCGAACCAGGCCGGCGGGAGGTAGACCACCTCGGTCCGGTGCGCGAAACCCGATGCGTCGGACGGGATGTCCACGCGTACCACCGTGCCGCGCGTAGGTATCTCACCGGACTCTCGAAGCGCGGCGAGCTGGGATTCGTCGATCCACTGTTCGGGCTCTGTGTGCGTCACCCGGAGCCAGGCCGCGCGGACCGTGGGGAAATAGCCGGTGGCGGTGTTGAGTGCGGCCAGACCACACACCACCGTCAACACCACCGACAGCACCGATACGATTCGGCGCCACCACGCACTGCCCCGCCAACCGGTGACGAGAACCGTCGCGGCGAATCCGAACATCGCCGTCCAGAAAATGGTGCCGAACGAGATGGCATCGGCGGACCAGCCCTGGTGCCGCACGAACAGCCGTGCGGCACCAGCCAGGCCGACGCCGACCAACACTGCCGCGAGCAGCCATCGCCTCATCCACTCCCGTGGCCGGCCGCGACCGATCGCGACCACGATCGCGACAAGTGCGAGCAGTTGCAGCGTTATCGGGATCAGGCCATTGGTCAGCGACAGGTTCATGTGGACCGGCCCTCTCCGATGTCCTGCGAAAGCTTGTGCAGCAGCGGTCCCTCCAACTCGTCGGCCAATTGCCGCAGCACGGGGCCGTATTCGGGATGGGCCAGCGCGAACGCGAACTGGGCGACCAGATAGTCGGGGGGATTGCCGGTGTCATACCAGTGGCCCTGTATCACCTGGCCGTAGACAGCGTGGTCCTTGGCGTGGGCGTTGATCGCGTCGGTCAGGTAGATCTCGCCGGGCTGGGTCTGCTGGTACCAGCGGTTGGTCTGCTCACGCAACTCGTCGATGATGCCGGGTGTGACGACGTAGCCGCCGATCGCGGCGTAGTCGGAGCGGGCCTCATGTGGCTGCGGCTTCTCGACGATTCCACTGATCCTCAGAAGCCCGCCGTCCAACTCCTCGTCGATGATCGGCACGCCGTATCGACGCGAATTCTCCGGAGCCATCGGCATCAACGCCAGCACAGGGGCTGAGGTCTGTTCGTAGGCCCGGATCAGTTGTTGGGCGCGCGGCACCTCGGCGACGAATACGTCGTCGGGCCACAACACCAGGACCGGCTCGTCACCGAACGAGCGTGAGGCATTGAGCACCGGCGTGCCGTTGCCATACGGACCGTGCTGATGGAGATAGGTGATGTGGCCCCGCGCGGACAGCTCGCCGACCTCCGCGACGGCGTCGGCGTAGGCGTCCTTGCCGTCCGCACGCAGCTGATCCACCAGCGTCGTATTGGGCCGAAAATGCTCCTCTATCAAGTTCTTTCCACCGGAGACGACGATCGTGATGTCGGTGATCCCGGAGTTGACCAGCTCGCGCACCGTGTGCTCGATGACCGGCTTGTCGCCGACTGGGAGCATCTCCTTGGGAATGGCCTTGGTCAGCGGCAGGAGACGCGAACCTATTCCCGCGGCGGGGATGACGGCTTTGCGGATGGCCTGTCGTGCCATGTGTTCCTCTCCCGGTGCTCCACCAAAACTAGCCGGTGAGGCCTTCAGCCGAGCGGAATTCCCCAGCGACCACCAAATGCGATCTGGTTCAAAGGCAGCCGTTCCCGGGGCCGACCGTCGCGCTCGGCAATTTCCTCACCCATTTCGGAGTAGTCCCCGAGCGTGCCGACGGCCACCGCCGCGATGGGCCGCACCCCGTCCGGAATCTCGAACGCTGCCTGAGCCCCGTCCACGTCGAAGCCGGCCATCGGATGGGCGATCAGCCCGCGGGACACCGCCTCGACGGTGAGCTGTGCGATCGCCGCTCCGGCGTCGACGCAGGCATACCGTGCGGTCCTCTCGTCTTCTCCTTCATCTGCGCACACCAGGATCAGCGCGGAGGCGGCCTGGGCATAGCTGTTGCCGCGTTTGAGCAGGCCGGCCAGTGTGGCGAATGTCTCGTCGCCTCTGATCCCGACCACGAATCGCACCGGTTGACGGTGGCCCCAGCTGGCGGCCCAGCGCGCGGCCTCCAGCAGTGCGGTGAGCTGGTCAGCGGCGATGGCGGCGTCGGGGTCGAAGGCCCGGGGGCTCCAGCGGGCTGCGAGATCGGGGTGGATCGGCACGCTGGTGCTGGCCAGGCGGCCGTTCGGCGTGGCAGGCACGTCAGCCAAGCTACCGGCGGGGAAAACCGCGTGCGCGTCTCCCTTATCCTGTGTGGGACTCAATCCAGCGTTCTGAAGGGTTAGATAGTGGCGCTCGTCGTACAGAAGTACGGCGGATCCTCGGTATCGGATGCCGATCGGATCCGTCGCGTGGCCGAGCGCATCGTCGAGACGAAGAAGGCCGGCAACGACGTCGTCGTCGTGGTCTCCGCGATGGGCGATACCACCGACGACCTCCTTGACCTGGCCCGCCAGGTCTCCCCGGCCCCGCCGGCGCGCGAGATGGACATGCTGCTGACTGCCGGTGAGCGCATCTCCAACGCCTTGGTCGCGATGGCCATCGAGTCACTCGGCGCGCAGGCACGCTCGTTCACCGGGTCGCAGGCCGGCATCGTCACCACCGGCATCCACGGCAACGCGAAGATCATCGACGTCACCCCCGGCCGCCTGCGCGATGCGCTGGACGAGGGCGTCATCGTGCTGGTCGCCGGATTCCAGGGCGTCAGCCAGGACAGCAAGGACGTCACCACCATGGGCCGCGGCGGCTCGGACACCACCGCCGTCGCCTTGGCCGCCGCGCTGAAGGCCGACGTCTGCGAGATCTACACCGACGTCGACGGCATCTTCACCGCCGACCCGCGCATCGTGCCCAACGCCCGCCACCTCGACACCGTCTCCTTCGAGGAGATGCTCGAGATGGCCGCGTGCGGCGCCAAGGTGCTGATGCTGCGCTGCGTCGAGTACGCCCGCCGCTACAACGTGCCGATTCACGTTCGTTCGTCGTACACCGACAAGCCCGGCACCATCGTCAAAGGATCGATCGAGGACATCCCCATGGAAGACGCCCTGCTGACCGGAGTAGCCCACGACCGCGGGGAGGCCAAGGTCACCGTCGTCGGTGTCCCGGACGTTCCCGGCTATGCCGCCCGGGTGTTCCGCGCGGTCGCCGACGCGGACGTGAACATCGACATGGTGCTGCAGAACATCTCCAAGGTCGAAGACGGCAAGACCGACATCACCTTCACCTGCCCGATGGACAACGGGCCCGGCGCGGTGCAGAAGCTGACCTCTCTGCAGGACGAGATCGGCTTCAGCCAGGTGCTGTACGACGACCACATCGGAAAGGTCTCGCTGGTCGGCGCGGGCATGCGCAGCCACCCCGGCGTCACCGCCAAGTTCTGTGAGGCCCTGGCCGAAGTCGGCGTCAACATCGACCTGATCTCCACGTCGGAGATCCGCATCTCGGTGCTGGTGAAGGACACGGATCTCGACACCGCCGTCTCCGCCCTGCATGACGCCTTCGACCTCGGCGGCGAAGACGAGGCCGTGGTCTACGGCGGGACGGGGCGCTGACATGGTCAACATCGGTGTAGTAGGTGCCACCGGCCAGGTCGGCCAGGTCATGCGCACCCTGCTGGAAGAGCGCAACTTCCCGGCCAGCTCGGTCCGGTTCTTCGCCTCGGCCCGTTCCGAGGGCAAGAAGCTGACATTCCGCGGCGAGGAGATCGAGGTCGAGAACAGCGAGACCGCCGACCCGTCCGGTCTGGACATCGCGCTGTTCTCCGCCGGTGCGACGATGTCGCGCGTGCAGGCTCCGCGGTTCGCGGCGGCCGGCGCGGTCGTCGTCGACAACTCCTCCGCCTGGCGTAAGGACCCCGAGGTCCCGCTGGTGGTGTCCGAGGTCAACTTCAAGCGCGACGCCGGGCTACGTCCCAAAGGCATCATCGCCAACCCGAACTGCACCACCATGGCCGCCATGCCGGTGCTCAAGCCGCTGCACGAGGAAGCCGGGTTGACCCGGTTGATCGTGTCGAGCTACCAGGCGGTTTCGGGCAGTGGCCTGGCCGGTGTCGAGGAGCTCGCATCGCAGACCCGCGCGGTCATCGACGGCGCGGAGCAGCTGGTTCATGACGGCTCCGCGCTGACGTATCCGGAGCCCGTGAAATACGTTGCCCCTATTGCGTTCAACGTGATCCCACTGGCGGGTTCACTGGTCGACGACGACTCGGGCGAGACCGACGAAGACCAGAAGCTGCGCAACGAGAGCCGCAAGATCCTCGGTATCCCTGACCTTCTGGTGAGCGGCACGTGCGTGCGCGTTCCCGTGTTCACCGGGCACTCGCTGTCGATCAATGCCGAGTTCGCCCAGCCGCTTTCGGTCGAGAAGGCCAGGTCGCTGCTTGCCGCCGCGTCGGGCGTGAAGTTGGTCGACGTGCCGACCCCGCTGGCCGCCGCAGGCGCCGACGAGTCCCTGGTCGGCCGGATCCGGCAGGACCCGGGTGTGCCCGACGGGCGTGGCCTCGCCCTGTTCGTATCCGGCGACAACCTGCGAAAAGGTGCGGCGCTGAACACGATTCAAATCGCCGAACTGCTGGCCGCCGAGCTCTAAACCGCCTTGCGTCGAAACCGCATTCCAGCAGGCGTTCTCTCGGTTTTTCTCTGCTGGAATGCCATTTCGGCGATGCCGGCGGCCGGTGCGAGTCCCTTCTTCGGCGATCCGGTGGTGCCCCCGCTGGCCCCCGGTCAGGTGCTGCGCATCGGCCCGAGCGCCGGAACCGGTACTCCTACCCGCGATTACGGCATCGGTGCCACCGACCTGTGTGAGTTCATGGAGTTCCCCAGCCGGGTGCTCCAGGTCTGCGGTGACAGCTTCGCGGGGCAGGCCGTCGGCTTCGGCGGCTGGCACTCACCGGTGGCGCTGCATGTGGATGCCGATTCGATCGAGGATGCCGGCGGCGTGCGCTACCGCGGGGTCACCGGGGTGGACAAGCCGTTGCTGGCCGACACCGCGCCGCCCGGTTCGTCGCAGTTGCCCGCCGGCGTGATCTCCATCAACCGCGAGAACTACATGCTGGTGACCACCACCTACAACCTCAAGCCGTACAGTTCTCGGTTGGTGAAAGCGGATGCCGCCCAGCCGAATTGGCCCACGGTACCGGGGTCGGTGCGGGAGGCCAAGTATCAGGGCGGCGCCCAGTCGCAGATCACCGGCTATTACGACCCGGTCCCGGCGCCGGATTCGCCCAGCGGCTGGGTGTACATCCTGGCCAACAATTTCGACCGCAGCAGCCCGGCGTTCCTGTACCGGGCCAACCCGAAGACCTTCACCGACCGGGCCACCTGGCAGGGCTGGTCGAGCACCGGTGGCTGGGGCAAGCCCCCGACTGCGTTGTTCTCCGACCGGGTGGGGGAGATGAGTATTCGGCAGATCGATGGCAAGCCCGTGCTGTCCTACTTCAACGCCACCACCGGGAACATGGAGATGCGGGTCGCCTACGACCCCACCGGTTTGGGTAGCGCACCGGTGACCACGGTCGTGTTCGCCAGTGCCTGGCCGGACCCGGTCGACTCGTTGCCGCCGCCGGAGGTGAACGAGCTGGCCCAGCCCTACGGCGGGTACATCTCGCCCGGTTCCACGCTGGATCAGGTCCGGGTTTTCATCAGCCAGTGGAACACCATGGCCCGCGGTGGCACCCCGTACCGGGTCATCCAGTACGCGGTGAACCCGTTCAAGCCCTGGGAGCAGTAGTTCCGGACCCCTCTTCGCCTTCGGCTTCGGCTTCGGCTTCGCGCCGATTTCTACCGCAGGGCTGTGGTCCGCGTGTGCGAGCAGCCTCTGGGTAGAAAACGGCGGCGCAAAACCCGTAGCGAAGCTCCCTCCCCGCGCCTTCACAGCTGATTCATAGCCAATTCTTGATCTGCACCTCAGCAGTGCTCGCATGCTCGTGTCATGACTGAAACACCCCCCGATCCTGAACCTGCGACCGAGCCGGTGGTCGCACCGGCGGCTCAGCCGGCAGTAGTGGCACCCCCGCCCGCCGAGAACAAGCCGAGCCGGCTCATGCAGGCGCTCGCGTGGGTCGGCATCGCCGCCGGCAGCGTTTTTATCGTTGCCGTGGTCTTCGGCACCGGCTTCTTCCTCGGCGCGCATTCCGGTGGCGGCGGCCATCACCATCGCGGTGGCCATGACCGTGGCGGCATGATGATGTTCCACCACGGCGGACCCGGTGGCGGCCCAGGGCAGATGGGCCCACGGCACGGCATGATGCCGCCGTGGGGTCCCGGTGGTCCTGGTGGCCCCGGCTCGTCCGGCCCCGGCGGCCCTGGTTGGGGACCCGGCCCGGGAAACAACTCAGAGCGTCCTGAGACCCCGCCGACACCGGCACCGCCTGCGCGACCATAATCACAGCCCACTCTTTTGGACTGACTCCAAAGAGCGCGCATACTGGAGCCGTGACCACGGTGCATGAACACGACCCCAAGGCCCTGTTGCGGGCCGCCGGGCTGCGCGTGACCGCACCGCGGGTCGCGGTTCTCCAGGCGCTGGCCGATCACCCGCATTCGACTGCAGACGATGTGGCCGGCCTGGCCCGCGAGAACCTCGGTTCGGTGTCGACCCAAGCGGTCTACGACGTCCTCCGCGCCTGCGTCAATGCGGGCCTCGTCCGTCGGATCGAACCGGCCGGTTCCTCGGCGCGTTACGAGACGCGCGCCGGCGACAACCACCATCACCTGGTCTGCCGGGTGTGCGGTGTGGTCGCCGACGTTGATTGCGCAGTGGGCGAGACCCCCTGCCTGGAACCCTCTGACCTGGCCGGCTTCGCCGTCGACGAGGCCGAGGTCGTGTTCTGGGGAATCTGCGCCGACTGCCAGAAGAGCGCCGTCACCGCATAAGACCACTCTGCAGCCCACGGACGCCCCGGCCACTACCCCTTGGTGGCCGGGGCGCCTGGCTTTTCAGCCAAGCGTTGGGTGGGGTCCGCGGAATCGTGAGATTCTCGCTAACCATGACCCGCAATCGGCTGCTGGTGGCCGCACTGCTCGCAGTGCCGGCGCTGGCTGCCGGATGCAGCGACGGCGCGAATCCTGAGCGCGGCGCGGCCATGGTCTTCGCGATCGGCGATTGCGTGAGCGTCCCGGCCGCCACACCCGCGGCCCCGGAGGTGACCCGCGCCGGCAGGGTGTCCTGCGATACCGACCCCAGCTACACCGTCGGGGCGATCGCCGACGGCACCGGGGCCTGCCCGAGCGCCGAGTACCAGCATCTGCCCGCCGAGCTCGCCGATCCGTCGACCGCACGCCTGTGCCTGGTTCCCAATCTCGTCGCCAACCACTGCTACGAACTCGGCATGCCCGCGGGCATGGTGGAGCTGGCCGATTGCACCGCACGAACCGATCGCGGCCCGGGTGTGATGGTCCAGGTGACGCAGCGCCTCGACGTCCGGGACGGGTCGGCCTGCCCAGCCGAAACAGGGCACTACGCCTGGCCTTATCCGTCACCGGCGCGAACCTATTGCACGCGGACGGTTCACTAACTGGCATGATCGAGGCCATGCGTGCCCTGACTGTCGGTTTCGGGCTGGCCAGTCTCGCGCTGGCATTGGCTGCACCTACTGGTGCGCGCCCCTCGGATCCTGGTGTCGTGTCCTATGCCGTCATGCCCAAAGGTTCGGTGGGCAACATCATCGGTGCCCCGATGACGTGGGAATCCGAGTTCACCGTCCCGTTCCAGGGCTTCTCGGTGGAAAACCCCGTGTGCAACAACTGGGCCGATGTCGGGTTGCCCGAGGTGTTCAACGACCCAGACCTGGCTTCGTTCAACGGCGCCACCACCCAGACGGCGGCCGGCGACGACAGCCATTTCGTCAAGCAGGCCATCGGGGTGTTCGCGACGCCGGAGGCCGCCGACCGTGCCTTCCACCGCGTGGTCGACCGCACCAACGGATGCTCGGGCCAGACCACCGCGATGCACCTGGACAACTTCGTCACCCAGGTGTGGACTTTCACCGGTGGCCCGGCGAGCGCCACGGATGCGGACTGGGTGAAACAGGAGGCCGGAACCGACCGCCGCTGTTTCAACACCACCCGCAAACGGGAAAACGTGCTGCTACAAGCCAAGGTGTGCCAGTCCGGCAACGCAGGTCCCGCGGTCAACGTGCTGGCCGGAGCCATGCAGAACACGCTGGGGCAGTAGAAGATGTCGGTCCTATCTGGATGATGGAACAGAACCGAGCCGATTGATCCGGTGAGGACCGGGAGGGGTGGTTGCGTTGGCAGTACCCGTCACGACCGATGCGGCCCGTCTAGCTCCCATCGAGTTCACCAGCGCCGAAGATGCCGCGGCATTCATCGAAGCCCGCTGTCTGGATGACGGGCCGGTCGGGCAGGTAGGTCTGGAGATCGAGGCCCACTGTTTCGACCTCGACGATCCGCTGCGACGCCCAGGCTGGGATGAAATCTCAGAGGTGATCGCGTCGGTGCCCACGTTGCCCGGCGACAGCCGGATCACCGTCGAACCCGGGGGCGCCGTCGAGCTGTCCGGCCCCCCGACCGACGGACCGTCGGCGGCGACCGCCGCCCTGCTCGCCGATCGGGCCGTACTGCGGGCGGAGTTCGAACGCCGTGGTCTGGGGCTGCTGCTGTTGGGCGCCGACCCGGTGAGGCCCACTCAACGGGTCAACCCGGGTCCGCGCTATCAGGCCATGGAGACGTTCTTCGCGGCCAGCGGGTCGGCGGAGCCAGGGGCGGCGATGATGACGTCGACCGCGTCGGTTCAGGTCAACCTCGATGCCGGACCGCGGGACGGCTGGGCGCAGCGGGTCCGGCTGGCGCATGCCCTCGGCCCGACGATGATCGCGATCACCGCGAACTCGCCGATGCTGGGTGGGCGGTTCACCGGGTGGAAGTCGTCGCGGCAGCGGGTGTGGGGTCAGCTGGATTCCGCGCGCTGCGGTCCAGTTCTGGGCGCCGACGGGGACGACCCGGCCAGTGACTGGGCGCGCTACGCGTTGCGGGCGCCGGTAATGCTGGTCAACACCCCGGATGCCGTCCCGGTCACCAACTGGGTCCCGTTCGCCGACTGGGCCGACGGGCGCGCGGTGCTCGGCGGCCGCCGTCCCACCGAAGCCGACCTCGAATACCACCTGACGACGCTGTTCCCGCCGGTCCGGCCGCGGCGCTGGTTGGAGATCCGCTATCTCGACAGCGTGCCGGATGCGCTCTGGCCCGCGGTGGTGTTCATGCTGACCACGCTTCTCGACGACCCGGAGGCCGCCGCGATCGCCACGGAGGCGACAGCTCCGGTGGCCACCGCATGGGACCGGGCCGCCCGGATCGGGCTCACCGATCGACGGCTGCAGGACGCGGCGGTCGCGTGCGTGTCGGCGGCGGCGGAGCGGGCGCCGACAGACCTCGCGGAATCGATGGAGCGATTGGCGCGTTCGGTCCAGGAGGGACGCTGCCCGGCCGACGATTTCGCCGACCAGGTCGTGGGCCATGGAATTGCTTCTGCGATGAGCCAACTGGTGAAGGGCGAGCTTTGACGACACGCGAGGCGCTGGCGCAGCAGCTCACCCGGGCGCGGGACCGTACCCTGCGCCTGGTCGACTTCGACGACGCTGAACTGCACCGCCAGTACAGCCCGTTGATGAGCCCGCTCGTCTGGGACCTCGCGCACATCGGTCAGCAGGAGGAGTTGTGGCTGCTGCGGGCCGGCAACTCGGACCGTCCGGGCATCCTGGATCCCGAGGTCGACCGGCTGTACGACGCCTTCGTGCACTCGCGGGCCAGTCGCGTCGACCTTCCGTTGCTACCGCCGGCGGATGCGCGAACCTATTGCGCGACGGTGCGATCCAAGGCGCTCGATGCACTCGACTCCCTCGATGCCGACGACTCCGCCTTCACCTTCGGTCTGATCATCAGCCACGAGAACCAGCACGACGAGACCATGTTGCAGGCACTGAACCTGCGGAGCGGGCTACCGTTGCTCGACACCGGCAGCGCGTTGCCCGCCGGACGGCCTGGTGTGGCCGGCACCTCGGTGCTGATCCCGGGCGGGCCGTTCGTGCTTGGCGTCGACGAACTGACCGAACCGTTTTCGTTGGACAACGAGCGTCCGCCGCACTCTGTCGAAGTGGCCTCTTTCCGGATCGGCCGGGTGCCGGTCACCAATGCCGAATGGCGTGAGTTCATCGACGACGGCGGCTATCAGCAGTCCCGTTGGTGGTCGGAACGCGGCTGGGCGCATCGTCAGGAAGCGGGCTTGGTGGCGCCCGCGTTCTGGGGGCCCGACAATACCCGCACCAGGTTCGGCCACATCGAGACCATTCCTACCGACGAACCGGTCCAGCACGTCACGTTCTTCGAAGCCGAGGCCTATGCCGCGTGGGCCGGAGCCCGGCTGCCCACCGAGATCGAGTGGGAAAAGGCCGCCGCCTGGGATCCGGAGGCTGGCGCCCGGCGCCGATTCCCCTGGGGTACCTCCGAACCCACCGCGGCGCTGGCCAACCTCGGCGGTGAGGCGCGCCGCCCCGCGCCCGTGGGGGCCTATCCCGCCGGAGCGTCGGCCTATGGCGTCGAGCAGATGTTGGGCGATGTCTGGGAGTGGACCACCTCCCCGCTGCGGCCATGGCCCGGCTTCACCCCGATGGTCTATGACCGCTACACCGAACCCTTCTTCGACGGTGATTACCGGGTCCTGCGCGGCGGCTCGTGGGCGGTGTCCGCCGACATCCTGCGCCCGAGCTTCCGCAACTGGGACCACCCGATCCGGCGCCAGATCTTCTCCGGTGTACGTCTGGCGTGGGACGCCTGATGTGTCGGCACATCGGGTGGCTCGGCGCACCGCGGTCGGTGGCCTCGCTGGTGCTGGATCCTCCGCAGGGCCTGCTGGTGCAGTCGTATGCGCCGCGTCGCCAGAAGAACGGGTTGATGAACGCCGATGGTTGGGGCGCAGGGTTTTTCGACTCCGGTGTGCCCCGTCGATGGCGCAGCGACAAGCCGCTGTGGGGCGACGCGTCGTTCGCCTCGGTCGCGCCGGCGTTGACCAGTGGATGCGTGGTCGCGGCCGTGCGTTCGGCGACCATCGGCATGCCGATCGAGCCCTCGGCCTCGGCGCCGTTCACCGACGGGCAGTGGCTGCTGTCGCACAACGGTGTGGTGGACCGCTCGGTCCTGCCATTGACCGGCGTCGCCGAATCCACCGTGGACAGCGCGGTGCTGGCCGCACTGATCTTCGAACGCGGGCTCGACACGCTGGGACAGACCATTGTCGAAGTCGGCACGCTGGATCCGAACGCCCGCCTGAACATTCTGGCTGCCAACGGTTCTCGTATGATCGCCACCACCTGGGGTGACACCTTGTCGATGCTGGCACTGCCGGATGGTGTCGTGCTCGCCAGTGAACCCTACGACGACGATCCCGGCTGGTCCGACATCCCGGACCGGCACCTCGTCACCGTGGCCGGCTCTGACGTCGAGCTCACCCCACTGAAAGGTTCGGTATGACGCTCACCTTGTCCAACTATCTGGCGGCCGATTCCGCTGCCACCGCGCTCCGTCGCGATGTGCGCGAGGGGCTGTCCCAGTCGCCGAAGATGCTGCCACCCAAGTGGTTCTACGATTCGGTGGGCAGCGATCTGTTCGACCAGATCACCCGGCTGCCCGAGTACTACCCGACCCGGACCGAGGCGCAGATCCTGCGCGACCGCTCGCCGGAGATCACGGCGGCCGCCGGTGCCGACACTCTCGTCGAGTTGGGCAGCGGCACCTCGGAGAAGACCAGGATGCTGCTCGACGCGATGCGCGACGGTGGCCAGTTGCGCCGATTCATCCCGTTCGACGTCGACGCCAGTGTGCTTCGTTCTGCCGGAGATGCCATCGGCCAGGAGTATCCGGGCATCGAAATCGACGCGGTATGTGGTGATTTCGAGGAACATCTGGGCAAGATCCCGGCCGTCGGACGGCGCCTCGTGGCGTTCCTCGGCTCGACGATCGGAAATCTCACCCCAGGTCCGCGGGCGGATTTCCTGGCCTCATTGGCCGAGACCCTCCAGCCCGGTGACAGCGTGCTGTTGGGCACCGACCTGGTCAAGGACACCGAGCGGCTGGTCAGCGCCTACGACGACAGTGCCGGCGTGACCGCCGCGTTCAACCGCAACGTGCTGTCGGTGGTGAACCGTGAACTCGACGCCGACTTCGACCTCGATGCCTTCGAGCACGTGGCGAAATGGAATCCCGACGAGGAGCGCATCGAGATGTGGCTGCGCGCGGATGCGCCGCAGCAAGTTCGTGTGGCGGCGCTGGATCTCGACGTCGCATTCGGTGCCGGTGAAGAGATGCTGACCGAGGTGTCCTGCAAGTTCCGGGCCGACGGAGTAGCCGGGGAGCTCGCGAAAGCCGGTTTGCAGCAGACCCATTGGTGGACCGATGAAGCCGGTGACTTCGGCTTGTCTCTGGCGGTGAAATGAGTCTCGCGCAGCAGTGGGCTGACGCCCGGCCCAAGGTCGCCGGCCTGCACTTCGACAGTGGCGCCTGTTCGCGCCAGAGCCTCGCTGTCATCGACGCGGTCGCCGCGCATGCGCGTCATGAGGCCGAAGTGGGCGGGTACGTGGCGGCCGAGGCAGCAGCGCCTGTTCTCGCGGCGGGTCGGGCCGCTGTCGCGGCACTGACCGGCCTCAACGCCGACGATGTGGTGTACACGACGGGTTCCAACCAATCGCTCGATCTCCTGCTCGGCAGTTGGACAGGGGAGCGCACGCTGGCGTGCCTGTCCGGTGAGTTCGGGCCGAACCTTGCCGTCATGGCCGCCAACGGTTTTCAGGTGCGTGCGTTGCCTGTCGACGGGGACGGCCGGGTCGTGGTCGACGAGGTTGCCCGCCTGTTCGCTTCTGATCCGCCGGCTTTGGTGCACTTCACCGCGCTGGCCAGCCACCGCGGGGTGGCCCAGCCACTGGCGGAGATGGTCGCAGTGTGCCGCGCTGCGGGCGTACCCATCGTGGTCGACGCCGCGCAGGCATTCGGGCACCTGGACTGCAACGTCGGCCCTGACGCGATCTACTCGTCGTCGCGTAAATGGCTGGCCGGCCCGCGCGGAGTCGGATTCTTGGCGCTGCGGCCCGAATTGGTGGCGCAGTTGCGCCGACGGGTGCCGCCCGCCGACTGGGATGTGCCGGTGACGGTGCTGCAGAGCTTCGAGCAGGGTGAGCACAACGCCGCGACCCGCATCGGATACTCGGTCGCTTTGGGCGAACACCTGGCTGCTGGGCCGGAACTCGTCCGGGGCCGCCTGGCCGAGCTGGGCCGCACCGCGCGACAGGTGCTGGCCGAGGTGCCGGGCTGGCGGGTGGTCGAAGCCGTCGACGAGCCCACCGCCATCACGACTTTGGAGCCCACCGACGGCGCCGAGCCCGCCGCGGTGCGGGCCTGGCTGATCGCCGAGCGTGGAATCGTCACCACCGCATGCGAACTCGCGCGGGCGCCGTTCGAGATGTCCAAGCCGGTGCTGCGGGTCTCCCCGCATGTCGACACCACGGTTGAGGATCTGGAGCAGTTCGCCGGGGTGTTGCGAGAGGTGCCTTAGTCGTCAGCGCAACCGTGGCGCCCGCCGGTTGCGAGTAAACCCTTCGGCAACCGACGCGGTGAGGTCCAGGAAGGCTTGCCGAGTCTTGCGATTCAGTAGATCCATCGAGATCTCGGCGCCTTCGGCGAGGTGATCGTCGAATGGGATGACCACCACGTCGCGCACACGGGCCTTGAAGTGCATGGTCAGCTGGTTGATGTCGACCGGCACCGATCCCGGGAGCGCCGAACTCAGGACCACCGTGGCGTCGGGCACCAGATTGGCGTGGCCGTGATGCTGCAGCCAGTCCAAGGTGGCGAGGGCGCTGCGGGCAGAGTCGATGGCCGGCGAGGCCACCAGCACCAGGGCATCAGAGGTGTTGAGCACGCCATTCATGGCCGAGTGGGTCAGCCCCGTGCCGCAGTCCGTGAGAATAATGTTGTAGAAGCGATCGAGGATGTCGTGCACGGCACGGTAATCGGCCTCGGAGAACGCTTCGGAGACCGCCGGATCCCGTTCAGAGGCCAGGATCTCCAGCCGGCTCGGGGTTTGTGAGGTGTGCCGACGGACGTCGGAATAGCGGAAGATCTCCTGGTCGGCCAATAGGTCGCGAACTGTGGAGCGGGTCTGACTCGGACCACGCTGAGCCAGCGTCCCGAAGTCCGGGTTGGCGTCGACCGCGATCACGCGGTCGCCCCGGTTCGCGGCGAATGTCGAGCCCAGGCACACCGTCGTCGTGGTTTTCCCGACACCGCCCTTCAGTGACAGCACAGCGATGCTGTACGCGCCACGGATGGGTTGGTTCACGCGGTCCAGCGCGTTCCGCGTACGCGGATCAGCTTGCGGTTCAGAAAGATTCACCGTACCGCCGGTCATGCGGTTCATGACCTTGCGCCAGCCGTTCTGGTTTGCCTGCTTGCGGGGGCGCAGCCCGAGCTCCTCCGAAGAGGTCCGGGTGTTGTACACCGTGGTCGGTTCATCCGGTTCCGCAGTGGTGAAGCTGGTCGAAATCGGCCTGAGATCAGGCGGCTGTGCGCGAGGCCCAGGCCGCGGTGGAGGTGGCGGCGGGTATGGCCGCGCAGAAGGCTGCTGGGGTACCTGTGGGCCCGGGGGACCGGGCGCCCGTGTGACCGGAGGGGGCGCTGGTCGTTGACTGGGCGGTGCAGGGGGAGGTGCAGGGGCCGCTGTCCGTGGAGGCGCGGGTGGCGGGGCAGCGCCCTGCGGAGGTCCAGGTGCCGGGGCCGGGTTCTGTGGTGGGGCAGGTGCCGGGGCCGCGTTCTGCGGCGGTGCACCGATCCCGCGGATGGGCGTGGTCGGCTTATCCGCGTTCGACAGGTCCTCCGGCTTCGGCGGCGTCAAGATTGCAGGTTCAATGTTTGCAGGATGTTGCTGATGGCTGCCTTCATATCGATGGCTTCGATCCGCATGAGCGCATCCTCGTCGAGCGACTCCAGTTCGGCGCCGTGGCTTTCGCTGAGTCGGTACTCGCGTTCCTCTTCGGCTGATTCGATGACGTTTCGAATGAATCGACCGTTGCCTGCGAGGTCGATATTGCGCCGTACCTTGCCTTCGGAGTCGGTCGACTGCTGCTCATACAGCCGGGTGCAGACCGACACGAGCTCGTCGTGGGCTTCTGCGCTCAGGTCCGAATCGCGCGATCTGGCGGTGAGCCTGCCGATATCGCCGAGCTCGGGCGGGGTATAGGAGGCGAACCGGATTCGCTTTGTGAACCGAGACGACAAACCCTCGTTGGAGGCCAGGAACCGGTCGATCTCGGCGTCGTAGCCGGCGATGATGACCACAAGTCGGTCGCGGTCGTTCTCCATGCGGGCCAATAGCGTGTCCACGGCTTCGCGGCCGAATGCGTCTCCGCCGGACAGGCCGGTCTGAATCAGGGTGTAGGCCTCATCGATGAACAGCACGCCGTCCATCGCGGTATCGATCAGCGCCGACGTCTTGATCGCGGTGCTGCCCAGGTGCTGACCCACGAAATCCTGACGCTTCGCTTCGATCACCGCCGGGGTCTTCAACAAGCCCAGGCCGCAATAGGTTTGGGCGACAACGCGGGCGATGGTGGTCTTACCGGTGCCCGGGGGGCCGGTGAAGGCGAGGTGCAAGCTGCGCGATGCGGTGGTCAGCCCCTTGTCCTCGCGCACCTTCGCCAGTCGCGCAGCCGACCGGAGTTTGGCCACCTGGAGCTTCACGTCTGCGAGGCCGACTTGGCGATCCAGCTCGTCCTGAGCCGCGCGCAGGTATTCGTTGCCTCGCTCGGTCAGTGACTCGGCGTCGAAATCCGCCGCGCTGCGGGCGGACGCCGGATCCCATTTGTCACTACGGGAGTCGATGATCTCCTTGGAGGTGACGATCAGTCGGTACTTGGGATCGTTGAGGGCGGCGTAGTTGGCTTCGAAGCCGGGTTCCTCGCTGTAGATCCGCTCGAAGATCGCTCTGGCCTCTGGCTCTTTGCCCATCTCCCGCAGCGTCAGGCCCTTGCAGAACTCGGCGGCACGACTTGCCGCCGGGATCGGCCCCTCGATCGCCTGATCCAAACGGCGCAATCCCTCACCGAACATGCCCATCTGGGCACAGGCCGAACCGACCATGAGGTGTGCACCGGCCGCGATGTACTCGTCGGTGAACTGCGCGGAGGAGGCCAACGCGGTCAGCACGTCGGGCCAACGCTGCGTGGTGAAATGCAGGACGCCACGGATGTACGCGCAGATGTCGTCGGAGGCCGAGTCGTCAGGCATGGTCGTCCGCAGCTCTGCGAGTTCGTCGAGAGTTTTCTCGGCCTCGCCGAAATCTTTGCCCTGAATCATGCCCGCGGCATACGCGAGGTAGACCTCGGTCAGTGAGCTCAGCGTGTAGTCGAGGTACAGCCCGGTCTGGAAGCGCCCGCCCAAAGTGCGGGGTGGCAGGCCCAGCCTGCGCTGCTCGCGTGCCAAATTCTTGCTGCTGCGATGCAGGTGATGGATCACCTCGGGGGTCGATTCGCCGGCTGCGGCCCGGCCGAGCCAGGCATCGCACATGTCGGGGTCGTACTCGGTGGCACGCTTGAACGCCAGTGCGGCGTACTGCACGTCGCGCTCGGTCTCCAACCCGTCGATCGCTATACCGAGGGACAGCACGCCCGCATCGAACACACGTTGTGCATCCCTGGTCCCACCACTCATCCGTGGATCCCCATCTTTCGTCCCCCAATCGCTGGTTTTGTGCGGAATCGGCAACGCAGCCCCCAGCGGATTAATTGGTGCAGCTTGGCCTCCGGTGATTGTACTAAGTTGACAACGAGACGGTTGACAGGAAGTTGGCAGCCAAACTGATGGGGGTATGGGGATGGAAATCCGACCGGTGAGGTCCCCTGACGGCGATATTCAGGTGTTGACGACGGAACGCGGCTTGCCCATCCGGCTCAAGTTCAGCCAACGCGCTTTTTCCCGGGCGCCGCAGGATCTGGCGCAGGATCTGTTGGCGCTGTGCCAGCTGTCGTCAAAACGGGCGCAGGTGGCGCACCGGCGTGAACTGGCCGAGCGCGGATTCAGCTCCGAGGTGGTCCGGGGTTTCGATCTGACAACAGAGGAAGAGCTCGCCGCGGCCGAGGCCGCGTTGCGTGGGGATGACGACGAGGATCCGCCCGCCAGCTGGATGAGGTCGGTATGAGCGGCAGCCTCGCGAATTCGGTGATCGCCCGGATCGTCAAACAGCGCGATCTCATGCAGGCGATGAACGAGCACCTCAAGACGATTTCGGCTCGGGTTACCAGCCGGGACCAGTCGGTGAGCGTCGAGGTTGACGGAGTCGGAACACTTACCGGTCTCTGGCTCGGCGAGAACGCCTACCGCCATGGGCCCGAGGGACTGGCGAATTTGATCATCGAAACTGCCCAGGCAGCCGCCAAGACGGCGTTGGATCGGCAGAAATTCCTGGTCAAGGAGTTCAACAGCCGCTTTGCAACTCTTCAGCAAACCCCTTTGACAAGGTGGGACGGGACAACGGTTACACCTGAACCCCGGCCCGACGTCAGTTTGCCGGAGGAGTGATGTGCGTTTGCTCGTCGATGATGGGACTAGCAGGGGCACAAAAACTTGTGTTAGCTGACCCGCAGGGCTCGGGTTATAGTTCCTATAGAAGCTAAAAGCCGCAGTCAGTAGCGGTTACCGGGGAGGGGTTAACGATGTCAGACGCCATGAATGTGGTTCCAGGGTTTCTTGAGGGGATCAACGCGGCCCAAACCGCCGCAGGGACGATGATCCAGGCGGCCGGCAGCGCCGATGTAGCCGGTATGAGCAGCGCGGTGTGCACGGCCGTCGGCCCGATCGGAGTGGCTGCCTATCTGCCCGGGTTCCTGCCCGGCATGGCCACCAACCTGATGCAGACGCTGAGTGTCGGCTTCAACCATGTGATGATCGGTGCCACGACCGAAGTGACCAAGGTCACCACGGCGGCCACGGACGCGTCCTTCGGCTGACCCATGCCGTCTACACCGTCGCCGCCGGGCAATCCGACGCCGGCACCCCCGTCGGCCCCGTTCACTCCGACCAACCCCGGGAGTAGCGCGCCCGCCTCGGCGTTCGATCCTGCACCGTTCATCAATGCGCAGGAACAGAACCTTGCGGACTATCTGAATCAGCCGGTCCAGGACATTCTCGGCAGGTTCGGTATGGAGCCGGTGCCCAACGGTGCGCCGCCTCCGGGCGGGCCTCCTCCAGAAGGGCAGCCGGGTTCGACCAACCCGATGGATCCCAGCGCGATGATCCAACCGGTGCTCGATGCGCTCGGCACCCTCGGGACCGGGGTCTTCGATGCCCTCGACCCGTCGAAGATGTTCGAGGGCATCTCAAAGGCGTTCGAATCCGCTGCCAGTTCGGTTCAAGAGGCGATGGGCTCGATGGAAAGCCTATGGTCGGGTGAGTCGGCGACTTCCGCGGGCACCAAGACTGCTGAAACGCTGGCCAACGGGGCCACGGTGGCATCGCAGTCGGCGGGCCTGGGCGCCAACGTCTCGACGGCTACGGCGGACGTGCAGCAAGCTCAGGCTCGGCTGCTGCAGATCATTGACGAGTACAACGCCAAGATCGCGGCGATCGGCCCCAACATCATCTTTCCGTGGGGCCAGGCGGCCGCCGTCGAGGCAGCCACCCAGGCCACCACGATGACCACCGAGTGCATCACCGAACTGCAGGCCACTCTGGCCGCGCAGGGTGCTGAGGCCACGGCGATCGGCGCGCCGACCGCGCTCGCCCAGGCTCCGACGGCGGCCACCTCGATGATCAGCCCGATGATCAAGGTGGCGACCGGTTTGGGCACCTCGATGATGCAGATGGCGACTGAAGGTTTGTCGTCCGGTATGGAGGCCATCACCGGCGCCGCGCAGAGCGGCATCGAAACTGCCACCAGCCTGGCCTCTAGCCTCGGTGATGCCGCTGGGTCCCCGACGGACAGTCCGACGTCGAACCCAACCAACAACGGCGTCACAGGTATGGCGCCGATCTCCAAGGCCGGCGGCGGTGGTGGTGGCGTGCACGGCGGGGCCGGCGGCCCATCTCCGGTCGCGCCGACCCGCAGCATGACGCCGGTCTCGATGCCTACCACCGAATCGCCCTCTTCTGTCCAGCCTGCTGCCGTCAAAGCGGCGGGTGTCTCCGGCGGCGCGGGCGGCGGTATGGGCGGCGGCGCCGGAATGATGGGCGCCGGCCACGGTGCCGGCAAGGCTGGAGTGGACGGCAGTGGACACAATGCCGCCGCGTTCCTGCACACCTCGGATCAAGGCGACGAAATCGTCGGTGATCTCGGTAATGTCGCTCCACCAGTGATTGGTGAGATCGACCCCAATGACAGTCCAGACATCGAACTGAGAATCTGAGACAGGAGATCTTGACATGGCCAATCCCAATGACTTTGCGATGCAGCCCCTCGAGGTTGCCGACGCGACCAAGCAGCTCGACGAGCTTGCCGACCGCTTCGACAAGCTCATGCAGACCGAGGCGCCGAACCTCACGGTGACGGCGTCCGGTCGCGACGAGGTGTCCCAGCAGGTCGCATCGACCCTCAACGAGGTGCACGCGGCTTTCACCCGCTCGTCCGACCAGGGTGTCAACGAGGTGCGTGAAGTTGCTGCGACGTTGCGTAAGCACACCGACGGTGTTGTGGCGATCGATCAGGATTTTGCTGTCTAGTTAGCTGGCGGGGACCAGTAACTGCGGGTGGTATTCGACCGGAGGGGGGTAGACCATGGGTTTTACCAATGTCGCGTGGGAGTCGCGCAGCACGGAGCAACTTGCCCGTGACCTGACCGACGGTCCAGGGCCCACTTCGGTTGGGCAGTCGGGTGCGGCTTGGGTGCGGGTCGCCAACGAGTTGGCGAACATATCGGCCGACTTCGACAAGATCGTCGAGCGGGTCAAGGGTTCGTTCGCCAGCCAGGGCTCGGAAGCTGCGACGCGCAAGCTCGAGGAATTCGGCAAGTGGCTGCAGGCCATCAGCCTCAGCGCGGCTGCCAACGGGCAGCGCGCTGAAGAAGCGGCCGTGGCGAACACCGTCGCGATCATGGCGATGCCGAGTGTCTCAGAAGCTGTTGAGGCCAAGGCATCTCACGACATGATGGCCTCGCTGGCGGCCTACAACGGAGCCGTCCTGACGGGCCGGTTTGCCGAGTTCGACGAGGCGGCCACCGCCGATCAGGCCAATGCCGCTGCCGTCATGCAGCAGTACGAAGAGGCGTGCACGGAACTTGCCCAGCCATGGGACCAGCCGCTGCCGCCTGATGTTGCCAAGGGCGATGCGCTGAAGGCCGAGCAGGAGGCCAAGGCGGCTGAAGGTTCAGGCGGTGCGGGTGGAGGCGGTGCCGGGGCAGGAGCGGCGCCGCCACCACCATTGGCGCCGTTCCGGCCCACCACGACTGCTTCCAGCGGCGACCCCAAGACACTGCAGAAGGTCGCGGTCGCCGGTGGCGGTGGTAGTGGCATGGGCGGCGGGTACGGCCCGATGGCCGGTGCGCACGGCCGAGGGGGCGACAACGACCGCGAGCACGAATCATCGCTTCCCGCAGCCACATTGGCCGGTGGCGGTGAGCCCGGTGCCGGGTTGTCCGACACCGGTGGTTCGTGGCTGCCCGCGGCGCAGCAGAGCGATGCGCCGTTCACGGTGTCCAATGTCAGCTGGGGCCCCAACACCTCGGTATTCGACGAGTTGGTGGTACCCGACGGTCCGGAAACTCCGACTTTTGCCGATGAGCCGGAGCGCGCGTTGGAGCAGGTCTCGGATCGCTGGGTCGCACCGCCGGTGATCGGCGTGGACAAGGGGCTGTCGATATGACCGCGTCCCTGCAGCCCCAATTCGTACTCACCGACGACGAATTACAGGTCGCCGCGACACGGGTGGGCGTGCAGAGCTTCCCGACGGTGCTGGCCGTCCGGCCGCGGCACGCCACGGTTGACACGCTTCATGCCGCGTTCGACCACGCGACCCGGACGCTGACCGCCCGAGAGGTGATTGTCGACGGTGTCGTGGAACCAGGCCTGGTGCCGATCTTGGAGGCACTGCAACGTCCGGACCGGGAGTTCGCGTTACGACTTGTGACACCGGAGGGCATGGCGCGCATCTGTGTGGTGCGTCGGGGCGGTTTGACGATCTTGGCTCGCCGCATCGGCCACGAGATCATGCTGCGCGTGGTCGGATTCGGTGTCGAGCTGCGTGATGCTGTGTCAGCGTTGCTCGCCGAGCTGCCGGCTGCGGTCGCAGCCGAGGTGACTCCGGTCGGTGCTCCGCTGGACGTCGTTGCCGAGAAGCTTTCCGGCACACATGATCCCGCTGTGCTGGCCGATCGGATCCGGTCGTTGGGTACCGAGCCGCGAGCCGCGATGGTGCTCGGATCGGCGTTGGCGTCACGCCAGGCCTTCGGGGAGATCGTGTACTACGCGCTGAGCCGGGAAGACGAGCGGATCGTGCGCGGTCCGGCCGCCGTCGGCATCTTCTACACCAAACGAGGCCGAATTGTGGGGGCGCCCAGTGCATCTCCCGCCGGCCAATTGTGGACCACGCTGAAAGCCGGCTCCGATCACGCCGTCGGTCAGGCGATCGGCCAGCTGGTGGAGCTTTCCGACGAGGGATGGGGGGACCTTTAGGGGGAACATGGATTTGGCCCGAAGGCAAACGACGATGAACAACACCAGAAACAATGAAAGTGAGTAGTGACGCATGACAGTTTCACTTACCCAGGCTGAAGCCGAGGCGAAGATCGAGCAGATCACCTCCGCCCGCGACCAGGCCGTTCAGAAGCTCAACCAGATCGAGGATTCTCAGCAGCAGATGCTGCAGGCATCCTGGCAGGGCACCTCGGCCGGTAACTACGGCCGGATTGCTCAGGCGCAGCGCGAAGAGTTCGATCATCTGATCGCCACGCTGAACAATGTCGTCGAAAAGGGCTCCGAGCACATCCGCTCGGTCGCCAACCTGGATCAGGGCTAAGGGAGGTAGGAATTCATGAGTGACCAGATTCTTTACAACTTCGGTGCCAACGCTGGACACCTCGAGGACATCACCGGAATGGCCAACTCCATTCAGGAAGTCCGCGAAGACATCCAGAGCATCTTCCAGGCGCTGTCCAGCGTCTACGAGGGCGATGGTGCAGCTGCGCTGAACCAGGCCCACCAGGAAGTCAACGGCATGCTGGACGAGGCGCTGAACACTGTGGTCAACACCCAGAAGCAGGCGCAGGACCAGCAGGACGCCATGGCTGCGATGGACAAGGCGAACGCTTCTGCGTTCTAAGCAGTAGCCGTGCGGCCCGGGCCTGTCTTTATGCAGGCCCGGGCTTTGCGGGTTGAATCAGGATCTAGCTTCAGGGAGGCAGTTTCGTGGGCAAGGACAAACCCCAACTCGAAACACTGACAGATCAGATGAAGGGTTGGCAGGCATCTGGCGATGCCGACCTCAAAATCTCGCCGGCCGGTCGCGACAAGTACGTCACCGCCATAGGCAATCTTCGAGGTGAACTGGTGCTCGCCAAGGGCCAAATCGCCAAGTTGAAAGAGATCGGCGATGTAGGCAAGTATCCAGCGGCTACCGACACCAAGAGCGGTCTGGTGGAGGATGCAACGACGCTGGAGACGATGTTGAATGACTATATCGCGTACTTGGACGCCTACAAGCAGACCGTTATCGATTCCTGCAACCGAATGATGCAGTCCGGCTAGACGACTTGTAGACATGTTTGAGGTGGTGAAGGGCTAATGTGTTTTTCCGATATCGGTCACGCTATTGAACGCGGCGTCGAATGGACCGATAACTGGTTTGTCGAACACACCGGTAATTCATTTTTCGGATTTCCTGATTTCACCACATATGACGGTGAGCATAAAGACGGCAGCGGGAAGCAGGACTTCAGCGGACTAGCATCTGGCTATCCTCAGCATGCCCTCCCCGTTGCGCCTGGCAGCTATACGACAGTTCAATTTACTGAAGTCGTAGAGATGATGGGCAATGCCGTCGAGAAGGCCACCGACGGACACAATGCGATTTGGGAAGACATCGCTAACAAACTGTCACAAGCTGTCCGCGACTACAAGGTGTTCCTGGACGGAATGGGCAGCGACAGTGACAACAATTGGCAAGGTAAAACTGCGGAATCTGCCAACAAGAACATTGATTCGTCGTTCAAGCAAATCGACGGTGCCTCAAAATCCGCCACCGCAATGGTGACTTTGTCGCCCGCGTTTGGTGAGGCGATCGGAAACGTTGTGAAGGAAGTAGTCAACCGAAAAGATGACTACCAAGACGACTGGGATTCTTGGCCTGAACATCGCGAGGAAATTAAGCGGGAATACGATGCCCTCGCCCAATCTGTGATGAAAGATTTTGCGTTCAACATTGGCCAAATAGCGACAAGAAATCCCGACTTGACGGGCGGCACGACCACTCCGGAGCATCCAGGGCCGACAGCACCTGGGCAAACTTCCCCTAACTACGGCGGCCCGAGTGGCACTGGAGCGGGGACGCCCAGCAAAGGTTCCGGCGCACCGGATTTCTCTGGGCTGAAGAACAACACCACCAAACCAAACTTTGATCCAACCAAGCAGACCACGCCTCAGAACACGAACACTCCCAGCCTTCCGACGGATGGGCTGACGGATGGGTTGTCCGATGCGGCCAACGCGGCGAAGGACGCTGCCAGTCAGGGGTTGGACGCCGCGAAGCAAGCTCTTGATCAGGCGCTCGGCAACGGCCAGAACCCGCCTGCCCTGCCTGAAGGCGTGCTCGGCCTCGGGCCGAAGGGTCTGAGCAATGCGGCCAAGGGCACCGCCGCCGGTAGTGGCCGCGGTAGCAGCGGTCCTGGACCGCGCACCTCGCCACTGGCCCGCAACGCCGGTACAGCAACTCCGGCAGCCACGAAGGGTACCGGCGCGCCAACCACCGCGGCGCGCTCTGGGATCAGTGCCGGCTCGGGTTCACCCGGCGCGGGCGCACCGGCTGCTGGGCATCGCGGCAACGGTGCAGACGGTTCGGTGCACAAGGCGAACAAGGCCCTGCGTCGGAAGAAGAACGGTGAAGACGTGATGGGAGACGCCGAGGCAGTGGTGGCAGTTGTCGGTGACGATGCGCAGGAACCCCGAATGGGCGTTCCGGCAACTGCCGAGAAGTGACAGCGCTGTCTGCGGCAGCCCTCCTCTTGCCACCTGTCACTCCGCTCCCGGATCCGACTTTGGACTTAAGTGGGAGATGGCGCGGAGTTTCCGAGTCTCCGGGACGATCCCCAGCGGACATGGCGGTGCAGGCCGGGCGGGCAGCCATGTCGGCGTCGACTGCGTCACCAGACAGCGTGCGGTGGACCCTGCATGCGGGTTCGGGATACCAAGGGCCCATGGGCTGGCCGGTCCATCATGGGATCCAACATGGGGTGGTCGGTGACGCGGGCAATGCACTCGAGATCAAGCAATACTGTGCGGCTGGGCTCACGACGTGGGTGATGGCCTCCGGGATGCTATCTGCCGACGAAGGCGCAATCGTGTGCACGGGTGCTGACAACTGGTCGTGGGGCGACCGGTTTGCCACGTCTCGCTCCGTCGGCGGGGAGCCGTTTTCCGATGTCGCGCACGCAGCCGTACTCACGGGTGGCGATGGGTTTGCTGACATTCTCGGATACGGGACCGCGAGCTGTCCTGGCCAGGCCGAAGTGTGGCAGACCCGAGTCGGGTTTTGGGAGCCCGCATCGCTTGACGACTATCAGGCTGCGTACCGGCGGGCGCTTCACTGCAATACTGATGAGAACCGACGCGATTCAGTCCGAATGCTCACTCGGGCGGTAGCCCAGGCGCTCAGTGTCGCTCGTCTGCGCCCCGAGGACATCACGCACTTTGTACCGCACAGCACCGCCAGCGGCGAACCATATCGAATCCTGGCCACAAAGTGTGGGCTGCCCTGGTCAGAGGCATTGCACGAACACCAGCTCGGCCACGGTTATCTCGCTGTCAGTACGCAGGTGTTCAGTCTCATGTTTTTTGCCGAGACTGGCCTGCCAACCGATTCCGTCGTGCTGTTGGTTGCTGCGGAATATCAGTTGAGTGCGACAGCCGTGGTGATAAGGATCAAGCGAAGTCCGAATGTGTATTCCGATGGAGATATTAAGGTAATGGCGTGAGCCGGATAGCGATGAACCTCGTCGGCATGATCGATGTCATCGATCTCACCGTGGTCAGCCAGCACTACGGCCGTGATTTCATTCCCTTTCCATTCATGCAGAGGCTGGCGAGTAAGGTCTCCCCCGAAGTCTTTGAAGAACACGCAAGAAATGTGATAACCCGGTTTCGGGAAGGCGATCTGCGCTCGTTGCAACACTGGGCAGGAACCTATGTGCGTTCTGACATTCGCGTTGAAGGCCAGGCTCAGTTCGTATCGTCGGATAAGGTGAGTGTCCGTGTCATGGCCCACCGTTTGGCAGACGGTGGCTATTTTGCCCGGCAGACGTCTGACGACGTGATCGAGATATTTTCGCTGTCGCCTTACGACCTCGGCGCAGCGGTCGCTGAGTCAATGGGCACGCTCAAGCCGGGGAGCAAGCAGGCCATCATCGTCCCTGAATATCAGGTTCCGACGGCGCCTTCGTCGGACGGCGACGGTATATCGATTCGGTCCCGCATTGACATTGACGATGGGGCAGACAAAGTATCGCGCAGCGACATCGAGGCTTTTGCGAGCATTCAGAGTCATTGGCGTCCGGTGCGAAAATGGGGCGTCGATCGCGGAAAGGCTGCCGTCGTTTGGGTTCGCGTCAAGGACGACGGGGACTACGTATACGCGCCGGATTACAAGGTCGCGCAACCGGTGTCAAAAGCTCAGTTGGCAGGCCGAATCGATCGTCTGATCGCCGATGACGTCGCCACCGTTCGGGAGATTCGCCGCGGTATTTGATCCGTCAGGGACCAGCCGTCAACTGGGTGAGCTCGTATTCTGTGTGCTGGATGAGGCCGGTGCCGACCCTCCACAGCCCCAGGCCTTTTCGCTCCTCAGATTCCGCGATTTCCCAGAGTGTTGTGCACGTAGCGGGATCCACTGCTCGCAGAAGATTTGGAGCTGCGCCATCGCTGACGATGATGACTGACCCGTCCGAACCGACGTAGTCGTAGCTGAGTCCCATTTGGCAGACGGAACCCGATTCGCCGGTTTGCAGATCCCACTGTTGCCAGCGGTCCTCGGTGCCACCTTGATCTACGAAAATCTTGCTGCCGATCACCTTGAAGTAGATCGCGGCATTCGGTGCCGGGATGGAGAGTACGGGTTCGCCTGCCGAGGAAAATACCTGCCACGTGGCGGGTTTGGATGGAACTCGTGCCATGGGCATCACCGGGTTCTCGACCGGCGTCAGGTCGTGTTCTTTGTCCTGATAGCGCCCGACCAGGTTTCCCTTCGTGTCGTAGAAAAGGAGGCCGTCGTGCTTGCCTGATTCGCGGAAACTGTACGCGAACCCCTGGTTGTACACCAACGATCGGCGGATGATCGTGCCTTCGGGAGGCGTCGGTGTCAGGTCAGTGCCGTCGACAGCCGAAAACATCCGGTACGGTGCGTCGGGAGTTTCGAGTGCTGCATTCTGAGTGGCGATTGTGGGCGCCGGAACGTCGGTGACCTGGCGATATCCGGAATCAAAGATGCTGCCACCACCAGGGACAAACCAGGTGCGTTGAGCATTGGAGCCGATCCCGTAGACGCCTTCGCCTTCTCGTCTTGCGACGAGCCGGGTTTCGCCGAAGTAGTTGCCGATCGCCGTGACAATGTATTTGTCGGGCCCACTCGTTCCTTGCGGATTGAGGTCGGTGGGACCGGTGAATGTGATTTGGCCGTGTTCCAGATCAATCACCCAAGCCGTCTGTGGCAGGCCACGTTCCGCGTCGCCGGTGGTGAGGCACACTGCGACGGCTGGTCCATTGCCGTAACACTCGCCTAGCGGATACCCCCGGAAGCCAGCCAATGCGATTGGTGGGAACAATAACTTGCCGGAGTGAATGTCGACTCCGTAGAGCCAACCCATCGGTGAAAGGCCTTGCGGATCAGTCTTGTCGGCGACGAAGTACGCGTGATCTGCAGTGCTGGTGAACAGTGCACCGACGGTGACGTCGGGGGGCAAACCGATGTCGGCAGCGGTAAGTCGCCAACCCGGAACTGGTTTCTTGTCCAGCGGAAAGGATATTAGGCTGCTGGCCGGCGTGCCGATCGGCGCGTCGGTGTGTGCACTGTGGCTGCCGAAAGTACGCCACACGAACAGGCCACCGCCGACAACCACGACCGTGAGGACAATTGCCAGAACAGGTAGCCACCAGCGCCGCCTTTGTCTGCGTGATTGCACAGCAGGTCCGACGCCGGGTGATTCAACCCAGCGGAATCCCTGCTTCGGCCAGTTCGGCGTTGGATCTGTCACCTGTTAATTCCTTACTGCGCGTTCAGCTCGTTGGTAACGGCACGGGGGTTCTCGAATAAATGCGTAGTCGGCCGTCGTCGCCAATCCGAAACGTAAACATCGCACCGTCGGTGGTGCCAAACCCGTTCATTGTCCACACAGTCCCGTTGCGGGTAAACCCACTCGTCGCCACGATGTCCCATTGCGGTGGCTTGTCGCCCTGTTCCACCGCGCTGAGTTGGTCGCTCACCCATCCGGATGGCGTATCGGGGCTGGTCAGTTCGTTGAGATTTTCGGCGTTGCCGGCGTTGCGTTCTCGCGCCCACGCCAGCAGGGTCTTCTCGGCGACGTCGTGTGCTTCGATGTCGGTCATGGATTCACTGGCTGCGATGGCGCGCAATGTCGGACCGTGGTCGCGTCCGATGATCGCTACGATCAGCAATCCGATCGCCGCGGTCGCTGCCAGGTAAAGCCACCACGGTGTGCGGCCGCGGGGATCACTCACCGCCGCACACCTTCAACTCGCCGGATTCGTCAACTAGCGAGATAAGTCGGTGAGAAACGCCGGTGCCTGATTGCTGCTGAACTTCGGCGGCTTGCTTCGCCTTGTCCGTTAGCGGGAAGGTGCGGTATAGCACTTTCGCCGATACCTGGGTTCCGCTGTCCTTGAATTCGACGATTGCTTCGATGTAGTCGCGCCCCGCTTGATAATTGCCTTTCATTGCGTCGTACTCAGCAAGCGGCGGTCCAGACAGGTTCGGGCAACTGAGCGCTTGCGCCGCGGCTATGTCGTGGTCGTTCATGGCTTGGTACCACCTGCTGAGCACGTCGAAGGCTTGTTGCTGACGTGGTGGCGGTGCCGCGAGCAGCTCGATATCGGCATCGGGCGGGCCTGACCAGCGCCACCCGAATGCGAAAACCAGACCCGCAGCGGCCAGGCATCCGACGGTGAGTGCGGCCAGCACGGTTGTCAGTCGCCGTCCCCTGGGGCCACGCCCAGGCTTCGGTGTCGGCGTTGGGTTCCAGGGCGTTTGCTGTGCTGGGGATGGGTCCGTTAGGGCGGTTTCGAGGTGGGCGGAGAGGCGGCCGTCGGGGTAACAGTCGATGACCAGGCGTTGTGCCGGTGATGGCGTGTTTGTTGTCTGGGCGTCTAGGCATTCGATGAGCAGGGCAGACGTTTCCGGCGGGACCGGTAGCCATTGCGACGTGGTGCCGGGGATACCGGCGTAGGCGCTGACAATGTTGTTGGGGCCGCATTCAACGTGCAGTTGGGCCCAGTTTTGGGGTAGCGCTTCCAGCAGTTGTCTGACGATGCGTTCGACCAGAGCCTGGCCGCGTTCATCGAGTTGCGCTGGGTGCATCGACATGGGCTCAGACTAGACGGCGGGCAGCGGCGTGTATCGATTCGAGTTGCAGAGCTGTGTTCAGCATGCCGACTAGGGCGTAGCGGACGCGCCGAGGAACACCTTGTATGTGAGTTCGTAGCCTGAAGCAGTGTCGTTGCCGCACAGGGTAATCGAATAATCGTTCTGCGTGATGCTGCCGAATTCGGAGGTGCGGTCGCATTTTTCGCCGGTACGTGTGGGGTCGGGTACAGCGGGGAAACCCGCCGTGGTGAGCAGGTTTTCGGCTTCGTCATACGCCGAGGCTTCGATGCCGGTGACGCTCAGATTGCGGCTGACTCCGGTGGAGAGCCCTTTGGTGTAGGAGCCCTTCACTACCGGAATCTTTTTGGGAAAGTCGGCCGGTATCTCGTCTGAACTGCCCGTGGCCGTCGGCACCTCATAGGTCGCGGAGTCCGCCGGCTTTCCCGGTGCGTCGCTGCCTTTGTCTTCGGTGGTAGCGCTGCATGCGACGAGCGTGATGGCGCTGCCGAGCACTGCTGCGGTGAACAACGCGGCATTTCCCAACCGTGTAACCATAGGCGGAGTCAAACACGGCCCGGTCTCGCAGGCAAGCGTGGTGGTATGGGCGGGTGTTTGCTGGCCTCACGTCAGATTGCTGTTGGCTGGGGTGTGGGGGTTCTGTCAGAATTGGTGGAATTGTTGCGCCGTCGGGTGGGGGTGCGATTTCGGGGGAGGGTTGAAGCACGTGAGCAACGATGCGGCTCGGCATGAGCTGGCGGAGGTGTTGGCGCTTGCCCAGCAGCAGATGGCGGATTTGGCAGCAATGCAGAAGAAGCGTGCTGCGTTGACCGCGAGTGCGGCTGTGGCCGACGGCACCGTCGAGGTGACCGTCAATGCGCAGGGGATTCTCACCCGAACTGTGATCGACGAGTCGTACCTGGACGAGTTCGACTTCTCTGACCTGGGTGAATACATCACAAGCGCGGTGCAGGCTGCGGCTCGGGAGGTTGGAAAACGCTCCGCGGAGCTGTTGGTGCCGCTATCTGAGCGTCGCAAGCAACTTCCGGTGTTGTCCGACATTGTTGACGGTGCGCCGGACTTTCGCGAGTTCATGCCTGATCTGACGATCAAACCGGCGACGCCTGGTGCGCCCGATCCGGTAGCGGATCGCAGTGATGACGACTTTGACGATGACGACGGTTCTTACCGGACGAATGTGAGGGGTTAGGAAATGAGTCAACCGCTTGGTGTGACACCGGAGGGTTTGCGTTCCACGTCGGATCATTTGAATGACGTGAGTTCGCGGATGAAGGGTGTGTTGTCGTCGTTGCAGTCCAAGCTCAGCGGTGAGGGCGCTGCCTGGGGAGATGACAAGATCGGTGATCAGTTCGCCAACGGTGACAGTGGGTACCTGGGTCAGTTGGATTGGGTGGATGGCTCGATCGATGCCAAGACGGGCCTGCTCGACAACTACTCAGAGGGCTTGCGGACCGCCGCGGACACGCTTGAAGGGCAGGACCAGGCGTAGGCCGGTCTGCGGTTCATTGTTAGTTGACGCTGGGGGTCGCCGGTGACGATCCAGATCCCTGGTTATTTGCAGTGGGTTTCTTATCTGACCGGTTCGGAGTGGCCTCAGGGCGATGAGGACGCGATGCGCCGCATCGGCGACTATTGGCGTGATGCGGCCGATGACCTATCGGATCTGATCCCCGACTTGAACCGAGTGCGTTCGGAAACGCTCTCGGTGTTGATGGGTGAGACGGCCGATGCTGCTGAAGAGCAGTTCGCGATGTTGTTCGATGGGGATTATTCGGTCGACAAGTTGTCGCAGGCGATGTCGGCGTTGGGTGATCTCGCCGACGGTGCGGGTACTGAGATTGAGTACACCAAGCTGCAGATTCTTACGTCATTGGCGATTGCTGCCGCTGAGATTGCGTGGGCGCTTGCTGCTGCACCGGAGACTTTTGGTGGGTCGCTGGGTCTGATTCCGGTGACTGAGGCGGCCACGATGATGGCGGTACGTCAGATCGTGGCGATGTTGCTGCGGCAGTTGGTCAAGAAGCTCGGCGAAGCCATGACCAAGACCTTGGTCCGAAGGTTGCTCAGGGAAGCCGCGCAGGAAATTGCGATCGGCCTCGGCCAAGAGCTGGCGATCCAGGGCTTCCAGGCCGCTCAAGGCAATCGAGATGGAATCGATTGGAAGCAGGCCGGAATCGTTGCAGCCGCTTCCGGAATCGGTGGGGCCGTCGGATCACCTGTTGGCGAGGGCCTTACCAGGGCTATGGGCCGGTCGGACAACCCCGTGACGAACGCTCTAAAGGGCGCGTTGAGCGGCTACGGGGCGGGCATAGCCGGCAACGTCGCCGGGACGCTCGGCACCGGTGGTGAGCTGGACGCCGTGTCCATCTTCGGCGGTGCGGCCAGCAGCGCCGCGACCGGCGGCGTGCACGGCGCCAAGAGCGGCTCCCACAGCAATTCGCCCAACGGTAACGGTCGACCGGATACCGGCTCACCCGGAAGTCCCGACACCAACGGCGCCAACGATTCCCATCCCGGCGGCGAAGCGGGCAACAACGGGCAGCAGTCCCACAATGGCAGTCACAGCCAATCACCTAGCAACACTTCGACTTCTACGCCGGCGACCTCGCCCTCGGATAACGGCAGCCACGCCGGGGTGTCTTCCTCGCAGGACACTTCTGCCGCGACACCCGCCACGAGCACCTCCCAGGATCCGGTGTCGCACACCGCACCGACATCGCAGACGCCAACGAACGGTGAGAGCGGGCCTTCCGCCCCTTCGGAGAACAGCCATGCTCCGGCCGGACGGGACGGAAGCCCAGCCCAGCACGACGGCGGGCCGACGAATGAAACGTCCGGTACTCAAGAGCCCGCGAACCAGAACAGCACCCCCACAAACGATGCCGGTCAACAGCCCAACCACACCGGCGACCCGAAGCACACCGGTGATCCGACCGAGTCGACAAACACTCGGCCGGATACCATAACTGCCGGCCACCCGACCGACACCAGTACAGACGCCAATACCGACACGGCCACTCATACGGCCCCGGCGGAACACACGACCACCGAACCGCAGCAGTCTGCACCCGTCGCACAACCGGCCGCGTCGACACCGGCCGCCCCGAGTACGCCGTCGATGTCCACGCCGACATCCCCGAGCACTACGCCAGCCCCAACGACACCAGCCAACAACCCGTCGACACCGCCGGCGACCCCCGCCAAGGCGAGCCCGACCGACACGCCTGCACCCACCGCGCGACCGTCGCTGTCGGAGCCGTCGACAACGCATACCTCGACCGAACCTGCGGGAACTCCGACCGCGCGCAGCGCAGAAATCCATGCTGCACAAGATCGTTCGGGTCAAGAGGCCACCGACTCACAGGACGGACAGCATCACCAGGATCCCGATGCGAAACCGGAATCGGCGATCCCGCCCATCGCTGTAACCCCGGTGCTGCCGAACGTCGGCGGCGATGGTGTCTCGACACGGGCAGGGGACAGCGGAAGACCAAATGCGACGCGTCCGGGCCAGCGCCCAGTCGACGGCGCCGACAGAATCGGCGCCCGACGCGACCCGGCAGACGGCCAGCCACCACGGAACGGTGAGCCGCCCGATCGCGATGGCGGCCGCGCACGTCCCAGCGAGGACGCCGACCACTCGGACCAGACCCCGACGAACGGCGAAATACGTGATCCGGCACAGATTGTCGACGAACTGGGACAACACCGCACCGATCAAGACAACGGCCAGACGGCCGACGTGCACGATGCGGCGCAGCGGGTCCGCGATCAGTGGAGCGACCTGACCCAGGCCGAGCGCGACGCGGTAATCGCCCAGGAAACCAGGGATGGACACCGCACCGATCTCGGCGACCTCGACGGCCTGCCGGCCTCGGTGCGCGATGTCCTCAACCGGCACAACCTGGTCGAGGACATGGTTGCGGTCCATCCGCAGCACGCCGATGCGATCCGCGGATACGCGGACGCGATGAACGCGCACCTGGCTGACCCTGACACCGTCGCGCGCCCGAAGAGTTCCGTCGAGGATCCTGAGAACGGATTCAAGCTTCCCAATACCGAGCCAGGCCGACTGAAGCGACTTGCCTCACTGTTCACGGACAGCAACGACATCCGCGTGTTGACGCGGAATGCGGACGCCGTGTGGAATGCGGTCTACGGCCATCCCGAAAATGCCGAGCCTCGCCAGCTATACACATACGACCCGACGGCTTTCAACGGCGATGGTCGGATCGCAGTTGCCGTGGGCAATCTCGATACTGCTACTGCAGTGGCCGTACACACGCCGGGTATCACGACGACGATCCGCAGTATCGGACTCAACGTCGACAACGCTGAGAATCACCACATCCGAGCCCGCAGGGAACAGGGTGACGTGGAGACCGCCGTGGTGTCCTGGATCGGCTACGACGCGCCCTCCGGCAACCCGATCAAGCTTGGACGAGAAACCGCGACCCAGCAGTTCGCTGAAGCGGGCGGTCACCGTCTGGCCCATGACGTCGCCGGCATTGTCGGTTCGCGGTCCGACAGTCCGAATATCCACCTGTTCGGCCATTCCTACGGTTCGACCACCACGGCTCACGCGGGCGTCGGAGGCCGGCTTGGCGACTACGTCAGCACTGTGACACTGCTCGGCTCCCCGGGCGCCGGACCACTCGCGCATGCAAGGGAATTCGGAATCGGCGCGGAGAATGTCTATGTGGCGTCGGCGAGCCGCGACGTCGTCACGTGGACCGGCTCGCACATGGACGGAACACCGAACCGGGCCAGTACTTACCTACAGAACCTGAGTACGTCGACCTTCGTGGGCGTGGTCGAGGGCAGATACGGGCCGCTCACCAACTTGGCGATGGGAATCTCGAACCTCGCCGGCGGGCTCAGCGGTCGGTTGTCCGGCCTGGGCCAGGGCTTCGACCCGGCAATGTCCGAGTTCGGCGCGAACCGGCTTGCCGCGCAATACAATTCGCCCGAGCATCTCGGTGGAATCAAGCCACACACGCGCTACTTTGCCTCCGAAGAGTTCGCAGGTAGGGATCCGGTTCTGCTGCGCGACGATCCGAATGTCCGGGTCACCGAGTCGCTGGACAACTTCAGCCACATCCTCACCGGCAACACCGATCAGCTGAGCCTCGAGACGAATCACCGGGATCCGGACGCGATGTTCGGTGATCCGGCGCGCACTCGCGCAGCCGACCCCGCGTTGGGTTATCCGACGAACGACTGTGTGCCCCGAACCATCTACGGCTTTTCCGAACGTCATCCCGACACCACCGTCAAGCCGGTCGATGGCGAGTACGGGGATCGCGGTGTCCCGCGGTCGGATTACGAACGGGCACTGGGCACCCAATTACGCGATGCGACGTTGAACGACATCCTCGCTGCGATTCGCAGAGGCGAGAGCGTCATCGTCGTCGACACTTACCACGCCAACGGTCTGCCCGACGGTCATCCCGGTTCCCACACCTATGCCGTCGAGCCCAATCTCGACGACCCGAGCCGGCCGCTCGTCTACGAAGGTGACGAGCGGACTCCGCGCCCGTGGCCACCACAGGGTCTCGACCACGTCTCGCACACTCAGATCGCGACCTTCCATCCCGACGGAACGCCGACCCACCCAAACACCGATACCACCCACACCCCCAGGTCGGGCGACGACCAGCGTATCGCCGCGGCACACCGTGACTCACCGGAACACCGTGATCCCACCGAACTGCCCGCGCAAGACCGAACCGAGGGCCACGACTACCCGCCCGACCACATCTCAGATCTGCTCGACCTACCGGCCTACCACCCGGGATCGCTCTCGGATTACGAGGTGCGCTCGGTGTACCTCAACGGTGAGCAGCGCATGCACGCGCTTCACGAGAACCTGGTGCAACGCGGCGTCGATCCGGAGACACGGGCGCGGGCAATGTTCGAGGCGCGCAACGAACTTCGCTCCTGGGCCCGTGAACTGATGAGCGACCGCGCGGGTGCCGAGCGGCTCACCCGGGAGAACCCCAACCAGAGCTGGGACGACATCGTCGCCAAATACCGCGAGCGGGGTTTGGACGGCGACGACCTGTACAACACCATTGCCGACCGCTCGATGGCGAGCAGGCCGAGCGTGAACGAGAGCCTGGGCCTCGACCCGAACCGTCCGCCTCCGCTACCGGAGGTACGCGGTGGACCCGATGATCGAATCGGTGCAGCGCATCCCGACTCCGACCCGACGCACACAGGCGAGACGCGGGCGCAGTCTGATGAGTCCGGTTACGAGCCGCACCGGCCGCTGCAGAACACCGATCTGCCGTCGCAACTGCCCACGGACCCGGCACTTCGCGATCAAGTGATCGCCGAGGCGGTCCACCGTGCGCAGGAGCAACACCAGGCCAGAGCGGACGAGGTGAAACGGCTTCGGGCAGAAGCGAAAGACCTGACGAAGCAGGTCAAAGAAGCTCAGGGAGACCGGAAGCAAGAGCTCAAGCAGGAGCTGGCAGCAAAGCGAACGGAACTGAACGATGCCCAGCTCCGGGCCGACGAATCTCGTGAGCTCATTCGCGCCGTGAGCCAGGTTGACCACCTGCAGGGTTTGTTACAGCAGGAGCGGCACACCCCGGCAACCGACGGTACTGCCCTGCGGGCCGCGCAGCAGCGCATCGACGAGGCGCGGCCAGTTGCCGACACCCGACAGGTAGAAGTCCGACGTCTTGCCCGCGAACTGGCAGCGGCGGAAGCTGCCCGGCGATCCGCGGACCAAGCCCACGAAACGGCGCGCGCTGACGAGCTGGCTGCGCGTACGGAAAGACTGGAGTCGCAATTGCAAAGGGCGCGACGGCTACTTCGTACCTCAGATAGGCGCCTGCGCACCGAAGGCAACCGTGAGCAACATGCCGCCTGGAGGCATTCGTCTAACGACTCACGGGAAATGCGTCTTTCACAACAAATCGACGAGACGCAGCGGCGGTTGGCTGCCCGCTACAGCGAATTCGTCGCCTGCGACGATGCCTACGCCGACGTCCGACGCGCGCGCTCGAACGGAGAGGACGTGGGCGCCGCCCTTGACCGCCTGCAAGGCCTTCGAGAGGCGTCGGAGCTGGCACGGCGTGTAGACCTCGATGCCGAGATCCGGTCGGTGATCGACGAGGTGACCCGGCAATATCTGGAGTCTCGGATCCGCACTGACGGAATCGACGACGCCTGGGTGTCACGTGAACTGATGAGCAACGAGGACCGGGCCGCCCATTGGCCGGTGGTGGACTTGCACCACATCAGGCAGGACATTGCGAACCGCGTGGGTGAAGGCGCCGAGTGGCAGTTCGAGCGGCAGATGCGTGGTCTGACCCGCTGCACCGCTGAGGAGGTGGCCGATGCGCTCTCAATCTTCCACGACAGCGAAGTTCGCCCAGCACGCGGCGGAAATGCCCCGGCCCGCACTGCTTTCCAGGCTGCGCTACGACATCAGCTGCGTGCTGAGGCTGATCGTCTCGTTACGGAAGGTCGTTTCGCTGACGCTGACCAGTTCCTCACCGAACAGGTCGCATACGTGGTCTCACAATTGGCTGCCCTGCACGAGCAAGACTGTGCAGGAGGTGGGGCGGACCACATCCCGACGTACGTCGGATTGCCCGTACTCGCTGACGGCAGCATCAACTCGTCGCTCGGGTCACTATGGACCCAAACGATTGCCGGCTCGAACGGCGATCTACAGGTCTATCAAGCAATACGCGCGATCGCGCAAGCCCAGATCGCAGCGGGGCGTGGTGCTGACCCCCTCGATATCTGGTACACCAACTTCAGCTAGCCACGTCGACTGTCAGTCGATGGTGATGTCTGGCACTTCAAGCGATCTCAGTCGCACAAGTTCGGTCGCCGCGTCAGCGATCGTGGCGTTCTCCGCGCGGACACGACCGCCCTCTTGAACGCTCGGCGCAAAGCTGTAGACGGTGCTGTGGGTAGTCGGCCCCAAGCGGTCAGTGATTCGGGTGAACAGGTCTTCCTGCAGATCGTCGCCTTCGCGCGGATAGTCTGCATCGATCACGAATTGGCTGACTGGAAACCCGAGGATGTCGGTGATACCCATATCGATCCACTCCTGATCGGGTACGGCTTCTGGCCGGAAGAGCGCAATACTCGAGAACGCCGGCTCAATCTCGATCTTTTGTCCGAGTCCGGATTTGAAGCAGTAGATCTTGCCGTAGGCGGTGCGGAAGATGGGGATTTGTCCGCCCCGATAGTGGTCAGGGAGCTCTACGCCGTCGAGCCAGGTGTCGACGATGGGTTGCCAGGCATGTGGGTCGCATACCCAGAGCAGTCCGTTGCCGAATCCGGCGAATCCGATCTCGCGCCACAGGTCGAGCATCAACTCGGGGAGTTGATCACCGTATTCGTCGAAGTAGCTCTGTGGTACCTCGATGGGGTCGATCGGTTCGCCCCATCGGGATATGAAGTTGAGCAGCTCGAGACGCACAGTCATGTCCCTTCACCTGTGGCGGTCATGCCGGGTTGAACTTCTTCAGCGTAGTCATGGTGTCTGACGGGGCCATACATTGATTTCGTCGGCTGAGAAAGCCGCAGGACACGAGCTGCTGCAATGGGGTGTTGCGGCCTAGGGAGTCATAGGCCGCGTCAGGCCGGCCCGCGGCGGGCATATGCTGAGAAAATGGTGGCTGACGGACCCAGTGAAACAACGCGGTGGCAGGTGATCCGGGTGGACCAGACGGGCTTGGCCGGTACCACCGCGAGGTTGCTCACCTCTGATCCGACCGACGACGCCGGGTGGCCGGCTGACTTGCCGCCTGGGACAACGGAAGTGGTGCTCGCAGATGATACGCCCGGTCCGTTACTGACGTTGCGGGTGCACCCGGTCGGGGATTCGTCGAAGGTGGCGTTCGTCCGGTTCGATCAACTGGCCGTTCGCAGCTGAAGGGAAGACATCGGTGACTGACCCGCAGGAGTTCGATCCCGCACGGTATGCCGCGGAGTCGTTGGCCAAGGCGAATATTGGCGGCGTCTCGGCTGAACCGGCTGCGGATCCCCAGGCTCTGGTCGATCAGGCCGCCGGGATCGTCGCCCAGTCGGCGCCCGCGGGGTGGCGCTCGCTGCACGGTGTCTTCAGCCTCGCCGGTGGTGAGGAGATCGCAAAGGCAGTTGCGGTCTTGGGCGACCGGATCGTGGGTGTTCCGGTGGCTCCTGCGGCGGTCGACTTGGTCCGCCGGCAGCGGGAGTCGACCATCGGTGAACAGGGTCCATGGCTGCGGCTGTTGTTCGATCTCGATAATTCCGGTGAACTGAAGGTCGCATTCGACTACGGGGATATCGCGATTCCGGAAGATCAGCTGTTGTCGGCTGAGGCATACCTGCGGGATTTCGAGGCCTATCCACGATCCGATGCGCCGGTGTGGCTGTTGGCGCACATGGGGAACGAGGGCCAACAGACGCGAACACCGGCCCAGGCCTGGGCAGAGGCCGACGCGGAGGGTGCAGAGGTGCGGCAATCCGATGATGAGCTGCCGGCGTTTCCAGCGCTGTGGGCCCGTACGGCGGTACTTGCCGCTGTATGCCGTGGCTCAGAGGCACCCGTCGGACCACGCACGGATCCGGCGTTTGCCGTGTATCGCGGTGAGAATGGCGGGTGCACGATCGCTCGCCTGCCCGGAAACCGCGCGGTCGTTTCCGGCGGACGCGACGACTCCCCGCTGTTCTCGGCTGCGTACAAAGGCCTCATCGACTGGCCTGACCTTTATCGCGGCGCACCACTCTGGCTGCACAACCTGTACCTGGATCCGCGCGCTGGTCGGGGACTGCTCTCCTTCTGCTACTGGTGGGACGGCAAGAACTGGTATCGATCAGACCTGCCCCAGGCCGCAATGCTGGGGCCCGTCGATGAGCGTTGGCAGCCGACCGACGAAATCACTGCTGGAATGCCGGGGCTGTGGACGGCACAGACCACCGCCGACCTCGTTGCCGGCGTGCTCAAGCGCATCGGTGTCGAGCTGACTGACCGCAATGCATACGCCGCGCTGAACCTGGTGCGTGCCGCAGAGGCGGGCGTTGCGTCTGAGCGATACCTCAACCGGCTGTTCATCGAGGGCGTACCTGCGGATTTCGATGTGGCAGAGGCGGTTTCCCAACTCGACGCGGCCGGTGTCTTGCTGCCGGCATATCCGCCGATCGATGAGGCGACCGCAAAGGACCACGTCGTGGACTACTGTCTCACGAACCGTATCGACCCAGCTTCCTATCCGCTGGACCAACTGGCGGCCGGGCGGATGGACGCCGGGTGGCAGGTGTTTGCTCCCGTAGAGCCGGGAGAGGTCGCCATCGGACGTGCGTACTTTCTGGTCGCTGACGATGGTGTCGTCGAGAAAGCATCGACATCGACACTGCCCGATGAGGTCGCGTTGACGTTCGCGAGTCGCTTTGCGGCCCGCGTCCGTGGCTCGAACGGCGGCTAGTCGTGGATTGGCCGTGGGCAGATCGATCGTTTGTCGACTGGTTGTGGGTGCAGGTGCGGACAGGGTTTCGTCGGCAGCATGTGTATCCGATTCCGGATGTCGACCAACCGGGCTGCGAGGCAGGCGTGGTGTCGACTCGGCATTGGTTGGATTGGCGGCAGGCCAACTCTGTCACGGTGTTTGGTATCGAGTTCATGCGCCGGGTGGCCGCAGTGCTGGCCGAGCGCGGTATCACCCCTGTCGACGAGTGGGTAGAGCAGTCGTGGCATACGAGAGCGGGAAGCCCGACGCGGCACCAGTCGTTCATGGATCCCTATGGGGAAGCGAACGTTGCGGCACTGGTCAACAAGATCGCCTACCCGGTGGACAGTGTGACGTTTCACCAGATCATCATGGATGTTGTGCCCCAGGTACTCGAGTCGTTTCCGATGGAGTTGAGTAAGACCGTCGGTAAGCCGGGGCAGCACATGATCGCCCCGTACTTGTGGACGATCGACCTCAAAACACCCCGCATTCCAAGCACGTTCAAAACTCGAAACCATCTCCGCGAGATCGTCTTCACCAGCCCGCACTACTACTGCGGGTACACCGTGGCGCAAGGGCACATCCCCGTCTATCGGACGTCCGCGCAGTGGCCGTTGGACGCAGAGTTCGATCTTGTGCCGTTGACCTACGACCAGAATCCGAAGAAGCCGGTCCGCAGATCGGATATTCCGCAGGTCGCGAGCGAGGTTCTTTCCACAGTCAGCCGCATCAGCGAACGCCTTGGTTTCACGGTGGGGCCTGCGTCGGCTGGGCGATGGGTAAAAGATGGTGGCAATGCGAATCCTTACGTCGTGTCGGCGCACGTGGAGAACGACTTGCTGATCGACGAGTTGGTGCGGCGGGCTAGGCCGTTTGGCCACCTAGCCACAGTGGTGGCAGGGCAACCGGGGATACCGCAGCGGCGGAACGGCCGTCACGACATTGTGCGGTTCGCCGCTCGTCCAGGGTTCGCCGCCGCGGTATCAGAATCTCCCGACGATGGCCGCCTTGTTCTGACTGTCGAAAGCACATAACTGCTGAAACAGGCCATGCTCGCATCAATCTGCAGTGACTCCAAGCGAACTCGTCCTCAGGCCTGACCGCATCTTCAAACGATGTCTATCTGAGGACGTTCGAGAGAACGCAGGCGTTGTCGGTTCACCGGCGGCGTCGGTGACTACGACTGAAAATTTTCGGGAGCCTGATCAGCGATCCCTACAGTTAGAAGACGCGCGTGCGGGGCGCTTTCAGGGATCGCAGTCGTGTGAGTTCTACGGTGGCGTCTGCAGTCTTGGCGTATTCGAGGCGGATGTCGCCGCCCTCTTGAACACTGGGCTCAAAGGTGTAGATCGTGTCGCTTGTGGTGCGGCCTAGCCGCTCAACAATGCGAGGAAACAGATCCTCCTGGTAATCCTCTCCGTCATCCGATGGATCGGCGTGAAGAAGAAATTGTCTAGCAGGAAATCTGAGGAAGCTGCTGATGTCCATGTCGATCCACTTCTGGCCCGCAACCGGTCCGGGCCGGAAGAGGGCGATCTTGGACAAAGCGGGTTTGATGGTCAGCTTTTGCCCAAGCCCTTGCTTGAAGCAATTGATCTCTCCGTAGGCGGTGCGGAAGATGGGGATTTGTCCGCCCCGATAGTGGTCAGGGAGCTCTACGCCGTCGAGCCAGGTGTCGACGATGGGTTGCCAGGCATGTGGGTCGCATACCCAGAGCAGTCCGTTGCCGAATCCGGCGAATCCGATCTCGCGCCACAGGTCGAGCATCAACTCGGGGAGTTGATCACCGTATTCGTCGAAGTAGCTCTGTGGTACCTCGATGGGGTCGATCGGTTCGCCCCATCGGGATATGAAGTTGAGCAGTTCCAGACGCACAGTCATGTCCCTTCACCGGTAGCGGTCATGCAGAGGGCTGTGCTTTTAGCGTAGCCAAGGTGCCCGGCATGGTCGGCCTAGGCGGTCATAGGCCGCATGAGGGCGCGGTGCTGAACCGCCCGGGCTTGATGCACACCTTCTTTCGGGGGAAGGGTTGTTCGCATCATGCCGAAGAAGTCCGACGGTCGGGGGCCGGCGGCCCGCTAATGTGAAGTGCGTAGTAGCTGGCTGCATTGAAACATCCGGGGGTAAGCCAGGTGAAGAAAAATGGGTCGAGCTGGTCGGCGCGCTGATCGGGCTTTGCTTGATCGGCTGGGGCATCATGACGTTGTCGACGGCGGGTGAATCGTGTGGATCGCACAAGATGAGCGGCGGCGACCGATGCACCACCATCACCGGCAATCACAGCAGCTCAACTCGTAGCCAAGGCGAGCAGGCTGTCAACGGCAACTGAAAACTGACCAGCTGTCGGCAATCCAAAATTGACCAGCTTGGGGTTCATTGGTCGTCGGTCGTGACGGTGGGGACGCGGCCGAGGTCTCGGTCTTTGATGCGGTAGCTGTCTCCTTTGAGTGCGATGACTTCGGCGTGGTGCACGAGGCGGTCGATCATGGCTGCGGCGACGACGTCGTCTCCGAAGACCTCTCCCCAGCGGCCGAAAGGCTTGTTGGAGGTGACGATGAGGCTGGCGCGTTCGTAGCGGGAGGACACCAATTGGAAGAACAGGTTGGCGGCTTCGGGCTCGAACGGTTTGGCCCAGATCCGTTCATGATCGGCGACCAAGACGCCGGCGCACCAGACTCGGACCCGCCCCAGATCTGCGGTGACTTCGATGCGCCGCCCGACCGCGCCGGGATGCACCGAGTAGTCGTTGCCATCGAGTCGGATGTAGTGATCGCGCGGCAGCCGGGTCGAATTGCGCCAACCCACACTCGGCCCGACCGGCGGCAACGCCAGCATCACCGCCTTGTCAGCCTCGATCCGGTCGGCCGGGCGGCACTGCAACACTCGGTGTTGGCGGTGATTGGCCCGCACCAACCACTGGGCCAACTGGGTGTTGAAAGTCCGCCGGTGAGCTGAATACCCGACCCGGCAGGAACGCGCGTTCGAGGTAGTCGTGGAAACGCTCGACAAGGCCCGGCCGGTTTGCAGATCAGCACCTTGGCCGCCAGCGTGCCACGAAATCCCTGGCATGCCGTGGTCAGTTCAGGTTGTCGTGCCCGCCAGCGCCCGACCGCGCCTTCACCGTCCCACACCAACAACCGCGGCACCGCACCCAAAATCGAAAGATGCTGCCACCAACCGGCATACAGATCTTCTGCGCTGCGGGTAGGGATGAGCAGCGCTGATGCCCACCGCGAATACCCACACACCATCGTCAACACCGGCAGTGCAGTAGCGGTGCGGACCTGACCGTATCCGACCGGCACCTCGATATCGGGAAATCAGAAGTCGCATTGGGCGATCTCGCCGGCAACGTAGATCGTGCGTGAGGCTGGATCCGGCGGCAGATACACCGGACGCAACTCCCGCACCCGCTCACTAAGCGTTCGGATCGAGTATGACCATCCGATCCGCTCAGCGATCACCGTCGCCGGCATTCGCGGATAGGCCGCCAGCAGTTCACGAATCCTCGGTTCGACCTCGTCAACCACCGACCCCGCCGGCGCACGCTCGTACTTCGGCGGCCCCTGCGAGGCCAGTGCCGCCTTCACCGTGTTCCGAGAAATCCCCAACACTCGTGCGACCTCCGAGATCGGCAACCGCTCCGACCGGCGCAACCGCCGGATCTCTGCCCAGTCCTCCACGCTCAACACTCGCTTCCTCCCTTGGCCGATAGCCAAGGGTCTCCAGGAAGCTGGTCAATTTTCAGTTGCCGCGCACTGGTCAGTATTCAATTGCCGTCGACACAGGCGTCAAAAGATCAGCGAACCGGGCTATTCCAGCTCGGTTTCGGCATGTTGATCACGGGTGCATGTGTGTGGTCAATGCTTCCCGACAGGAATCTTCATCGCCCACAGGTGCTCAGGCGTCGCATCCACCGCAGCAATGGCCGCGTGCAAATCCGCCCGGCCACTGAACTCGGGATCCGAGCCTCGTCCAGGGCGGTGTACCGTCACGCTGCGAGCGTCCAGAGCACCAGCACAGGCAGCGTGATCAGGTAGGCGATTGCGCAGGATTGAAATACCTTGTGGGATATGACGCCGCCGCCGCGACCGGTGAGTACTTCCAGTGGACTGGTGGAATCGTTGTCGCCGCCGTCTTCTAAGGTCAACGCGCACACCAATAAAAGAGTGTCGGCGGCGATGAGCAGCGGCCACACGGTCGGTGGCGCAGCGAATCCGGCGAAGATCAACGGTCCGAGCGTGATCGCTGGGAGCAGGCCGACAGAGAGAACGCTGGCCAATAGGGTGATCATTGCCAACCAGCCGAACGCTGTCAACCGCAAGAGCAGCGCGAGGACGACGACGCCAATCTGGATGTAACCCATCGACATGGCGGTCACCGCGGTGTGGGGTGGTCGCCGATAGCCAGTTGGTCGAACGCGGCCACTGCTGCCCTCGATTCGTCCCGCGTGCAGACCCTCACGGCTGCGTTCGGGCTTGGTGTGTCGTCGACGAAGACGAGTTCGGCGGCTCCCTGCGGGAGATCGGCCGGCCAGCCGGCATCGTCACCGACGTTCGGTGAAGTGTGGACTCGTCTGTACAGACCGCGGAAAACATCGCGTACCGGCACGCTGACCACATCACCGTCCGTCGTACGACGCCCGTAGCCTGGCGAACTTCTCCGACACCGCGCCGGCCAATTCGATGTAGGCCTGCATGGTGGCAGGTTTGAGCAAGCCGAAGTCGATGTCGGCACCTTCGGCGAGATGCTCGTCGAAGGGGATCAAATGTATTGACCGGCAACGTGCTTCGAAGTGCTCGTACACTTTGTCCAGTTTCAGCGCTGCCGAGCCCGGCCGTGAGGCACTCAGTACGACGTGAGCTTCCCGTACCAGTCCGGCGTGGCCGTGCTGCATCAGCCAGTCGAGGGTGGCCGACGCGCTGCGGGCAGCGTCGATGGCCGGCGAGCTCACCAGCACGATGGCGTGCGCGAGATCGAGCACGCCCGCCATCGCGGAGTGCATGATGCCAGTGCCGCAATCGGTCAAGATGATGTTGTAGTAGTGGCGCAGGATATCCATGGTGTGGCGATAGTCGGTCTCACCGAACACCTCGGCCACCGCCGGATCCTGTTCGCTCGCCAGGACTTCGAGGCGACTCGAGGCCATCCGTGTATGAGCCCGAACATCCGCATAGCGACGGATGTTCGGATCGCGTAGCAGGTCGCGCACCGTGGATCTCGTGGAGAAGTCCCGGACGCGCTCAGCGAGGGTGCCGCGGTCGGGGTTGGCATCGAGTGCGATAACCCGGTCGGTCCGCACCATCGCCAGCGCCGACCCGAGCCCCAAAGTGGTTGTGGTCTTACCGACTCCACCTTTGATCGAAAGCACCGCAATGCGGAAGTCGCCGACGATGGGTTGGCGGATCTGCGCGAGAAGTTCCTCCATCTCGCGGTTCTTCCGGGAGTCGCCAGGATTGACCCGGCCACCGGTGGCTTTGTGCACCGTGCGTCGCCAACCCGACTGCGGAGCGTGCCGACCCCGGTTGAACACCTCGGCTTCGTCGAGTGAGGGTGGCACCCGGAAGGCTTGCGGCTGTTGGTAATTCGGCGGCGGAGGAGACGCCGACGGCGGCGGAACCCAGCCCTCCGGCTGCGCATGGCGCGGCTGTTCGGCCTGCGGTGGTGGCGGCGCGGCGTGGCGAGCCTGCTCCGCATGACGCGGAGGTGGCGGTGGTGGTGGCGGTGGTGGCGCCGAGGGCACCTCCTGCCCCGGCTGACCCTGCGGGCGCGGCAATGGCGGTGGTGGCAACCAACCTGGCGGCGGCAGTGGCGGCATGTTTGCCCATGGCGGCGGATTTCCCCAGCCAGGTGGTGGCGGCGGAGGTGGCAGTGGGCCCCATCCGGGTGGAGGGCCCTGAAAGCCAGGAGGTGGTTGCGGCGGTTGGCTCTGGGCGGCGGGGGGTTCGACCTCGTTCGGCGGTGCCGGTGGCGATGGCGGTGGGCCAGCCGGTTCGGTGGCCTTCGGGTCGACCGGTCGGACCACCTGGCGCCCAGTGGCGTCGAGGGTGGGATCGAACTCCCGGCTCATCGCCGGGCTAGGAACCTGCCACGGGGGCAGTGCCATCCGCTTGTCAGACCGCTGCCGTGCAGGTAGCTCAGCTGGGCCGGCAGGGCGGTACTGATCGGGCTCTACGGGTCCGTCGTAATCGCCGGGCTCCAGCTCCGGCTCCGACGGTGCTGGTGGTGCCACGTCCTCGGGGGTTGCGGGCGAGGTCTCACTGTCGGAAACCTCAACTGGCGCTAGCTCTTCATCGGGGAGATCTGTGGGTTGCGGGGCATCAATGGCCGCGGCCTGCTCGATGTCCGAATCGTCCTCGACAATGCTCCTGTCGGAGGTCTCGACATCGACATCGACATCGACATCGGCATCGGTGCCATCGCGCTGATCCGCAGCATCGAATGGACCGACCGGGGCAACCTCCGGAGCCGTGTCCCCTACTGGTTCGCGGACTGGTTCGATCTCTTCGGGCTCAGCCGTCGGCTCAGGCTCCGCGGGTGCGGATTGGCTGCGACGCGCTTCCATCTGCGCCAGCAGTCGCGCCGCGCGGGCTTCGATGGTGTCGAGTTCTCGTGCCGTTTCGGGTGTTTTGGAGGCGGGTTCCGGTGTTGGTTCTGGTTCCGGGGTGGTGCTGGGTGCGATGTCTTCGGTGAGGGGTGCGTCGTCGAAGGTTTCGGGGCTGTCCGGTTCTTCGGTTATTTCGAAGTCGACGGGTTCGGGGGTGGTGTCGGGAAGTGGTTCGTCGCGTGCCGGTGGTGCTTGGAGCTCGTCGGCAGTTTCTTCGGCGATCGGATCTTCGGTGGGCTCGGCTGGTGGCTGTCGGCGCGCCAGCAGCCGGTCGGCGCGGACTTCGATGTCGTCGAGTTCTGGTGGTGTTGAGGGTGTTTCGAACGTTGGTTCGGGCTCGGGTGCGGCGAAGGTGGTGTCGCCGACGCTGGCGTTGGTGTCCTCGGTGAGGGGTGCGTCGTCAAAGGTTTCGGGTGTGGCCGGTTCGTCGGTTACTTCGAAGGCGACGGGTTCGGGCATTGCATCGGGCAGTGGTTCGTCGTGGACCGGCAGATCTTCGATCTCCTCGGCGGGGGGTTCTTCCGTGCGCTCGAACTCGAAGCCAACGGCGTCGATCGGAGGGCCGCTGCTTTCCACCTCAGCGTCGGAGCCGTGAGCGGCCCGTCCAGTGCTGGTGTCTCCTACCCTGACAATTTCGTCGGGATAAGGGGCGTCGCGGTACTTGCGGGCGATCTCGTCGAACCAGGGTGACCCGATATCGGATCCGCTGTCCGCGTTCGAGGGCTTCTGGTCGATGTGGTGAGGTTCGTCGTCGATACGGGTGTGACGAGCCCGCGACGGTGCTGGGGTGCCGGAATCGTCGACATCATCGGAAGGCGCGGGAGCCTGTTCGGCCCTCAGCCGGGAATTCCGCAACTCCATACTCGGCGGAGGGCTGGATACGCGGACCCTCGAGATGACGCCATCGGGGAGCGCCTCGGCTGGTTGCTCCAGCGGCCGCTGAGGCGGTGGAGGTTCTGCGGGCGCTGGGGAATCGTCGACTTTGGACTGTTTGCTGCGCCGGGAACGGCGCCGTCCTTCGCGAGGTTCCTGCTGAGCGGAGGTCCCGGCAAGCCATGGCGGTAGCGCGGGTCCGCTCCGTTCCGCCGGTGGCGGTTCGTGATCGGCCAAGACCCCTCGCTCCCCTGAAACATTGGACTCGTAAATTCTACGGGTGTTCGGTGAACTGGGTGGCACCGGATTGTGCCTAGGACAATCGTGTGATGGGGGAGAGATGACACAACCTTACGATTTCAGTCGACCGGTCGAACTACGCTGCGCGCTTGACGCGGGCAAGACCGTCACGAGGCTCATCCCGGTACTGATCGTGCAGGCCTTCGCGATCTGGTTGCTGGTGGCGTTGGTGCTGGGTGTGATGTTCCCGCATGTCGCAGCGATATCGCTGGTCGGTGGCATTGTTGTGGCGGCGGGCTACTGCATTCCCCGCTACTTCCGCAAGCGTGTCGAGCTGCGAAGGACCTATGGCGAGCAACAGCGGCTGATCCTGCATCCGAACGGGTTGCAAAAGTTTGACGAAGCGGTGGTCATCGACATGCCCTGGGCGCAGATCAGCCGATTCGAGTACCGCAACTCGTCGCTGCCGCCGGCGCGACGCCCCAGCCTGGTCGGAAATCCGCTGAGACCTGCGGCATCGGCAGCGTTGCAACACTCACACACCGTGATGGGTTGGGGAATCGTCGGGTTCGGCACCCTCACACCCCTACCGGGCGCATCGGCCCAGAGGCTCGACCTGCTCGATCAACTCGGCCAGTCGAATCTCCGCAATGGCGAACCGCACCAATCGCCGAACTGCCTCATCTTCCCCGCCGAGTTCGAGCCGAGCTGGACGTCAGGTGTCGTCGGTGCCTGGCTTCGGCACTACCGTCCCGACCTGGAGCTACCGGCACTCTGACGGGCGGTGCGGCGCTGTGCGGGCCGTTTGATGACGGCCAGGGCAATCGCCGCCGCTGCGATGCATAAACCCACCACGCCCAGCACGATATTGCGCGCGAAGACACTGGCTGGGTCTGGATGCGTCGGACCCTCGATCGGATGTCCGGTTTCCGGATTCGGCAGCGTATCGGCTGCCGGGAGTTGATAGCTGAGGGCCGCGACGGGATCGATGACGCCGTATCCGGTGGCCAGGTTGGGCCCGGCCTCCGGTGTGCGGGCAGTGCGCTTGATGCGGTCCATCACCTCGCCGGCCGACATCCACGGAAACCGGGAGCGAACCAGTGCGACGACACCAGAGACGAACGGCGTGGCGAAGCTGGTCCCGTTGATCGGGGCCAGGCCCTTGTCGCCTTGGAAGGCGTTGATCAGTCCAGGTCCGTTCGGGCTGAGCGACGTGATCTTCTCGCCCGGCGCTGCCACGTCGACCCAGGGACCGCGAAGGCTGAAGTCGGCCGGCTCGGCTTCTGGGGTGACCGCCCCGACCGTCAGCACGTAATCCTGAAACCAGGCCGGGCTGGCGATCGTCTTCACGGTCTTCCACGCGTCTGCCAGCGGCAGGTTTGGATCCCGGATCTCGTTCTGGGTGCTGCACAAACCCTGTTTGTCGAAGTTGCCCGCAGCCGCCACCACCACGACGTTGCGTTCGAATGCGTAGCGCACCGCCCGTCCCAACTCCGCGTCGTCCATACCCGCTCCGACGGGCGCACAGGCCACCTCCGACAGATTGATCACCGTCGCCCCCATGTCCACAGCCCGCACGATCGCACGGGCGAGTGTTTGGGTGGTGCCGTAGCCGGCAGAAACGGCGTTCGGATCGTTCTGTGAATTCGAGCCCTTCACTTCGTAGACGGTGCTGTTCTGCCGGATCGAGAGAATGGCCGCTTCGGGCGCGACGCCGGCGAAGGAATCGTCGGGACTGGGCGCCGCGGCGATCAGCCCGGCAACCAACGTGCCGTGCGCATCGCAGTCCACCAAACCGTCCGAGGAGGACACCAAGTCGCCGCCACCTTCCAACTGCGGCAGACGCGGATGAGGTGACACCCCGGTGTCGATCACGGCGACCTTCTGCCCGGCGCCGCGGGAGAATTTCCAGGCGGCAGAGAAGTTCAGCATTGCGTCGGGACTCGGTTGCAGGCTGAAGTCGGAGTCGGGAAACACTGCGCCGACACCGCACAGCGCCTTCTGTTCGGTGGTATCCGGTGCGCCTCCGCCGCCGCCGGGTGGCGGGCCCGGGGGCACCACGGGAGGGTCGATGGCGTAGGCGCTCGGCGCCGCCCCCAACGCCGTGACGAGCAGGGCCGTGGTCACAGCCGCCGCCCAGCGTCTCATCAAAAGCCCAGCCTGCTGTAGATCCCGGTGACCCAGAGCACGAGCGGGATCAGCGCTGCCGTCGCCAGATACTCGAGATATGCCAGCGAAGTAGTGCGTCGAGGCGATCGCCGGCCGGGGGTTCTCCGGATGGCAACGACCGCGAATACCAGGCTGCCCAGTAGCAGCAGGCCGAATGCCACCAGCGGAATGGGCTGGGTGCCCTTCTGCGCTACGAAACCCGTGAACGTGGCGAGTGCCAGAGCGGCCAGGGCCAACGGGGCGCGCTCGGCCGGTGTGGCGGGGCGCCGGGTGTACAAGGCGATGGTCACGACGCACGTCACGTCGAACGTCAGTCCAGACCAGTGCACGGGGTTCTGGTCGCGCACCACTACTGCGGCGCCGACGGCCGCCGCGGCGGCAAAGCCTGTGTACAACGCGGATCGGGTCAACATCGCGGACCGCACGCGGTCCCATACGCCCTCTGCGGTCGGGGTCGAATCGCTGGGCTGCTCGGTGTCGGCGTCGGCTGCCGCGCGCGGCAGCGGCTCGAACGGATTCTCGAACATCGTTTCTTGGCGGTCAGGTTCGTCCGGCGCCTGCGGTGGTTTGAAACGATCCAGCGGCGCCGTGAGACGCGGGACGGTCAGACACGCCAGGATGGCGACCACGGCCAGCCCGCTGCCGACGAAATCCGTGCGTACGTCCAGTTGACGAATCACCAGTGCCAGGCCGGCGAGCAAGAAGAACACCCCGGCGGCCAGGTAGCCCCAGTGCCCCGTTCCGACGGTCCGGTAAAACCCGAACAGGAGGGCGATGACGGCGGCGCACCCCGCGGCCAGCCCGTAGCCACCCCACCCAGACGACACGGCATAGGCGACGCCTGAGGTGATCGGGATGGCCGCCCAACCGAGGGCCGCCCCGGCGGTCGGCTCCTGGTACGAACGGTGCGCCATGGCAGCCACGCCCACGAGCGCCAGCGCGGCGACGATCGACACGCCCGCCAGCGCGAACCGATGTTCTCTGAAGGAGGGGCTGACCAGGAAATACAGCAGGGCCAGCCCGACCAGTTGCACCCCGACGAACGCCATCCATTTGGCGGCGGCCGCATCCCAACCTGCGTAGGCGGCCCGGTTGAGACGCGCAGCCGCGTCGACAACATCGTCGTACAGCGTCGGCGTGGACAGGGCACGCTCAGAGGCGAGCTGCAGCAATGCGCCGTTGCTCACGCCGGCCTCGCGCAGTGTCGTGTCGGGCGTCAGCGGCTCGCCGGATTCGTTGCGGCTCAGTACCCAGAAATTGCGCTTGGCTTCCTTGGTCGAGCTGTCCTCCGACTGATCCTCGACGTCGCGCGATTGCACGAGCTTGACCAGTTCGGGCATCAGACTGGCGATCGGCGCATCGAGGGGCAGGGATACGTCGAGCTGCGTACGCCCACCGAGGACCGAGAGCCGTACCTGTTCAGGCGCGGCCGGCACGATCCGGACCTGGACGAGTTCGCGTACGCCGGTCACAGGTCAGGCATTCTGCAGAGCTGGATGACGTCGGACTTGATGGTCCGGGAGATCAGCATGCCGCGGCCCGGCGGCATCGGCTGCGGCTTATATCCGAACAGCGCGCCCTCGTCTTTGGTTCCGTTCATCACCAGCCCGTTGCAGGAGAGGTCTCTGAGCCTGCCGATGATCGGGTCCATGATCGCGCGTCCGGCGCCGCCGATGCGACGGGCGATGATCACCCGCAAGCCGATGTCGCGGGCCTGAGGCAGGTATTCGACCAGCGGCCCCAACGGGTGGTTCAGCGAACCACCCGGGATGAGGTCGTAATCGTCGATCAGTACGTAAAGATCCGGGCCGCTCCACCACGAGCGGTCTTTGAGCTGCTGCTGAGTGACGTCACTGGGTGGAAGGCGGTCCTTGAGGGATTCTGCGAGCGCCTTCATCAGATCTGCGCAGGATTGGGCGGCGGTCGCGTAGCCGCCCAGATACTCATTGTCGACGACACCGAGCATGGTACGACGGAAGTCGACCAGGATGATCTTGGCTTCGTCGGGTGTGGCTTGCTCCATCAAACTGGTCGCGATGTTGCGCAACAGCCCGGTCTTGCCGCATTCGGTGTCTCCGAACGTGACCATGTGCGGCTGAGTGTCGAAATCGAGCACCACCGGAGCCAATTCGGACTCACTGATGCCGATCGCCACCTTGGACTTGCCCAGCTTCCCGGCCCGACGCGCGGCTTCGACCACCTTGGTGCGGTCGAGCTCGTGGGGCAGCATCCGCAGTCGGGCTGCATGCCGGTCACCGTAGAACTGGCGGACCGCCTCACACGAATTCGCGACTCCGGTCGGCAGGTCTTCGACGTCGGAGCTCGAGTCCAGCCGTGGCAGCCCGATCAGGATGTGCAGCCGGTCCGGGCTCATGCCGCGGCCCGGCCGGCCCATCGGAACCAGCTCGGCGAACTTACGCCCCACGTCACTGTCGATCGGGTCACCCATCCGCAGCTCGATGCGCGTGCCCAGCATGTCCTTGACCGCCGGTCGGATCTCCATCCAGCGGGTCGCGCTGACTGCCAGGTGGATGCCGTAGGACAGACCCTGGATCGCGATGGCCTGCAACGCTCCCTCGAGGATGTCGAAATCGGCCTTGATGGTCGCCCAACCGTCGACCACCAGCACGACGTCACCGAACCGGTCCTGGCTCAACGGATCGCGTGCCCTGGCCTCGGGAGGTAACGCTGCCAATGCCGCCTTGCGCTGCCGGAAATCGCGCATCGACTCGATGCCCAGATCGCGGAATCTCAGCTCGCGCTCGCGCAGCAACCCGGTCACCTCGGCGACCGTGCGGCGGATCCGATCAGAATCCATTCGGCCGGCCACACTGCTGACGTGCGGCAGATTCGACAGGCTGCCCAGCGTGCCGCCGCCGAAATCCAGGCAGAAGAACTGCAGCTGTTCGGGAGTGTGGGTGGCCGCGGCCGCCATCATGATCGTGCGCAGGGCGGTCGATTTACCCGACTGGGGACCGCCGACGACGGCCACGTTGCCCCGCGCGCCGGATAGGTCGATGGTCAGCACGTCGCGGCGCTGATCGTAGGGCCGGTCGACCACTCCGATCGGCAACCACAGCCGGCCGTTGACGTTCTGCGGGTCGTTCCAGGTGGAGTCCGGTAGCAGATCGTTGACCGCGGGGCTTTCCTCCAGCGGCGGCAGCCAGACTTCATGGGCGGGACGACCGTGGCCGCGCAACCGGCTGACCACCATGTCCAGCAGGGTGATCTTGGTGGGCGAGGTGGATACGGGTTCTTGCACGCTGTCGGATTCGAGCGGGGCGACCGGCGCCACCGGCACCGGATCCTTCTTCACCGGGGTTGCGGTGAACAGTTTGGGTGCCAGCACTCCCAGCTGGGAAGTCCGGCCGGTGCGCGCCAAAACCCGGGGCTTGACGTACTCGCCGGACACGTAACAGGTGTTGAACCGGATGGGTTCGTCGGCGTCGCATTTCAAGAATGCCGAACCGGGCACGCTGGGCAGGTGGTACGCGTCGGGAACACCCAGCACGCTGCGGGACTCACCGGCGGAGAAGGTCTTCAGACCGATCCGGTAGGACAGGTGCGAGTCGAGCCCGCGCAGCTTGCCTTCCTCCAACCGCTGGCTGGCCAGCAGGAGGTGGATGTGCAGCGAGCGGCCCAGGCGGCCGATCATCACGAACAGTTCCGCGAAATCGGGCTTCTGCGACAGCAATTCGGAGAACTCGTCGACCACGATGAACAGAGCGGGCAGCGGGTCCAGGTCGGCGCCGTTGGCGCGGGCCCGTTCGTACTCGGTGACGTTGGGGAAATTGCCCGATGCGCGCAGTAGTTCCTGGCGGCGGTTCATCTCGCCGGCCAGTGCGTCGCGCATACGGTCGACCATCGTCAGCTCGTCTTCGAGGTTGGTGATGATCGCCGCGATGTGGGGCGCACCGTCAAGGCCGAGGAATGTCGCACCACCCTTGAAGTCGACCAGCACCAGGTTGAGCGCCTCGGGGGAGTGCGAGGTGATCATGGCCAGCACCAGGGTGCGCAGAAACTCGGACTTACCCGAACCGGTGGCACCGATGCACAGACCGTGCGGGCCCATGCCGTTCTCGGCGGCTTCCTTGATGTCGATTTCGAGCGGCTGGCCAGACGGGGTGAAACCGATGGGCACCCGCAGGCGTTCCCGTGGAGAGCGTTGCCGCCACACCACCTCGGGGACGATATCGGCGGCATCGGGGATCTTCAGCAGCGACATCAGGCCCGGATCGGTGGCTCTCGTCTCAGACTCCAGGCTCACGATGTGGGCTGCGTTGCCGGGACGGAAGCGGCCGAACCGGCGGGCGGTGACCTGGGCTTCGGCCAGAGTGAGACGGTCCGGGGTGGCGAATCGCTCGGTACCCGCCGCGGTCTTCGCGCCGATGTCGTCGTGCTCGATGACCAGGTGCAGGCCGCGCCGGGCGGCCATGCCGTCGGCCGGGCCGTTCAGATCGAGAACCGTGACGCTGTCCAGACCTGCGTCGGTGATCAGCCGCTCATCGCCGGTGACGTACCCGTCGTCGATCACGATCACCAACTGCTTGAGGCCCTGTGGCAACTGGGAATTGCGGTTGAACCGGCCGCGCTCGGCGAGATCGTTGGCCAGAGAACTCTCCAAGAGCTCCAGCGACGGATACAGCATGCGCATGGTTCCGCAGCCATCGCGTGCGGTCGGATGCTGCGCCTGCGGCAGCCACTTGACCCAGTTCCAATTCTCGTTGTCCGGGTTGGCAGTCACGATGGCCAGCTGAAGATGGTCGGGCCCGTGGAACGCGCACAACTCCAGGATCATCGACCGGACCAACTGTTGGGCGAGCTTGCGGTCGCCGTCGAAGGTGATCGTGGGGAAGGCTCGCAGCGAGACTGCCGTCGGCAGCGCGTGCACCACCGAATGGGTCTTGACGAAGCGGCGCAATGCAACAGTCGATACCGGCTCGAGATCCTCGGGAGGACCGGTCTCGGGGGCCAGCAGCCGAGTGGCCAGCCGGTGGGTACCGACGCCCACCCGCACATGGCAGAAATCCTGGTCGTTGGGCCTGCGCTCCCACATTCTGCGGGTTCCGGCGACCTCGCTGAGGGTGCGTGGGTCCGGGTGACTCCACTCGAGCGCTTTGCGCTGGGACTCGCCGGTGTCGTCGGAATCATCACGCAGGTTGGCGAGGTAGCTGAAGTAGTCCTTGCGTTCCTCGTTGAGTTCCGCGGCGGCTTTGCCCGATTTGCCGCCGCCGCCCATGAACATGCCGGCCATCGACATGATCATCATCATCGGGAAGATGAGGAACATCGGGTTGCGGGTGAGATCACGTCCGCCGACGGTGACCATCAGCGCGATCATTCCGACGACGGCAACGATCATCACGAACGGCATCAGCTTCGTCAGCAGATTGCCCGGAACGACCCGTGGCACCTCGGGCGGCGCTTGGAGGTTGACCTCCCCACCTGGCATCCGTGGCGGTGATACGCGCAGACGACGAACGAACCCCTGCGTGGCCAAGCTACCTCCCACCCCGATACTCGCCCGCTCAGGGTACGAGCGAACCTGGGTATTGTCACACCATCAGGTTCGCGAGCTGGGAGGCACTATCCGATGACGCTGCCGCCGTCGCTGTCGGAGTTGGATTCTGAATCCGAATCCGAGCAGGAGTTGAGCCGGATCGCGGTACTCGTGGGCGGAATGCTGCTGGATGTCGGATTGCCGACACACACCAGCATCGCTGCGGTGATCAACGACGTCATCGACCTGGCGAACGATCAAGTGCCGATACACAGCGGAACCGACGACGTCGAGTTCGACAACAGCGAAGGCAAATGGACCTTCGCGCGGCTCGGCGGTACGGCAATCGACCCGAATCGATCGCTGGCAGAGGCCGGCATCTACGACGGCGAGATGCTGGTGGTGCGGGAGGTGGGTGTTCCCGCCGCGCCGCTCTTGTTCGACGACGTCGAAATGGTCTCCCGCGAGGTTGACAATCGTCGTCAGTGGTTCACCGACAATGCTTGGATCGCAACGTGGTTCGGCCTGAGCGTCGGGCTGGGCGCCGTGGTGGCAGCGCTGCTGCCCAGGCAAACAGCGGTCTCGCTGCTGCCCGCGGTACCGGTCGCGGCGATCGCGACGCTGCTGGCCGGCATAGTGTGCGCCACCGTTGCCTGCGCGCTGCCGTACCGGACCGGTGACGGCAACAAGTCGGCCTGGCTCGGCGGCGTCGCACTGCCGCTGGTGTTCGGCGGTGCGCTGTACGTGATCCCGGGCGGTCACGGCGTCGCGGCACTGCCGATGGCGTTGGGTCTCACCGCGATCGTCGCCCTGTTGGTTCTGCTCATCTCCGGCCGCGGCCGGGCGTTGTACACCGCGGTCATCGCCGTGTCGGTGTTGTGCGCGCCCGCGGCCGTGGCCGCGATGTTGTTGCACCCCAATCCGAGATCGGTCGGAGCGATTCTGGCCACGGTCGCGGTGATCGTGGTCTATCTGGCGCCGCGGGCCACCATCATGTTGTCCAAGTTGCCGGTGCCACGGGTCCCCACCGCCGGGGAGCCTCTCGACGACATCGAGACCCAGGGCGGCACCACGGTGGAGGGCGTCAATGCCATCGGCAAGCAGGTCATCCCCACCGAGGAGGGAATGACCGAACGGGTCCGCCGCGCCAACGAGTACCTGAGCGGAATCATTGCCGCCGCAGCGATCGCGGCAACGATCGGCTGCTATCTGGCAGTCGACTTGAGCAACGAATTCTATTGGCAGGGAACGGCTTTCTCCATCGCCGTGGCCACGGTTCTGTGTCTTCGTGGACGCAGCCACCACGACCTGGTCCAGTCGGCCATGTTGATCGGCGGCGGGCTGGTCGTCGCATTGGCGATGATCGTCAAAACCGCTACCCACCTGGACGGGTGGCAGGTCAACGGGGCCGTGGCCGCTGTCGGGTTGCTGGTCCTGGTGGTACTGACGGGGCTGGTCGCGCCGCGGCTGGAGTTCTCGCCGGTGATGCGGCGGCGGGTGGAGCTCCTCGAGTACCTCGCCATCGGTCTGGTGTTTCCGTTGGCCTGCTGGATCATCGGGTTGTACGCGTTCTTCCGGGAATTGCGGATCTAGCCCGCTTATCGCCCGATCACCAGACGACGTCTTCCAATGCGTAGCCGTCAAGTAGGCCGTCGAACCATGCCGGGCGCCATTGCGATGAGCGTGAACCGAATTCGTTGATCAAGCGTTCCCGGTTCAGGACGAGACCCGCAGGTTCATCGGGAAACCAGGCCGGCCAGTGATCATAGGCACGCTCGATATGGAGACGACCGTCGCTCATCATGAGTCTGATGAACATCCACGAGCCATGGTGAGGATCGCGCTCGGACTCCCACAGCTTCATCAGCCGGGAGTAGATGGGTTCGAGCCGACCCCATTCCTTCTGCAATTCGTAGACGTCGTCGGCCGTCAGCGCCTCGGCGATCGTCGGGAACTCAGTGAAGACGTTCGATGACAGTTGAACGGAAGCACCGTCTGCCGCAGCTGTGACGTCGAACTCCGCGCCGTCCGGCACCATCGGCAGTATCGCCCCGACGACACTGCCGAGCACGCTCGACACCGGTAAAGGTGGCCGGGGCCTCTCTCGCGACGTCATCAACCAGTCCTTCACCTGGTCGAGGTGTTGCGTCTCAGTGAGTTTGCGCCGATTTCGTATCCCGGTGAAGGGGTCGGGATCCGGTTCACACGGCGGGACCGAACCCGCCATGACACCGCACGCGGCAAGCCACCGGGTTGCCGCATCGATATTGCTGCGCCCCTTGATTGCTGCTAAGGCCAGGAGTTGTGCTGGGGTGACGGAGTAGGCGTCGGCGCCCTCGAGCAGCTCTCGGAGCGGTGCATATTCGTCATAGAACGGTGCTGCGGCCGGTTCCGCAGAGAAATCCGCCCAACCGAGTTCCGGACCGGGATCCGAGACCGCGATGCCGTCCTTGGCCTGGATGGTCTCCGAGTACAAGGCGATCTCGTCTGACATCTCGGTGTCGAACTCGATAAACCCCTCTGTCACAAGTGAATCAAAGACACCGTCGATGCCGAGAAACGCGCCGAAGAGCCCTGCGTCAGGGGTATCCGCCACCACCGGCGCCCGATGGTGGTGGCCACCGTCCTGCCAGTGGACAAAGCTGACTTCGTCACGAATTACCTTCGGGGACAATACCTCGATGGGTAGCCACGCCGGCGCGTAGGCGAGCAGGTCGATGGGGGCGGGAACGTTCGACAGGATCGATGAGCATCCCTCAGAGTCACCGAACATCACCGCACGGTCACCGGAATAGCGCACGATCTCGAACCAGTCTTCGCTCCCGAACCCCACCAGCATGCGGCCACCGGTGAGCACACCGGCAGGACTGTGCGGATCCGAAATGTCACCGGAGTCGTCGTCCCACAGCGCATAAACGGCCTTCATCGCGGCAACACGTGCCCACAAGGTCAGCGGCGCCGGCAGCGGCGCATCCACAGGGTTATCCGTCAATTCCCCCCCAGAGCAACTGCCGATGTCACTTTGCGACGAACTCACCCCTTCGGCGGGTTCACCTTGAAACCGTCGGGATCGGCCGCCATCCCGTCGTGGGCGATGAGCGCGGCCTGCTGTGATAGCTCGGGCCCTGGTGGCAGCAAACTGATCACCGGCCACGGCGCGGACTGCGGAACCTCGTTGGGGCCATCGGGATCCTTGACACCGACCACGCCCAGTGCGGCGGAAGTCGGCAGGTCTTTGATGTGGTAGCGCACGCCGGTGTCGGCGATGTAGAAGAGCTGCCCCATGGCGCGGCTGTCGGGTTCGCCCCCGGTTGCCTGTACGTACTCGCCGCTGCCAGGTTTGAGATAGGCGTAATCGAGGCCCGGCCCTTTGCCGTCGGCGGTGGCGAGCCGCACCGGGAGCGCATCTTTGGGAAGCGGCAGGCGATGGCCTACCAGGAGCCGGGTGGTGGCCTCGGCCGCGGTGTTTCCGCGCTGCCACGACATGCACACCACTCGGTCCGGTTCGGTGCTGATGAATTCCGGTGCGGCAGTGGGGTAGTGATCGACGTGCAGAGTGTGCACGTTCGGGACGTCGCTGACTACGGCAGGTGAGACGGGTTCGGCTTCGGCAACCGACGGCGACATGTGGTCGCCGTAGCGGATGATGTCGGCCGTCGCCTCCGAAATCGGTTGGAGGCCGTCACGCAGGACTACGTACAGTTGTTCGCCGCGGGAATCGACCGACTTGACGATCGAACCGATCCGGTACTTCGCGGGAAGATAGCCGGTGGATTGGCCGACCCCGTCGATGGTGACCGGCACGATCGGGTCGACGAGCGGGAACGCATTGAGCAGCCCGGTGGACATCTCACGGACCTCGGCACCGTCCAACCGCAGCGCGCTGTGCAGGACGGGGTTCGTCGGGTCGATCGGTGCCCGCACGCCGTTGTAGATCAGGAAGGTGGTGTCGCCCGCCTGGGTCAACAGCATCTGGGACGGCGCGGCGGCACGAATGTCAGCGGTCAGCACGGGGTTGTTGGCCAACACCGTTGTTTCGACGGCGAAGGATCCGACGGTCTCGGTCACTTTCGGGGTCTGGGTGCTGTCACAGACGGTCCACGAGGACATGCCCATGTCGTCGCCCTGGTGGATGGCGGCAGGTGCACCAACCACCCCCACCATGGGACCTAACGGGACGGTGTTGAGGAACTTGTCGTCCACCTGTTTGGGCGGGTCGGCCTTACCTGCGATGAGACGCGCCGAGGCCAGGTTCAACGCTGGGTGCAACCGATCACCGATGCGTACGAACAGCGTGCCGTTCGATTTGCTGAGCATGATCGTGGAGTTGCCGAAGTTGGGCATCGGCTTGAAGAAGGCCAGCACACCGGCCGCCCCGGCGATCAGGATGGAAATCACGACGCCCACCAGAAGTGCCCGCATCTGGCCACGCATAGGGTCATGGATCATGCGCGAGTCTCCGCGAATCAACGCATGTTCCAAGCGTCGGATCAGGAACCGATACCCGTTGACCTGTGCGCGCGTGGTAACTTGCGCTGGCATAGCTGCCCCCCGTCAGCCTCTGTTTAATTGCTCCTACGCAGGTGAGGAGCAGTTAGCCCAAGGGCACGATCAGGGTACAGCACAGGTTGGTGAGCGGCTGACGCCGAAAGCAATCGCTCAGGGAACGAGGGGCCGGGGGCGTTGAAGGGTCGGAGGAGGGCTCAATCGGGCCGAGTGGACACGGCTGAGCCAGGGGAATTCACGGCGACAGCCGGCATTGCGCCGCAGCGGATACTGCCGCTACTCGACCTGCTGTTGGTCCAGTTGTTCATCGCCATCGGGCTGACCGTCGCGCTGCTGCTGCACCAGCCGGGCTGGTATGGGGCTGCCGCCGGTCTGGGCGTGGCGCTGTTGTTCGTCGTTCGGGTGCGCGGGAATACGCTGCCCCGCTGGGTCGCGGCCCGGTGGAGCTACTCCCGCCAACGGCGGCGCCGGGCCTCGCGCAAGGTCCGCTTGGAGCCGTTCGACGCCGAACTCGGCGACGGTACCCAGATCGGGTTCCACTGGGACGGCAAAACTCTGCTGTCGCTGGTGCGGATTCAGGAGAACCGGCAGGCGATGACGGTCATGGAGCCCGGTGTCACGGTGTCGGGCGACATGGTGTCGATCCAGATGGTGGCGGACTGCCTGCAGCAGTTCGATATCACCCTCGACTCCATCGACGTGATCAGCCAGGGCGCCCGTTCGCAGGGGCATGGGCACATCGCAGCCATCTACGACGCGGTGCTGGGTCCCCTTCCTGCGATCGCGCAGCGCAATGTCTGGGTGGCTGTCCGGTTCGACCCGACGTTGTGCCCGGATGCGGTGCGCAATCGGGGTGGTGGTCGGGAAGGCATCATCCGGACTGCGGCCACGGCCACCAGGCGGGTGGCCAACCGGCTCGCCGAAGCAGGCATGCGGCCTCAGATCATGACCGCCAGCGAGATCGCGTTGGCCACCAATCAACTGTCCGACGGCGTCGCGTTGCACGGTGTGGAAGAAACCTGGTTCACCTGCGAGGAGGGCCGCTTCCAGCTGCGGAGCTTCTCGGTGAAGCCATCGATGTTCACCACCGCCGGACTGGGTCTGCTGTGGACCATTCCCAGTTACTCGACCACGGTGTGTATCTCGTTGCGCCGCGACGACCGCAACGGCGGCATCAAGATTCGGGGCCTGGCCCGGTTCGACAGTCACGGGCGCACCCGGGTGCGGTTGCGCGGCGTGAGCCCCCTACGCGGCTACCAGTATTCGGCGCTGGTCTCCAGCCTGCCGCTGCCGCCGCCGCGACGGTTGATCGAAAGGTGGGCATCGGGCCCGGAGCACGTGCTGGCAGATCTGGCCATTCCGGTGTCGGGGTGCGGGCAGGTCATCGGTGCCGACGATCACGGCCGAGCCGTGGCGCTGCCGTTGTTCGGTCCGCAGATCGAGCGGGTCGAGATCTGCGGGACCCTGCACCTGGCCCAGCAAGCGGTGCTCCGGTCGCTGGCGCTGGGGGCGCGGGTACGCGTGCACACCCGCAGGCCCGCGGCCTGGCGAGACATGGTCGAGCAGGTTGGCGACCAGAACCTGTTGTGGGTCAGCGACTTCAACCGAGGTTCCATGCAGGCCGGCTCGGATCGCAATTACTCGGTGGAGATGTTCGACGGGGTCGCCGAACAAGGAGTCCGCGTCGGAGTCACCGCAATCGTGGTGAAACCACCGCATGCGCGGCCGTCACGCGGCGCAAACGTGGCGTTGCAGCTGATCGACGCCGACCGGGACGTGGTGCGCGTCGGGACCCGTTCGGGTGCGGCAGTCGTGACGATGGTGGCCACCGACGACGAGATGCGATACATCAAATCCTCGTTCGATTCCGCCGACTGACCTATTAGGTTGATTGCTGGGAGCGCGTCAAAGTCGATCGAACACACAGGGAGCGACCATGACCTATCCGAAGGGCTACCAGCCGCAATACGGCGGCGGATACGGTGCGCCCAACGACGCATACGGCGAGTATTCGTTCAGTACCGCGGCGGCGATGAACGATAATGCCCAGCGCGCCAATATCTTCTGGATGACCGTCGCAGTGCTCGGTGTGGTGACCTTCGGCGTCAGCTTCGGTGCGCCGACGCTCCCCGGCTGGGTCGTCTGGTTCAGCGTGCTGGCCGCGGCGATCACCGGGGTGGGCTGGATACCCGGGCAGGACCGGCACGGCTGGATTGTGGCCGCATTCGCGGTGACGGGTTTCCTCAGTGGTTTGAGCATGTGGATCAAGGCCGATGGATCCGGTTGGGCGATGGCCGTTGTCGTCGTGGTCAACGCCCTGCAGGCCATCGCGGCGGTGGCCGCCCTGGTGATGGAGGGCCGGGCCAAAGACAGTGCGCCCGACAGCGGGCCCGACTACGCCGCCTACACCCAGTACACCCAGGCCTATCAGGCCTACGCCATGCAATATCAGCAGCAGGCGCCACCGCAGACTGCCGCCGCCGGGCAGGGGATCGCGTACGGGCAGGGGCAGAGTGCGGCAACCGCTGACGCGCGGGGCACGGCCGGTACGCGCGGTCAGGCCGCCGACGCCGCCCAGGAGTCCTATGAGGCGCTGCGGGAGCGGTACGCACAGTACGGCGGCTATCCGCCAGCTCCACAACAGCGGGGATCGGCAGGCGCACCGGCTGCAGCCGCCGCCCCCGATCCCGGCATCCCGAGCTATGGACATGGCGGAGCCCAAAGTGCACCGCAGGCGGGTGCCCCCACCCAGAATTCGGGTGAAGCGTCGTCCAATTAGACGCTTGGGTGTTCGGCGAGAGCCTTCGGGCACCAGGCGACCTTTGACGCAGCGAGGGCTGGTCGGTAGGAGTTCCAGTCTCGGGTCTCTACCTTTCGATGCCGGACTGCCCGTACGTGCTCGATTTCGGGTCGGGGTTGATGCGGTCGATGATGACCGAGATGAGAGCGATGACGAAGATCAACACGATCAGCGCCACGATGAGTCCGACGATGCCCAGCGGGATCCACAGCCACCACTTTCGGCGGGCCGGCGGAGCCGGCGGCGGCGACCAAATCTTGGTGTGCGGATCACCGGCGCCGTAATAGGTTGCCCACCACTGCGAGTAGGCGCTGGCCTGCTCGGCCTGCTGCCGCAATGTCTTGCGGGCATTCGCATTGGCGCGCAGCGAGATCGGGTTCCGCAGCAGAGATCCGACGCTCCGCCAGCCGGTAGCCCAGTTGTGAAGCTGTGCCGCACTGATTGCTGCCGCACACTCCACATAGCTGCCCACCACGGTTCGTCGCTGGTTGAACCACACCAGCAGCAACCCGGTGTGCTTGGCAACGCGCACCTGGAATTGTGGCTCATCGGGAGGCCGAGGTGGCGGCGTGGACTCTGGTGCTCCCGGAGGAAGGCCTGAATATGCCTGGGGCTCAGGCGTATTCGACATCAGCTGAGGCTAACTGACCGGCTCGAGGCAGATCGTGCGTGCTGGCACGGGGAAGGTGTAACGAGTGTGTGCCGGGTCGCAGGGTCCGTCCGGGTCTGGGGTTTGGCTGACCACGCGAAATCGTGGCGCGAGCGACTGGCAATAAGGCGCGTGGTTGAAGTGCCCGTTGGTCTCCCAATAGCACTCTCCGGGAATCATGTTCAGCGCGAAGCACATCAAAATGGTTTTCGGTTTCGGATTGGTAAGCGTCTTCGCGTCGGTGCTGGTCACCGTGGCATACGCGGTGTCTTGATCGGGGGTCTTACCGTCTGGGCAACCCTTCTCGACCAGACCCTTGCCTGCCAGCTCGTAGGTGAGCTGGGTTTTGGGCATGCCACGGAGTAGACGTTGCCAGGCAGATCCTGAGCGACGTTCGCCGAGGGGATGCATTCGCCTACGTTGACACCGGCCAGGGGTTTGTCGCCGGGCGTTGGATACGGGTTTGTTGGGCTCTTTGTGGGGCTCTGACTAGGACCTCCACAGCCAGCCGCCAGCGCTGCGGCTGCGCCAAGACATGCCATTGCTTTCCACCCGACCATGAACAACTCCCCCTCGGACTTGCTGTCAGTTGCCTGGAATGTAGTTTGCCACGACGGGGAGTGGGTTGGGAGTGCGCGAGCGCGTCTAATCGTCCGTGCGCGGTCAGGTCAACGGCGCAAAGCCGCGATGTGGTCGCTGAGACCTGAGTTGGGTCACATTAGTCAGATCTGGGGGGCGACGTGCTGACCTAGGGTTTTATGTTGGTTTAGTGCACCTGTAAGGCACTAAATTGTGTCGGTAGGCTCACTGGATGGTCTGGATTCGACGAGTGCGTACCGCCTCGGGTGCCACCGCGGTGCAGATCGTCGAGTCGGTCGATGGCCGGCGCCGGATTGTTCGCCATATCGGCTCCGCCCGTGATGAAGCCGAGCTGGGCCTGCTGATGGAGCAGGCCCGTCAGCTGTTGGTCGATGACGGCCATCGTGAGCTGGATCTGGGAATCACCCCGAAGGCCGTCAAAACCGAGGTGGTGCCCCCGCCGACCGCGACCCTGTTCACCGATACCGCTGATGGGCAGAGTAGGGCGCGACTGGTCGCGATCCCGCGGGTGCTCAAGTCTTGCAGCGGAATGCTTTACGACGTGTTGGCCGGGGTCTATGCCGACCTGGGTTTTGACGCCGCGGTCGACGATCGTGTGTTCCCGGACTTGGTGATTGCGCGTGTGGTGGAACCGACCAGCCTGCTCGATGTCGACCGGATTCTGGCCGAACTCGGCCGCACCACGATCATCCCGATCGTGAAAGCCTTCCAAGACCGCCACCAGATCACCGACATGGTCGTCGTCGCGGACGCCGGGATGCTCTCAGCGACGAAACTGGGGGCCCTCGATGAGACCGGGTTGCGGTTCATCGTCGGCTCTCGGGTCACCAACGCCCCGGGTGATCTGGAATCGCATTTCCATTGGCACGGTGAGGTTTTCACCGATGGTCAGATCATTTACACCATCACCCCGCGTCATCAACGCGCCGCCGCGACCAAGACCAGCAACCCAAAAATCAAGGCCGAACCGGTCTGGAACCCCGCCGTGCACACCCGGTCGAGGCGGGCGGTGTGGGCGTACTCGACCAAACGAGCCGTCCGCGACAACAAGACCATCAACCTGCAGGAAGCCAAAGCCCGCGCCGTCGTCGACGGCGATAAAGCTGCTCGCACGCCACGATTCGTCACAACCTGTAACGGCGCACAACAACTCGATGCGGCATCACTGGCGCGGGCGGGGTCGCCTGGTCGGATTGAAAGGCTATGTCACCAACATCGACGCCGAGCTCATGCCCGCGGCCGAGGTCATCGCCAGCTATCACGACCTGTGGCATATCGAGCAGACCTTCCGCATGTCCAAGACTGACCTTGCCGCCCGGCCGATGTTCGCCCGCACCCGCGATGCCATCGAAGCGCACCTGACCATCGTGTTCACCGCGCTGGCCCTAAGCCGCGAAGTGCAGACCCGCACCGGCCTGTCGCTACGCCGGTTCCTGCGTACCCTCAAACCTCTACGCTCGGCCACCATCGACGTCAACGGCACCGTCACGACCTTCGCGCCCGCGGTAAACGCCGAGGTCGAAGCGATCCTCAACGCCCTCCGCACCGAAAACTCAAGGCACTAAGCCAAATGACCCAACTCATGTCCTGTGCCGGCGCGCACTGGCCGGCGGTGGCGGTGAGGGGACTGCGCGCCCAGTAAGGGCAGTGCGCGCAACCCT